>QKAW01000024.1 GCA_003247135.1 Spirochaetales bacterium | reverse complement strand
CATGGCTTGTCATTCCACCTGTGGCTGTTAAAATTCCCTGTGCAACATTCATACCACCAATATCCTCTGGTGAAGTCTCTCGACGTACTAAAAGTACTGTTCTCCCTTTAGCAGCCTGAGCCTCAGCATCTTCCGGATTAAAGACAATTTCTCCCCAAGCAGCCCCTGGGGATGCATTCAATCCTTTAGCTATAGGTTTTAAATCATTTAGTGTTTTAGGATCTATCATTGGGTGAAGAAGCTGATCCAACTGGGAGGGAGTTACCCTCATTAAAGCCTCTTCTTTAGTAATTAACCCCTCATTTACCAGATCAACAGCTACTTTAACAGCAGCCTGACCTGTTCTCTTTCCAATTCTGGTTTGTAAAAGATAGAGTTTTCCTTTCTCAATTGTAAATTCCATGTCCTGCATATCACGATAGTGGTTTTCCAGTCTCTCTTTTACATTAACTAGCTGATTATACAAGTTTAAATTATTCTCCTGGAGAGTATGGAGCTTTTCAGGTGTTCTAATTCCAGCAACAACATCCTCTCCCTGGGCATTCATTAGATACTCACCATAAAAATAGTTTTCCCCTGTTGATGGATCCCTTGAGAAACAAACCCCTGTACCTGAATCATCTCCATAATTACCAAATACCATTGATTGAACGTTAACTGCAGTTCCAATTAAACCATCAATTTTATTAATTGCCCTATATTTTACAGCTCTTTCATTATCCCATGATCCAAAAACAGCTCCAATTGCTGCCCACAATTGATCCAAAGGATCTTCAGGGAAATCACTTTTAGTTTGGCTCTTATAAACTTCTTTATAAAGAACAACAAGCTCTTTTAAATCTTCAACATTTAAATCTGTATCAGATTTATAATCATGGAATTTTTTTATTGATGATAATTTCTCTTCAAACATAGAGTGAGGGACACCCATAACAACATCCCCAAACATCTGAATAAATCTTCGGTATGAATCCCAGGCAAACCTGTCGTTACCACTATTTTTACCTAGAGCAAGAACTGCTTCAGAATTTAGACCCAAATTAAGAACTGTATCCATCATTCCCGGCATTGAAACTGCTGCTCCGGATCTTACAGAGACTAACAGTGGATTACTGTTATCTCCAAATCTTTTACCGGTTTCTCTCTCCAGCCTTGTAATATTTAACTCTATCTCATTTTTAACTTCGTTACTGTAGGTTTTTCCATTTTGACTGTACTCTTTACAGACCTCTGTAGTAATAGTAAAACCAGGGGGAACAGGGATTCCAAGATTTGTCATCTCAGCTAAATTAGCACCTTTTCCACCTAGTAAACCTTTCATTGATGCAGAACCCTCTGCGGTACCATTTCCAAAGAAATACACATTTTTTCTGTTCATAATGTCCTCCGTTCCTATAATTAATCATTATATTTTTTATATAGGAAGTCAAACATTTTTTATGCTATAAATACTTCTAGCTGTTCCCTGTTCTGTGACATTCTAAGTTTATCCAATGCCTTTTTCTCAATTTGTCTAACTCGTTCTTTTGTAACATTCAAGCTCTCACCAATCTCTCGTAGAGAAAGAGGTTTGTTACCATTTAAACCAAAACGCAAATTAATTATTAAAGCTTCTTTATCGTTTAAATTACTTAACTCTTTATTTATACTATTTTTTAAATCTTCATTAATAATATCCTCTTCAGGAGAGGTATATGTGGATTCAATTATATCACCTAAACTTCCGGAATCAGCATCATTTGAAGAACCAGGAGAATCCAGTGAGACTAAATCCTGACTTATATCGATAAGTTCCTTAACTTTATCCATATCCATACCCAGAATTGCCGCTACCTCTCTGTTATCTACCTGTTCTCCAGTTACTCTGGAAATCTCTCTTTTAACTTTCTGAATCTGAACAAGCTCATTTGCCCGGTTTAATGGCAGACGGATTGATCGTGATTTTTCACAAACAGCCTTTAGAATTGCCTGTCTAATCCACCATACAGCATAGGAGATAAAATGATACCCTTTATCCGGATCAAACTTCTCTACTGCATTCATTAAACCGATATTGCCTTCATTTATCAGATCTTCAAAAGGAATTCCATTATTTCTATATTTTTTTGCTACATTTACAACGAATCTAAGATTGGATGTTATTAGCTTATCCTTAGCAAAACTATCCCCCTCAAGAGCACGTTTTGCATAATCATCCTCTTCTTCCCTGCTTAACAGTGGAATTCTGTTTATCTCATCCAAATATAGTGCTAAAAGGCTGTCTTCTGTATAATTCATTGCTTCCTCCATAGGATATATATCTACCTAAAGCAATATGTATGCCAACTTCTAAGCCAGTTATAGAAGGGTTTTAGAGAAGAATTAAAGCATAAATTAATTAGTTTGTGTCATTTTAACTCTATAATTTTTTTTAGCCTGATAAGAGTGTCATTTTAACCCACTAAATTAAAAAAGAGTATTATTTGTGTCATTATGATCTATTTACTGAATGATTTAAAATCCACATAGGTTACACCGTCTAACCATGCTACAGGAATTGTTATATAAGGAAATATTATTTCGACTGATTGAAATATCAGTTCTTTCTCTTTTTTATTCTTATTATTTATGTATCCGGAAGCCAGGAGATCGCACCAATAGTCCTTTATTAATTCAACAACCATGTCCCATTCCGGGCTATCTTTGCTTAAAGGGGTATTTTTATTGCTTATATACTTAGCAATCTGTACTTTCTGAAATAAATTATAGTCTTCCAGTACATAAACTGCATTGCACAAATTATCCAGTATTTTATCCTTCACAAATCTAAATCCTTATTCTTAATAAAAAAATAATAATTAAAGTTTAAAAAGACAAATAATTTTTAAAAAAACATATAAAATGTTGCCCCTGGAAATAAATTTGACTATATTATATTTAAGTTTTTACTTGCAAGAAGGAGTTACGTGTGAAAATTAAACCTTTAGGCGATAGAGTCCTAATTAAAATTGAGGAAGCAGAAACAAAAACAGCTTCTGGCCTATTTATACCACAGACAGCTCAAGAGAAAACACAACAAGGTGTTGTTGTAACAATTGGTGATGATACCGAGACTATAAAAGTCAAAGTTGGTGAAAAAGTTATGTATGATAAGTATGCCGGAACACCAATTAAAATTGATGGATCAGAGCATTTGATACTTCAAATGCAGGATATTATAGCTGTAATTGAATAGGAAAAAAGCCCATCGTTCTGATGGGTTTTTTTATTGAAAAAAAAACTGCCCATTTGGACAGTTTTTGATGTGACTAAGCTTCTTTCACTTTCTTTTTGATTAATTCTTTAACCTTAGCTTTTTTACCAATTCTATCTCTTAAGTAGTAAAGTTTAGCTCTTCTGATTTTACCAAGTCTAACAACTTCAATTTTTTCAATTCTTGGAGAGTGTAAAGGAAATACTCTTTCAACACCTACACTGAAAGAAATCTTTCTTACTGTAAATGTTTTACTAATACCAGAATTGTTAATTGCAATTACAACACCTTCATAAACCTGAACTCTTTCTGTAGTTCCTTCAACGATTCTGTAATATACTTTTACAGTATCACCAATGTTGAAGTTTTCAGGATTATCTTTTAACTGTCCAGCTTCTACTGCTTTCATGATATCCATTATTTTAATCCTTCGACCCTAATCCTCTAAAAGATCTGGTCTGTTATTTAATGTTTTTTCGTAACGCTTTTTATTTCGCCACTTTTCTATAGCCTCGTGGTTTCCGGACATTAAAATATCAGGAACTTTAAGACCTCTAAACTCTGCCGGTCTCGTATAGTGGGGGTACTCAAGGTACTTTCCCTGAAAGCTCTCCTCTTGAAGAGACTCTTTCGTTATAACACCGTCGCAAAGTCTATAAATACTGTCAATAACAACCAAAGATGAAATCTCCCCGGATGATATAACATAATCTCCAATCGAAACTTCGTGATCTACATACTCATCAATAATTCTCTGGTCAATACCTTCATATCTACCACAGATAAGTACAATCTCACTCTCTTTAGCCAAACTTTCAGCCATTTTCTGTGTGTATTTTACCCCGGAAGGAGTTGGAAATACAACAGTTTTATTTTTGGCATTTATGGAATCCAGTGCTTCAGCCAAGGGCTCAGCCTTTAAAACCATTCCTGCTCCACCACCGAAAGGGTAGTCATCACACTTCTTATGCTTATCATAAGCATAATCCCGTATATTCAGGATCTCATACTCAATTAATCCTTTATCAACAGCCTTAGCCATTATTGAGGATTTAAAAAAGCCTTCGACAATTTCCGGAAAAAGTGAAAGTATTTTAAATCTCATTAATCTAAAATCCAGTCTACTCTTAACTCTATTGTTTTTTTAGCAATGTCAACATCACCTAAAAACTCATTTCTAAATGGAACTAAAACAACAGCTTCATTATCTGTTCTTTTAACCTCCAGAAGATCATCAGGGCCACCATAAACCATATTAATCACAGTAGCAGCTTTTTTTCCATCAAATATAAGATCACAGCCAATTAAATCAGTTTGGTAATACTCCCCTTCTCCACATTCCGCTTTAAACTCTTCGTCAACAAGAATATCATAACCAGCATAGAGTTTCCCCTCTTCCGGATTATCAATTCCTTTAAGTTTAATAAGTGTTCCAGCTCCACTACCGGTTACGTCTTCAACTTCAAAAGTTTTTGATCTTCTGCCTTTTTGTAAAACAACTGTTTCAAAATCAGCATAGTGATCATACTCTCCCGATGTACTAAAAACCTTTAAATAACCTTTAACTCCGTGGGAAGTTCTAATTTTACCTACTATTACTTGACTCATTAATCCAATATTTCCAAAACAGTTCTTCTTTCTGAACTGCCATTCGTTGCATTTAGAATAGTTCGTATTGATCTTGCTATTCTTCCATGCTTACCTATAACCTTACCTATATCACCGTCGGCAACTTTAAGTTCTAAAATAGTTGATTTATCACCCTCTATTTCATTTAAAATAACCTGATCAGGATAATCAACAAGAGATTTCACTATGTATTCAACAAGATCTTTTTCCATTCTGTCCTGCTTAGTTAGAAGCTTTTGCTCTATTTACAAGTGTTTTAACAGTTGATGTTAACTGTGCACCTTTTTTTAACCACTCATCAACTTTTACAAGGTCAACTTTAACCTGTTTATCTGCTGCTTCTACCGGGTGATAATAACCTAGCTCTTCAATTGCTCTACCATCTCTTGGTGTTCGAGAATCCATAACAACAATTCTATAATAAGGTCTTTTTTTAGCACCTAATCTCTTTAAACGAATTTTAACCATTAACAATTTCTCCTGTTACATTAGTCCACCAAACTGCTGCATTAACTGAGTTTGGTATTTTTTATTTTTAGTAACCTTCTTCATCATAAGTCGCATTTTATCGAACTTTTTGAGTAGTCGAGATACTTCGGCAACACTTGTTCCACTACCACCAGCAATTCTCTTCTTTCTTGGAGGTCCAATAATTCTATGGTTTCTCCTTTCCTGAAGTGTCATTGACAAAATAATAGCTTCTTCACGTTTCATGCCAGCTTCATCAATATCATCCTCGCCAATCTTCCCTGCCATTCCGGGAATCATACCGATTAGAGATTGCATGGAACCCATTTTTTTAAGCTTTTTGAATTGATCCAGATAATCTTCAAGAGTGAATGTAGCACTCATCATCTTTTTCTGCATCTCTTCTGCTTCGTCTTGAGTTACACTTTCCTGAACCTTTTCAACAAGAGATACAACATCTCCCATTCCCAATATTCTGGAAGCCACCCGTTCTGGATAAAAAGGTTCAATATCTTCAATTTTTTCTCCGATACCTATAAATTTTATAGGTTTCCCTGTGCTACTCTTGAGGGATAAAGCAGCACCGCCGCGGGTATCAGAGTCAAATTTTGTTAACATTATACTGGAAATACCAACCTGCTCATCAAAGCTTTTTGCTATTTCTACAGCGTTTTGACCTGTCATTGCATCTGCAACAAACAGAGTCTCATCTGGATTAACTGCTTTTTTTACAGCAATTATCTCATCCATCATACTTTGGTCAATTTGTAGTCGACCGGCAGTATCGATTATTATAGTATTAAACTGGTTCTTTTTTCCATAGTTTAATGCGTTATTTACTATATTTACTGCATCTTTATGATCTTCATAGTAAACTTCTACATCAATCTGCTTTCCTAAAACCTTTAATTGCTCTATAGCAGCTGGTCTTACAAGGTCTGCAGCAACCAGTAAAACTCTACGTCCATCTTTTTTTAATTTATTTGCCAGTTTTGCAGATGCAGTTGTTTTACCTGCCCCTTGTAAACCTAGCATTAATATAGTGGTTGTTGTATTTGGACTTTTTAAATTAAGAGCCTGATTCTCATCACCTAAAAGAGATACTATCTTATCATAAACTATTTTTGTAAATTGCTGACCGGGATCAACAGCTTTTAAAACCTTTTCACCCTTTGCCTCTTCAATAGTTCTGTTTACAAACCTTCTTACAACACGCAGATTTACATCAGCTTCCAAAAGGGCTACTTTAATCTCCGATACTGCATCTTCTATATTCTTCTCTGTTATCTTACCTTTCCCAGTAAGTTGTTTAGTAATATCTGAAAATTTCTGTGTAATGCTTTCTAACACTATCTTAGCCCCTTTGTTTGGTATAACTTTTATAATATTAAATTAAAGATGTCAATAAAGATGTAAAATCTACCTAACTTTAAGGAAATTTTCAAGGATAAAATTCATTTTTTCCTTTGATTTATCATAGAAGATACTAAAGGGATAGTTATCGTATACATATTCATAATACTCTTTGGCTTTTTTTATTAGTCCCTCTTCGTAATAGATTTCGGCAAGTTTAAAATAGACTAGATCAGGTTCTTTGCTACTATCAATATTTGCCATCTCCCTTTCAAGTCTCTCTTTTTCACTTATTGATTCTTTTACTATACTAGGCACTATAACTTTAGGCTCTTCTGACTCTTTGGTTGTATCATCCTTTTCCATTACCATAAGGTTAACCAAACCAAGTTCTTTACCTTTTATACCATATTTAACAAATTCAATATTAAAATTACCTGATTTATTAGGAAAAAACTCAAATAAAACCTTATCCTTAGTATAGAATTTATTCTCAAAATTAACAAATGGTGTTAAATCTTCAATTAACCAACCTGTTTGATCCATCTCTATAGTAAATGATTTACCTAGTATAACACTTTTACTATCCTTAAATGTTATATTTTCGTTTTCGATAGCTTTTTTAACAGGTTCAACATTTACAGTTACAGCCTTCTCGGTTTTTATCTTTGAATTTTCTTCTGTTTCTGTTTTTATTACAACCTTTGGTTCTTCTTTTTTAACTACTGGCTTAATAACCGGAACTCTCTTTTTTTCAACTGCTACAGGTTTAACTTCTGGTAACAACCAGGTATTTTCTGTTATAGATGTCTCATTTATCTCATAATAACTACTAATTATATTAAAGAAGTCCGGATTATCGTTAATATAAGTAGGAGCCAGTAAAGGTAGGTTATACTCATTTAATCGAGGTTTAAGATTTATAGAGGTATTATAAGTAAGTTTTTCTTTTTTATATAAAAGTTCAGGTAAAGCTCCCATCTCTTCTATTTTGTTATTAAAACCCTTAATGTCCAAAGAGTAGACTTCAATCTTTATCTCGGAACTATCTGGCTCGAGGTCCGGTAAAATTTCCTCTTTTAAAAAGTTTTCTTCAATTTCTGAATTCTGATAATAAACAAATTCCCCTCTAGAAGAGACGCATGAAGCCAGTAGGAAAAGTGTTAACAGACTACCTAACGTCTTTAAGTTTAGTTTTAAGAAAATCAAAATTTTTATCATCCAAATCTTTAATATCTATCTTGTCCAAATCTATCCAGAAGGGATCAATATCTTCCTGATTCCACTCTGTTTTTGGTTCTCTGGTTAGTTTAAAAACAGTTGTATAATCACTCTCTTCAATTGGCAATATAAAATCTTTTAATACCGGTGCATTCGATGAACTGTTATTCATCTCGTCTATAACCATATCAACAGCAAGCTTCAATTCATCCTGATTCATATTTTTTAGTTCCTGAGTTGTAAATTTTTCCAATAACAGATTATCTATATATGTTTCATACTTGTCGATTTTTTGTGCACTAATTTTTTTATCACTCTGTATGTCACTAACAACAAGTATTAGAGAGATCATTATTGCTATAAAAACAGAACCTATAATTATTAATTTGAATTTTAAATCCATCCAGGCTTCTGAAAGAAATTTTTTGATAGAAAATTTACTCTTCTTTTTCTTCATGTTCCAACCTCATAGTTATTAATTTAGAAACTCCTGACTCCTGCATTGTAACACCCAATAGTGCTTCTGATCCAGTAACTGTTTTTTTATTATGGGTAATTACTATAAATTGGGATTCTTTTGAAAACTCAGTAAGGGTTGATACAAATCTGGAAATATTTCTTTCATCTAATGCTGCATCAATTTCATCCAATATACAGAATGGTGATGGCTTTATACTATATGTTGCAAAAAGAAGTGCAACAGCGGTTAAACTCCGTTCTCCACCAGATAAAAGAGAGATGTTTTCCAGACTTTTTCCAGGAGGTCTGGCATAAATTTCTATTCCACACTCAAGTATGTTTTTAGGATCTGTTAATTTAAGCTCTGCTGAGCCACCGCCAAAGAGTCTTTGATACATTAGGGAAAAACTCTCTTTAATACTCTCAAATGTCTCCCGGAACATTTTAGAAGACTCTTTTTCAATCTGTTCTGTTATGTTTGTCAGATTTCTATCTGCTTCTTTTAAATCATCTATCTGTGTTTTTAGAAAATTATACCTTTTAGAAACCTCTTCAAATTCTTCAGGTGCCATAAGATTTATCTGACCAAGAAGTTTCTGTCTTGCTCTGATTTCATGTAACTTCTCTTTTAGAAAGTCCTCATCACCATTGATTTTGTCCAGATTTTTTGAAACTTCTTCCAATTCAACCGAGTATTTTTCCTGAAATTCAGAATAAATCTCCTTTAGTTTACTATCCAGATGCTCCGCTTCAATATTAAATCTTTCTACCTGAAGGGAGAGAGAGGAGAGAGTTTCCCTTTTTTTTAATAGTTCCGACTCTTTTGTTGAATTAAGATTTCTAATTGCCTGAATACTCTTTTCAAGATCAGTCATTTTTTGTTTTGTAATATCTTCTTTTTTAATCAGTTCTTCATTTTTTTCAAGGTTAGTCTTATCTAGAGAAAGTTGTTTTATTTTTTCATTTAACTGAATTTTTTCCCGTTTTAATTCACTTAACAGATTCTCTTCATCAATTAAGTTTTTATTTATTATTGTTATACTATCCTCTATTCCGGAAATTTTCACTTTCATCTCGGCAGAGCTTATTTTGTTTTTTGATATTACCTGGTTATTAACATCAATTTTATTTCTTAAAATCTCTGTGTCACTGCTTAATGTACTAAGCTTTTTTCTTTTAGATTGAATTTTTTCATTAAGTTCCAGTATCTCCTTGTCCAGTTCTTTTTTCCTGTTAAGATTACTTCCCTTTTCCAGAAGATTAAAAATAGATTTTGGAAAACTGTTAACTACTTCCTCAAACTCTGTTGTTAAATTATAAAGGATTGATGGATTACTCTTTGCCAGTTGAAGCTGTTTTTTAAATAACTCTATTAATGTTTCATGTTTTTCTAAGGAAAAATTCTGTAAGCTACTCTCCAGTTTATCTGCTATAAGTGTTGAAAGCTCCTTTAGTTCATTAATAACAGACTCTTTTCTCTCTTCATTTATGCCTGTTTCAGAAGCGAGCGTTTCACTCTCTTTTATATTTTTATCAATATTTTCCTGAAATTTTAAACTCTCATTCACACATTTAGCTATTAATTTGTCATAATCCGCTAAATGTTTAGTTAAGTCCTGAATTATCTCTTTTTTCTCTTTTATCTCAGATTTTAGTTCATTGCTACGGGTACTATATTTACTCTCTTTTTCTTCTAATTGTTTAATTTGAGCCTGATACTCTTTATCCCGTTCTTTAATACTTTGTAGTCTGTTTTTACTTTTCTCTCTATCTATATTTATTTCAAAGAGTTTTTTTTCTAGCTCAGAGTGTTCCTGTCTTAGTTTTCCCTGATTCAGATGGCTATCTGACAACTCCTTTGTAATATTATGAATTGAGGCTTCAATCTCTTGAAGTTTTTTTTCACTTTTTAAATGTTCTTCACCTCTTTTCTCGTGAAGTGTCTTTAGATTTTCAATTTTAAGTATCTGGAGGGATACTTCAACCTGAAACAGATTCTCTTTAAGGGTTCTGTACTCTGTTGTTTTATCTGCCTGCTCTTTTAAATTAAAATAATTTTTACTTACTTCAGTTAAAATATTCTGTATCTGTTTAATATTTTCTCGGGTTTTTTCCAGCTTTCTTTCAGCTTCCTGACCCTTTAATTTAAATTTTGTTATACCCGCTGCTTCTTCAAACAGATATCTTCTCTCTTCCGGTCTACTGGATAGAATCTGGTCTATCTTACCCTGCTCTAGTATGGAGTATGCTGTTTTTCCAATTCCTGTATCAAAAAAAAGTTCCCTTAGCTCTTTTAAACGAACCTGTGCATTATTAATGTAATACTCACTCTCTCCATTCCTGAAAAGACGTCTTTTAACCTCTATTTCCGGGGCATCAATATCCAGTATACTTGTTTCATTACTAATTGTAAGAGTAACCTCGGCTACATTTAAAGCCTTTCTTTTCTGAGTACCATTAAATATAACATCTTCCATTTTCATGGCCCGCATATTTTTGGTTGACTGTTCACCAAGCACCCACTTTACTGCATCAACAATATTGCTTTTACCACAACCGTTTGGGCCTAAAAGCGCTGAGATACCTGGGGAAAAATCAATATGGGTTCTATCTGCAAAGGATTTGAAACCCATTAACTCCATACTTTTTAGAAACATACTATTTTTTATTACTGATCTCTATAAATTTAATGGCGTTATCCACACCTGAAATAAAACTGCTCAAGTCCTCTTTTTTTACTCTGATGGACTGATTATTATAAGCACCATCTTTTAAAATTGATTCTATCAAAACTAGTTCTGTCTCGCCTTTATACCCGTCCTTGGATATAAATTTGTATTTTCTTTTACCTGAACCCGGGGATATCTCGTAGGTTTCCCGACCATCATTTAAAGAAACTGCTGATATTTTGTTAAACTCTGCTTTAAAAAGATCCAGGTCTTCAGTAAATACCATTATTGAGAATCTTTGAAATCCATTATCTTTCTTTACGCTCTCTGCAAGGTTAATATAAAGCTCATTATATCTATTCTCTTTTACATTAAAAAAATATGTTTTTTTACCGTCTTCGGTAAACTGTCTTGTAGAAAATAATTCTCCACGTCTTCCCATGCTACTACCTTCTTATAAAAATGTTTGTAATGTTATACATTTGAACGTTATTTTACAATAACACCAGTACTTTCTTTTAATCTACTTTTAAAAAACTCAATTTCATCATGTTGAGGAAGTCTCTGATTTTCAAAGGGATATTTATATCCCATTTTAAGCCATTTCTCTCTACCAAAGTGATGATAAGGTAATATATCAACCCTTTTTATATTCTTGTTTAAATTAATAAACTCAATTAAATTCCTGCAGTCATCATTTGAATCTGTATATCCAGGAATAAAAACATACCTTAACCATATATTTATTTTAATTTGTTTTAAATAGTCTATAAACTCAAAAACCAATTTTTGATCAACTCCGGTTAACTTTCTGTGAACCTCTTCATTAAATGATTTTATATCCAACAGAAGATAATCAGTTTTACCAAGAACACTTTTAACCATATCATTTAACTGCACATGTCCTGAGGTATCAACTGCGGTTGTTAGCCCCATATTATGCACACTATCAAAGAGATTACTAATGAATTCACTTTGCAGTAGTGGTTCTCCGCCAGAGGCTGTAACTCCTCCATCTTCATGTTTATAAAAACCCGATAAAGATTCAATATCCCCTGTTATTGTATCAAGATCAACAATTCGTCCACCGGAAGGACTCCAGGTATCTCTGTTATGACAGTATTGACACTTCATATTACAACCCTGAAAAAAAAGTACATACCTCATCCCTGGACCATCGACACTACCCATTGTTTCCCATGAATGTATTCTTGCGTTCATAATTAATAATAACATTATTAAGAAAAATTTTAAAGGTAACACACTGGGAATAAAATATTGTTGTAACTTTTATGAATTAAAATTATTTTATAAAAAAAAGAGGTAATAATGAAAAAACACTTATTTATTCTGTGGGCATTATTCTGTTTTACAGTTTTTGCTCAGGAAAAACCGGAAATTCCAAAAATTGTCATATTAGATATTATGTCCCAGACAGTTCCACAAAATGATCTTAAAATGTTTACAGATATTTTACGAACAGAACTCTATAAGCTGGACTATTTCAATATTGTTGAAAGAGGTGTAATTCAGCAGTATCTAAAAGATGCAGGGTTAGCAAACAAGTTACAAATAGAAGACTCTATGCTACTGGAAATTGGACAATCTATGGATGTTGATAAACTTCTTGTTTGTACATTAAACAGCTATGCAGATACCATTGTTCTTAATATAAGAATAATAGATGTAAAAACTTCCTATCTTGATTTTACAGAGAATATCTATATTCAGGATAACAACCAGATTTTTGATGCTTTAAAGGATTTGGTTCTTAAAATTGAGTTATACTATATTGAAAAAAGCAAGAATGGGGATCCCCTAAGTCATAGAGAGAAACTCTACCAGACCTGGAAATTACTTGGGGCTGATGAAAAAGTTGCCACAGATCTTTCATCACTAAAAATAAATCCGGCAAAATATCTTGATATGAGACAGTATGATATAACCTTTCTCCCTGACAACTATCTTGAAGTTGTAAAATCCGATTATGATGAGCAGAATTTATATCTGTTTTTTAAGGAGGGAATACCCTATAAAACTATAAAAAAAGCATTCTCTCTTGGACTTTTTGATATTGAAAACTACAAGGAAAATTTCAAGAAGGAAGGATATACCTTTACTGAATATTTAACAGCCTACGAGAATAATATTGTAACTCCCGAAGATTTTGCTGAGTATAAAAAAGGATTTAAAAAACTTCAATTTCATTTAGGTCTTGGAGGGGTAGCAAATGACCTTCCTATAGCTAATGCTGATTTTACATTTTTTCTCCTTCAAACAAGTGCGGAATACTATATATCCAACTTTCAAAGGGGACTAAGTAAAGCCAGCACCGAAATGGGTCTCTACTTTATGAATGTAATTGCCCCAAGTCCGTTTTTTCAGATAAATGCATATATTGGGCAATTTCCATTCTACTTGAAAGGCTCTGTTGGTGTCGTTGCTGAAGTTTTCTTTGGTGGTCATATAGGTGTATTTGGGAAACTTGGCGTTGAGGTTAATAGTCTTTTTGAATTTAATCTTATGTACACATTTGCAGGAACTCAGCCAAAGATATCCTATACTGATTTTAAAACAAAAATTGATGAACCGGGTTATGAAGGTATTATATTTCCTTATATGGCTGCACTATTTACATACAAGTTATAATCAGAGATAAAAAAAGCTGCCCTAATAGGCAGCGATTTAAAAAAGATAAATATAAAATATAATTAGTTTATTATTACTATTAAGCTAATTTTTTTACATTAATTGCACATGGTCCTTTCTGACCATCACCGATTTCAAACTGAACTTTATCACCTTCGTCGATGTATCCTTGTACTTCGCTTGTGTGAACGAATAAGTCATTACCACTATCTTGAGTAATAAATCCGTATCCTTTAGTAGAGTTGAACCATTTTACAATTCCTGTTTCCATTGTGACCTTCTTATTAAAAATATACTGATAGAATAAGTCATGCCTTGCTTTTAATCAATATCAAATTTGAAATGTTTTAAATATAAAAAAAATATTTCGAGTTTTTGTACAATTTTACTTATGAATTATAACTTTAAACTCTCGCCCTTTAATTAATCCTTCTGATAAGATTTTGTATGCTTTTTCTGCGTAACTCCTTTTAACAGCAATAAATGTTAAATAATCCATCCTATCAATTTTTCCAATGTCTGTACCTGGGATAGCTTGATTGCTTGTTAAAGCACCTAGAACATCACCTGCACTAATTTTATTCTTTCTTCCCCCATTTATAGATATAGTTACCATATCCGGTTCAGAAAAAAGAGTTGTATTATCATTTATAGTGTAATTTACAGTCTGCAATTCACTATTTTGATTTTGATTGATATCACTTAGTCTGAATTCCTCTCCTGGAACAAGAAAAGAGTATGCTAAACCATCATCTCCTGCTCTACCGGTACGACCGATTCTATGAATATATGTTTCTGTCTCAAAAGGGAGTTCATAATTAATTACAGCTGACAGGTTCTTTATATCAAGCCCCCTTGCTGCAACATCTGTTGCAACCAGAATTCTGCAACTTCCGTTGGAGAATTTAACAATAACTTCGGTTCTATCCTTTTGTTCCAAATCTCCATGAAGAGATAGACATTTTAAACCTTTCTTGTTAAGGGACGACGCAACTCTTCTGCATGTATCTTTTGTATTGCAAAAAATTATAATTGAGTCAAAACTGTGGCTTTTTATAAGATCACCAAGATTTTCCTCCTTCTCTGATTTTGAGCAACTAAAAAAGTGTTGTTTTATTGTATTTGAATTGTGATGGGTTTCGGTTACTACTTCTATTGGATCTCGTAGAATTTCCTGTGCCAGTTTTTTTACGCTATCTGAAAATGTTGCTGAGTAACAGAGGGTTTGAACAGACCCGGGAGTATATTGAATTATTTCATGAATCTGATCAATAAATCCCATATCCAGCATTCTGTCAGCTTCATCCAGAACTATTGAAACCAAATCCTCAAGAATTAGAGAGCCTCTTTCTAAAAGTTTCGTAATTCGACCTGGAGTGCCAACAACAATATGAGCTTCATGACTTAAGGAGTGTTCCTGCTTATACAGAGGAAGCCCTCCTGTCAGGTTAAGCAACTTTATATTGTGTTTAAACCTGGCAAGTCGTCTAATTTCTCCGGAGACTTGCTCAGCCAACTCTCTTGTTGGGCAAAGAATTAAAAATTGAACTCTGAATTTTTGAACATTCAACTTTTCCAGTAAGCCAATTCCAAATGCTGCTGTTTTGCCACTTCCGGTTTTAGCCTGTGCTAAAAGATCTCTCCCATCTAGAATATATGGAATGCTCATTTCCTGAATGGAAGTCATGTTAATAAAGTTTAAGTCGTTTAAGTTCTTCAGCATATCTGCTGACAGTTTTAGGGTTTTAAAAGGTTTCATTACCTTGATGGTATCATTTTTTTTACCAACTTAACCACTAGTAACATTAATAATGAAATTCCGTAGAGAGTAACAGGTATAAATGTAACTTCGTATAATTTGTCAAAACCTCTAAAATAGTATAAAACAAGAACAAGTATAACATAGAGAATATGTATTATAATCCTTTTAACCCTGACCAAGACCATACATATAGGTATAGACAAACATAAAAAGAAAACCTGTTAAAAACATTGGCCATATAGCCTGACTATTCATTAAAGCAATACCTACTCCATGAATTGTTACAAATGTCTCTAAAACAGTTATCCACTTTATGTTTGAGTGTACCCTGGTTTTAATAAAACTCATGTGAATAAACAGCAGGAACATGTAGAAAAAACCTAAAAGTATAGCAACATTCCCCTCTGTTGGATGAAACCAGAAGGTATAAACCAAAGCCCAGGATATATAGATGCCGTGATATTTTCTAAAGAAATTGTACACCGAATTATCGACCTTTTTAAAACGCCCAAGAATAAAGCCTCGTCTTGGCATTAAAAGGATTATTGTAATTGATAGCATAAGTATAACTGAGTATTGTGATGACCACACAGGTACTTGCTGAGCTATACCGTCATAAAAAATATGAGTCTGAACAATATGTAGTATAACAAAGAACAGGTTAAGGAGAAGGAACTGTGTATTAAAGAGAGGTTTAAGATTTTTCTTCCTCCCTTTTATAATAAAAACAATTACTGCCACCTGATGTAGCAGATAACCACCCCATGCAGTAACTGTTCCCCAAAGTGTAGCTTCCGGAAGTTTCCAGAAGTACCAGCTTGCTCCCTTGTCCTCAAGATGAGGAAATTTTACTAATTCCGGGGATATAAATCTAATAACTAAAACCGTTGCCAATGCAACTAATATTGATAATAATAGCTTTCTGTTCATGTATTAAACTTTAATACCTTTACTGATAATTATCAATTAATATTTGCCTTTCATTTTATTAATGGTTATTTTATATCTATGAGTGAAATAAAGTATAAAAGTTATCATAAAGTAAGTAATAAAAAGAGATTTAAAATTGATGAGCAAACCAGAAAGGATTTAGAGTTGAATGATCTGTTTAATAAATACAACAGAACATTAACAAGCCATGGAGAGTCTCTCTTTTACCACTATTTAAATAGTCAGCCTGAAGATATTGCTGATGCAGAGTCAATTAAAAGAAGTATTAAAGTTTTTAGGGATGATAAAACAAAAGCTGATTATTTTAAAAAATATTTCAAGATTCTGGGAAAACAGTATAGAGGAAACGTTATTGATGACCTCTGGAATGGATTTAGTTATACCCCTAGATTTTTTAACCTTATACCCTTTTGGTTTTTTCTAACCCCTTTAATTATATATTTAGCTATTTTTTTACCACCGAATATTAGAATTATTATTATATTAATACTATTTACTACTAATATTGTAATTTTTAACCTTTCAAATAAAAAAATTGGTCCCCTGGTTAGCTCTGTAAACTACTTAATAAGAACAGTATCTGTAGTCAGGATTCTGGATAAAAAATTTAAACCTGATGAATTTACACCTTATAAAAACTCTATAATGACCTTTAGCAAGGTGATAAAATATAACAAATTTATACGTGAGAGTACATGTTCAAATCCGGCTATGGATATTATTTCAATTTTATTTGATTACCTCCGGGTTTTCTTTGTAATAGAACTATTTTCATTTTATCATATGAAGAAATTTATTGAAGATAATATTGATAAAATGAGGGATATAATAGAGCTTGTTGGTTACTATGATATGGTATTAAATTGTTTATCTATATTTGAAGAGTATGAGTGCTGTTATCCTGAATTCAGTAATGAAGGATTGAGTTATTCAGAAGTAAAACATCCACTGGTTGAAAATTGTATCCCCCAGACTATTGATATTAGTAAAGGCTTGATAATAACCGGTATGAATATGGCGGGGAAATCCACATTTTTAAAAGCTCTTTCAATTAATCAGATTCTTGCTACAAGTCTTGGATTCTCTTTTGCGGAGGAATTTAAAACTGAACTCTTCTATATAGTAACTTCCATGAAGATTGAGGATGATTTGGAACAGGGTAAAAGCAGATATTATATGGAGGCAGACAGACTACTTTATGTTCAGAACTTGTTTAAGGAAAGAAAAGTTATGTTTACTATTGATGAAATTTTATCAGGAACTAATACATCAGACAGAATTTACGCCTCTATAGGAATATTAAAAAACTTTACAAAAAATGAAAACTCTCTTATTTTGGCATCTACCCATGATAGTGAAATTGCCTTTGCTGTAGATGGAATACTTCCTAACTTCCATTTTGACGGAACTGTAACAAATGGTAGCCTTGAATATGATTATAAGTTGAAAAAAGGAGTGGTAAAAACAAAAAATGCCCTTACAATACTTGAAAATATTGGTGTCTTGATTCATTAAAAAATTATATATTTCTTATTTATATTTATTATTAAAAGTTATAACATTTTCCTATGAGATTTTCTAATTTTACAAAAGAAATTAACAATAATTTAATAACAATCCCTGAATGGGTTATTGATAGAAGTGAAAACTGGGCTGTAATTGGTAATAATGGGTCAGGTAAAACGCTCCTGGGAGAGATACTGTCTGCTCCCGAAATTAATGAGTCTGTTGGTTATATATCCTTTGAAAAGGTTGAAGCTCTTTTAGAAGAGGAGAGAAAAAAAGATGATACGGATTTTATGGATAAACTTGATCCGGGAACCCTTGTTAAGGATTATTTAAGTGATCTTAAAGGCGTATTTGATCTAGAAAGTATAAGAGACAGAGGGCTAAAGTTTCTCTCTACCGGAGAGTTAACAAAAGTTGTAATATTAAAAGAGCTTGAAAAAAATCCGGATTATCTGATCCTTGATGAACCCTATGATGGACTTGATATTGAGTCCCAGGGGACACTTTATAATTTTATTGAAGAACTTATAAAATCAGAAATTACTCTTATATTAATTTTAAACAGAGAGAGTGATATTCACCCATTAATATCTCATGTTGCTTTTATGCATAGTAACAGAATGATTCTTCAGGGTGAGAAGGATGATATTTTAAATAGTGAATCATTTAACACTATTCGTCACTTTTCCGGTAATATACCTGAAACTCTGCCAGGGCTAAAGAGAGATGTAAAAGAGAGTGAAGATCTTATTATTTTTAAAAAAGTTTCTATCGCATTTGGGGAAACAAAGGTTTTAAACAGTATAGACTGGTGTGTAAAATCCCTGGAACACTATAAGATTATTGGTCCAAACGGCTCTGGGAAATCGACACTTTTAAAGATTGTAAGTGCAGATAATCATCAATCCTATGGACAGGATATAACACTTTTTGGAATGAAGCGTGGGTCAGGAGAGTCTATTTGGGATATAAAAAAGCATATTGGCTTAGTATCATCTACTTTGCAAAAAGATTACAGAGTCTCTATTTCTGTATTAAATGTAATTTTATCCGGATATTTTGACACTATTGGTCTTTATGATATACCAACCCCAACTCAGATATCAGAAGCAAAAGAGTGGATAAAAATAATTGGTTTATATGATAAAAAAGAGAACTCCTTT
>QKAW01000003.1 GCA_003247135.1 Spirochaetales bacterium | reverse complement strand
ATCCCAGTAGTTATTACTTTTTTTAAGTACAATTGCTTTTTCATCTTGGGATATAGTATAAGCCCCGGAGGTTATAACATTATTTAATGTCCAGTTTTTTGTGTTTAAAAGATTGGGATGAATGGGGGTAAAACTATGATGACATAATATTTTTGTAAAATATGGAGCTCTATCTTTTAGTTTTATTACTAGTTTGTTATCGTCTTCAACAGATATGCCAACTTCATTTGGATTTGAAATTGAGCCTGTTCTAAACTCTCTGGCATTTTCAATTATATCCAATAGTGAAGAAAATTCAGCATCTGTTTTGGGGTTAAGTATTTTGAGAAAACTATTTTTAAATGTTTCTGCTGTTATTGGATCTCCATTACTAAATTTAATGTTTTTTCTAAGAATAAAAGTGTAGGTTTTCTTGTCCTCTGACAGAATCCAGGATTCAGCTAGTGCAGGCATTGGAGAGAGATCTTTTGGGTTATAAGAGACTAAACCCTCATAAATCCCAGTTAGCATTTGTGCTTCATTTGCTGTATATGTATAGAAAGGATTTAATGTTAATTCCAGTGATGATGTTGCAATGTTGAATTCTGCCGGTTTACCAGCTAAATAAATTAGATTAAACAGGAGAAATAACTTAAAAAAAAACTTTTTCATCTTATCAGCATACATTTTACATTATTGTTTATCAATAAGCATGATTGAAGATGTTATTAGCTTTTTTTAATCTAACCGATATCTCTTCTGATATGTTTTCTAATTCATCAATAATAGATTGATCTAGAGTTAAATTTTCAACTACTTTCAATAACTCGACCTGGTATCTTTGACGGCATCCTACGACTATTGAATCTATAAATTCCTTGGATAGTGTCCAGGCTAATATAAGTGCTGAAAGTTGAATATTCTCTCGCTTTGATATTTCATTTAAAATTGATATGTATCTATAAATGATTTTCAGATTCTCTTCTGAAAATAGAACCATTTTATTTCTGTGATCTTTTGGTTTAAAAGGTGATTCCTGGGTAAACTTGCCTGTTAATAATCCCTGAGCCAAGGGAGAATAGGCCTGAGTTACTATATTCTTTTCTTTGCAATATTTAAAATACGCTGTATCATCTGTCCAAAGAAAATTGTATGCATTTTGTACAATATCAATTTTTCCAATACTTCCTATTTCATCTAACTGTTCAATGTTAAAATTGCTTACTCCAATATTCTTAATAATTTTATTTTCTTTATATTCAAGAAGTAGTTCCATGATTGGCATAAAGCTATACTTAGTAGAAGGCCAATGGATAAAAAAAATATCAAGGTTGTCTGTATTTAATCGTTTTAGTGAGTTATTTATACTTTTTTTTACACTATTTACGGGTTTTGTAAAGCATTTGGTTGAAATATAAAGATCTCTGTTTTTTAATTGTCCAAGTAGTTGTTCGCTTTTCCCCTTTCCATAATCAGGGGATGTATCAAATGATTTGAAATTTTCTCTTATACAAGCATGAAGGGTTTTTAGAGAATCACTATGACTTTGTTCTCCCCAGTATTCTCCTGCTAAGGGCCATGTGCCAATAAAAATTTTTGGTATATTAAGATTTTTATTTATCATAATACTTACATAAGGCTCATTTTTGATATTTGTCAACAAAAAATATTACTTATTTTTATATTTTGGCTTCTGACACTCTTGATTAAATGTCTAAAATAAAAAGAATAAAAATTATGAAGTGTAAAGAATTAATATTTATTACCATTATAACATTATTTATCTTTTCTATATTGGGTTGTAAAACAGATAGAACTAAGAAAAAAGATGAAACCCTAGTGTTTTGGAATGCTGCATATAAAACAGAAAACAGCTTTATTCAGGAAGCTGTAAAAAGTCTGGATAGTCCACAGGGTGAAACTTTAATAATTGATAAGTATAACTCACCTCAGACCAGAAATGATGTAATTAGTTTTTTTGAAAATTACACAAAAGACAGGTTTATAGCAGAAACAATTTTAAAATACTCAATTAAATATGACGTTCCTCCTACTTTGGCATTTGCTTTATCCAATACTGAGAGTAGTTTTAATCCATTAGCTGTTAATAAAAATAGTTCATCTATAGATAGAGGTTTGTTTCAGTTAAATTCATCCAGTTTTCCTGATCTTTCTCTCGAGGAATTCTTTGATATTGATGTAAACTCTTCCAAAGGGATTAAATTTATCAGATGGTGTTTAGATACTGGTAAAAATGAAGTATCAGCTTTAGCAATGTATAATGCTGGTTCTGGGCGAGTTTCTGGTAGAGGTACACCTAAAATGACACTTGATTATATTTCTAAAGTTTTGGATTATCGGAGTGATCTTTTAACAAAATTTAATACTGAAATGAATTCTATTGCAAAAATTAATCCTAAAGGTGTCAAGTTAGTTAAAGATGTTACGCTACTACTAGATTGACATTAAGATTTCTAATAATATTACTTTATGATAATTGTATTAAAAAGAAATATATCCATAAATGATAAAGAAAAAATAATAAATTATTTACAAGAAAAAAGTTTTCGTGTCAAAGAGATTGTAGGTGATGAAGAATCAATCCTTGGTGCTGTGGGACATAATGGTATTGACCTGAGAGAAGTTGAGATAATGCCTGGGGTAGCTAAAGTTATCCCAATATCCAAACCATATAAATTAGCTTCCAGAGAGTTTAAAAAAAGTGATACTGTTTTTAATGTTGGTCCAGTAACAATTGGGGGTAACAGAGTAACTGTAATTGCAGGTCCATGTGCTGTTGAATCCAGAGAACAGATTATTGAATCAGCTTATGCTGTAAAAGCTGCTGGAGCGGTTATGTTACGTGGAGGTGCTTTTAAACCTCGAACATCACCCTATTCATTCCAAGGATTACAAGAGAAAGGATGTCAGTTTCTTAAAGAGGCTAGTGAGTTAACCGGACTGCCTGTTGTAACAGAGATTGTTGCGCCAAATGATGCAAATATGATGAAAGATTATGTTGATGTGTTCCAAATTGGTGCCAGAAATATGCAAAATTTTGAATTATTAAAAACAATGGGTAAGTTGGGTAAACCTGTAATTTTAAAAAGAGGGTTATCTGCCACAATAGAAGAGTGGTTGATGGCTGCTGAATATATTATGGCTGAAGGTAATGATAACGTAATTTTATGTGAGCGTGGTATTAGGACCTATGAAAATTTTACAAGAAATACCCTGGATCTTTCTGCTGTTCCAATTATTCAACAATTATCACATTTACCTGTAATTGTTGATCCATCACATGCCACTGGATTAAGAGATAAGGTCTCACCTATGGCTTTAGCAGCAGTAGCAGCAGGGGCAAATGGTTTAATTGTTGAAGTTCATCCAAATCCTGAAGTTGCATTATCCGATGGACCACAATCCCTTTACCCTGAACAGTTTGAAAAACTGATGTGTGATATTAAAGTTTTGGCTCCGGTAATGGATAAAGAGTTGGTAACTATTCCAAAAACAAATCCTGTACAAAGTATAATTAATAAAACAGAAAAACATATAGGAGCTGCTTTTCAAGGTGTAAGAGGTGCATATAGTGAGATGGCTGTCTATAACTACTATGGTTCAGAAATCGGCTATCCAATGCCAATGCCAACTTTTAAGGACGTTTTTGATGCCGTTCTGGATGGTAGAGCTGAATCAGGGTTAATACCACTAGAAAACTCTCTTGCTGGTTCTATTAATGAGAATTATGATCTGTTAAAATGTTATTCTGATATCTCAATAACAGGTGAGGTAAAAGTAAGAGTTTCACACTCAATTATTGGCATGAAAGGTTCAAAACTGGAAAATATTAAAGAAGTATATTCTCATCCACAGGCCCTGGCTCAATGTAGTGCATTTATTGAAAAAAATGGATTAAAGCCCATAGCCCATTATGATACAGCTGGTGCAGTAAAAGATATTTCTCTATTAGGAGATAAAACAAAGGCAGCTATTGCAAGCAGCGCATCTGCAGATATCTATGATATGCAGATTCTGCAGGAAGGAATTGAAACTCATCCAGGTAATTATACTAGATTTGCTGTTATCAAAAGAGAAGATGTTTATGAGACAACAGATTGGAATAAAGTCTCAATGGTTTTTACAATTAAAGATGAACAAGGTTCATTATCAAAATACCTTTCAATATTTAACAAATATAACCTTAATATGACAAAAATTGAATCGAGACCTGTACATGGAAAGCCTTGGAGTTATACATTTTATATAGATGTTATGTTTGATGGAGATAAGAGCTTGTTTAAAGAGATTGAAGAGGAATTAACAAATCAAGCTGAAGACTTTAGGTTGTTAGGTTTATACCAGGCTTGTAAGTAGTTGAGTTTAGTTTTAATTCATTCATAAGCTTTTTATATTCAAAATAAATTTCTTGTGATTTATCTATACAGGATAGAAGAACTTTTAGTTCTATCTGTATTCCTTTGGAAGCATTTAGATTTAGTCTAAAAAATGAGTCTAATGCTTCCAAGTGTCTATAAATATATCTGCTCTTTGATAGCAGCTGGTGAATAATTTTTTCAATTTCATCTTCGTTTTCAGATAATAACTCTTTCAGATCCCCGCTTTCACCATTTTTATAGTTATTTAATGTTTTATTAAGCTCTTTAACGGTACTTATTAACTTTTCAAACTCAATGTTTTTTTCTGATACTTTACTTTCTTCTATCTCATTAATTTTTATTAGATAGCATGTTCGTCTTCTGGCAGAGAAAATATTATATTTTATATAATCCAGTAACTTTTCCAGAATTGAATAATGCTCATCTCTGTACATTGCAGAATTTTCAACCTCTTTATCAATAATTGATTCTATTTGACTAGTTAGTTTACTTAGTTCTGTTAAAGATTTCCCAATTTTTTCTATTGGGGTTTCCGGTTTTTCAACCTTATTACTGAATAGGGATTCTTCATTATCTTCCAGTTTAAAAATTATACCCTTCCGAATATCCTCTCCATCGTAGGTGAAATCTTCCTTTAGAATTTCACCAATTAATTCTATATGGACATTATTCCCGGATTCTTTAATTTTTTTAGAAATTTTATCGTGTGCTCTTTTTATATTTTCACCTTGAAGAACAGGTGGAAATTTCATTTGGGTTAAAATATTTTTTCTTACCCATAGTTTATAATTTTCATCAAGATAGAATTGGACAGGTTCCAGATCTAGAATAAGTTCGTTTGCATAATTTAGTATATCAGATAAAGATGCTTTTAAAGTTGATATAACAAATTGTTGACCTCTCTCTTTTTGATAGTTAAACAAAACCCTATTTAACCCTTCTGTATTTACCTCTTCCGGTTGTGGGTCAAAAACTCTATCCCAATCAAGAAAATTTAATAGTCTAATAATTTTTCTGATAATATCTGGGGTTAGAGAGTCAATATTTAGAATTTCTGCGGACTTTATATGGGTTAAAAGTGAAAAAAAGTAGGTAAGTCTTATTGAAATAAAATAACTCTCTTCGTTGTATGGAATTCCATCTACATCTGGATATTCAAGCTTATCAAGATCGTACTCTTTTCCATATGGATCTTCATTTATTATTTTTTCATTGCAGAGGGTAAGAAAAAATTTATGAAAACTTGCAAAAAACTTGTTAAAATTTGATATTGCCTCATGTAAAAAATTTTTTTCTATCTTTAACTTATAATTTTCAAGGATTATTTCTAACTTCAATAAATCATCTTCACTATATTTCATTTAATAATTTTGATTCATAAAAAAAAATATGTCTATAGTAGATAATGTGAAATATTTGATAATCATTTGTAATATTTTTTTCTTCCTAGCCTGCAATATTTATTTTGATAATATAACAGTTACATTGTCTGGGTTAAATAGAGGTGTTTTGATTTTAACTTCAAAGGATTCTTCTGTGACTAGATTCATCTCAGAAGAAACCAATTTAGAGATTGAAGTAAGAAAAGGTGAAACTTTATCAGCAACTTT
Organism: Spirochaetales bacterium; assembly: GCA_003247135.1. Taxonomy (GTDB): domain Bacteria; phylum Spirochaetota; class Spirochaetia; order DSM-2461; family DSM-2461; genus Thiospirochaeta. Next base: position 31,751 of record QKAW01000003.1, on the reverse strand, counting down.
TTATCCCTATATTGGTCCATATTTAAGCAGATATCCTTATGGGGCAATTATTGATGGAAAAACTAGAACTATTACTCTCTCTCCACATAATGGGATAATTACCAAATCTATGGATAATATATTGAAGACAGGTCAGACTATAGATCTATTGAGAGTAAATTTATTAATTGATTTTGTTAAAACAATGGATAATCCATGGAGAATTGATTTCATGGATTTGGAAAATTATTTAACAGGAAAAATCAGTTTTAATTCTATTGATCTAAAAAAAAACCTGGTAATTCCTGATTTGGATAAATATTTTAATTGGGTTTGTGAGGATGTATTATTTACTAACTGGTATAGTTCTGTATTTCTGTTTTACAACATTAAAGAGAGATGTTTTTATAGAATTCAGGTTTTTGAGGATGGTACATATAATGGTTTTTATGAGTTTAACTAGTTAAATAAATTACCGATAAATAGAACATGATTGAATCTTTCAATAACTCTATTACTATTTTTAGATCCCTAAACAATAATCAAGTAAAAAAAATTGAAAATATTAGCAGAATATACAATTGTAAAAATGGAGATATAATTTTTTTACAAGGAGAGTATTGCAATAGCCTAATAATTGTATATAGTGGTTCATTTCTAATTAGAAAAAGAGAAAATGATAAAATTATTGATGAAAGAATAATTCATCAAGGTGATATATTTGATTTCAAAGAAATTGTTACTAACTCTATAACAAGTTATTCTTTAGAAGCAATTGAGCGAAGCTCTCTATTGTCTGTTGATATTATTGGTCTAAAAAGGTTAGGAAAAAAAGACCCTGTATTATTATCACTAATTAAAGAAGAGATGTGGGAGGATAATAAGAAAATATGGGATGATTGCTTTTTAAAAAGTACAATTAAGAGTAAAAACAGGGTTTTAAAAATAAATAGAAGTATGAGAAATGCTTTAAAAAATAGTTTTATATATTTTTTAATAATTTTTTTTATAGCTAATATTACAACTATTCTTTTTCAAAAATCGAATATTGTCATGGCAAATTTTATTGCAGGATCTCTCTTCTTTTTAATTGTTTTTTTTAATTACTTAAAGTACAAACTTGAATTCTTAGAATTTAATAGTGAATATGCAATTTTAAAACAGATTACTTTGCGAAAAATATCAACTACTAATAAATCAATTCCAATTGAAAATATAATTTCAACAAAGATTTTATATAGAAACAGAATTGATAATATTTTAAACCTAGGAGAGATAGTAATTGAGTCTGGAGGAGATAAGATATCTCTTTCAGGAGTCTATAATCCTGGAAGTGCAATTGATAAGTTAAATTCTTTTAGAGAAAGAATTTCATCATTAAATAAGGCTATTTCAATTACATCTTTCAGGTATTTATTCAACAAAAAGCAGAATTTATTTAATATGGAAAATTATCTTGAGCAAAATAGTAGTCAAGCATTTGTTTTTAGAAAAAGCCTTTTTTTGTTTTTTCTTAAAACTGTACCTTTTCTTTTGATTTTCTTACTTTCTTCATTAATTTTATGCTATCTTTTTAACAGTTATATATTCTTAACTGTTAATATTCCTATTGTTTTTTTTGCTTACTGGTTTTACGTAGATTGGAACAATGATATTTACTCATTTGAAGGTGGCAAAATATTAGATATTGAGAAAAAACCTTTTTGGGGCAAAGAGATACGTATTGAATCTGATATTACATTAATTCAAAGTGTAAAAAAAATTCAGAGAAATATGCTTGAAATTATTCTTAACTATGGTGATATTGAGTTGAAAACCCAGAATGATACTATTATTTATCCATTTATTAGTAACCCTGATAGTGTTATTGAAAATCTATATTTAATAAAAAAATATTATTATACTAAAAAAGAGAGTATTGAAAGGCTGAAAAGACAAGAAGAGTTTGTTGATTATACAAAATATTACCAGGAGCTAAACAGGAAATGAAGAATATATTCGCAATATTATTGATTTTATTAATCTATAGTCCTCTATTATCAGAGTCAAGGTTTTTTAGAAAAATTGAAATTGACTATAATTATCACTTAAAGGGACGTTATGAAGTAACTGAATCAGAATCTGAAAAAATAAACAGTTACAGGTTTGATTATCTAAATAATCGATTGATCTCTGTTGAATTTTTAAGAAGTGGATACTCAATAAGTGACCCATTCTTTGGTGTAACAAAGATCAATTTATTTTATGAGAATTATTTTATTAAGTGGGTTTTTACAGATGGAAAAAACTCAAAAGTAAGTAATGATGAGTCAGTTTTTAGTTATAGAGTTAAGTATGATGATTTGGGCAGACCTGTTTCTGTTTTTTATTACGATTTTCTAAACCAGTTAATTCGAGGTGTGAATAGAGTTGCGGCTGTTCATTTTGTATATGGTAAAAATTCAAGAAAAGAGTACGCTTTTAACCATAAAGGTAATCAGATTGAATTTGAGAATGGAAATTATGGTATTGAATCATTTTTTAGCGATGAAGGTATTTTACTATCAGTGATGTATTTAGACAAAGATGGCCATAACGTTAATTGCAAAAATGAAAAATTTTCAAAAATTAAATATAGGTATGACTCACTAGGTAATCAAATAGAGGAGAAATATTTGACTAGCAACGATATTCTTGCAGAAAATCAGAAAGGTGTTGCAATTATTCATAAAGAGTGGGATGAACGAGGAAATTTAATAGAAGTAAAAAAGTATGATAAATATAATAATCTTATAGAATCAGGGGAAGAGAGTGCCGTTGTTCTATTTGATTATGACCCTAAAGGTAATAAAATTAGAGAAGCACATTTTAACTCAGATCTTGAACCAGTAATAGATTTTATGAATGTTTCAATTTATGAATGGACTCACTATGAGCAGGGAAATGAACTTGAACAAAGAAATTATAATACTCAAGGGGAATTAACTCTGGATGAAAATGGTTTTGCATCCTATAGATGGATTTATGATGATAGAGGAAATATTCTGCAAGCTATGTATTACGATGAAATGGATAAATTAAAAGCAAATCCATGGGGTATAGCAAAGTACAGATGGAATTATGATGATATAGGAAGAAAAATTGAAGTAATACATTACGGTAACTATGAAAATATTAAACCCAATGAAAATGGAGTTTCAATAATTAGATATTCTTATGATTCTTTTGGAAATTTATCTGAAAAAAGTAATTATGATAGTAATAATTCTCTTGTAATTGATCAAAATGGCATTGCCAAATATGAATATAAATATAATAGTGATAGTGTTTTAACAGAAATTAGACAATATGGTCGTTATGGACAGTTAAAAGTTGATCAAGATTTTGTTGCTATTTATCAAAGAAAGTATGATACAATGGGGTATCTTATTGAAGAGAGATATTTGGGAATTGATGAAGAGTTGGTTGAAAATAGAGAGGGTACAGCCCTTTTAAGACAGCGATTTCTTAGAGATGGTTCCCAGGTGGATTATAAAAAGTATAATAGGAACAGATTAATTATCAATGAATAGTTATAAGTGAGGATTTTAATTATGGATCAGTGTGAATTTTTAGATATTTGTTATTTTGCAAAGAATGTTAAGGATAATGAGCAAAAAGAGGCTTATTGTGATAGCAATTCACTAAGATGTGCTAGGTTTATGATTTATAAAGGTGTTGGAGAGGATAAAGTTCCAAATGATCTACAACCTAATGAGAAAATGAAAGCCTATGAAATTCTCGCTGAAAATTGATATCCATAGAATTTAGTAATTTATTATATGAATTTTGTTGATTGGTTGCGTATTCAGAATAGTTTTATAAAAATGGAAGTAATTAATAGATTAACTCACCATATGTCTGATAATGAGATTTTGTCGGTTGTTGATCTTTTAAATAATGGAATAAATATCGTTGATGCACATGAAGAGAGGGGTATTTATAAAAAATATACAGTAGATCTGTTTCGAATTAGAGAGATTGTTACTGAAAAATTTCCCGAGCAGGTTATTGGCTAGATTTTTTATAGCTATTAATAGCTTGGGGTAGATAATCTAATATTTCTGTCGCCAAAATTCCTGATGTTCCCTTTTCTTTTTCAATTATTTTACCTGTTGATCCGTGTAGATATACCCCTGTCAGGACAGCATCTTCCAAATTAAGATAACCTGTTAAACCTGCGATAATACCACTTAAAACATCTCCACTTCCTGCTGTAGAAAGAGATGCTGATGTTTCAGTGTTTATATAGGTCTTACCCTGGGGTGTTGTTATTATTGTGTAATGGCCTTTTAACACAACAATGCTATTAAAATCTTTCGATAATTTTTTTGCACTCTCTATTCTGTTTTCTTCTATACTGCTAACAGAACAATTTAACAGCCTGGCCATTTCACCGGAATGTGGAGTTAATACAGTGTTCTTTAAATTCGGTTTATTTTCAGAATATTCAGAAAGAAGTGTTAATCCGTCAGCATCAATTATTAAGTTATTAATATTACTACTAATTACGCATTTAAAAAGAGCTCTGGATTTTTTATTTATACCAAGGCCTGGTCCAAATACTATAGTTGTAAAACTATCAAGTTGAGGTTCAATTTCATCAATATTTTTATATATAACTTCAGGAACTAGAGCCGCACAAACACTTGCAACAGAATTCTCTGTTGCAAGTGTTGTATATCCACAGCCAGCCAGGATTGAAGCCTTTGAAGTGAAATATGGGGCTCCATAGTAATTAAGTGACCCGGCTATAACCAAAACTTTTCCATAGGAGCTTTTATGACTGTTTTTTTCTTTTTCAGGAATTGGTATAGGATTATTTAGTTTTATATATCCATCTCTGTCTAATAATTCTAATGGAGCAGATATATTGGAAACAATTAATTCTCCTGTAAAGTTTGCACCTGGAAATATATAGTGTCCTATTTTTGGGGTTAAAAAAGTAACAGTTAAATTTGCTTTAATCGCAGTATTTCCCATTATTTTGCCATTTAAACCATTTATTCCCGAAGGAATATCAACGCTTATCAGTTCATTACCTGAATTATTTATTTTATTAATAAGGTTTTCTGTTTTATTATCAAGGTTTCTATTTAACCCAGTACCAAAAAGGGAGTCGACTATAAGTAAATTTTTATCGTTTATATTATCCAGATTTTCTAAAATTGGAACATTATTTAATGCAGAATAGTTTTCTAGGGAAATACCTGTATAATCCGGTTTTTTAAGAAAATAAATTGATACATCCCTACCATCACTTTTTAATAATCTTGCAAGAGCAAGACCATCTCCTCCATTATTACCAGGTCCACACAAAATCAAAATCTTATAACTTTTATATCTTTCTTTAATTATTCTAAATAAAGCATGTGCTGCATTTTCCATTAGAAGAATTTCTGGTATTTTATACTCATTGATAATTTGATATTCAAGTTCTCTGGTTTGTTGTGGCGTTAATACATTCATAATCTCCATGCCATACCGAAGGAGTCGAATAACTCACCTGCGGTTTTTTTATATTTGCTATCGTATCGCATATAGCTATTGAGATCTTTATTCTGGGGAGAGAACAGATTCATTTTGTCTTTTTGAATTTTGCCTAGATAGGTATTGTTATGGATATAGGTTATATCACCAGAGCTTTTATCAACATCTATAACAACTCCTGCATGGGACAAGGGATTTTCTCCCCATTTTCCATATGTGTTATTCCAGAATATTAAATCACCAATATTTGGGAGTTTGTTTTTATGTAAAAGGTCTCTTTTTTTTAATGATGTGTATAATCTTTTTACTCCATTACCGCTTTCTTGGGATATGATACTTATAAGATCTATACCTGCTTCAGAGTAAATACCATAGATTAAACCTGAACAATCATTATTAAATTTATTCTTTGAAAAATACAGAAAGTCAGCGTATTTCATTGAAGTTGAATTTATTGCTGACATAACTATTTGGGATTGTGTTGAATTGATACTATTAGTTCTATTATCGGAAATAGCAAAAGTTGTACAGGATGTTAGAAGAGTAAAAACAATTGTAAATAAATATCTCTTAGCTTTTATATATTTCTTTATATTCATAAACCGCATTCCAATCCAGGTTTAATGACCTGGTCAATAATTTACCAATCAAGTTTCTAATTTGAGGAATTAAAAAGATATAACCTAAAACACTACTTACAATTCCTGGGAAAATTATTAAAAAGGATGAAAAATAAATTGAAATAATGCTATTAAATTCTTCTTTAGGAAATTTTCCCAGGGCATGTTTATTTTCCAGTTTTATTATTTTTTTGTTGATAAGCTTAATAACTATTATTACACCAAAAAAACTTATGGAACCTATTATTCCTAAATAGAGGTAAATTCCTATCATCTGGCCAAAAATAAATAGTGTTAAAAAATCAACAAGAGTTATTATCGATATAAACAGAATAGTAAATATATAGTTTGATACTTTACGACTACTAATTAATTTTAATAAAAATTCTACACTAAACATAAATCTAAGTTAACAGAAAAAGCCACAATCGGCAATAAGATTAATTAGTAATCTTCCAACACTTTCTTTCATTTAATATTATTTGGACTGCTCCTAGTGCAAAAGTTGTTGCTGTCTCTGCTCTTAATATATTATCTCCTAATAGTGCCGGCTTAAAATTATTTTCAATTAAAAGATTCACTTCCTTTTGAGATAATCCTCCTTCCGGCCCAATAACCAAAACTATATTTTCCTCTGGCTGTTCCAGAATCTGGTGCAAATACATGTTTTCTAAAGGTACTTGATGGAAGAAAATACCTGTAAATGGTTTTTTTATTGAATTTAAAGCATCTTTTAAAGTTTGAAGCTCTTCCAGGGTCGTGATATCTTTAGTTCCACTTTGCTGCGCAGCTTCTTTTACGATCTTATACCATCGTTCACGTTTTTTTTCTCTTTCTGAATCAGAGTTAAATATTGGGATACTGTGATCCGCCATAATTGGATAAAAATGATCTACACCAGCTTCAACTGATTGTCTAATCATAAGATCAATTTTTTTGCCTTTGGGGATTCCTTGAAGCATTGTTATAGAAAACTCCTTTTTTGGGGCTTCACTACTAATTGTAAGCTTTAGACTGCATAATCCATCAACAATATCTATTATTACACCTCTATAAAGTGACCCTTTGGAATCCTGAAGGTCAAACTGATATCCGATACTTCTTCTCTGTACATTAATTAAGTAATGACTCTCTTTTTGAGGTAGATTGAAAAACTCCTCACCATTATAATTAATTGGAAGAATTAACTGTTTCATTCTTTAAAATCTCCATAGCTTTAATCAATGTTTTATCATTATCAATGTCATATATCGGCGGATTTTCCATAGAGCGCTGAACTCTTGTTCTAATGTCGGCTATTAAAAAATCTTCTGGCACATTATATCCATCATTAATTATTGATTTAGCCAAATTAACAATCATTTCTTCAGTTATATCTGAATTTTCCAGTAAATAATTATCTATTATTTTATCATTTAACAGATTTATGTAGTTTATAGTTTGATCTTCATCTAGGCTATTAATTGAAATTTCATCAACTTGAATATCCGGTTCTATACCTAATTTATCTATTGTTACTCCATTTGGCGAGTAAAACTTAGCTATTGTTAACTTAAAACCTCCATCAGCGAAATATCTCATTTGCTGAACAGAACCCTTACCAAATGATTTAGACCCAATTACAACAGCTCTGTTTCTATCTTTTAGTACTCCAGTCAGTATTTCAGATGCTGAGGCGGAACCACTATTAATTAAAATTGCCAAAGGCATGTTTTTAGGGATAATAGCTCCTTTAGTTGCCAGTATTTCACTATTTTCCTCTTCAATTCTAGATCTTGTTGAAACAATAACACCATCTTCAAAAATAAAGTCTGCTATTTCAATTACAGATGTTAGGAGTCCTCCCGGATTATTTCTTACATCAAAAATAATACCTTTTACATTCTTTGAGAGTAATTCTTCGACAGACTCTTTTATCTGTGAAGCTGAATGATTTGAAAACTGGGATATTTTAATATAACCAACAGTTTTAATTACAGCACTTTTTACAGTTGGTATTTCTATTATAGCTCTCGTAATCGTTACGTCAAAAGTTACTATTTTGTTTCTAAGAACAGTTATTGTAACAGGTGTGCCAGGCTCTCCTCTAAGTTTATCCAGAACATCGTCAGATGTCAGATCTATTGTAGACTCACCGTTAATCTGAGTAATATAATCACCAGACTGAAGACCCGCTTTAAAGGCTGGTGTTCCTTGTATTGGAGAGATTATTTTTACATAAGGCAGTTCTTTACTTTTGTTGTCAGAGTTTAATCCAACAACCTGTTTTTGTATATGAATACCAAGACCGCCAAACTCTCCCTCTGTGGTATCAGTTAAATCAAGAAGTTGTGATTTGCTTAAATAAGTTGAATGAGGATCTTCCAAGCTATCAAATAGTCCTTTCATAGCTCCTTCAAAAAGAGTTTCCGGAGATACATCATCTACATAGTTACCTAAAACATATTGGAAAACACTCTGAAACATTGCAGCGTATTCACTTGATGTAATTTGTTCTTTTGTTTTTACCTGTCCGGATTTATTCTGATCTTCTTTATTGGTTACAGAAAACAGTGGTACTGTTACGAAAAAAATCATGATTATAGCTATAGTCATAGATGCCAGTAATATATTTTTTTTATTAATCCTCATAATTGTTTAATTCCTTTTTATATAATAATTGAAATTGAACTCAATCTTGTCAATTACTATTAATAATTATGTATTCTTTTCTTCTTTGTTATTATAACATATAATATATAAAATAAAGTTGGAGGTTAAAATGCATATAATTCCCATTGCTAGCGGTAAAGGTGGTGTTGGTAAGTCTCTGGTAGCTGCTAACTTAGCCATAGCATTGGCTCAGACCGGTAGAAAAGTAGTTCTGGTAGATCTGGATTTAGGTGGTTCAAACCTTCACGTTATTATTGGTCAGATGGGATCTTTAAAAGGTATTGGTACCTTTATGACAGATATTGATACTTCCTTTGAAGACATTATTTTAAAGACAAATTATGAAAATCTTCTTTTTATTGCAGGTGAAGCTGAAGTTCCAGGTATGGCAAATCTTAAAGTTACTCAAAAAAAGAAAATTATAACTAATCTTTTAAAAATTGATGCAGATTATTTAATACTGGATTTAGGAGCAGGAACCTCCCTGGATATTATGGATTTCTTTTTAATGTCTGGAAGGGGACTTATTGTTACCAGTCCAACTTTAACAGCAAATTTAAATGCCTATTTATTTTTGAAAAATATATCATTTCGAATTTTAAATAACTGTTTTCCGACTAAGAGTCCCGGTGGTGTTTTTTTAGAAAAAATGAAAAAAGATGGTCACTCTATGCAGAGAATTTATATACCTAAATTAATTGAACAACTGGATGCAATTGACCCGGAAAATTGCCAAAAATACAAAAAAACCCTGGATAATTTAAAACCAAGACTAATTTTAAATATGATGGAAGAACCAAAAGATGCAGCAAAAGCATCAAAATTAAGGCACTCTTCCAGAGAGTATCTGGGATTGGATATGGAACATCTGGGCGTAATCTATCGTGATGATGTTCAAATAAAAGCTTTAAATTCACGTCTTCCTGTAGTAAAATATAAACCGGGATCAGTATTGAGTCAGGCAATATTTAGAATAGCTGATAAGTTGATAGAAGAAGAGGATTTAGATGATGATGTATTATTTAGTGTTGACCTTGATAATACATATAAAGAAGCAGAACTTGAAGCTGAGTCTGATTTTGAGTCCAGAATGGAATATTTAAACGAGTTATTATATACCGAGAATATTTCTGTTAGTGAGCTAATTGAGACTGTAAAATCTCAACAATATGATATAAGTCAATTAAAAAAGGAAAATGTACTAATTAAGACAAAATTAGCTGAAGCAGTTAAGAAGGGCTTTGTAGTTTAGGTTTTATGAAAAAAAATATTCATGGAAATATTACGATAAGAATCTCAGATGATGAAATGACAGCCTTTTTGGATTATGTACCTTCTGATGTTTTATTTGAATGGAGTGATGAAAAAATACTTGAACTCCTTGATAGAGCCGGGGTAAAACGGGGTTTTAAACAATTTCAATTTTCAAGAATATTTGATCTTATAGAAAAAAAACAGGAGCAGGAATCTTATATAATAGCCCGTGGTGTTGAGCCTGTTTCTGGTAAACTTTCTAAACTGAATATTGCCATCTTAACGATGACTCAAAGTTTGGAACCTGTATACAATCACTTAATTAACAACTCAGAGAAACCTATAGTGTACCCGTTACAGGATGATTATAAACTCGGTGTCGAATCAGAGCAGTTATCCTATGATGTTTTAAATCATTACTATGTTAATAAAGATGATATAATATTTACAATTGACCCGGAGGGAAAGCCAAAAAACGGATATTCTGTAAAGGGTAATATCGTAAAACCCTCTCGTGATGATGATGAAAATTTCTGTTTTGCAAACTCTTTTGAAATAGATCTTGAGAATAAAATTATAAAAGCAGAGCAAAGTGGATTTATCCGAATAGGTAAGAACTGGATAGATTTTATTCCTTTTAAAGGTCACAATATGTTTGTGGAACCAAGTGAAGATTTTGCAGAGTATTATTTGACTTTTAATCCAAGTGATGATGCACCGGTACCACATTTTAATGATATAATTAATTTATTTGCAGAAATTGATTATCCTTTTGAACTGTTTAAAAGTGAAGACATTATCTTATCAAATTTAAAAAAAGCAATTATTGAGAAGAAAAAGATTAAATTCTCATTAACTAAGAATAAAAAATCTGTTGCCAGAATAGAAATAAATAAAACAAACACAAAAGCTACATTGATATTAGTTAAAGGTGCGGGCCCGGGACAAAGATTATCCTTAAAATATATAGGTGCATTAATAAGAGACAGTAAAATAAAAGGAATGAATCTTGAAGCTGTAAAAAAAAGAATTCTTCGGTTTTATAAAAGTTCGGAACTCTCACTTGAATATGTTATTGTTGAAGGTAGAACAGCAACCAGAGGAGAACCTAGACGCCTTAAGTTTCAAAAAGAGTTCGTATCTGTTGATAAAATTGAAGGTATAATTAATAGAATAACCGATGATATCGAGACATTTTATCCATCTTTTAAAGAGTTTTCAAAGGATTCGATATCATCAGCAATTCTGGTAAATAAGGGTTTTGAATTTGCTTTATTAACAGATCCTGTCCCCGGTGATGATGGAACAGATATCTACGGTAATAAAATTAAGGGACTTGTTGGTAATGACCCAATAATTAAAACATATGAAAATATAATAATTAAGCAGAATAAATATATCTCAAAAATTGATGGCATTCTTGATCTTGGTGAAGATGGTGATGTAACACTTTTAAGAGTTCGGGAACATAAGGATATGTTTGTTGATATATCAGTTTCCAACGATGCCATGACAGCTTCTTTTACATTTCATAAGGAGGATGGTTCCGGCGAACAAGCTTCAATAGAATTTATTAATAAGCAGATTGAAGCTGCCGGGGTTGTTAAAGGTATAGACCATAAGATTATTGAAGAGTCATTTGAAAAATTTACCAATGGAGAATTAATATCTGAGGTTGTTTTTGCTACTGGAAGAGTTCCAACAGATAAGAAGAGTAGCAGGATAAAATTTTTTAATAATAATACTGGTGCATCAAAATTTTCATACGAAATTGAAAAAGGTCAGAAAATTGCTCAAATTTTTCCAAGTAAGGAGAAGGCTGAAGATGGCTACGATGTTCTGGGAACTGTAATGGAATCTTCAGGAGTTATATCCCTGGATCTTAAAATTGGGGATTATATTTTAGAAGAAAAACAAGCAGATGATTCAATAATATTGTCATCCGATATAAATGGAGAATTAAAAGTAGATGATAAAACAATTACGATAGTAGATATGAAGGTTTTATCATCAGATGTGTCTATAAAAACAGGTAGTATTAAAACATTATGCTCTTTAGTTGTTAAAGGTAATGTTATGTCATCTTTATATGTTGTCTCCGGTGGAAATGTAAAAATTCTTGGTACAGTTCAGGGAGCTTTAGTTAGTGCAGATAAGAATATTATTATTGCTCAAGGTGTTAAAGGTGAAGAAAAAGCAGTTTTAAGAGCAAAAGAAAAAATAGATGTAAAATTTATTGAAAAGGGAAATATGATGGCTGTGGATGATATTCATATCAGAAAAGCCTCACTGCACACAAAGATTATCAGTAATGGCAGAATACTTTTTGATAAAAATGGCTCCAAGATTATTGGTGGAGAGGCTTTTTCAAAGCATGGATTAACTGTTGATGAAATAGGTTCTCCATCTGGAAGTAAAACTTTTATCTCATTTGGGCAGGATTATTTAGTTGCTGATAAAATTAAGGTTTTTGAAAAGGATGTAGAGAATATTCAGGAAGATTTAATGAAACTGGATCAGGTTTTGCAAGGTGGAAACAGCCGATTAAGCCAGGATAAAATAGCTCATTTAAGAAAGCAGAAAGTTTTTCTTATGAAGAAGCTTGAAAAGAAGAATATGAAGCTATTTCTTCTGAGAGAAAAATTTGAAGAACATGCAAAGTCCGAGATTATTATCAGAAATAAAATTTATCCGGGTGTAGTGTTTGAGTCCCATGGAAGAAAGTTGGAAATAGTAGATGAACAGCCTATGTGCAGGATTACTTTTAATCCAAATACAGGGCAGATAGAAAAATCATTTAATTAAGGAAGTATGTCAGTGTCTATATTATATTTTATTAATTATCCGGAATGGATAAAACCGGAAGTTATACCAGGTTTTTTTGTTAGATGGTATGCGTTAATGTACTTAATTGCATTAGGTATAACCTATTTTTTATTTATGAAGCAGATAAAGAGAGATAAGTACGATATAAAAAAAGAGGTTGCATCTGATTATATTTTCTACATAATGATTGGATTAGTTATTGGAGCACGAATCTTTTCAACACTTGTTTATGAGATAGATGATTATTACAGGAACTCTCCATGGTTAATTTTTTGGCCCTTTAGAAATGGTCAATTTGTTGGTTTTCAGGGAATGTCATATCATGGAGGTGTTCTTGGTGGTATTACAGCAGCTCTAATATATTGTAAAATTAAAAAAGTAAGTTTTCTTGATTTAGCAGACTATCTGTGTACAGCCCTTCCCCTTGGATTTACTTTTGGTAGGTTAGGAAATTTTATTAACGGAGAGCTATATGGACGTATAACTTCTTCACCATTTGGAATGATTTTTCCTACAACTCCAATGGCACATCGATTTTTAAAATCCAAGGATTGGGTAGTAGAATTTGCAAATAAGATAAATTTGGATATATCGACTCAAAATATGGTTAATCTGCCAAGACATCCCTCTCAACTTTATGAAGCATTTTTTGAGGGTCTCTTTTTATGGTTTGTTATGTGGTTTATAGTTAAAAAATTTAAATCATTTAAAGGTTTTATGCTGTCAATGTATCTAATTCTTTTTGGGACCTTCAGATTTTTTGTAGAATATTTTAGGCAACCCGATGATGGACTGGATTTCCCTATTCATCTTGGTCCACCCTCTGGGAACTTTGAATTTGTATCATTCTTAAATATAACAACTGGTCAGATTCTTTCATTTTCAATGATTGTTTCCGGACTTATTCTGTTTTTTATCTTTAGGTTTTTATCTAAAAAAAGATGAAAAAACTTTTATATATAGTGCAATATCTTTTAATAATTTCACTTTTTTCTGAAGTTATTGAAGTTCCAGGATATAATTATTCTGTCTATCCCCTAGAGGGCTGGGTGCTACAACCCTATGAGTCGGAATCCAATTTATCCTGGTTATCTGCTGATAATAATGTTGCATTTTCAATAACATCATGGAGTGGAGATGAGTACGAAAGTATTAATTCCATGTTTAAGTCCCTAACTAGTGGATTGGATGCAAGTGGAGATTTTGTTCCATATTTTTACAAGGATTATGAGTGTGCTATTGGAGAAATTACATTTAAACTTGGAGATATAAATCATAAAGGTTGGATGATTTTTATGAACGGGGATGATTATGACTATCATTTAGTAAGTTTTACATTAGAGGAAAATTTTAAAATGTACTATAATGAAATCCAGTCTATATTAGATAGTTTTTCTCCCGGTAGTTGGACAGCAGAAATTCAGGGGCCAATTAGTTCTTTTTTAGACCAATCCCCTAGCAGAGTTGAAAGTGATAAAACTATTGATTTTTTTGGTCATAAACTTACTGTTCCAGTTGCGACTTATGATTATGGAAATTCCCAGGCTGTAATTGAGCGTGAAGCTTCTATAATGGGACAATATGCCTATGACCCTGAAAACTTCTATAAGGCCTGGATTAGGTATTATCAGATAGTTATTAGGGATAACTTTCTACGATTAGAACCTTTATATAAGTCCTTAACTCCATATTTTGCAAATAATAAGTATTCTAACTATGATTTAACAGAGATTTTAATGTTCTGGATTCAAAGTTTTAACTATTCAAGAAATCTTAATAGCAGTTCTGATCTATTAAATCCTTTGGAATCTGCTATTACAAAAACTGGAGATTGTGATGCTAGATCGATAGTTTTGGGAATATTACTAAAAAAATTTGGAATAGATTCTATACTTTTAGCCTCAGAAAAAGCGAAACATGCATTATTAGCAGTTGATATTCCCGGAGAAGGTAGTAAATTTGAATATAGAGGGAAAGAGTATCTTATGGTAGAGTTAACAACTAAAAGTTTAATTGGAGAGATAGATGAATCTTTAAAAGACGCAACAATTTGGACTCCGGTTGAATTGGAGTTTATAAATGGAAATTAAAAAAATTAAACAGAAAATAAATTCATTTTTAAGAAAATATACATTTGTACTGCCAACAATAATTGTATCATTAACTATATGGATGTTTGGCCTTATTCTCTTTCTTATTGAAAAGGATTATGGAAATCCTCAGTTTCTAACACTATTTGATGGTATTTGGACAGCAATTATTACATTGAGTTCTACCGGTTATGGATTGAAAGTTGCACAGTCTTTCCCGGGGAGATTGTTTACATTTGTAATTATCTTTTTTGGTATAGGTTTAATAAGTTATTTATCAGGGGTTTTTGCATCCCTATTTGTTGATCGTAATTCTAAAGCAAGGAGGGGTTTGATGGAGTACCCTAAATTAAAGAATCATTTAGTAATTTGTGGTTGGTCAAAGAGGATGAAAGAGATCCTTGTATATGTAATTGATGAGTCACATAATATACATTCTACAGATATAATATTACTAAATAATGCAGATCCTGAATTAATTGAGTTATTAAGGGAAGATAAAAAACTAACAGATATAAAATTTGTAAGAGGTGAATTTTTTTCTCCTACCCATTTAAGACGGGCTAATATAAAGGAAGCAAAGAAAGTTATAGTTTTGGCAGATGAGTTGGCGAATACATCTGTGTCAGAAATTGATTCAAAAACCATAATGACAGTTATGACTATTAAATCAATGTCCAGAGACACATATGTGTGTGCCGAATTGCTAGACAAAAAATATGAAGGTAATTTAAGGCAGGCTTCATGTGATGAAATTTTATTAAGTCAGGAAATGTCTAAAAATATAGTTGCAAACGCAACAATGTCTCAAGGTATGTCTCATATTTTAAATGAGCTACTTAGTGGAACAGATTCTCTTTTAAAAACAATGGAAATACCAGATAAATTTGTTGGAAGAGAGTATGTAGAGTTTTTAAAGGAGATAGGAACAACTGGTGTTGTTGTTTTGGGGATACTGGAAAATGCTGTACCGGTAAATATTATGAAAATGGAAGCTCTAAGAGAGGCACAAAAAACAACAGATATATCTAGACTAGTTCAAAATTTACAGGATGTTAAAGAGATGAGTGTAAATAATCCATATTTTGCACCATCAAAAAATTACATTGTAAAGAAATATTCAATGGCAATCGTTATAGAGAGGTTGAATCATGACAGAGAATAATAAGTCAAATTCGGAAAGACTTGATAAACTAGCAAAAATTCCTCTATTCAGTTCATTTGCAAACAATAGGGAGTCTTTGGAAAAATTAAATAGTATTTGCTCAATAAAAGAGTATGAAAATGACTCTATAGTTATTTCTGAAGGCTCTTTTGGCGATGATATGTTTATTGTTTACGAAGGTACAGTAGAGATAAGAAAAAAAACCCGGAGTGGAGATGAATATACAGTAGTCGAGTTAACTGCTGAACATAATGTCTTTTTTGGTGAACTTGCCATTGTTAGTGAAGGAGAGAGATCTGCTACTGTAATTACTAAGTCAAAATGCAATTTTTTAGTAATTTCAAAGAAAGATTTTGAAGATTTTTGTGAAGAACATCCTACCATAGGATTACACATAACAAAGGAGATATTAAAGACTGTAGCAGCAAGACTTAGAAAAACTAATGATGATATGTTAACTATCTTCGATGCTCTTGTTAATGAAATTAAAAATTCATAGTATTTTATGAATTTAAAGTGTATAAAAAAGTATACACATAAATCAATTAATTTGACTTAAAGTGTGCTAAATAGGTGTTTTACAGCTTTTTAGGCTTGGCATAGAAATTGCAAACATATTTATATGGAAAAAAGAGAAAATTTAATAACATATAAATACACCACAATGCAGAAAGAGTTTGTTAGAAAAGGAATACATATGACAATAGCCTTAATTCCAACCCTTTCTAGCTTAAACAAGAATTTTACTATTCTATTGTTAATAGTCGGAACAATTTTTTATATTTTAAATGAAATATTAAGAAATAATGGGATTATTGTATTCAGTATGATTTCATCTGTTTCTGAAATTGCCGCCAGGGATAGGGACAAAGGGATTACCCTTGGCCCAGTAACTTTGGCAATAGGAGCAATACTTTCTCTTTCAATATTTAGCCCTGTAGCAGCCACTTGCGGAATATATGCACTGGCTTTTGGTGATGGACTATCAAGTATTACTGGAAAACTTTGGGGCTATAAGAAGATTCCATATACAAAAGGTAAATCCTATACAGGTTTCTTTACTTGTTTTACTATGATTTTATCAACAACTTATGGTGTTACAGGGTCTTTTTCAAAATCATTAATGGCTGCTATTGCTGGCTCTATTATTGAACTTGTACCTGCAAAGGATGTTGATAACTTATTAATTCCTGTAACAGTTGCTATTGTTGTTACATTAACTCCATAAAGTTATATTATGCAAACTTTTTAAATAAAGAATCGAACCGGAATTTAGTAATAATATAATTATTATCAAAACATTTGTTGATAGATTAACAAAGGTTAGAAGGATTGATATTGATAATAGAAGTGATGAAATTCCTAGAATGATGTAGTCTTTATTTTTGGTATCATAACCACTTTTAATAAAAGTTATAACAGTTAGTAAGATTGTGGAAATTGAGATAACCAACTCTTGCATTTTAAAGATTACTCTTGGAAGAAGTATATTTTCAAACTGACCAGTATTAAAATGAATAATTGCTGCAATTATTATAGAGACAAACAGAGTTAATAATAACCAGCTACCAACTTTTTGCTTTTTAATGCTAAAAGTAAAGAGTGATGCTCCCAATAAAGATAAAAGTCCTAAATATTTAAAAAATATTGATACTCTTCCAATAAATATAGATATTGCAAAAGTCTCATATTTTGTAAAAGAACTAACAATTCGTACACTTTGCATAGAAAGAGAGAGAATAAATATTGTAAAAAGGATAATTTCTGATGGCACACTTTTCTTGAAATAGAGATATACGAAGAATGATATTATTGTCACATTTATTGAAATAATGAATAATGAAACCTGATTTCCATTGTTAATTTGTGGAAAATATACAAAAGCAAACAATAAAAATGTATTAAATAGAAAAATTAATGCTGATGAAAATTTTAGAGTAAGATTTTTAGTTTTTAACGTCATACCAGGTTATTATATACTATAACCAAGGTTAAAAAATAAAAAAATTAATTTATTATATAAAAAAAAAGTTCGATATTTGTACTAAGGAGTTATTATGAAAAAACTTTCTATTATTTTATTTATATTTATTACAACGGTTCTTTTTGCTGGAGATGTTTCTAATTTTGTTAACCTTGGTTTTTCAAGCAATGGAAAGTATTTTTTATTTGGTGAGTACGGAATTGCTTCTGACTTTCAAAAAGCATATGCTAATATGTGGCTTGTTGATGTAAAAAACAACTCATTTGTTAGTGGTGGTGTCTTTACCGGAGAATACAAAACAGTAATCGAACCGGGAGAATCTGCATTAGGTGGACTACTTAAATTACTTAATGAAGGCAGCAAGAAAATATCAAGCTATAATATTGATTTTCTGGAGCAGGGTAGACCTTTATATGTAAGAATCAATGATAATGATAATGTAGATTCATTGGATTTTAGAGATTTTCAAACTGGTACTTCGTATAATTTTGAGCTGATAAAAAATAAGAGAGAAGCAGGCACAGATATATATTCATCATTCAGCATAAATTTAAAAACTACTGAAAAATCAGGAAAAGTAAAAACTTACCTAATTGGTAATCCATCTTATGAACGAAAAGATGTTGCTGACTATAAAATTGAAAGAATTTTACACTCTTCTGTTGATAATAATATAGTTGTCGTTGTATCAAAATATATTCGGGATAAAGATAGTGTAAATGTTAGATATATGGTTGAAACTATTAGCTTAAAATAAAAATAGATACTATTATAAAATTATGAGATTATTTATAAGCTTATTTTTTGCGGTTATTATAACTTCGTATTGCAACTCTCAAACATTGGGAGTTGCTCTGTCACTTGATTATTATAATAATCCGATATTTAACAGCGCCCCATCTCCAATACAGCAACGACCTGTAGTTTTTAATAGTATTTCTATATCTCTATTTAATATCCGTAGTGGATTTGGTCTTACTGAAGCTAACTACAGAATTGAAAATAATACTCCAGTGTTTAATGATGTATATTCAGGTTTTTATACCCTTGAGTTTGATATCTTTGCATATCCTGGTATTGCAATCTCTTTTACAGATAGTTTTACTATAGGACTTTCTTTAGGCGGTGGCGTTCGGCTTCCTGTAATTGTTAAAGTTGATAAGGAGATTGAAGGAATTCTGGATTTAGATAGTTCAATAAACTGGTTTTACTCAGAATTGCGTTATTTGTTCTGGGAAGGCCAGTTATTTGCTTTAATAAAACCTCCTCTTAGCGAAAATACACAATTTTTTTTATCAGTCAATTATCGAAATTTTACATTTAGAGATAATCAGTGGATTATTGGAGCCACAACAGGTTTGTTGTGGCATTTATAGTTAATTATTTCTTTCAGGATCCATAATAGTATTAATTAATATTATCGAAGCAGTGTTAAGTAGTGTAGCTATTGATGCAATTATTGGAAAGGCTGGAGATAAAATTATAAAGCTATCTTCCATTCCTCCATACCCATATAGTGAACACAATATATACAGGGATGAAATACTGCTCCCAATTGTTTTTGTTGGCAGACAAAAGGATATAATAAAAGAAAAAACACTTACCCATAAAATCTGAGATGCAGTTATGTCCAAACTTGAATATGACTTTAATATAACAACAAAAGTTATAACAGAGACAAAAGCTGTACCTCCCTTTGAAAATAGTGTTAAAAACGGAATATTAAATCCAGAGTATGTTCTTTTAATCTTAAAATCTTTCTTCTGGCCAAGTGTTATGGCTGTTCCGGTAAAAAATAGATCACCACTTAAAATAGCTGTCATAAGTGAAGGTATTTCAAGAAAAATATATTTAAAAGGATTCTTCTTACCGCTTGTAAAAAAGAATATGACAGGAAAAAAGACGAAAATTATTATAGAACTTATGATTATTAACATTATTATTAATGGTAGAAATATAGAAAGATCAAGAATATTCCTGATTTTTGTAATATAAGATGCTGTTAGTAGTAGAGACCAAAGGAATGATAAATTATAGAAATACTGGTTTATTTTAAAAAATATTCTTGATAATGAGTCTACCAGATTATAAGTTGGTTCAACTTCCTCTCTGCTGCATCTAGTAAAAAAGATTCCAAGAATTAATGCTAAAATAAAAAACGGTATAAATTGATTATTCTGGCTACTGAATTCACCTTGAAAAATAGAAAAAATATTATTAGGAAAAGATAGTGCAACAATATCTTTGAAACTTGGAATATTAATATTCTGAATTCCATCTATTACAACGGGAATTTGACCGGAAGAATAAATTAAAACAGAAATGACTCCAACTATTACCATAGACAGAGTAAACATGGATGTAATTCCAATTAACTTGAAAGTATTTTTTGCAAGAAGTTTACTCCTTTGCAACTGAGACACTGATACCATCATTGAAAAGAAAAGTAGAGGTAAAATTATATAGCGACCCATTGATATTATAGTTGTAGATGTTTCGTTTATTATCTGTAATACGATACTATTAATGGGTAACAGTAGAGCTAAAACAGTCCCGGCTATTATACCTAGCAGAACCTGAACAGATGTTTTCATTAATTTCTCCTTTTAAAATACAAGATTATCATATTATTTTTTTATTTGATATAGTATATTTTTACTATAAGGAGATGAAATGAAAATTGCAGCAGGTCAGATAAATTCAAAGATTGGTGACTTTAAAAATAATGCTTTATTGATTCTTGAAGAGTCTAAAAAAGCTCTTGATTTAGGGGTTTCTCTTGTTGTTTTTCCTGAAATGTCAATTTCCGGGTATCCTCCAATGGATCTAGTTAATTATAACTCATTTGTGGATAAAAATATTGAATCATTAAACTGGTTGATTGAAAACTTGGATCCGAACATAGCTGTTTGTGTTGGTTATGTTGATTACAATAAAAAATCAAATGGAAAAAGACTGGTTAACAGAGCAGTTGTAATATTTGAAAATAGAATTATTTTTTCCCAGGACAAGACATTGCTACCTACCTATGATGTTTTTGATGAAGCAAGATATTTTGAACCAAGTTCTGAAAGATCTCTGTTTAAGTTACATGGTGTAAAAATTGGTCTCGCTATTTGCGAAGATATATGGTGGAATCATGGAGAATTTAGCGATAAGGAGTACCCTGAAAATCCGGTTGATGAGATTTTGGCTCAAAATCCGGATCTTATTATTGTACCCTCCGCATCTCCATTTTATTCTGGAAAGATTCTGACAAGAATAGAGATTGTAAAGGATATTTGTAAAAAAGGTTCTTGTTCTGTTTTATATGTTAACATGGTTGGGGCAAATGATAATTTAATATTTGATGGTAATTCCTTCGCTATGAATAAAGATTCTGATCTAATAGCTGTAGCTAAAGGATTTGAAAGTGAATTACTGGTTTTTGATGCATTTTCTAAAACTGTTTTAGATGAACCATCCTACCACAAATATCATGAAATTGAATTAGCACTATCTTTAGGAATTAAGGAGTATGTGCATAAATGCGGAATTTCCAAAGTTGTAATAGGATCATCTGGTGGGATTGATTCCGCATTGGTTGCTACTTTAGCTGTAAAAGCTTTAGGGGCTGAAAATGTGAGTACTTTTGCCATGCCTTCAAGATATTCATCTGAAGGGAGTAAAACCGATGCAAGACAGTTAGCTGAAAACTTAAATATATCCTATGATGAGATTGCGATAGAGCCAATGTTTGAAACTTTTTTAAGTACACTGGAACCTTATTTTAAAGGAACTAAAGAGAATGTTGCAGAAGAGAATATTCAAGCTAGAATTAGAGGAACTCTTTTAATGGCATACTCAAATAAATTTGGTGGAATGGTATTAACAACAGGCAATAAGTCTGAACTCTCTACCGGATATTGTACTCTTTACGGTGATATGGCTGGTGGTTTGTCGGTTATTGGAGATTTGTTTAAAACTGAAGTTTTTGAATTATGTTATTATATTAATCGAGAGAAGGAGATAATACCTTTAAATATACTTGAAAAGCCGCCTAGTGCGGAATTAAGACCAAATCAGAAGGATGAGGATAGTTTACCTCCCTATGATATTCTTGATGGAATTCTGGACCTCTATATTGTTCATAATAAATCTTTAGAAGAGATTGTTCAGGAAGGATTTGATGAAGAAACTGTAAAATTTGTTTTAAGACTTACTGCCCGAGTTGAATTTAAGAGGAACCAGGTTCCTCCTGTATTAAAAGTTTCAAAGAAAGCCTTTGGTAATGGTAGACGTATTCCTATTGCCAGAAGTTTAACTGAAGTTTAGATAGAAGCGATCATAGTCGCTTCTATCTACATTCTATCTAATACTTCAATACCAAGAAGATTTAGTCCAGATTTAATTGTCATTGCAATTTTATCAATTAAAATCAGTCTGGATACTTTTTGTTGATCTTCAGATTTAATAATATTTATTGCGTTATAGAATGTATTAAACATTTGAGCTAATTCGAAGACATAATCTGCAATTACATTCGGTTTACATGTTTCAGCAGCTTTAACTATTATACTGTGGAATTTTGTTAACTGTAATATTAATTTCTGTTCAATTTCGGACTCATATTCAAGACTACTTTCTTGGTCATTAAACTTATAATCTGCTTTTCTTAAAATCGATTGAATTCTAGCATAAACATACTGTAAATATGGTGATGTATTACCATCAAAACTGAGGTTTTTATCCCAATCAAATATAATCGTACTACTTCTATTCTGGCTTAGGTCTGAGTATTTTACAGCACCGATACCAACAACTCTTGCAATTTCTCTCTTTTCACTATCTGACAGGTCAGGATTTTTCTCTTCTACAATTTTTAAAGCTCTGCTCTCTGCTTCATCTAAAAGAGTTTCCAGTCTGATAACATTACCTTTTCTGCTACTAAAGTGAGAATCTGCGAACTTCATTAATCCAAAGGTTACGTGGATATTATTTACACTCCATCCTAACATTTCTGACACTTTAAAAAACTGTTTAAAATGATCACTCTGTCTGTCATCAGTAACATATATAAGTTTATTCAGATTGTAAGTTTCCATTTTTTTCTTGATACATGCTAAATCCGAGGTGGCATAAAGTGTTGCTCCATCAGATTTTCTTATAAGACATGGATGTAGGTGTTCACTTTCATCAAATTCGACAATTAATGCCCCCTGGCTCTCTTTGGCTATATTTTTGTTAATCAGTTCTTCTATTACTGAGGGCATAGAGTCTTCATAGTAAGATTCCCCCCAGTAGGTATCAAATTCTACACCCAGACGATTGTATAGCTTGTTATACTCTGCAATTGAAGTGTTGACAAATTCCTTCCAGAGATTTGTATTTACTGGATCTCCATCCTGAAGTTTTTTAAGTTCAGTTCTGGCTTCGGGTAGTAAAGACTCATTTTCTGCAGATTCCTGCTCGAATTTTACATAAATTCTTTCCAACTCTGCTAAAGGATCCGTTTGATAAGCATCTTTATCGAGCCAGTTATTGTAACCAACAATAAGCTTTCCAAACTGTGTTCCCCAATCTCCCAGGTGGTTGTCTGCAATAACTTCACGCTTCATAAATTTATACATTCTTTTTATTGATTCACCAATAATTGTACTTCTTAAATGAGCTATGTGCATTCTTTTAGCAATGTTAGGTGAGGAATAGTCAATAACCGTTGTACCCTTTTCTATTTCAAGATCATAATTCCACTCTAGTGGATTAAATTTATGTAGGTAACTATATAACCAGTTTGAATTTAGTGTAAAGTTTATAAATCCGGGACCAGCAATTTCTGCTTTACTTATAATCTCCCCTATTTCAATATTAGAAACAATTTGAGTTGCTATTTCTTTTGGATTTTTACTTAATTTTTTTGATGAAATTAATGCAATATTAGTTTGGAAGTGGCCAAGATTTATCTCTTTAGTGAATTGTATTGTTATGTCACTGTGATCGATTGTGTTATTAAAGGTTTTATCAACTGCACAAATTAATATATCAGAAACAACATCTGTTATTATTTTCATAAAATCTCCTATTTAGGATAATTTACCCTTTGAGCTATTTATTATCAATAGGTGAGACATAGTTATTGCTTGTGTATATTTTACTTTTATTATGGTTAATCGTTGCTTTTCTGCCTCCACAACTGAATATTACTTCATCTGCAAGATTATTTGCCAGCCATATACCCCGTCCATGGGTATACTCTTCTTCCTTATTGTTTTTTAGTAGTTCTTCAAGTCTGTTTAAATCTGTGGGATCTGGAATATCTTCCGGGTCAAACCCGCAACCATCATCTTCTACACTAAGTATAACTTTATTGCAATTAATTTGGTAATCAAGTGTAGCTTTTAAACTGTTTGAATCAACACAACCATGGTCCAGAGAGTTTACTATCAGCTCTTTATAAGCTATAGATATTTTTTGTATATCATCCCAGGAGTAGTCAAACTCATAGAGCTGTTTTTCAAGAACTTCTATCTCTGTAAACATTTGCCCTTTGCTCTCTATTATTGAGTGATGATGTACAGGATCTTTTATTTGAAAATATATTAAGCTTAAATCATCTTCTAAAGTTGTACTACCAGAAGTCTCCTCAATAAAATTCATTAGGTTTGAATTAAATTCACTTAAATTTTTACCGGTATTTGTTAAGATTTTTCTTAGTATCCGATCATCATGTCTATCCCATGATGCATTATCTATTTCGATTATTGCATCAGAATAGAAAAGAATAATATCCTCAGGATTAACCTGGAAGCTTTTTATAAAGTACTGACTCTCTGTATTGTATCCAAGGTGCATTCCTTGAACTCTGGCCAGTTTATATACACTATTATTCCTAATAAGATAAGGATGCTCTCCATTTGCACTACTATAGTAAAACTTTTTGGTTTCCGGTTCGTAAATTGAAGCAAACATTACAGGAAACTGATCAGATGTTATGTAACCTGAAACATCAATATTAACCATTTGAATAAAACTGTTTAGATATTTGGGGTTATCTAATAGATAAATATGTCTGTCACATACGGATTTTAATAGTGTTGCATACATGGATGCTTCAAGCCCATGACCTGTACAGTCAACCATTATTACAGCTATATTTCCTCTAATTGTATTAACAATATTAAAAAAATCTCCACCCATTTCTTGTGAAGGATTATAAACAGCCCTAATATTTACGCTTTCGGATTGTGGTAGTACTGAAGTATTAAGAATTTTCTGAATTTCTTGGGCTCTTTTTATCTCTTCTTTTTGTTTTAACAGTTGCTGTCCCAGTTTAAATTGAATGCCGTTTAAATACTCTTGTTGTCCAATTATTCTTTTAGCGATTCTAAGTGTTATACTTAACCTGTTTGGATCTACAGGTTTTGTAAGAAAGTTATCCACTCCAGCATCGAAGCCTAGGTTTGCATCTTTCTCTTCACTATTTGATGTTACCATAATAATATAGGTATATTTATTTGTCTCTTTTTCCTGTTTACGGATCTTTTTTACAAGCTCTATCCCATTTAAATTTGGCATTAACCAATCAATTATTGCAATTCGTGGGGGTGTCTCTTCCTGGAGTTTTTCCCAAGCATCTGAACCATCAATTGCCTCGGTTACAGTAAATTCCATTTTTTGAAGAATACCTTTTAATAGTTTTCGAGATGTTGTAGAGTCTTCTGCTATAAGAATTTTCATTAAACCATTAACTCCAGTTTTTTAATTGTTTCAATTGTTTCGTCAAGTTTGCCTTTGAATATTTCTAAATGATTTTTTATTGTTGATTTATTACTTTCCATTGCAAGGCTTTCAAGAGATTCGGCTTCTATCTTCATTACATTCGCACCTATTGATGCACTGGCTCCCTTGATTTTATGGGCAAGATTTTTAAGCTTATTGTAGTCTTCAGAGTCTAGAGCATTTTTTATATCTGAAAACAGCTTAGGGATTTCGTTTAAATAATCGTACAATACATCTTTTGCAAGATCTGCATCATTCATTGTACGATATAATAAGCTGTTGATATTTATTAAATTATTTTCCATATAAATAAATTATATTGAAACTAACGTAATTGTACACTCTTTTCAGTAATCACTTTAATTAAATTTTCAAGATTTTCATGGGATACCATAGGATTTAATAGTGTTACCTTTAGAAAAACCTTTTTGTTAAATATTGTCTGACCAATAACAATTCCATTTGAATGAATAAGATCTCTTCTAATTCTTTTGTTTAATTCATCCAACTGTTCATTAGAGATATTTTTATCATAAAATCTGAATACGACAGAACTAATTTCAGGTTTGGTTACAACCTCAAAGTCATCTCTTGATTTTATGAGATCATAAAAGAAATTTGCATTCTCCAGGCTTTTATCAATCAGGTTTGAAAGATTTTCTTTACCTAATGAGAGGAACATCATCCAAACTTTAAGTGCATCGAACCGTCTAGTTGTTTGCATGGATTTTCCAACAAGATTTGTATAACCTTCTTCTTCATCCTCTTCTCTGTTTAGATAGTCTGCATGCAGCATTAGGTGAGAAAAATTTTCTTTATCCTTAACAAAAAATGCTCCACAACTGATAGGTAGCAGAAACATTTTATGGAAATCAACAGTAATTGAATCGCAAAGTTCTATTCCTGTTATTCTTGTAGAGTTCTTTTCCGACAATATTAAACCACTTCCATAGGCTGCATCAGCATGTAACCAGATATTGTATTTTTGGCAAATATTACTAAGTCTAATCAGGTTGTCAATACTTCCATAGTCTGTTGTTCCTACTGTTGCTGTAATTGCCATTGGTTTTAAACCGCTGTTTATATCCTTTTCAATTAATGTTTCAAGAATATCAACATCCATTTTCTGGTCTGCAGTAACAGGAACCTTAACTACAGAGTTATATCCAAGACCCAATAGATGGGCACTCTTTTCAACAGAAAAGTGGGAAATTTCAGATGTGTAAATTCTTATTTTGTTGTAGTCAGCTGGTAGTCCAAGTTTTTTAACATCGTGGTTTTCAATTTTATTACAAAACCAGTCTCTGGCCAGGGTTAAGCCCATCAGGTTGGATTGAGTCCCTCCTGAAGTGAAAATTCCGTCAGCTGTTTTAGGTAAATTGTATAGTCTGCATAGTTGATTAATTACATCAACTTCAATCTCTGTTGCTATTGGAGCCTGATCCCAAGAGTCCATAGACTGATTACCACTAGCTAATATCAATTCAGATATTAAGCTCTCTAAAAGTGGAGGACTGTGAAGGTGTGCCATATAATCTGTTGAGCTAACCTTTAACATATTCGGCAGAATTATATCTCGTACTTTTTCCAAGACTTTATCAAAACCTTCCCCTTTTTGAGGAAGGATTTCAATTCCTGATATAAGTTTTTTCAGCTCTTCAGGAGTTAACCCTGAATATGCTTTTGTGGATGTATAGGAGTCTGCTATAATTTTTGCAGCTTTATTTACATTTTCTGTAAACAAATTCTTATTATTTTTATCATTAGTTAAAAATAGATTGTTACTTAATTCCATTATTAACCTCAGAAATTACTTTTTCCAAAGTATTTAATATTACCTCTGTCTCTTCATCTGTAATATTTAAGGCATTTAAAAAACGGATAACTGACCCGTGTCTTCCACCTTTTTCGATAATTAATCTATTTTCAAAAGCTTTTTTCTGAATTTGCATAGCGTATTCACCAGAAGCATCTTTTGATCCAAGGCTGTCAGAAGCAGATTTTGGATCAATAATTTCCAATCCAATCATTAAACCTTTACCTCTAACATCCCCTATAATTGAGACTTTTTCTTTAAGAGAATTTAATCTCTCTCTTATATAGTTTCCTTTTCTAGTAACTTCGTTAAGAAAATCTTTGTTGTTAACAACATCCATAACTATAGTTCCAGCAGCCATAGCTAACTGATTACCTCTAAATGTTCCAGCATGTGCTCCAGGTTTCCAAACATCCAGCTCTTTATTATAAATAACAACAGAAAGTGGTTGTGATCCACCAATGGCTTTTGATACCAAAATTACATCTGGAGTAATTTCAGCATATTCAAAGGCAAAGAATTTTCCGGATCTTCCAACTCCACACTGAATTTCGTCAACTATCATTGGAATTCCTAACTCTTTAGTAACTCTTCTAACAGTTTGCAGAAATTTTGCGGGAGCAGGGATAACACCACCCTCTCCCTGTATTGGCTCTAAAATTACAGCAGCAGGTTTTGTTATACCACTTTCAGGGTCTTTTAATGTTCTTTCAAATATTTGACATGCAGCTTCGACACCTGCTTCTCCTCCTAATCCGAAAGGACAACGGTAGTCATAAGGGTATGGTAAAAAATGTACATTAGGCATTAATCCGGTTACACTGTTCTTTGCTGTAAGATTTCCAGTCATTGCTAACGCACCATGACCCATTCCGTGATATGCTCCACCAAATGCTATTATAGAATCTCTACCAGTTGCTGTTTTACAAAGTTTTAAAGCAGCATCAACAGCATCGGTTCCTGATGGACTACAAAACTGTACTTTTGCATTATTTTGTAACTCCTCAGGTAGGGTCGATAACAATTTAGTTACAAACTCATCTTTTATAGGAGTTGTAAGATCCAGCGTATGCAGTGGCATACCTGAACTGATAATTTCAATCAATTTATCATTTATTTCTTGGTAATTATGACCAAGGGCTAAAGTTCCTGCACCACAAAGTGCATCCAGGTATCTATTTCCTTCGATATCTTCTACCCATGATCCGTGGGCTTTTTTTAGAGATAATGGAAATTTTCTAGGGTAAGTTCTTGCATTAGACTCGGTTTTTTCTTGCCGATTAATGTAATATTCGTTTGTACATGTAGTATTAGCCATGTCTTTCCTCCGTTAAAAGGGAAAATGTACCTACTATGTAAGTTTAGACGAATTATAGTTTATCATTTATATAGAGACAACTATTTTTGAAATTAAATTTGATTTTTTTATGATAAGAGTGTATATAGTTCTTTTTCTAATTGTAAAATTGAGCT
Organism: Spirochaetales bacterium; assembly: GCA_003247135.1. Classification (GTDB taxonomy): domain Bacteria; phylum Spirochaetota; class Spirochaetia; order DSM-2461; family DSM-2461; genus Thiospirochaeta. The sequence goes on along the minus strand of QKAW01000003.1, from coordinate 2,626 downwards.
GTTTTGTAGGGTTCTTTCGTTATAAGGGGTGGTGTTGTCAAATTTTCTTCTAATTTTTACTGGTCTATTGGAGAAAACAACTATTTGGTCTCCAAGTAGTAATGCTTCATGAATATCGTGGGTTACAAATATAGCTGTTCTTTGGTCTTCTTTCCAAATCTCATCAAAAAGTTTGAATAGATTAAGTTTCAGATTGAGGTCCAGTCCTTTAAAGGGTTCATCCATTAGAATAGTATTAGATGGATAGGCAAAAGCTCTGGCAATTGAGACCCTCTGTTTCATTCCTCCACTTAACTCTCTTGGGTAGTAGTTGGAAAATTTAACTAATTCCATCTTCTCTAAATAATGATGAATTCTTTCATCTCTTTTATCCCTGGAGATATTACCAAGTACGTAATTAATATTTTCACTTACATTTTTCCATGGTAATAGTCTGGGTTCTTGAAATATATAGCTTAGAATTTGTGTTTCTGGGTAGTCTATTGTTCCAGAATCAGGTTTTATTACACCGGATATTAAGTTTAATAATGTTGTTTTTCCACAGCCTGATGGTCCAAGAATGGCAGTTACCTTACCTTTGGGAATATTTAAATTTAATCCATCAAAAATTATCAGATTATTATATTTAAAATTTATATTACTTAAATGAATGTCCATAATTTTTTCCTTGTATCAAGTAATGGATTAATCTAAAAAGGTGTTCAGTTAAAACACTTAGTAAAATTGCTATAAATGTCCAGGCAAGAACTTCTTCCGTTATTAGAAAAGATTTCGCTTCATTTAAACTTGTACCTATGCCCCATTTAGGCTGACTAAGAACTTCTGCCGCAATAACAGATTTCCATACTACCCCAAGAGAGAGTGAAGCACCAGCAAGTATAAATGGCACAAGTGATGGTAAATATATGGATATTATTTGGGTTTTGAGTTTTATCTTATATATATTTGCCATTTCCAGTAGTACTTTATCTACAGTTGATATTCCTTCAACCACGTTTCCATAAATTATTGGGAATGACATAAGAAATCCTACGAAAATAGGAACATTACTATTTTTAAACCATATTAATGCCAAAAGGATTATTGAAATTACAGGTGTAGACCGTATTATTGAAGTTATTGGTTGGAGTAGAAATTTGCATCTTGATGAAAGCCCTGAACAAAGTCCAAGGATAATTCCGCTTATGTAAGATATTGTAAACCCAGCTAATCCACGGAAAAGTGTGTTTAGAACTCTATCACTAAAATTTTTTTTAGTGATAATGTTTATTAAAGATTTTATTACAATTTCCGGTGGTGGTAAAATTATATCAGCATCAATAATTAAAGATGCAAATTTCCAGATTATGAGAATAAGTGTTATAGAAACCAGGGAGAACCAAGAACCCTTGTTTGTCCTCCCTTTTACTTTATTCATTACTTTGATTCCAGATAGAATTCTGATCCTGGGATCTTTCCTCCTACTGATTTTGGATCTGAATTATATAAAACAGTGTAATAATCAGACAAACTCTTTTGGGCATTTTTTGCACTTATAAAACCCAAATTTAATCTGGGAAGTGCTTTTGTTACCAGTGGACCAGTTACTCCAAGACCAACTTCTTCACCCATTTTACCAGCCTCCATAGGATTTTTGTTAACAAACTCTATTGATTGCTCAAGTTCTTCAAGAAATGTCTTTATTATTTCTGGATTTTCTTTGTAAAAAGATTCTTTTACTACAATACACGAAAGAGGATAGCTGTTTTGTGAATTTGTTTTATTTGCATACTCTTTTTGAAAATCCAGAACGACTTGCATTTTTGGGTTTTTTAGAAGAACCATGGTTACTAATGGCTCCGGAAGAACTCCTGTTTCAACTTTTCCGGCAATAAGCATTGGAGCTAATGCTACATGGTCATATGTGAAATCAACATCCAGATCTGTTTCAGGATTTAAACTGTTTTTTTGCAATAGATAATTTAATAAAAACCCTGGAGAGGAGGTTCTTGCTATATTATATACTATTTTACCCTTTAAGTCGGAAAAGGTTTTTATATCCTCTCTGCTACTTACAACATACAGTGTTCCCTGTCCTGTAACTGCAGCTAAGATGTAATCCGGCTTTTTATTGTAAATTATTGATGCCAAGTTTGTAGGCAGGGCTGCTATATCATAGTCTCCCGAAAGAAGACCTGCTGTAACCAAATCCGGTGTTGATACTATATTGTAATTAACATCTGTATCCCTTCCTAATTCCATATTCTGATGTATTAAATTAACCATGGATAGCCCTGTTGGTCCCTTTAAAGCTGCAATATTAACTGTTACAGAAAAAATACCTGTAGTTAGAGTTAATAATAAAATAATTAATAATTTTTTCATTATTTGTTCCTTCTTTTAGTTTATTGTAATATATATATTTTTTTATAAATAAAAAAGCCTCCAAAGAGGAGGCTTTGCAAATATTAAATTAAAATTAAATTCTTATTACAAAGTTTATACCAGCAGCAATACCTGTATTTAGGAAGTAGTGGGCACTGATATCTATAACTAATGGTCCAATACCTAAACCAACACCAGCACTTAATCTTGGGTTAACAAATGTTAATGGAGCACTTTGGTTTGAGTAAGGAAGTGACAGATC
>QKAW01000014.1 GCA_003247135.1 Spirochaetales bacterium | reverse complement strand
TTGAACCATTTGTAAATTTCTATTCTCAAATTCTGAAGAACCAAGAAGTTTTTCAACATTAATGGTTATTGCTGTCTGGGAGTACTCTCCTTTAAACCCTGTATCACTGTATCCCTGATTCAATATTGCACCATTCGATATTATTGCTGTTAATATTTCTACCATAATTGCTAATCCAAAACCCTTATGCTCCCCTATTGGCATATATAGTCCACTCTTAAAAATATCTGCCGGATTGGTTGTAGGTTTTCCATCAGTATCATTTCCCCAATAAGCTGGCACCTTCTGGTTATTCTTTACCTTTTCTTGCATTTTTCCATAGGATGAATAAGCACAACATATATCAAAAAGTATATTTCCTTCCTTATAGCCGGCAGAAAAACCAAAAGGATTATTTCCAATTATATTTTTATCTGCTCCGGGTAGAGATAGTCCTGCTGGAGATTTTGACATTACTATTGTAAAAAAGCCTCTCTCATTTGCTATTTCATTAAATGGTGCTGCAGAGAGGAAATGGTTGCTGTTTCTTATAGTCACTAAACCAATACCAAGTTTTTGTGCAATCTCAATACTTCGTTCCATTACAAAGTGTGTACACAACTCACCCAAACCATTATCTCCATCATAACTTTCCAGGGCACCAAAGGATGATGCAAGCCTGAATTCAGGGTTACCATTTATTTTATTATCAATAACTGATTTAGCTCTGTTATATACAGAATCTATGTCGTGATGACCTACACCTCTAAGGGTTGCTCTTATAAAAATATCCGTTAGGATTTTACTGTTTTTATTATTTATACCAGCAATAGTAAATGCTCTGTATATTTTATCTTTTAAATCATCAATCAGTACTTTCATCGATGCTCCTTTAACAAATATCACTCATTGTTATCTACTCATAAGAATACATCATAATTTTATCGAATATATTATGCAAATTAAGATATAAAAATCTCACCATAAAAATGATGTAGTAAAACTATTTTTTCAACTATATATATTATCGTACCTATCATCAACCAACACCCATATCTCTATTGATTAAATTTTATCTAATTTATCGAAATAGAACAATAACTTTACAATTTCTGGAATCATCTATTATTGACCAGATTCATTTAAAATTTTACAGCCTGCATCTTAAAGCTCTATCAACAGTTCATCTTGGTTTACACTGTTAGGAGGTACTATGTAAGGCCTAAATAGTTAACATCAAAAAAAATTTAGGAAAGAATTAACTAATACAATAAAAAATTATGTGTTTTTATTAACAAGAATTTACTTGTGAAATCAGAAAGTAATTTATAAACTTTATACAATATTTAAAACGAATACGAAGGAATTAAGAATTTAAAATGAAAAGATTATCAAAAATATTAAGAATACTTGCAACAGGAAGTCTAACTATGCTTCTTCAAGCATGTTATGGAGTTGTGATGAGGATGGACGATTTTGATACCACTTTTTTAAAAGCTATTGATACTAATGGAGAAGAAATACCAGAATTAAGAATTTCATATCAAAATAAAACTTATACTAGCAATTGGGAAGTATATGGGTCAACAGATGAATTTGGAGAAATTGGGATCGAAAACCAGATTTATCTTGATTCAAATACTAATCTTAAAATTGAAGATATAGATGGTGAAAAAAATCATGGGGATTTTGTAACAAAAACTTTTACACACAATGATATATTAAATAATACTGTTGAAATGATAAAAAAATAATGTCCATAGTTAATTTGGTAAAATCAAAATTATATAATATATACAAAGATTTTGAGACTACAGAACATAAACTGATCTATGTTTTTCTAGAAATAACAAGAAAATGTAACCTGTCATGTACTCACTGTGGCTCAGATTGTTCAAAAGATTCATCTATGAATGAAATGACCACTGAGAGTTGGTTGTCTATTATTGATTATTTGAATTATATTTATAAACCTTTTTTTGTTATAACTGGTGGAGAACCATTAGTTCATGAAGGTTTTTCAATAATTGTAAATCATTTAAAGCAAAAAAACGCAAGATGGGGAATGGTTACAAATGGAATGCTATTACACCAAAATAAATTGGATGAGTTAATCCATAACAATATAGAAAGTATAACAGTCTCATTAGATGGTGATGAAAAAAGTCATCTTTATTTAAGAAAGCATCCTCAAAGTTGGTTTAAAGTGAATAAAGCCATAGAACTTATTGGTAAATCTAAAATTATACATAAGGATGTTGTAACATGTGTATATCCGTCAAATCTTGATAAACTAAATGAAACTGCAGAACTTCTTATCAACAATGGAATTACCAGTTGGCGTTTATTTAGAATTTTTCCTAAAGGTTCTGCAAAAAATAAACCAGAACTATACTTAGACTTTAATCAAAGTCAATTATTAATTCAGTGGATTGCGGATAATAGAGATCGTCTGGAATTAAAGGGTTTAAAAATTTCATTTAGCTGTGAAGGTTATATTCCATTTGAATTAGATATAAAAGTCAGAAATGAACCTTTTTTTTGTAGAGCAGGAATAAATATTGCTTCTATATTGGCTGATGGAACAATTACTGGATGTAATAATAACGGCGAAGATTTTTATCAAGGAAATATAAGTAAAGACAATTTTCAAGAAGTTTGGAATAATAGATTTGCTGAATTTAGAGATAAGAATTGGTTAAAAACAGGTGAATGTATGAATTGTTCACACTGGAAAAATTGTCAGGGAAGTTCCATTCATTTAAGGGATAAACTGAGTAAAGGACCACATTTTTGCTATGTGAAGAACAATGAAAGACCCTTGCTAGTTTAGTACAATAAATGCGAAATTAAATAGGATGCCGAATGGTTCTCTTTTCCACCACAAACAACTCTGTGTGAGGTTCCCACAGGACTATTAATTTTGTTGAATTGCTTTAATTTATGCCATTAATTCTTACCCATTCCTGAGACAACTTTATTTAAGATCTTTAAATGGTGAAATTCCCCAATAATACGGGTTTATGGATTATTCTGAAGTATTTATTTTCAGATTAATGTTCGATAAACTATTATATATATTACATTAGGGGGTTTTAATGAAAAAGAGTGTTATTCTTTTTTTTATACTGTTATTAGCAGGTTATGCTGTTTATATGGATAATAGGAATCCAGCAAAACTGCCTGATGGAGTTTTATCTATAAAATACGATATGACCCAAAGTTATCTGATTCCTACTCCTAAAGGGTATTTAGTCATAGATACTGGTTATGAAAAAAACTATGCCCAGTTTATTAAGAAAATTAGACAATATGGTATAAAAATAGCAGATCTAGCCTATATCTTTCTAACTCATCATCACGATGATCACTCAGGATTCCTTGACCAACTTACAATTGAATATCCGGATATAATAGTCATTTTACATGAGAAAAGTATTCCATTACTCAAACAAGGTAAAAACAATACCCAGAACGGGGGAGGAATAGTAAATAACTTAATAAACCTTTTGTTTAAAATAAAACAGGCAATTACTCCGGAGTGGAATTTTACTTTCCCTCCCTACACAGCTAGAGCTAAAGATATTATTCTGAATGGAGATACATATAACTTAAAAGAGCTGTTAAATATTAACGCATTTATGCTTTATACTCCTGGACATACAATCGACTCAATATCTCTGGTATACAATGAAGATTATATTTTCTGCGGTGATATGTCGTCAAATATGCTCAATTTTGCAGGGGCAAAATACCTTACAATATTTAATGAAAATATTCAGGAAGTTTACAAATCCTGGGATATGATAATAAATTCAGACATAAAATATATAATTCCAATACACGGTAAACCCTTTGAAGTAGTAAATCTTGAGAAAAACATTAATAAATACAGCAGTTATGTCCCTATTGCAGACTAATTTACATTCTACAGTATACTTTTAGCATATATAAGCACATATATAACTACTTGACAAAAAAGATGCTACAATTAAAATTGAATCCATGAAATATACAGGAGCAACATATAGACCACCAATTGAAAATAACTCATTATTATTACAGGTAACAGTTGGTTGCACACATAACAAGTGTACATTCTGTACAATGTACCGTGATGTAAATTTTTCAATTGAAAAGATAGATCAGATAGAGAAAGATCTTAAACAGGCAAAGCAACTCTACGGATTTGTAAAAAGAGTATTTTTATTAAATGGTGATGCATTTGTATTAAGTCCAACAAAATTAAAACTGATTTCAGCAAAAATTATCGAATATTTCCCTGAAGTTGAGACAATAACCATGTATGCATCAATAAGAAACATAAAAGATAAGAGTGACAATGATTTAGTTATGCTGAGAGAAGCAAGAATAAATGACCTATGGATTGGACTTGAATCAGGAAACAGTGATGTTATAAACCATTTTAACAAAGGATACACTCTGGATGATACCTATGAACAGCTGGAAAGATTAAACAAAGCAAAAATTAGGCACAATTCAATTTTTATGATAGGTGCAGCAGGACGTGGAAAAGGTATTAAAAATGCAATAGATACAGCAAATCTGGTAAATAGAACCAGACCGCAGTTAGTTGGAATATCAACACTTGGTCTATTTCCCGGCAGTGATTTGGAAAGAGAGGCTGAAATGGGATTTTTTACCCCGGCTACAGAGCTTGAGATACTTGAGGAAGAGAAAAAACTTATAGAACTTATAGAGTTGGAAAATTTTCCTTTTTATGGAAACCACCCTACAAATTCAGCATCTATTACAGGAGTACTACCTCAAGATAGAGAAAAACTTTTAAATATAATTGATAATTCAATTAGAAATAGTAATAATGATTTCTTGAATAGTATACAGCACCGATCAACTCTGTAATAAGGAAGTAACAATATGACAGTTCAGGATTTTTTTAAAATGTTAATAACAGAGATACATTCCGTTGTTGTTGCGACTGTTGATAAAAATGGTCTTCCTTTAACAAGAGTAATAGATATGATGCTTTATGATGAAAATTGCATCTATTTTTTAACAGCAAAAGGAAAAAATTTCTATAAACAATTACAAGAAAAACCATACATCTCCCTTTCAGGAATGACCTATGGAACAAACACTATGGAAAAAAAAGCAATCACTATAACTGGAACAGTAAGGGTTGCAGAAACTGATAAGTTAAGTGAGATTTTTATAAAAAACCCATATATGGCAGAAATTTATAAAACTAATGAGAGTAGAGAAGCTCTGGAAGTATTTTGTATATACAGAGGGCAAGGTGAATTCTTTGATCTATCTACTAAGCCAATAACCAGAATAAGTTTTTCCTTTGGAGGGGCTGAGGATTTAAAAACCGGATTTATTATTAATGAAAACTGTACAGGATGTGGAGCCTGCATCAAAAGATGCCCTCAAGAGTGTATAGTTCCAGGCAAAAAATATTCTATAAATGAACAAAATTGTCTACACTGTGGTAACTGTTATGAAGATTGTTCATTCAATGCAATAACTAAATTATAATAAATACAGGATTAACAAGATGCCCCAGGAAAAAACAGTAAGTAATGTATGCCCGGTTGAAGCAACCCTTGATGTTATTGGGGGTAAATGGAAAGGAATTGTTCTCTACCATCTTCTGGTTGATGGAACCCTTAGGTTCAACGAACTAAAACGCAGAGTTGGTGAAGTTACACAAAGAATGTTAACTAAACAGTTAAGAGAGCTTGAGGATGATGGATTAATTTTCAGACATGTTTACCCGGAAGTTCCACCAAAAGTTGAATATTCCCTGACAGAAAAGGGAAAAACCCTAAGTCCTGTCTTATTTGCATTAAAGGATTGGGGTATAGAATTTGTTTTAAAACCTGCACAACTAGATAAAAATTAGTTTAATACAGATTGATAGCATAATAATCCCAATTATAAAGTCCAGAATTTTCCAGGATATACTTTTTTTAAACAGTGGACTTAAATATCTTGACCCATAACCTAATGAAAAGAAAAAGATAAATGATGCGGATATTGTACCAATTGTAAACTCCAGAAGATTTTCAGAGTACTGGGTCGATATGGATCCAATTAATATAACAGTATCCAGGTAAACATGGGGATTTAACCAGGTAAAAGCCAGACATATTAGTGCGGCTTTAACCCTTGATGCAGATTTTGTCTCTTCTGCCTCTCCCATAGCCTCATTTTTTGTAAGAGCTGCATAAAAACTTCTTAACGCATAAACAGCAAGGAATATTATACCACCAATTCTGGTAAAACTCTCAATTGCAGGAAACTTTTCAATTACAGAGCCAAAACCTAAAACACCAAAAGAAATAAGCAGAGCATCAGAGAGAGCGCAAATAGAACTTAACATAAAAACATACTGTTTTTTTAAGCCCTGTTTTAATATATATGCATTTTGGGCTCCAATAGCCATTATTAATGAGAGACCTAAAAATAGTCCTGAAAAGAATGTTACCATTCGCTAATATTATATAACACTTATAACAAATGCAATTACAAAGCCAGTTAACTAATCTCTAATTTTAAAAACTGAAATATCTTCTAGCAAGGCTTTAACAGTCTCTCTGTTCTCTCGGCTTAAACCCATGTTTCCCTTTGAATCTTCAACTATTCTTTTGGAACTTACAGAAATTTCCTCAACTTTCTCCATTATCTCAGTTGTTATATTGTTAAAATGATTCATTTCATCAGTAACTGTCTGGCTATTATGAAGTATATCTGTAGAGAAGGATTTAACACTCTGGGTTATATTACTAATCTCATGCATCGCCTTTAAAATCTCGGCACCCCCGGCACTCTGCTCTTCCATAGCACACTTAATCAGATTCTCCTGATCATTAACAATAACAGACAACTTGTAAATATCTTCAAACTGTTCACTTGTAGCATCTGTGTAGTCAGTAACACTATGGATGGATTTTTTGAATTTATCTAAAATATTATTTATTGAAGTAGCCTGGGAATTGGCCTCTTCTGCCAGCTTTCTTATTTCATCCGCAACAACAGCAAAACCTTTTCCTGCATCACCTGCATGGGCTGCCTCTATAGCCGCATTCATAGCTAAAAGATTAGTTTGACTAGCAATATTTTTAATAATTCCTGTTGCATCAATAAGAGTATCAGACTCTTTCTTTATCTCAAGAATATGGTCAGATACTTCCGACATACCATTTCTTCCAAGTTCTGAGGCCTTTTGTAGTTCATTAACAGATTTTGTATTGGTAGTTAATGCATCGTTTACTGAATTTATATTTGCAACCATCTGCTCAATAGATGATGAAGACTCTACAACACTTGCAGACTGGCTCTCTATTTCGTTATTTAGTGATTCAATTCTGTTAACAATCTCCTGAACAGAATCTTTTGCATCTTTTACTCCCGTTGCCTGTTCTTTAACTCGATCATTAATAAACTGCAAATTATTGTTAATACTATCCAGAGAGGCAGATGTATTTTTAGTATTTATATGCAGGTTTTCTCCAATATTCAAAATATTAGCTGATTTCTTCTTAACATCCCCAATAATAAACCCCATAGTGTCCTGCATTTTATTTAAATAATTACCAATAACACCAAGTTCATCTTTATACAAACCTGAAATACTCTCTCTTAAATCCCCCTTGGAGGATCGTTCAAATCCCACTAACACCTTTTTCATGGATATATTAATACTTCTTGTTACCAGAAATCCAATAAAGCCTATAAGTGTATAAAATATTGCTGGAATTACAATCATTATTATTTTAAACAAATTAAGTAGCTTAAAAGTATCCTTCTCAATCTGCTCGTTAACTTTATTAGCTTCAATTATCCCCTTTTCTATATAGAATTTATGCTCCTGATATATTGGAGTCAGGGTCTGATTTAGTATTATTTTTGCATCCTCTAAATTCCCATTAAGAACATTCGGAATAAATTCATTATTAACAACACTGTAAAATCTCTTTGCAGAATTATATGCAAATTCTGAAACACTTGATTTTAAATCACCATCGGGAAGATTATTTGACCAAAAATCATGTTTCTCAAAATACACCTTCTCAAGATTTTTCATCTTTGAAATATACTGGGATGAAGCAATACTTGTATTGAATGTAAAAATTTCATAAGCAGTCAGATAAGACTCATTTATATAATATGTAGGTGTCTGAATATCGGAAATTAGTGTCTTGTTCATTGAAATGTGATTATACAGTTCCCCATTAACTCTTACCTTTTGAGTATATACAAAAGATGTATAGTTAATAATTGCCATACCTAATAGTGATAAAATTATTAAAAGCTTTGTTTTCATAGAGATATTAAGGTTATTCATAGGCAAGATATTATATATATTCGTTTTACATGTCAATTTGCATAATTAAATATGGAACAATATAGTTAAATTTTACAAATATGTAAAATATTTTCATAATAAAATACTCTTTTCTACATAAATGTAAACAAAAATTGCTTTTTTTTAAGTAGATAAAAAACAAATTTCAACATATATTAAAAATATGAAAGAAAACAAATTTTGTCAAAGTTGCGGTTATCCGTTAAAAAGCGACCCAAAGGGTGGTGGAAGTGAGAAAGATGGAACTGTTAGTAAACTATACTGTTCCATGTGTTATGAAAACGGTGAATTTTTAACACCTCCTGAAGTAGATAATGCAAAAAAAATGCAGGATTTTTGTATAAAGGCTATGAAGGAAGATGGTATGAATGGATTCCTGGCATGGTTATTTACCAGAGGAATTCCAAAGTTAAGTAGATGGAACTAGAAAAGTCCAACTGTAATTTATGCCCAAGGAAGTGTAATATTTGCAGAGAGAACTCCACAGGTTTTTGTGGAGTTTTTAATACTATCCGTCTGGCATCTGTTGTTCTCCATAAAGGAGAAGAGCCACCAATAAGTGGAACAAAGGGATCGGGAACCTTCTTCTTTAGCGGCTGTACATTAGGTTGCAGTTTTTGCCAAAACTGTCAAATTAGCAGAGGGCAAATGGGCAAGGATATTTCCACTGAATATTTTTCTCAATTATTACTAGAAGTACAAAACCGGGGTGCCCACAATGTAAATTTTGTTACAGGGACTCAGTTTGTACCACAAATTATAAATGGTCTGAATATAGCAAAGGCCAGAGGGTTTTCACTTCCAGTAGTCTGGAATTCCAGCGGTTACGAGACTCCGGAGACCTTAAAAATTCTGGACAACCATGTTCAAATTTTCCTGCCAGACTGTAAAACAGTCAATTCATCTATAGCAAACCAGGTACTAAACAGTAAAGATTATGCTGAAGTTATTAGAAAAGCCCTACCATTAATGATAAAAGAGATCAAAATTGTTGATGATATTATGATACAGGGCACAATTATCAGACATCTTGTTTTACCTGGACTATTAAACAATACTAAAGAAGTATTAAAATACTTTTCTGAAAACTTTAAAGAGAGAGCTTTCCTGTCAGTTATGGTTCAATGTAGTTCATTACCTAATGAGATGAAGGATAAAAACTATAGAATAACAGAATCAGAGTATGATCAAATTTTTCAATGGTTTGAAGAATTTGGAATAGAAGAGGGTTTTATACAGGATCTGGAACAAGAGAGATTCTGGTTACCGGATTTTATTAAATACAACCCATTTCCAGAAAAATATTCAGAAGTTATTTGGTCCCATAATATAAAATAAATTTGAATTAGTTTATCTAGCGAATATAATTAAAGGTATGAAAAAATTAACACTCTCTTTAATAGCTTTTCTTTGTTCATTTAGTATCTTTCCAGACCATGACATCCCATCAGTAATTGTAGGGTGCGAAATATCCTATCCTCCCTACTCAATTACAAACGAAAAAAAGGAGGCAACAGGATTCTCTGTGGAACTTCTGAACGCAGCCTTAAAAGTAATGGATATAGAATATACCTATGTTGTGGACATTTGGGATAAAGTAAAAAAAGATCTTGAAACCGGAGCAATTGATGTATTGCCTGTTGTTGGAAAAACCCCGGAAAGAGAACATCTATTCGATTTTACATTTCCATATTTAACAATGCATGGAGCTTTTGTTGTTAATAACAGTAGTTCTGTTCCCAGAGATATTGGAGATATAAAAAACAAAAAAGTTGCTGTTATGAAAGGGGATAATGCAGAAGAGTATCTTAATTCTTTAAGTATTAATTTTGACAAAATTTTGACTGATACTTTTGAAGATGCACTTTTTCTCCTTGAAAATGAGAAAGTTGATATAGTATTAATGCAGAATTTACTGGCCCACCAACTTATAGAACAGAATGAATTTAAAAATATAAAGGTTAGTAAAACAATAATTCAGGATTTTAAACAGTCTTTCTCCTTTGCTGTTACTGAAGGAAATAGTCTACTTCTTGAGAAATTAAATGAGGGTCTTTCTATAGTAATAGCAGATGGAACATTTCTTAATCTTTACAATAAATGGTTTTCCACTTCCGACAGATACAGAAAAAAAGGAGATTTAATAATTGTTGGTGGAGACGATAACTATCCACCCTATGAGTATATTGATGAGAATGGGGATCCTGCAGGTTTTAATGTAGAACTTACTAAAGCTATTGCTAAAGAGATGAATTTAAATGTTCATATAGAACTTGGTAGCTGGACAACAGTTTTAAA
>QKAW01000045.1 GCA_003247135.1 Spirochaetales bacterium | reverse complement strand
TCATCTTCTATTCTTTCCCACCACTCAATAACAGAAACTCCATTACCATAAACCAATTCTTCGGCACCTAGAAGTTCAAATTCCTCATAATTGGAAATTCTATAAAGATCAAAGTGATAAAAGGGTAAATCCCCATTATATTCACAAATTATATTGTATGTTGGACTGGTTACATCTTCTTTTACATTTAAAGCAAGGGCAATTCCTTTTGCGATAACAGTTTTACCTGCACCCAAATCCCCATTTAAAGCAATAATATCAGACTTATTTAATTTTTTTCCAATCTTGTAACCCAGGTCTAAAGTTTCTTGACTGCTATATGTTATATACTGCATGTTTAAGGAAGTAATCCCTCTCTATCATATATTTTGATCTGCTCTACTAAAGCTTTCTTTACAGGTATAGTAGGATAATCAATATTGTCAATTTCATCAATACTATATATTTTCCCAGATATAGGTGTAACTTCGATGGCAAATTCAATAGCCACTCTGTTTATCTTAGATTCAGCCAACTGAAGTTCAGCAATAGCTGTATATTTGTTTCTGTAATAAAGAGGTACATCTTTTCTTACTATATCCTCAATTTTTATAACTTTCATAATAAGTCCTTTACTAGTAATTATATTTTATCCTAGAGAATAAATAAAGTTATTTATCAAATTTAAGTTTTTCGAACTGGCTCTGGTAAATTTAATATGAGTAATCTTTTTACCTCTGGAAAATCTTACTCTTAATATTTTACCTTGAAGTTTAACACTAACATCGTTGTCCAGATCAAATTCCAATTCTATTAAACTTCCTTCAGAAAATGGAACTGACATTTGTAATGCACAGCCACCGCTTGATAGATCTACTAGTTTGCCAACCCTACCTGTATTTCTGTTTGCTTTAAATACATGTCTTTTTTCTGATTTATTAAAGTACTTTTCTACAGGATAAATGTAAGCATTCAGTGACACATCAACTCTTTCAAGACTTCTTGCAATTTTTTGGGATGATTTCATTGAATGCGATAATATAATTGTATTAGTTTTTCCTACATTTTTAATACCCAGTGTTTTTGACAAAAAAACAGCCTCTTTATCGTTTCTGTCAAATGCTATTATTTTTAATATTGAACCTTTTTTCCATTTTACTTGACCACCTCCATTTTCAAGAGGTAATTTAATACAGTAGAAATTATCGTAATTTCCAATAATACTGCTTTCAAAAGTTTTTTTGTCATTGCGTTCAACAATAACTCTTGCACCACTTATAAGTTCATTTGTACTTCTTATAGAAGAACTTTTTTGGAAATTATCAAGATGGTGCTTTATTCTATAAATTTCAAGTATCCTGGACTGTTTTTGAGCCTGATTTATATTTTCCTTTTTTATATCTTTAATTCCTTTCCTTAAAACACTATTTAAGCTAATAGGATTTGTTAAAATAAAAAGAGGATTCTTTATTTCTGAACCTTTTAACATCGTTACAAGAATTTTAATCTGATGTTTACTTAATTCTACTTCTTTTGCTTTTTTCTTAAAGGATCTTTTATACTGCTTTAAGGCTCCTTGGCCAGAGTAAATTTTATTAATTATAAATACAACAATTAAAAATAGAACAAATCCACCCAATGTATATATCATTGTTTTAGGATCAGATTTAGCTTTACTTCCTAATAAATTTCCAGAGAATCTTAATTTTGATTGGAGTAAAGGTATTAAATATAGCATTTGAACTCCTAGATTAAAATTTCCTTAAGTTTTTCAAGTCTTGGTGATATTTCATATTCGAGTATATCTCCAATTAAAACAGTATCCTGACTCTCATAACCATCTAGTAATTCTGCCAGTATATCATCCAATTCTTGTATAAAATCAAGAATTGTATTATCTACTATAATATCTTTGTTCTTCATATTGAAGTTTACTATTCTTAATATTTTGTGCAGTATATTGGTAAAAGTGGACATGGTTTTTGTAGCTTTGTCATTTTTTCCTGACTGCATAAATATAGAAACCATTTCAATGTCATTTTTTATTTCATCCAAAAGTTTAAAACTGCAATCTAATTCCTTCTTTGGATCTACATATTCGTTAAGTCTTTCATTCAATAGATTAATAATATTATGGAACAAGGAATTTAAACTTGTTTTATCAACAATTTCTTCCTTACAGTCAAAAAAATTATATAATTTCATCTTTTCTTCAATTTTTTGACTATAGGCATACTCAGGTGTAACATTATCCAGAGATAGTATTGTCGGAATATGGTTTATAATAAATGGGATCTCATCTCTCACCTGTTTCAGTATATTATTATCCCATGTTTCTATTGCGACAGTAAGTCGTTCAAAGAAATATTTTGTCCAAGTGATATTATTAATATTTAACTCTTTAAAGCCTAAAGTTTCAATTTCTATTATATTTATATCATTTAATTCAATATGCAAATCATTATTTGAGTAATCTTCATTATTAATATAAATTTTTTCGATAATTAACTGGTTACTGGCAAGCCATTCATTAAGTTTTGTAACTATTTCACTTAAGTATACCTCTCCCTCTAAAGTAAAATCGATCTGTTTTTTGTCAATTTTAAGTATCATTTCTAATTATCTCCATTGTTTGTTAAATTCTCAATTGCTTTCATACTACTGTTTAAACTATTAATTGTTGCATCCATTTGTCCATATTTTCGTCTAATTGTCTCTTCATATGTAATTAAATCGTCTTTATAATCAGAAATTTCTTTTTCATTACGTTTTATTTGACTGTCAATAGTTGAAATTCTTGAGGATATAACACCTCCGGTCCGTGTGTAGGGTACAAGAAGATCATCAACTGCTTTAGCTACACCAGAATCTATAATAAAGTCACCGTTGGTATCATATCCAAATAAGTTTTTTACTCCTGTTATATTGTTTTTTAAGGCCTTTTCAAGTTCTTCAACATTTGCCTCTATATAACCACGCAGTTTTGATAAATTTATACCTGTTGATCCTGCTGCGTTTGTTGAAATCCCGATAGATTTTAAAAGAGAATAATCTTTATCATTTTGCGCAGGATAAAGGCTTGTTACTTTAGTGAGCAAGTTTTGTTTTATGCTATTTAAAGTTCTATCACCTTTTAATGTCCCCTGTATTTTTTCTGCTTGCTCTTTTGCTTTATCATCAGAAAACTCAATCTCTGAAATTATTGCTTTATCATCATTTGTTAATAATACAATTTTTTTTACTGATTCATTATAATTATATACAAAATCTAGAATCTGATCCCTTGCTAAATCAGTGTTATAATCGATTTTTAATGATACTTCTTCATCTGGATCAGCACTATGCAGGAAAAGGGTTGTTCCGTCTACCAGGTCATCAATTTCGTTATTTTCTCTTTCAATTTTCATTCCATTCATAAGCAATGTTGCATTTTTTGAAAGAGATATAGGATTAACAGGAATATATTCTCCTTTCCCTGCACCTTTTTTTTGTATTAATGAGTGAATAATTAGAGATTTTTCCGTATTATTATTGATCAAATTAATGCTTTGTAAATCTTCAATATCTTTTCCTGAGAATGTTAAAATTTGTTTTTCATTACTTTTGTTATTTATAGGATCAATTTTAATAGTATATTGTCCATCAAAAACTGTCATAATATTCATATCAAGAACAGGAGGATTATCAGACTCTTCCTGAGGTATGGTTCGGTGGAGTGGGGCTCCTGTTTTATTATTTATCGTAATGTTTTCAAAAGTTACCTTTGGTATGTTCAGATCTTCTAAAGGATCGCTTATTTTTTTATTTTTTGGTGTATCTCTTAATTCTACAGTAAGCTCAAAGATATCATTTTCATTCATATCAGTATTAACTCTAAAGCTTACTTCAGATTCAGGTAACATAGTTAAACTGTATGTAGTGTTAGAATAGTTACCTCTTGTAGCAATTAAATCATTTACTTTTAAAGAGTTATTTTCAATATTATTTTTCTTTATTATACCGAGATCTAGGCCCAGGTATATTGAGTCATCCTTAAAGATAAGCATATTCTCTTCCCCGGTTTTAAGACTTTCCATTAGCATTACTTGAGAAGACTTACTATTTTTAACTAATGAAACTCTAAGTAATTCCGGATTTTTTCTATTAAGCTTATCAACAAAATCTTCTACATCTCCACCTCTGTACTTAAGAGTTAATTCTTTATCTCCAATAGAAAAAGAGTAAGATCCTCCGGGGATCTTTTTATCATTGTTAATTTGATAGGAAGAAAATTTATCAGATGATGCTATATTTTCAACAGTAAACGTTAAATTCTCATCTATTGCAGTTCTTTGAGTTTCTGCTGTTAAAATTTTATCATTTGTACTATTTACACTTTTTTCATTGAAAGGATTTTCAAATCCATATAACTTTTTAGCAGAATCAGATAATTTTGATAGTGTAACATTTAAATCCTGCCATATACCTTTTAAATCAGTATATTCCTCTTGTTTTATTTCCATTTTTTCAAGAGGAATACGTTTGGCTTTCATTAAGTTTTCGATCTGTTTTGCTGTATTACTATCGCTACTAAATCCAGGAATCGCAATATCAGACAATATTAACCACCTTTAATGTTTATATGAGCTCATTAAAAAGTACACCTAAGTAGGTTTTAAAATGTTTTCTTAAAACCTGCAAATCATGTGATGGTATCTCTTTTATAATTTCATCGGTTTTTTTATCCAAAACTTTAATGATATAACCGTTATCATGCTCATCTATACTATACTTTATTTGAGTCTCTTTTAAAATATCATCCAGATGAAATTTAATTTCAGGAAGTGTAAGTAACTCTTCTTTTTTAATTTCAGGCTCTTTATCAACTCTTGGTGCGTGTGTTAAGTTAACGTTACTCTCCCTAAATTCCTGTCTTACAACATTGTTTGTAATTGTAGTCATAAGAACCTCCTTTAGGATAGCGAATTAAGGGAGAGGACGCGACTCTCCCAGAACTCATAAAATTAAAAGATAACGCCCAGAAATCTTTTAATATACGGAGTTTAGCTTAGTAATGACAATACTGATTGTGTTTGAACATTTGCCTGTCCAAGCATCGCAGTACTAGCTTGCTGTAGAATTCTATCTCTAGTTAATCCTACAATTTCAGTTGCCATGTCTGTATCTCTTATTCTTGACTCTGCTGCTTGCATATTCTCAGCTGCAATTGCTATGCCTTTAGCTGCAGTTTCAAATCTGTTTTGATAAGCTCCAAGATCTGCTCTTTGAGCATTTACTTGTTTCATTGCATCATCAAGAATACCAATAGCTCTGTTTGCATCTTCTGTACTTGATAAGGAAAGTGTGGTTCCGGACTCTTGTTCGTTAGTTAAACCTAGTGCTGCTGCAGTCATTGTTCTAACCGCAATTGTTTCACTTTGGTCCATGTTTGCACCAACTTGAATTGTTAATGGTCCACTTGTACTTCCATCTGAAAATCTCCCTGTTAACATATTCATACCGTTAAATTGTGCTTGGGAAGCAATTCTATTAACTTCATCAACAAGTTGAGAAACTTCTACCTGAATCATTGCTCTATCTTCATCACTGTAGATTCCGTTAGATGATTGTACAGAAAGCTCTCTAACTCTTTGAAGTATGTCAGTTGTTTCAGTTAGGAATCCTTCTGTTGCCTGTATAAAGGACACTCCATTTTGAATATTTTTTTCAGCTTGATTTAAACCTTTGATCTGGCTTCTCATTTTTTCAGAAACTGCTAGACCTGAAGCATCATCAGCCGCTTTATTTATTCTCATCCCAGAAGAAAGCTTTTCCATTACATTATTAGAAGCATTCTGAGCTATTCCGAGCTGTCTATTTGTGTTAACAGCTGCCATGTTGTGATTAATTATCATTATTCCCCTCCATGATACTTATCAGTAGGCATCCTTTGCCTACAAAGTTTATCATAGTGCACAACAAGGAGGATTCAGAAGAAAAATCGCGTCTCTCCTGCTCCGTAAATCTCCTGTGTCACTAAGATCTTTATCACCAATGATAAACATCTTAATGATGTTGTAATGAGCGGGGTCGTATGTCAAAGATCAAAAGTAATGTTAGTAGTAAACCTACTAACATTACTATAGAGTATAATACGTTATTGGAGAAGCTGCAACACTTGTTGTGGAGCAGATTTCGCTTGTGCAAGCATAGCATTACTTGCTTGGCTAAGAATTTGATCTTTAGTAAGTTCAACAACTTCTTTTGCCATGTCAACATCTCTAATTCTTGATTCTGCAGCTTGTAAATTCTCAGCACTGATATCAATACCTTTAACAGCTGTTTCTAATCTGTTTTGGTATGCTCCAAGATCAGCTCTTTGTTTGTTTACTTTTTTAAGAGCTTCATCTAGTACACCAATGCTTTTGTTAGCTTCATCAGCAGATTCTAGACTCATAATGTCATCAGTACCTAACTGTCTTACTCCAAGGGAAGCTGATGTCATTGTTCCAATGTGCATTCTTTCTCTTTGATCCATGTTAGCTCCTACGTGTATCCACATAGAACCTGTAACAGTATTCTCACCTGTCTCTTCTGCAAATCTACCTGTTAGCATATTCATACCATTGAATTGAGCTTGGGAAGCAATTCTGTCAATTTCATCAACAAGTTGAGATACTTCAACCTGAATCTGCATTCGGTCTTCAGCAGTGTAAATACCGTTTGAAGATTGAACAGATAACTCTCTAAGTCTTTGAAGAATGTTTGTTGTAGACTCAAGGTGTCCTTCTGTTGCCTGGATGAATGAGATTCCATCAGAAGCATTTCTTGATGCTTGATTTAAACCTCGAATTTGACTTCTCATCTTTTCTGAAACTGCTAAACCAGAAGCATCATCAGCTGCTTTGTTAATTCTAAGCCCTGAAGATAATTTTGACATGCTGTTTTCGATTCCAGATGTTTTTGTTCCGCCAACTCTTAAAGAGTTCATTGCGCTCATGTTGTGATTGATAACCATACTACATTCCTCCATGAATGATCGATAAATTTTTTATTAGAACTTCCTTGTTCTAACATCGAGAAATACTTCTCAATTTAATTTATCGGAATGTAGTATCTATAAACTTTATAGATATATTAAAAAAATTAAATAATTTCCTGCAAATACTGCTGAGCTATATTATCTTGAGGATAATAAACTAATACTGATTCAAAATATTTTATAGCTTCATCTCTGTTTCCAAGTTTTAGCTGAATTATTCCAAGATTAGAAATTATTTTTACATCTTCAGGAGTCTGTGTAAGAGCCTTCTCAAGAGATTTTTTACTACCTTGAAGATCTCCTAATTCCATTTGGCAAATTGCTAACTCATTTAATGTATCTATATCTTTAGGATTTAATTCAAGGGCTTTCTGTAGGGATATTTTAGCTTCAGAAAAATTGAAAAGCCTTCTATATGCCCATCCTTGTAAAAACCATGCATTCCATACACTATTATTAGTTGATAAAAATTCATTTATAATTTCTATAGCTTTATACTCATTTTCCTGAAGAATTAGATTATATACATTATTAAAGAAGTCTTCATTTTCAATAATTGATTTGTACTCTTTAAGAGTATCTGTTGCAATTTCAATTTTTTCATCATCATCACTATACTCTATAAATGATTTGAGACATGTTTCTGCTTTATCAAACTCTCTTATTTTTATGAAAAAAAATCCACTGTTAAAATAAACATCAGACAAAATTGTATCTCTATCTAACAAATCAGTATAGATTTCCTTTGATAATTCAAGATTTTTATAGTACATTTCATTATTATTTTTTTGTCTATACCATTCCGCTTCATTCTCATATAAGACAGCAAGATTTAAAATATTTCTTGTATTTTCAGGTTCTAGGCCTGTTATAGCTAAAAATATTTCCTTTGCAAGATTAAAATTATTCTCATTTGATTTGAATATTGCTGAATCTGTTAGTTCTTGAACTATGTTTGGTTTTATTGCAAAAACAAAATCTCTGAAATAATCAATATTTTTATGATCTTGATTATAAGCTAGGATTTTTAACATTGCTGAAATAATTTTCTCCCAACTAATAGAATTTTCATTCCACGAATCAGTAGAATCTGTCTCAATCGGAAGTTTAATTTTTTTATCAAAATTGAAATTTTCAAAATTGATATTTAAACTATCAGGAATATTTATATAATATATGTTTTCTAAAGCTTTACTGACTGTCATTCGTTACTCTCTTCTGCAATTGTAGATTTTATTTTGTTTATGATTTTATTGGATTTTAAGTATTCATTAACAATAAGACTGTATTGAACCGGAATTTGATTAGCATCAAATTGTACAGCAAGGGCAACTATATCTTTTCTTGCGGCTAAAGATTCTGCTCTAATACTCTTACCAATTGTTGTTATCTTTCCATACTCTCTATGGTTAAATTCTACTTTTATGTTCTTATTATTTAAAAATTTCGCATTTCCAGATAATAGTAATTTCATTCCATTAAATGATATATCACGTATAATTCCCTGTCTTGGTATATTATCTATAAATAATTGAGCCGCGGTAGTCTCAAGTCCTAGTGCTATGATACTGTTTTTGTCAACAATTATTCTCTCTTCACTTCTTTTAAAAGTGTTTTTTTTCGCTTCCAAAAGTCTTCCTAGCAGAATTATTAATGCTTCTGGAGGTTTACTCAGGTAATCGAATGTGATTATAAATAAATTTTGTTCCGGTTTATATTTTGTTATTTCCCGGGCTCTACATTTAATAAAGAAAAAAAGAAAATCATTTTTTTTGTCTTCGTTTGATACAGCATATCTTAAATTTATACTAGTCTCTGTTTTTATTCTTTCTACTAAATCTGTCGGTAAACTTGCAATTACTTTTGCTTGCACCATAGATGAAGAATATATAATACATGGTCTCTGGATCTCTTTAAATTTCAAATAAATATGTTTAGGTTGTAATCCAAATAGATTAGTTATGTTTTTATTAAAAACAACTTCATCATTTTTGTAAAAATTATAGAAATTATCGATATCTTGTTTAGTAAGTAAACCCATAGATTATTTATATTAATGTGTATGAAATAAGCAGTCAACTAGCTTAAGTTGATTATTTTTGAAATAGCCCAAAATGCCGTCCAGTGATTTATCCTCTTGAACTCTTATGTTCAAGTGGGTATCCTATAAACCCATCCTGTTTCACCTCAAGGGTTAACAATTCAGCAGTAAAGAGTAGGATCCCCTTAGATATGTTTTGTAGAAAGAGAATATCACTGCACAAACGTACATTCCAGGCATTTATTATTCTAATGCTTCATTCAGGTTTTGTACAAGCCTTTCAATATGATTTTCTAATAAAATTAAATTACTGTTTTGATTTTTCATTATTTCATCAACGAGAAAAAGAGAAGTTAATATTGAACATTTTAGTGGATCGTTTATTTTTAATTTATTTTTAGTTTCATTAGTTTTATTCTCAAGAATTGATATAATCTGTTTCATATAATCTCTAGACTCTTTTGATTTAAAAGATATATGAGTGTCTAATACATTAATATGAAACAGATCATCATTCATTAGAAAATTTCTAGCATTGGAATTGAATAGTCACTTGATTTTACTTTTTTTGCATCAGCAACTTCTTCTTCAGCAACTTCATCTTCAGCAACTTCTTCTTCAGCAACTTCTTCTTCAGCAACTTCTTCTTCAGCAACTTCTTCTTCAGCAACTTCTTCTTCAGCAACTTCTTCTTCAGCAACTTCTTCTTCAGCAACTTCTTCTTCAGCAACTTC
>QKAW01000027.1 GCA_003247135.1 Spirochaetales bacterium | reverse complement strand
ATTTACCCTGGATGGTAAAGAGTATAAAGTTGCTATAAATGATAGTGGGGCAAATTGTTTACATGGAGGCATTAAAGGCTTTGATAAAGTAAACTGGGATTTAAAAGTTTTTAATAATGGTAATGAAGCTGGAGTTGAATTATCTTATTTGAGTAAGGATGGGGAAGAGAACTTTCCGGGAAATCTCCAGACAACTATTGTCTACTCCTTAAATGATAAAAGAGAATTCACTATCGATTATAAGGCAACAACAGACAAAAAAACTATTGTTAATCTAACAAATCATGCTTATTGGAATTTAAATGGATTTAAAGATACCATTTTAAAACATAAACTCCAGATAGAAGCACCAACATATCTGCCAAAAAATGATCTGCATGTACCTACAGGTGAGATTAAAAAAGTTGACTCTACTAACTTTGATTATAGAGAGTTAACAGAGATGAAGGATAATCTAATTGCTTTAAAAGGGTATGATAATACATTTAATCTATCAGAAAAAAAGCTTGCTGAACCAAAAAACAGAGTTTATATAGAAGATCCGGAGAGTGGAAGATCCATGGAAATCTTAACTACAGAACCAGGTGCGCATCTCTATACTGACCATGATGAATACAAATTTTTCTGCCTTGAAATTCAGTTACCTCCAAATGCTATAAATAATAATTTTGGTGAAGATACAATTCTATCCCCGGGTGAAGTTTATTATCAGAAAACAATTCACAGATTTGGTATTAAGTAAGATATAATGAGTTTTCCTGGTGTTGTAAATATAATAGGCAGAAAACTAAGGCTTGCTGTTGTTGGTGGTGGTTTAGACTCATTCATTGGTGAAATTCATAGAATTGCCAGTCGAATGGATAATCAGTACCAGCTGGTTGCAGGGGTTTTTTCTTCGGATCCGGATAAATCTGTAGATCATGGGGTTAGACTTGGTATTCCAAAGGATAGGGCTTATAGGGATTTTGCAACACTTTTGGAAAAAGAGTCTCTTAAAGATGATAAACCTGATGTTATTGCAATAATGACTCCAAATAATTTTCATTATGAGTACAGTATTGCAGCATTAAATAGTGGTTTTAACGTAATATGCGATAAACCCCTGACTAATTCACTCTCTGAAGCTATAGAATTGAGGAATAAAGTTAAAGAGAGTGGTCTGGAATTTTGTCTGACTCATAATTACACAGGATACCCAATGGTCAGACAAGCCAGAGAAATGGTTAAAAATAATGATCTGGGCATTATAAGATTAATACAAGTTGAGTATGTTCAGGGTGGTAAGGCAGATGAATCAGTCCCTGACCGGAAAACTGGTCCAAGATCCTGGAAGTTTGACAGGAATTTCTCAGGACCATCCCTGGTTTTAGGGGATATTGGAAGTCATGCTCACAATTTAATTCGTTACATAACCGGATTAGAGGTCTCTGAAGTCTGTTCAGAAGTTGGAGCTATTGTTCCAGGTAGAGAAGTTGATGATTATGCAGGAGCACTGCTTCGAATGGATAATGGAGCTAGAGGTAGTTTCTGGGTAACCCAGGCTGCAGCAGGTATTGAAAATGGATTAAGAATCAGAATTTGTGGTAATAAAGGATCTATAGAGTGGAATCAGGAGCAACCCCAGCTTCTGTCATTTAAACCTTTAAAAGAACCAGCTCAAATTCGAACACCAAATGGTCCTGGGTCATATCCTTTAACAAAGAGATCCTGCAGAATAGTTCCTGGACATCCTGAAGGTTTTCCTGAAGCATTTGCAAATTTATATTCGGATTTTGCTGAAATTGTAGCATCTAATATTGCTGGGATAAAGGTCGATCCAATTACCAGAAATATTCCGAATGCAGAAGATGGTTTAAAGGGTGTAGCCTTTATAGAGGCGGCACTGGAATCAAGTAATAATGGAAGTCGCTGGGTTAAGCTGATTTCTTAATAAATATTATACAGGAGTAGTATATGATATACGACAAAATCGAAAATTGTGGTAATTACAAAGGAATTTCTCCACTATTAGACAAAGCTCTGGATTTTTTGGCAACAATGGATCTGGATAAAAAGGAAGCTGGGAAATATGAAATTGATGGAACAAATCTTTTTTATATGGTTCAGGATTACACAACAATCCCAGAGGATAATGGTAAATATGAGTCACATCGGGATTATATTGATATTCAGTTATTACTTAGTGGAAATGAGTATATTCGATCAGCACCATATGAAGGTCAAAGAACAACAGTTGAATATAATTCTGAAAAGGATATTGAACTATTCCAGTTATCCGATGGGTATGACCTATTGTTAAAAAGAGGAATGTTTGCACTTCTTATGCCTACAGAGCTACACGCTCCTAAAATAATGGTTAATAGAGAAGAGTGTGTAAGAAAAGTAGTTATTAAAATAAAAAAATAGATATAAATTAAGGAGTTTTTAATGCCACAGTTGGATTTTTCATTGGATATTTTAAAAGAGTACAGGGGAATTAGTCCCGTACCATCAGATATTGATGACTATTGGGATGAGGCATTAAAGCTTCTTGATAATTTTTTCTGGGATGTTGAACTAAAAGAGGCGGAATTCCAGACAGATTTTGCTAAGTGTTATGATCTTACATTTACAGGTATGGATGGTGTAAGAATATATGCCAAATATCTAAAACCTGTAAAAATTTATAAACCAAAACCTGCAATAGTACAATTTCATGGATATACTGGAGATAGTGGTGCCTGGTCAGATAAACTTAAATATGTAGCTGCAGGATTTTGTGTCGCTGCTATGGATTGCCGTGGTCAGGGTGGTAAGTCTGAAGACCGTTTTGAAGGGAAAGGCCCTTCCTTTGCCGGACAAATTGTTAGAGGTCTTGAAAATGGTAAAGATTCATTAGCTTTTAAAAATATCTTTCTGGATTGTGTTCAGTTAGCAAGAATAGTTATGGATTTTGAAGAGGTAGATGAAAATAGGGTAGGTGTTAGCGGTAACTCCCAGGGTGGTGCACTTACTTTGGCATGTGCTTCATTGGAACCAAGAATAAAATATGCTGCTGCAATTCATCCATTTTTATCTGATTATAAAAGAGTCTGGGAAATGGATCTTGCAAAAAATGCCTATGATGATCTACGTTATTTTTTTAGAAAATTTGATCCACTACACGAAAGAGAAGAAGAGATTTTTGAAACACTAGGGTATATTGATATTAAAAATATTGTTCATAGAATTAAAGCCAAGGTTTTAATGGCCATAACTCTAATGGATGATATCTGCCCACCTTCTACCCAGTTTGCAGCTTATAACAGAATTTTATCAGAAAAAGATTCTGCAATTTATCATGATTATGCCCATGAGTGGTTGCCGGGAATGGATGATAGAATTTACCAATTTTTTTCAGAAATGCTCTAATAATATAGAGAATCAGGAACTAACAACACAGTTTTTTCCTGATTTTTTTGCCTTGTACATATTTATATCTGCTGCATTTATTAAAGCCTCATAGGATTTGCTACAACTACTAACAGTAACTGAACCAAAGCTAACGGTAAATTTTATATTAACATCATTGTAGATAATTTCGGAATCTTCTATCTTACTTCTAATAATATTCAATTTATTAAAGGATGAATTAATATCTGAACTGTTAAGTAAAATAATAAATTCTTCTCCTCCCCATCTAGAAAAAGTATCTTCAACCCTTATGTTTTCCTTAACAAGGAGT
This sequence comes from Spirochaetales bacterium, assembly GCA_003247135.1. GTDB lineage: Bacteria > Spirochaetota > Spirochaetia > DSM-2461 > DSM-2461 > Thiospirochaeta. The sequence goes on along the minus strand of QKAW01000027.1, from coordinate 30,433 downwards.
GTAAATTTTTTAAGAACCATGTCTCCAGCATCATGTCCGTATTTATCATTAATCTGCTTAAAGTTATCAATATCTGCCATGCAAATCGTAAATATTGTATTACGTCTGTTCAAACTATTTAGAACTTCCTTTAGTTTATTAATCATTGCCCTCCTGTTTAGTATTTCAGTAAGTGGGTCTAGATATGCAATCTTTTCAATTAATCTTTTTTCTTTACTTAACTCAGCGTTCTTTTTATTTAATTTATCCTGAAAATCCAAAATTAATTTAGTTATCTTGTGTTCAAAAAGAATAATTAGAGTAATCGATAAAAGAAGTGAGGCGACGATTGATATTATAGCATTTCTATTAATCTGTTTTATTGAAAGCAGGATAGATTCTGACTCTTCCTGAATAAGTTTGTCTACATCATCAAGATAAACCCCAGTGGCAATTACCCAGTCGTACTCTTTATAAAGTTTTGCAAAACTTAATTTGTGGGCAATTGTATCTTCACCCATTTTTTTAAAATAGTAATCATAAAAAAGTTCTCCATAATTATTAATACCCATAAGCTCAATCTCATAGGGGCGATTTCCTTGAATATCCTCAGTATTTGTTGACAGGTAGTCCCCTTCTGTCTCCGGCATATTTGGATGGACTAAACGTATGGCATAATTATCACCTCCGGAATAATTAACTATATAATTTATCCATACATAACCATTATCAAGGAATCTTAGGTTTTTTACCTTATATTTTATTATCTCCTTTACCCGTTTTTCAATTATGTCACTATTTATTTCCTGATTATTTTTTTTTTCATTTTCAATAATCAAATTTCTCTCTATATTAATTTCTTTTATAATTGTTTCAACAATATCTTTTACATAGAGTTTTTTCATATCTATAATACTGTTTTCCAGTTTTTTTAATTGCCCGTTAGTCTCAGATGAGAACATTTTTAAATACATAATATTTAAGGAAGAAACAATTATTAGTACTAATGAGACTGTACAAATATAAAAAAGTAACCTTATCCTGTTTTTTTCAATTTTCATTTAATTAATCCATACTTAAATTATAGGATTAATTATTTAAAACACAATTTTATTTTTTATATAGTTTTGGTTGTAAAAATACTCTTTTTTTTAACGTTATAGAGCCATCTTTAATCACATTCTTAAGTGCAATTTTTATATAATCCAGATCCCAACCGGATAAGAGTCCAAAACCCTTGTAATTATGATACTGATTGGATATAGCGTTATAACTATAAAAACCTTTTAGGATTCTTGCACTCTCTTCTATATTAAACTGTCCGGAATTTGCGCCTACAAATTGAATTATCTGCTCTTTACCAAGCTCATAACTATTATATGTTCCATCACAAATATCGCATCCGGAACAGTATTCAACATCAGCACCAAGCATCTTTAGATACTCAACTCTACGGCAATTGTTATTTAGAAGAGTTGCAAATTTTGAGTTGGCTATGCTGTTTTTATTTATAATTAAAATAGCTTTTGCCTGGTTCCTGTCCCTACCACCACGGCCAGATTCCTGTAAGTACGCTTCTATGGAATTCGGAGGTTCAAGATGTATAACAGTTCGAATATTTTGTTTATCTACCCCCATACCATAGGCACAAGTTGCGTTAAGTATCCCGGAATCAGAGGTAAAGAACCATTTCTCAATCTCCTGTTTTTCCTCTTTTTTTAGTCCTGCATGGTAATATACAATCTCTTTGTTCCCTGTTCTATTAATTAAAAGAGTATTTGTTACCTCACAACTTGTTCTGGAAGAGTGAAAAATTATTAATGGCTTCTGGGCATTCTGTAATATGTGTAGTAGTGTCTCTTCTTTATTTATTGTAGGAACTACCGAGTAGTGGATGTTCACTCTGTCGGGATTCCCTTTTACAATATTGACGCTGTCTCCCAGGAAAATATATTTCTTAACACTTTCAATAATGTAACTAGAGGCCGTAGCTGTGTAGGCAGTTACCAGATTTACACCAATACTCTTTATATGTTTCCCAACTTCCAGATAGGTTGGTCTAAAACTCTCTCCCCACTGACTAACAGTGTGGGTTTCATCGATTACTGCATGAGTTATTGTTGCACTTTGTAAAAGTTTCAGGACCCACTCAGTTTTAAGTGTTTCAGGATTAATAAGGATGAATTTTACTCTCCCTTTTTCAATCAGTTCAGTTGCTAAAAGCTTCTCTTTGTGGGACATCCCACCTTTTAGAGTTACAACTGTTCCTCCAGCTTCAATTATTCGACGTTCCTGGTCAGACATTAAGGATAAAAGTGGAAATATTATTAGAGTAATACCATTTAATATTAGACCTGGCAGCATAAAACAAAGTGATTTCCCGGCCCCGGTTGGGAGAAGGACTATCTGGCGTGGAATGGATTCATTTTTCTCATCATCACCATAAAAACCTGCAGCCCTAAGGGTGTTGGCAATAACAAGTCTCTGAAATGGGAACACATAATCAATATTAAAAAGCTCTTTGGCCTTTGAGTTAATAAAATCTTCTTCCATAAAAAATATATAAAGTTTTTTTTTATAAAAATTCAGATTTTATAATAGGCGTTCCACTGCTAAAGCAGTGTCAGGCTATCCCGGGCTGCGCTTTGCTCCGAACTCCCACAGGTGTGAGTTTTGTTTCACAACCCTACCTATCCTTAACGCAAGGTTAAAAGCTTCGCTTTTTTTATAATTTGTTGTGTATATAAGGAATTATAAACAATATAGGTATGGTCAAGGATGAAACTTAAAAAAAAATAAGAGATATCATAGTAGAAACAGTTCACCCTGACAAAATTATTCTGTTTGGTTCAAGAGCTAAAGGAACAAATCGAGAAGATAGCGACTATGATATTTTTATTTTAAAGAGTGGAATTGAAAACGAAAGAGAAGTAATAAACAGCGTAGATAAAGCACTTTTTAGGCATGATATTTATGAGCCAGTAGATTTTGTTGAAATTACAGAAGAAAAATATAAAGAATCTGTAAAAATAGGAGAGAGAGTTTATATTTGGCTGAAAGAACAAATTAAATAACATAATATTTGTTAAGTATTATAAAACGTAAAATTGAAACTTTTCTATAAACCGGACACTTCAGCGAACCAACCTTTCGCACCAGACTCTGATACTTGTTGTATTAGGAGAATTAATTATGAAAAGAATTATTTTATTAATGTTGGTGGTATCTATTTTATCATGTAGTATCGATAACCCTGTTAGTATCGGTGATATATCAAATGGACCAAAAGCTCTATCAGATAGCAGATTTAATGGGGATTTTACTTATTTCTATTATTGGATTGATTCAAATGGTATAGAAGAGATTACTGAATATACATCGTTTGATTTTGATGGAACTACAAAAGCATGGTATTACTCCAAATATAAGAGATATAGCAAAGTTACAGGCTGGAGTTATTCTGGGGAGTACAAAGGTGATGCTTACTCTTGGTACTGTGAGTTTGAAGTAGATAATGGAATGTATCGAACTAGATTATGGGATAACAGTTATTCAGAGTGGAGTGAATGGGAAAACTATAGTTTCAGTGATGATGGTTTAACCCTAACATTACATAATCACTACAACATTGATGGAAATGACCTAATTATGACTAAGGATAGTGATAGATCCATAAATATGGAATCTAGAAATATTTCCAATTATAAAATTATCAAACGTAAGCATTATGGCTTAGATAAATAATGAAATCTCTTTTGTATATTTCTGTTTGAATATATACTGGATAAAAATGTAATTAATAAGATTAAAGGATATATATGTTAACAGGTGATATAAGATCAAAAGTCGATAAAATATGGGAAACTTTCTGGACAGGAGGTATTTCTAATCCACTTACAATAATAGAGCAGATTTCTTATCTACTATTTATTAAAAGAATAGATGACAATCAACTCTTAGAAGAGAAAAAAGCTCAACGTCTAGGTACAGCACTAGAAAATCCTACATTCCCAGAAGACAAACAGCACTTAAGATGGTCTAGGTTCAGAGATAATGAACCACAGGCAATGTTTGATCTATTCCATAAAGAGGTTTTTCCATTCCTTAAAAATGAGCTATCAAAATCGGCGACTTCAACTTTTGCTAAAACTATGGCAGATGCCAACTTCTTAATACCTAAAGCTTCTCTGCTAGCCCAAGCAGTAGATATGGTTGAACAGATTCCAATGGAAGATAGAGATACTAAGGGTGATGTTTATGAGTATATGCTGGGTAAAATTGCTACAGCTGGTACTAATGGTCAATTTAGAACACCAAGACATATAATAAAAATGATGGTTGAACTTATGAAACCAACATCAGATATGAAGGTGTGTGATCCTGCTTGTGGAACAGCTGGTTTCCTGACATCTACTTGTGAATATCTAATAAGTAATGACGAAAATTATTACAATACAACAACTGATATATTCCATGGTTATGATTTTGATACAACTATGTTAAGAATCGGTTCTATGAATATGATGATGCATGGTGTAGAGAATCCAATTATTGAGTATAAAGACTCTCTCTCTGAGACAAATGAAGAGAAAGAAGTATATGATCTAATTCTGGCAAATCCTCCATTTAAAGGTTCATTAGCAGAAGATGAAGTAGCACCAGACCTATTAGCAACAGTAGAAACTAAAAAGACTGAGTTACTGTTCTTGGCTCTAATGTTAAGACTTTTGAAGTTTGGTGGAAGAGCTGCTGTAATAGTTCCAGATGGAGTACTTTTTGGTTCCTCAAAAGCCCATAATGGAATAAGAAAAGAGATTGTTGAGAATCAGTATTTAGAAGCTGTTATATCAATGCCTTCAGGTGTATTTAAACCTTATGCCGGAGTTAGTACTGCTATCCTTATATTTACTAAAACTGGTAGTGGTGGAACAGATAATGTCTGGTTCTATGATATGAAGAGCGATGGATACTCTTTAGATGATAAAAGAACTAAACTTGAAGAGTCTGATATCCCTGATATTGTAAAACGTTTCCACAATCAAAATGATGAAAAAGATAATAAAAGAACTGAGCAATCTTTCCTGGTTCCTAAAGATGAGATAAAAGAGAATGACTACGACTTATCAATAAACAGATACAAAGAGATTGTATATGAAGAAGTACAGTATGATGAACCAAAAGTAATTCTAAACAGAGTAAAAGAATTAGAAACAAGTATTCTTAAAGGTATTGAAGAACTAGAGGGTATGATTGGATGAGTTATGATATAGTAAAATTATCAGATGTCTGCGATGTTCGTGATGGGACGCATGATTCTCCAAAGTTTGTTTCAGATGGATATCCCTTAGTTACTTCAAAAAATATTAAAGAAGGTAAATTGGATTTTGAAAATATCAATTATTTAACAGAAGAAGATTATGTAAATATTAATAAAAGATCTAAGGTTAATATTGATGATATTATAATGCCAATGATCGGAACTATTGGTAATCCATATTTAGTTAATGAGGAACCCAATTATGCCATTAAGAATGTTGCATTATTCAAACCAAATAAGAACAATTTGCTTAGTAAGTTTTTATATTCCTTAATTATTTCTCCTATCATTCAAAGACAATTTGAAGCACATAGTAGAGGGGGAACTCAGAAATTTGTTTCATTAAAAATTCTAAGAGAATTAAAAATCCCGCTCCCTCCATTAGAAACCCAAAAGAAGATTGTAGATATTCTTGATAAAGCCCAATCTCTAATAGATCAGCGTAAAGAACAGATTAAAGAGATGGATAGTCTTGTACAATCACTATTCTATGATATGTTTGGTGATCCTGTTACTAATCCAATGGGATGGGAAGTTAAACCTGTTATAGAGTTATGTGATTGTATAGTCCCTGCACGTGATAAACCAAAGAGTTTTACAGGAAGTATTCCTTGGATAACAACAAATGACTTAAATACTACAGGATCTACATATAAATCAAAAGAATCAAAAGGTCTTACTATTGCAGAAATAGAAGAAGTAAAACGTAAAATAATTCCTATAAATAGTGTTATTATGAGTTGTGTTGGAGACTTAGGAATTACTTCAATAAATTCAGTTGAAATTGTAATGAACCAACAATTACATTCTTTTCAGTGTAAAGATGAAATAAATCCATATTTCTTAAAATTGTTAATTCCACTCAGAAAAGATTATTTATACAAAATGGCTGCTAAAACAACTGTTCCATATTTAAATAAAACCAAGTGTAATAGCATTCCTATCATAAAACCACCGATTGAGCTTCAAAATACATTCGCAAATAGAGTTCAGAAAATAGAAGAACAAAAAGAGTATATGACTTCATCTCTTAAAGAGTTGGAAGACAATTTTAATTGTTTAATGCAGAAAGCTTTTAAGGGTGAGTTGGTGTAAATGTGTTTTTGGTGTAAGTAGATAATTTGTTTATTGCAACTAATTTTTATTGTTTGGTTTTGTAACTATATGTTATATAATAGGTTATGGTTGTTTTGTGCAAGTAGATTGTTATAGCTGTGCAAGTATGTTTTAAAAGGTTGTATGTTTTATGGTTAGAAAATTAGAGTTAATTGATCCTCCATTTAATTCAACAGTTTTGGATCTGATAATTAAAATAGATTATCTCAGAAAGAGGGAGTTAGTAGGTAGTACTCATCCATCTTTATTCTTTCAGTTAAAACACCTTTTCCATATATTAGAGAGTATTGGATCAGCAAGAATAGAGGGTAATCATACTACAATAGCAGAGTATATTGATAATGAAGTATATAATAATTCAACTAATAAAGAGTCCATACAAGAAATTAGAAACAACGAGAAAGCTATATCTTTCATAGAAGAGGTTATAGATTCCACACCAATAAATAGGGCTTTTGTTGCAGAACTGCATAAAATTGTAGTAAAAGATCTGGAGAGAGAAGGTAGTCATAACCCAGGAGAATACAGAAATCATAATCTTGAAATAACAGGATCTACCCACTCACCACCCGATGCAACAATAGTTAATGATCTTATGATAGAGTTATTTGACTTTATTAATAATATTGATTCAGAGAAATATGATTTAATAAAAATATCTTTAGCACATCATAGATTTGTTTGGATACACCCTTTTGATAATGGAAATGGAAGAACTGTACGGTTATTAACCTACGCCATGATGATAAAGATGGGATTTAAAGTTAATCAGGGTAGAATAATAAATCCAACAGCTGTTTTTTGCTCTGATCGGAATAAGTATTACAATGCACTGCAGGAAGCTGATAGCGGTAGTGAAAGTGGTCTATTAAACTGGATAGAATATGTCCTTAGTGGATTATCTATAGAGATAGAGAAAGTTGATAATCTTTTGGATTATAATTATGTAGAGAACAAGATATTTATACCTGCAGTAAAAAGAGCTGAAGAGAGAGAAGTATTAACAAAAGATGAGGCAAAAGTTCTATTAGTTGCCATTAAGAATCAGGAGTTTAAGACTTCTATGCTTAATAAAGTCTATAAAAATAAAGATAGTGTAAAACTTTCCAGGCTTGTTAGAAAACTTAGGGATAGAAAATTACTAATTCCAGTAGAAGAGAACTCTAGAGTATATGTTTTCTCATTTATATCAAATGAATTAATGAGATTTGTAATGCAGATGCTAGATGAAGAGGGGTTTTTACCATTGAAGGATGAGATATAAAATGATTTCAAATTTTAATTTTTTAAAAGTAGATAGTCCAAGTATATATGAGAACGCAATTAAATCAGAGAAGAGTGGTATAACTGATCCTAGAGTTGCTTGCATGTATGCCAGATTCACATTAGAAGCGGCTTTAAAGTGGATGTATGATAATGACTATGACCTAAGAAAGCCATGGGAGGACTCTTTGGCTGCAATGCTTAAAGAGAAAAGTTTTAAAGAAACTACTCCCCCTCAGATATTAGCTAAATGTGATATTATCAGAAAACAAGGAAATATAGCTGTTCATGAACAGAGAAACATAGACTCTAGAACTTCTATATTTGTTGTTGAATCACTTTTCCATTTCTTATTCTGGTTTCATAGAATGTATAATGATCCGAACATCTCCTGTACATTTGATAGCAATCTAATACCTACTGGAGATAAGAAGAAAACGACAGTTGTTAAAGTAAAAGCTCTCCATAAAGAAGCTGCTGAGATACATAAAAAAGAAGCAGAAGAACTAGCTAAAAAGAATGCTGAATTAGAGACAGAGTTAAAGTTAGTTAGACAAAAGTTAAATGAGAAAAAGAAAGCATCTTTAGAGCTACCTGATGACCATGACTATAATGAAGCAGAAACTAGAAGACATTATATAGACTTATTACTATCAGAAGCTGGATGGCATTTAGGAAATAGTGATGTAGATATTGAACATGAACTCTTGGGTGTTGAAAGAAACAAAGAGAGAACAGGAACTGGTTTTGCTGACTATGTTCTATATGGTGATGATGGTAAACCTCTAGCTGTTGTTGAAGCTAAGAGAACATCCATAGATGCAGAGGATGGTAAAGATCAGGCAGAAGATTATGCCAACGCTTTAGAGAAGAAGTATGGTCAGAGGCCAATAATATTCTATACAAATGGTTACTCTACCTATATATGGGATGATCAATTTTATCCACCAGAGTCAGTACAAGGTTTTCATAAAAAAGAAGAGTTACAAAGACTAATAAATAGAAGAGATAGTAGAGTCTCTAATTTAGTAACAGTTCCTATTGATGAATCAATTGCAGGTGGTAATGGTAGAACTTATCAGAAACTGGCCATTAAAGCTGTTGGAGAACATCTACAACAAGGTCATAAAAGAGCTCTAATAGTTATGGCAACTGGTACCGGGAAAACCAGAACTACTATTGCATTAATAAAACAATTACAACAAGCAAACTGGACTAAGAGAACTTTATTCTTATGTGACAGGATTTCATTGTTAAATCAAGCAAAGAAGGCTTTTACAGCACAACTTCCTAATACCCCAGCAGTTGACTTAAGAAAAGATAAGAACAATACAACAGCCAGATTATGTCTTTCCACATATGGAACTATGATGGGACTTATTGATGAAGTACAAAATGGTACAAGACTATTTGGTCCAGGTCATTTTGATCTAATAGTACTAGATGAAGCACATAGATCAGTATATCAAAAGTATGGAGCAATATTTGAGTATTTTGATTCATTATTGATTGGTCTAACAGCAACTCCAAAGAGTGAAATTGATAAAAATACATACGATTTATTTAGAGTTCAGGATGGAATCCCTTCATACAACTATACTCTTGATGAAGCAATAGAAGCTGAACATCTTGTCCCATTTGAAGCTGTTAAAGTCGGTTCTGAATTATCAAGAAATGGTTTAACCTATGCTACTTTATCTGATGAAGAAAAGGAAGAGTATGAGAAACACTTCTTTGATGAAGATACTGAGACAATCCCAGAGAAGATTGATAAAAATGCTATAAATCAGTGGTTGTTTAATAAATCAACTGTGGATGGAATTTTAAAGACTCTAATGACTGAAGGTTTAAAGGTTGATGGTGGAGACACACTTGGTAAAACAATCATCTTTGCTAAGAATAAAGAACATGCAAAGTTTATTGTGGAAAGATTTGACAATAACTATCCACATTACAAAGGTCACTTCTGTAAAAGAATAGATTATTCACTTGGCAAAGATGCTGAGACTCTGATTGAGCATTTTGGGGATGAAAAATATCCTCAGATAGCTGTATCTGTAGATATGCTTGATACTGGTATTGATGTCCCAGCAGTAGTCAATTTAGTATTTGCTAAACCTGTATACTCCAATACTAAGTTTTGGCAAATGATTGGTCGAGGTACAAGACTTTGTAAAGATCTCTTTGGCCCAGGTATGGATAAAGAGAAATTTAAGATATTTGATTGTTGTGAAAACTTTGAATTCTTTGAGATGAAACCGGAAGGAAGTAAGGGAAGTTTAGTAGAACCAATATCTCAAAAGCTTTTTACAAGATACTTAACTTTAGCTCAATCATTAAATAAGTCTGAGGAGTCCGAAGAGAAGCTATTAAGGAAAGAGATTTTAGACTTCCTACACTCATATGTATCTGGAATGGAAGAAGACAACTTCATCATTAGACCTAAAATCGAGCATGTAAGAAAGTATAAAGATAGAGAAGTTTGGAACATACTTGATGAGAGTAAAGTCTCAGATATTATGATGAATGTAGCAGCTCTTCCTTCTACATTAGATTTAGATGACCAGGATGCTAAACAATGGGATTTATTACTTTTAAATAGTCAGATTTCCTTATTAGATAGTGATGCTTTAAGATTTGATAAATATAAAGCAACTATACAGACATTTTCTTCAAATATTGTAAATCAATTGTCTAAGATGCCTGATGTTAAAAAAATGTTACCTTTCATTGAGTCTTTAACAGACGATGCTTATTGGGAAGATATAAACATTATTATGTTGGATGAGATTAGAAGAAAGTTGAGACTACTTATTAAATTCCTAGAAGCTAAAGAGAGGAAGAAGGTGTATTCTAATTTTACAGATGTTCAGTATGTCTCAGAAACAATAGAAACAGGTTCTTATGCTCCAGGTGAATTAAAGAAGTATCGTGAAAAGATGGAAGCTATCGTAAATCGAATGTTTGAAGATAATAATATGACTCTCTATAAACTACGACATAATCAACCAGTTACAGATTTAGATTTAAAAGCTTTAGACGAGAAGCTCTTTAATGAGAGTGATGATAGAGAACGTTTTAATGAAGTGTTTGGTAAAAAGGTTAAAAGTAAATGGGAGGAGCTAGAGAATCCTCCATTATCACTGTTATTAAGATCTATTATTGGGCTTGATAGAAAAGATGTTGAAGAGCAATTTTCAAAGTTTGTTTCTAATAGTGACTATAAATCTGTTCAGTATAAGTTTATACAGCAGATTATAGATTATATGTGCCAGGATGGTTTTATATCTCCTGGAGCTTTATATGAGTCACCTTTCAAAGATTTACACTATGGTGGTCCAGATGGAGTATTTGGGAGTAATGTTGATGAGGTATTTGATATTATAGATCAGGTAAATGGTAGTGCTTTAGTTAGTGTTAGTTAAAAGTGAAAACTTTCTAAATAAAAAAGTTGGTAGAACAATACTACCTTAATTGGGAAGAATGTCATAAGACATTGGATGGAGAGGTATGATATAAGTGACGATATTCTCAAACTCAAAAAAGACACTAATGTATAAATCTATCAATGCTTTTAGAGAAGCTATAGTACAAACAAGAAGTTAATTGGGTATGAGGTTTTCAAACTTTCCAAATGGCTGTTGTTTAGATACATCAAGGTTATTAGCAACTTACTTGAAAGAGAAAGGTTTTGGAGAGTTCTTTTTGTTATCCAGTTCTATCAATATTGATAATCAATATATAACTCATGCGTTGTTGAAATCTAAGAATGGATTTATTATAGATATTACAGCAAGTCAGTTTAACATGGTGAAAAGAGAAATAATATTTAGAAAAATTTCAATTTGGCATTTTAAGAATTTTAATCCCTTTGATAATTGAGGAAATGCTGATTTTAAGAGTTGTGATACTAGAACTCAGGATTTATTAGATCCTTTATATAGAATAATAGTTAAGCAAAAAGATGATAATAAAAATAATGATTAAGGAGAAAGTATGGATGGATTTTTTAATATGCAAACTAGAGCTTATTTGATTGATGAAAAAATAGCATGTGGGTGGGGTAATACATCTCCTGAAAGTATTGATATGGCAAAGATACAACTTGAAGGTTTATTAAAAGAGTTAAAGACGTGGAAAAATTCTATTCCAGAGAAGTATATTGAAGATAAAAGATATAATATCTCAAATGATATTATAGATACGACCTATATTGCTAAGGAAATATTAAACTAAGTTCTTAATAATAATATTTCAGATAGACTTAAATCTACATTGTTAGAGAATCTAAATAGATATCTCGACAAATTATCTGAGTTCAATGATGAATATTTGAAATAAAGATTGGAGGTGATGGATGCTGTTTATATCACATAATTATAAAGATAAACCTATTGTAGAGCAGATTGCTGTACGTTTAAAAGATATTTTTGGACAAGATAAAGTATTTTATGATTCATGGTCTATACAACCAGGAGATGGAATAATTGATCGTATGAATCAGGGATTAGATGATTGTGAACTGTTTTTATTCTTTGTATCAAAGAACAGTCTTGAAAGCAAGATGGTTAGTTTAGAATGGCAAAATGCTGTCATTAAAGCGACAAAGGGAAGTACTAAAATAATTCCAGTTAAAATAGATGATTGTTTAATGCCTCCTATATTACTTCAGTCTTTATATATAAATTTATTCGGACAAGGTTTAGAAGTAGCATTAAGACAAATTATAGATATCTCTCAAGGAAAGAATACCTTCCAGTCAGGAAGTCAAGAATTCTCTAATTTAAGAGCTTATAAAAGAATTGAAAATGATGAAATTATTATTGAATGTCATGCAGAGCATTATTTAGAACCCATTTCTAGTTATTTATTCTTAACACAAAATGATAAAAAGGATTTTAAAATTGAATGTACAAGTGATAGTAGTCATGAGAATGGTTTTAGTAATGAGGTTAAATTAAATACAGGATTGGTATGTAATGGTCAATTAATGAAAGTCTCAAGAGGTACACTCCCTGGTTTTCCTTTTTGTGTAAAAATTACAAAAGTGTCAACACCAAGTGTTGATATTATTGGAATTTTACATGAAACAAAAAAAGATCAATGGAATGCAATTCCTATATCCTATGGTATAAAAGAATAAGTTCTAAATATGACCTACAACCTTAACAGATTTATAGAAACTCAAAATGAGTGCTACACCGAGGTACTGAAAGAGCTTAGAGCGGGTAAGAAGAGGACTCACTGGATATGGTATATATTCCCTCAACAAAAAGGATTAGGTTCTAGCTACAATTCACAGTATTATGGTTTAGATGGTATAGAAGAGGCTAGAGCATATCTATCAAACTCAATCTTGGGAAATAGATTGGTAGAATGCTGTGAGATATTGCTATCACTAGATGAATGCAACATAACTAATATTATGCCATACCCGGATAACCTAAAGCTGAAATCTAGTATGGAATTGTTCTCAACGGTAAGAAAGTACCCATTTAGGGATGTGTTGGAAAAGTTTTATTAGGAAGAGTTTCCATAAAAGAAGGAACTATATGTTCTTGACTATATAAAACTTATATATAAAAATTGGTTTATTAAATATTAAATTTAGTTAATAAAAAGAAAATAAAATGGGATTTTTTGATGACTTACTAGATGGTGTTATGGAGACTGTAACTAACATTGGGGATGCAGTAGTTGATGGTTTATATGATTTACAGGATAAGTTAGATGATGCATCAGATAACTTTAATGATACATTAGATGCAGCTGAGGAATTAGGTGAAATTTTAGTTGATGGTGCTAAAGACATTGGCAGTGTAACAGCTGATGCTATACTTGAAATACCTGGTGCGATTGCTGAAGATATTTCAAATAATATTGAAGTCATTAAAGATGCATCTTTAGGTTTTATTATCCCTGGAGCACTTGCTATATTATGTGGAGCTCCACTTATTGTTACTGTAATTAGTGCTGCTGCTGGTGCTACTATATTTGGTTCTTTGAAAAAATGGGAATCTGGAGAAATAGAAGCCACTAAAGAAGAGATTCAGGCTCTTGCTACAACAAATAGGACTGATTTTATCAAGGCTTATGAACAAAATAAAGATAATATGAGTGAGGATGTAAGAACAGAGTGGGAAAAATACCTATAAAATTCCCTACGATTCCTATTTCGAGTGATGTTTTAACTCTTGTAAATGATATAGTAAAAACAAGCACAAGAGTTGGCATTTCTAAAAATATTGTATCTGTAGAAAAAGTGCATTTTAATCAAATAAAAGAAAAGATATCAAAAGTACAGGATTACCTAGATGATAATATTGGTAACCTTGGACAATGTGAAAAAGATCTTTTACATAGAACTATGCTTCATTTATTCCTAATGAGAAAAAATAGATTAGATAAAGCTGAAGAAGTTTTAACAGATATTAAATCAATAATTAAGAGGTGAGTATATGGATAATGAAGATGACTTACTTAAATCCAAAATAAAAGATAGTAGATTAACAAGTTCAATTCTTTCAAACTTATTTCACTTATCTAATGAAGAAAAAAGTAATCTACAGTCGATGGTTGATGATGATATTAATAATTTTATAGAAAAAAAGCAATTAATAACTAAGCACAGAAAAAATATTAAAATGAAGTTAGATTCTATAATTGATGATAGCAACTCTGTGAGCAATTTTTTGAATGATCTAGATAAGGTTGGTAATAATGAAATCGAATGATAATAAGAAAATAGTAATTCCTGAAGTTGGTCAGTCTATAGTTAGTAATATAGATCCATTAGTAGAAATTGGAAAAACTATAGTAAAAGGCTATAATGAGCGTGAATCTAAAAGGTTAGAAATGCTTATTTCTAAGAAAAAACATGTTGAGTGTATAGAGAAATCAGACGCTATAAGTAATTACAGAGAAAAGAATATAGAGAACTTAACAGGTAATGAAAAAGAGATGCTGACAGAGGCATTTTGTAGGAATATTTTAAAGTAACAAATATAGAAAATATTATAAAAACCAGAAACCACATATTTCATTTACTCAGTTCTATTACAGGGATAAATGATTTCTTATTTTGTAATGTGGAAAAGTTTTATTAAGAAGGATTTCCTAAAAAGAAATATTAAATGAGGTAAAAATGAAGAATTTAACATTGGAAAAGTTTAAAAGTGTTTATGAAAAAGAAGAGTTAGGAAAAAATGCTATTTGTAATGAATGTGATGCAAAGGTGAAACTTCCATTATTACCCTGGATTGTAGGTAGTAAATATGAACAGACAAAAGAGAGAATACTATTTGTCGGTAAACCACATAGAGGGGAACCAGGAGAAAAACTTGATTCTGGTATATTAGATTCAACAAAACCGCATTTAGATTGGTTAAAAGATTGTTCTTGGGCATATTGGAATTATACTAAGAATATTGCAGCTAAATTATATGGATTTGATGATCCTTGGGATCATGTTGCATTTACAAATGTAATTAAATGTACAAATGTAACAGGAGTTAATGGTTCTGTTGATACTACTTCTAGAATTATGGCTAAAAATTGTATCTCTGATAACCAAGTTTTATTTAAGGAAATTGAGATATTAAAACCTAAAACTATAGTGTTTTTTACTTATGATTTATATCGTGAGTTTTTAGTTGATCTACCATTTGCAGATGAGGTTAAGGTAATCAGTGATTCTGATCATAAAGTTAAATGTGGAAATAAATATATAGGTTGGTGGTTTAGGAGAATTAAAACTTCTTGGAGTGATACAGTATCTATACTCGTTACTCATCACCCTGAACGTAAGAAAAAAGATGATTATATTGGATTAATATCTGAATGGATTAAATCTGAGTCCTAAATATGAAAATAGAAATTGCAGAAAGTTTAGTATCAAGTTATTTAAAACATAATCAGGGGTGTAGAATAGTTCAAACCAACTGGAAAACAAGTGGGAACTGGAACATAACAGAATATGATGATAAACAGGCTAGGGACTTATTTGAGGTCTTCAACAAATCTCCTGATTTTGAGGGTTTATTTAAGCAAAGTTCTTTTGATCAACTAATTAAACAGGCTGAAATAGATGTCTTAGGTATAAACTCTACTGAAAACTCAATATATGGAATAGATGTAGCTTTCCATACATCAGGTTTAAATTATGGTAATAAATATAAAACAGGTTTTAATATCATAAAGAAGATTATGAGAACTGTATTTATTATGCAGTCCTATTTCAGTCATCTTGATAAGTACAACTCCATCTTTGTAACACCTAAGGTAAATCCTGCTACAGAGAAAGAAATATTATCACTCATGTCAAAAGCTAAAGAGCTAATATCTGATGAGATGATAAATATAGAGTTTGTTGCGAATGATGACTTTTATGATCAAATTGTAGATCCAATTATAGAAAGTGTTGAATATGAGAATGATACAAGTGAGCTGTTTGCAAGGTCATTAAAATTAATGCAATTAGATCCAAGAAATAAAAAAACAAAAGATGTTAAAGCTCTCAAAAACCAGATTGATGGGATGAAGATTGGTCAATTTGTGCAGTACCAGTTAAGAAAGTTGTTTGATGATGGATTGATTACTGAAAAAGAGATTGCACTACTACAGGATAAGGAGTACTCGAAGAAGGTATTTGATCAGAATTATGAAATTTTTCGTAATTCAAAATCAGATATTAAAAGTCCTGATGGTAGAACCAGGTATTACAGTAGAGAGCTGTTTTGCGGAGATTACTATCTTACTTCACAATGGATTGATAGACATTGGGATAAATTACTGGCTTGGATAGAAGGATTAAAAGGTGTAATTAGATGATTGATAATGATAAGTTAGGATTTCACAGGATTAATAGTCTAGCTAATACTTTTGCAAAAATTGCATTAGAAAATTACAAAGACTATAATGATTGTATAAAAAATATTCCTTCAAATGCTCCTGATGATATTTTTACAGATAAAGCACTAACAAAAGAGGAAGAAGAAGCATATTTTAAAAAAGAAGAATTAGAATCATTATCTGATAAACATTACCTATCAGGTGTAGTTTTTTGTGCTATGGCTACTGAAGCTTATATCAATGATGTTTCTCGTATTGAGCTTGGTGATAGTTATGTTGACAAACATTTAGATAAATTATCATTAGAAAGTAAGTATCTCATAACAATGCATTTAATTTCAGGAGTAAAAGTAGATAACAGCAAAGAGTGGTTTAATTTATTAAAGAAATTAATAAAAACAAGAAATCATTTCATTCATGCTAAATCAAAGAAGGTTAATCAGGAAAGATTGTGTAATGACCCTGAATATATTGATTCTTTGAGATTTGATAAGATTGAACTGGTTGATGCAATTAAGTTATTGTACCTTCTACATAAAGAAGTCTATCAATTGGATAATGCTAAACATCATTTCCCTTTTTTACTTTGGTATGATGAA
Source organism: Spirochaetales bacterium (assembly GCA_003247135.1). Lineage (GTDB taxonomy): Bacteria > Spirochaetota > Spirochaetia > DSM-2461 > DSM-2461 > Thiospirochaeta. The sequence continues at coordinate 13,309 of QKAW01000027.1, read as the reverse complement.
GATTTCTATAATAGTTTAGAGGATTTTGATAAAGAAAGACTTATGCATTCAGTTTATAGAGAAATATTTTTTAATAAATAGCGTTTTAATAACGATGTAACATAAGAGATATTAGCTGAGGTAAAGTATAATCTAGCTTCCAGATATCTCTCTAAAAATAGAAGAGAAAAGACATCTACCAGTTGAGCTTAAGTTATATTTCAGGTCAATATATAATCGGTCCACCCAGTGTGATAATACGGAAAAGCGAAAGATTTCCATTTTAAATTTTTCTGATACTTTGGAGGAATACTGGGAAGTTTTGCTGAGGAAAGTTTTATTTTTATAAAGTGCATGACAGTATCATTTAAAGAAATTAAAATTAACTGAGGTAAAAATGAGTAAAGTAATCATAGTTCTTCTTATAATAGTGATAATTCGGTTGATATTTAAAAAAAGTAATAAGTCAGAAATTGATTATATTGTTGATGATTACAATAGAAAAAGAAACAAGATGCTGAATGAGATAAAGAAAGAACAAATGGACATGCAAAATAGTAATAAGAATGTAACGATGGAAGATGCTTTTAGTACTATGTCTAATGCTCTAAAGTATGCAGGATAACAAAATATTTTATTCATGCTTCAACTATGTTGACACATTCCGTCTTCAACAAAAACAGAAAGACCATTTATCTGTTTTCTCATATCTGTAAATACCGGTCTGACATAGATAGCTACTTTTGAGAAGTCAATAATCATATTTTTTCCCTTAAAACAGATATTATTCTAGCTATTTTTTCTGTTGATACTTCTGCCGGAACCTCAAGTTTAATATTATATACTGAGATGAATAGGTTCATGGGTTTTACTCTCAATATTAGGGAGTTTTACAAAATTAGATGTTTTGTTTACATTTGTATTAAACATTTTAGTCCAATAAACATATGTTGTTGGTTTTAAACTACTGTTTCTTTAAAATTCAGCCATAGACAAGCCTGATTTGTTTTATTTAAAAACTAATTCCTTCCATTCATCATAGGTTATATTACTTTTCATTATTGCCTCCAGTCACTGAGTGCTATATTAATGATGTTTTTTTAATGGGCAGTAGTATTGACGGTTACGTTCTATTAACCAGAAAAGCATTAGTCATTTCGCAACTTGTTCGGCTGGAGTGAAAAAATTATAACAGGTTTTTTAGCATCCTTTAAAATATGTAGCAGGGTTTCCACTTTATTAATGGCAGGAACAACAGAGTAGTTATTATTTGTTCTGTCGGGATTACCCTTAACAACATGGATGATATTTACTTTGGAAAGAAGTCCCAGTATATTTGGGGTTCTAAGGGTTTCAGGATTTGTGAGAATGAATTTTACTCTGCTTAACTGTATTGATTCAAAAGCCTCATCCTTTTCTGCCCTGGTCATACAACCTTTCAGGATACAGACTGTTCCTCCACCTTCAATTATTCTCCTCTCCTGGTCTGCCATTAAAGAGAGAAGGGGAATACAATAAGGGTAATACCGTCAAGTAACATTCATGGCAGCATAAAACACAAGGACTACCCGGCCCCGGTTGGGAGAAGGACTATCTGGCGTGGAATGGATTCATTTTTCTCATCATCACCATAAAAACCTGCAGCCCTAAGGGTGTTGGCAATAACAATTCTCTGAAATGGGAACACATAATCAATACTAAAAAGCTCTTTGGCCTTAGAGTTAATAAAATCTTCATCAATAAAAAATAAATAAATTATTTTTTTGATTATTTTCTAAGGATACAGTTGCTATCATTTAAGCATTCAGTACTATTCCAGAAAAAATTCTTCGTGTTGCTTTCTAAAGTTAAAGTTTTGATTCTTAAATAATCTGATGCTTTTTCTATTTTTTTAGCTATTTACATAGAAGAAACATAGTCTTATAGTATTTATAAGTCTTAGCTTTTATGGGGGATTCTGAATATTTGAAAAAAAGATTTTTTATTATGCAAGTTGTTATACTTTCTCTATGCTGCCTTTTTTTTATATCATGTATAAAAGATAAATCAAAACCTATTTCTGACTTATTAGAAGATGCAAGTCCAAATATTAAATTGACAATAATGGCTCCCAGCGGTGAACTTTATGACATTGATAGAAAACTTATGACATTATACGAAGAGTATAGTGGGAATAAAATTGACTTTCAAGAAATACCAGATGACCAATATGCAAATGTTTTAAAAACTAAGCTTGCTTCCGGAAAAGGACCAGATATAGCAATTATATGGGCGGCAGCTAATTCATCACAATTTTTTCCTGATGAAAATTTTGTAGATTTATCAAATGAGCAGTGGATAGGTGGATTAAGTACAATTGCACTAAAAAATCAGACATTTAACAATAGAGTTATTGGTTTTGGTTTAGAAGGTCCGAGCGATGGTTGGGGTATTATATATAATAAAAAAATATTTGAAAAACATAATATTACTGTTCCAAGAAATATAGAAGAATTCATAAATGTTTGTAATAGACTTAAGAAGGATGGAATAGTTCCTTTTGCAGGCTCATTTAAAGAAGAATGGACATTGGGTGTTTGGTTGGCCAATATGGGGCCATTAGCAAATATTGAAATTCCTAATTATTATGAAAAGTTAAATTCTAATAAAGCTCATTTTTCAGAAAGTTCTACATTTTTAAAATTTATTTATGATTTAAAAAACATATATGATAATGATTTCATGGGTAAGCAAGTTTTTTCTACTACGGCGAGGGAAGCTTTTATTAAAGTAATAAAAGGGGAAGCTGCAATGGCATTATCTAATGGAACACCTGGAGTTTGGGTTGCTGATTCAAGAATTAGTATTAATATTGAAGATTATGGAATGTTTCCAGCTCCATTTGCTGATAATAGAATGCTCTCATCTTATAATGGCGGCTTTATTCGGGTTATTAATAAAAATAGTAATAATATAGAACTAAGTAAGGATTACTTCAACTTTCTTAGCAGACAAGAAAATTTGATAAAATATTATACTGCACCAGAAAGAAAGGCAATTACACCAGGATTTACTAATTTTTTAAAGGTTTTTAAAAGAGATTTTCTTAATCAAGATTTTCATAATAATTCAAATGGTATGCAGTATGAAATAGCAGAAACTAGCTTAAAGTATTGGGATAATACAGCTTATGGGAAATATATTTTAGATGCAATATTAGGCAAGATAACCCCAGAAGAAGTTCTAGAAAAAATTGACATTGATAGATCAAAAATGTTCAAGGTTGAATAGTAATGAAACAAAAAACAATCAAAGGGCGTATTTTTTATAGCTATGCAGTACTATTAATCTTTATTTTATTTCTGTTTTTAGTTTCCATAAATCTGTATATGAAGGTTATTTTAAATAGAAATGCTTCTGATGCTCTATCACAGTTTGTATTTTCAATATCAGAGCAATTAGATTCAGAAAATAACTCTTTATATAACTTTGTTGTAAATACAAGTTCATCTACATCACTAAGATCATATTTTTTTGAAACAAATGATGATGATATATCAATAAAAACTAACGAGGGAAATATTACAGATCTTATATTGTCTATTGCAGGTCCGATGTATAGATTTCATAGATTAATTTTAAGAAGGTACGATGGACTTATTTACGAATACTCACCAAGAGAAATTGAATTTTCAAAACAAGATTCAAAGATTTTAAATAGTGAATATTTGAATAAAACTAAAAATAACAAAGGAATTCCTTTTTTTAGAGGAACTTTTAAAGATAATACAACTCCACTATTTAAGGATTTACCTGTAATTAGTGTAAATATTGCCTTCTCTGAAGTATTTGGAAATAAATATATAAATACAATTGAAGGTCAACAGACATATGAAACCTATGCAAATATTGTTGAACAAAGTATGAATGCTGCTCAGAAGGGTGGTTATAGATATTATATTTACATTTATGATGAACAGGGCAATGTTGTTTATCCCTTTAGAAGTAATTCTGAAAATGAAATATCAAAAAGTTATTGGGGGCAAATTAATGATAATAACGAAATCTATGTAAATTATATATCAGATGAAAAATTTGTAGGTAAGTATTACAAATCTGATTTTACTTCTTGGACAACTCTTGTTCTATCCAGAACCAGTGAGATTATGAAGCCAATTTACAGATTCACTTTAGTAAGTAGTATTTTTGTTCTAATACTTTTAATAATTTTATTACTTATTAGTTACTCAATATCAAATAGCATTACAGTCCCATTACAAAAAATAAAAAACTCGATTCATGATTATAACTTAAATAATGAAACAAAAGTTAATCCACTAGAAACTAGTAACGATTTTGATGAGTTAACATCTTTAAGTACTACCTTCTATCATATGCAGAAAAGAATTGATGAGTATGTTTCTGAGTTGATTACAGTAAAAACCCATGATCTTCAAAGTCAATTTTCAGCTCTTCAGTCCCAAATGAATCCACACTTTATTTATAATTCCATATCTTTAATAAGTATAATGTGTGAAGAAGAAGGAAATTATGATGTTGTCGATTTTTGTCAGGGGTTAACTAGTCTGTTAAGATATAGTTCTACAAACTATTTATGCAATGTAACAGTAAAAGATGAAGTTGATAATGCAAATACATACTTAAAATTATTACAAAAAAGGTATGATGGATTACTGGATATTGATGTTTCCTTACCTATAGAGTTGTATACTATCGAAATTCCAAAACTGGTGTTGCAACCATTAGTAGAAAATTGTATTAAGTATGGTTTAGAATCTATACCTCCATGGTTTATTAGTATAGAAGGAACTATTACGGAAGATGGATGGAGTATTATTATTAGTGATACAGGAAATGGTTTTTCAAGTGATATACTTAGAAATATACAAAATAAAATTAATAATATTGATGTAAATAATTCTATACCTGACTTAGAACCTAATGGGATGGGTATTATAAATGTTTATATTAGATTGAAGATTTATTATAAAAGTAAATTGCATTTTCAGATTGGGAATCAATCAGAAGGTGGTGCTTATATTCAGATTAAAGTCAAATATAGAGGGAATAATGAAAAAAATACCAATAATTAGAGTTTTAGTTGTTGAAGATGAGCCATTAATTTTAAAAAATACTGTAAAAAAAATTGAAGAATTAGATAATGCATTTCAGGTAATAGCAACAGCTATTAATGGAAAAGAAGCCTTAGAAAAGGTTTATACCCTGCGACCTGATGTGGTTTTTACTGATATTAGAATGCCTAAAATGGATGGTATTGAATTAATAAAGAATTTAAGACTTAATTTTGAAGAATTACCAGTGGTTATAATAAGTGGATACAGTGATTTTGAATATTTAAAGCAATCTATTGACTTATCTGTAGTTTCATACTTACTAAAACCATTAAACCCACAAGATATGATAGAATTATTGGCTAAACTAAAGAAGTCGATTATAAATAAATTAAATATTGAAGTAAAAAAAGTGTTAACATCTAAAATAAATCTGGAAGTCTCAACAGAAAATCTTCCATATATTTCAGAAAAAAACAATTACATGGTTTTTATGTTTAATATAGGGAATCTTACATCTCCTCTTCTATCTATACAGAATGGTAAACTATTTGCAAATATATGGGATAGGATTTCCTGGTCAGATGTAATAAAACAATGCATTGGCCATGGTTATGATTGGTGGTTATTTGATGAAAATATTTCTAATCAAAAGTTTCTTGTAGTTGCAACAGATAGGATTAGTGCACCTATGTCAAAATACGCATCGAATTTATTAAGTATATTGAAAACTTATATAGACTCATTTTCGCTTACAATAGCTATTTCTGAAAACTGTGTTAATTATGAATCAATAGACAGATGTTCTAAAGAACTAAGAATTTTAATGGATGATAAATTAGTTCTTTGTACTTCAAAGATATTAAGAGTAACAGATAAAGATCATATTAACCCAATTACACTGGATGATAAAGAACTCCAGGGGATTTTGCAATTAAGCGATATAAATATCATTAAGAGATATTTTGAACATAAATTCAAGAAATGGATTGAAAATGATATACCCCAAAGAACTATTGAAAAAAGTTTTTTAGAGCTGTTAATAAAAATTAAAAAAAGTAATTTGAATCGCAACGATAGGAGTGTTGCAATATTAATGCGAAATATTGATGAATTATCTTCATTATCAACAAATCTTATAGATTTTTATGCAAATGTTTGGGAAAATATATTTGAAATAGAGATAAAAAATAGAGATGGTAACCAGTCAAAAGAGATTGTTAAACAAATAAAACAATATATAGAATTAAATTTTACAGATGATATCAGTCTTACTAATTTAGCGGATAAGATGAATTTTACCCCAGCTTATTTAACAAAAATATTCAAAAAATATGAAGAACAAACCCCTTTAAAATATATAATAAAATTAAGAATTGATAAGGCTAAACTTCTTTTAATAAATCATCCCGAAATGACAATTAATTCTATATCACAAATGGTCGGATATGAGGAAAGTCACTATTTTTGTCGTATATTTAAAACTACAGTAGGTTATACACCAACTGAATATAAAAATAAGTGCATATAAAATTTAATTAAGGTGTATTTTTTTTACCTTTATGCAATATAAATTTATAATATAATAAAAAAGTAAAAAACATATACACAATGTGACATATTTAATCCATTTGCAGTTTTTTTCCTCAGGTTTAATATTCATTAAGATTAAAGTGAAAGGAAGGAAAATGAACAAAAAGATTTTAAATGTTCTGTTGGTAGTTGTTTTTTTATCGACTAGTTTTACAGTTTATTCAAACTCCAACAAAGAAAAAAAGACAGAAAATTCAAAAGAAATGGCTAGTGAAGTTGTAGAGCTAAACTATTGGACATGGTTTCCGAATCAAGAACAAATGGAAGAGACAATTACTGCTTTTGAATCAGCAAACCCTGGGATCAAAATAAAAATGAATGTAATGGAGAGTTCTACTTTTCAACAAAAAATTCCTCTAGCATTAAGTACTGGAGAGGATATAGATATCGTAGGAGTTCAACCATCAGAGTTCGCAACTGGGATCCAGGATTACCTTACAGACCTTAATCAGATAATGCCGAAAGCTGTAGGAAGTAACTGGGCCGATGGATATTCTAAGAAAATTCTTGAAAAAGGTAAAACTTTAACCGGTAATAAATTAAAGTTTATTACCATTTTAAATAGTGGATCAATGATTGGATTTTATAATGCAGCTTTACTAAAAGAGTTAGGTAAAGAAGTTCCAAAAACAATTGATGAATATGAAGATGTTGCTAATGCTCTATATGCAAAATATCCAGATAAACTAGCTGGAGTTTTTGCCGGTCTTGATGCATGGGTTGATGATGAGATGATGTTAACTATTCTTGGTCAACAAGGAGATTATTATAATAAGTGGATATATGAAAATGCATCATTAGATAGTCAGGAATATATTGATGCATTAAATGGTTTGAAAGAGTTTTTTGACAGAGGTATTTTTTCTAAAGATATTATGGATTTAGGGTATGGTGATGCCTCTGAGACTTTTGCAAATGGTAATGCTCTTGTTTATTATATGGGGTCATGGGAAGCACCATTCTTATCATCTAAATTAAGAAGTAAAAATGGTATTAAGCTAGAAGACGTTGGTGCAATGGCATTACCAGTTGTACAAGATGGTGGTGTTCCAACAATTCGATCTTATATGGATTGCGGGCTTGGAATTGTAAATAGTTCTAAAAAGCAAGATGCTGCAGCTAAGTTTGTAGCTTTCTGTTCTACTGGAGATGGCGTTTCTATCCTATCAAAACAGTTTGTAGGAACACCAGGTATGGAGTCATTTGATATGGATCAAAGCTTACTTACAAGTGACTCCGCAAGAAAAGGTTGGGATACACTAATATATTTAATGAATAACGCTACTGCTGACAGAAAAAATGAATCTTCATTTGGGTCTGCGGTTCAAGGACCTGCGGTACAAGAAGTTATTCTAGGAACTAAAACTGCTGAAGAAGTAGTTGTAAAAATGCAGAAAGAGTGGACATCAGGAAACTACTAACTTAATGATACAATCCTCTACTCTCCAATGGAAGTAGAGGGTTATTTATAATATATAAACTAGGGGTTAAAATGGGGAAACTAGATGGCAACCTATTATCAATACAAAAGAAAAATAATCGTGCAGGTTATTTTTTCATTCTCCCATTGTTAATAATTTTTTCTATTTTTTTAGGTTATAGTTTTTATTTCTTACTAAAGAATAGTTTTAACAATGTTACAATATCCTTCAAAAGTCCGGAGTTCGTCGGATTTAAAAATTATACGAATGTATTAACTGATTCACTTTTTTACAAATCACTCTTTAATACATTTTTATTATCAGCATCTAACATTTTTTTTGGTTTAACAATTGGTTATCTTGTGGCAGTGTTTCTTAAATTAAAAGTTATAGCAAAGAAGTTTTTTCATGCTATATTCTTTGTTCCGTCAATGCTACCTATTGCAATTATGGCTGCTGTTTTCAACTCTATGTTTCAGTATAAAGATGGGATAATAAATCAAATTTTAAGATCAATGAATCTGGATTTCATGGCACAAAGATGGATAGCTGACCCTCAATATGCAATTTTATCTGTAATGTCTGTATCAATATTTTTGATTGGTATCCCTATAATGTATTACACTGCGGATTTATCCACTATAAATTCCAGTCTTTTAGAAGCTGCAACAATTGATGGAGCTAAATTAAGACATATTTTGACTTTGATTTTATATCCAATGTTAAAAAATACTCATAAAACAATAGTTTTATCAATGCTACTAGGTGGTTTTAGAGAGATGGACAGAGTTTTTTTAATGACAGGAGGAGGTCCAGGAGGTGCAACTGAAATTATTGGAACATATATTTATAGAGCAACTCGGGCTCCTGGATCAAATCTAGGAAAAGTTTGTGCTACATCGGTAATTATTTTATTTATATCATTTTCGATAGGATTTATTCAGATGAAACTAACTTCCTCAAATAAGAAGTTAAAAGGAGGAATTTTATGAAAAAGTTTAGTGTAGCGTATACAAAAGACAGTGGTCTTATGAAAACCAATTTCAAAGAGCAAATATTAATAACTTTATTTTTTTTAATAATGTTAATAATATGGTCTATACCTATTTATTCACTAATAAAAAACTCCTTCAAAGTAAATGGAATATTGAATTATAGCTATGTATTAAAAAATAGAATCAACAATGTTCCTTTTTATAGATATTTTTTAAATTCAGGAGTAAATGCTATAGGAAGTAGTTTATTAGTATCTACAATTTGTGTTTTAGCAGGATTTTCTTTTTCAAAAATAATATTTAAAGGTAAAAAAATAATATATAATACATCAATTATGTGTCTTGCTGTATCTGGTCCTGTTTTAATAGTACCTTTCTTTTTCATATTAAAAACCATGCAACTTTATAATACTCCCCTTGCGATTATTTTGTGTGAGGCTACGATAACAATACCTTTTGGTTTATTGATGATGAAGAATTATTTTGATAGCATGCCGGAAGAGTTAATGGAGTCTGGAAGTATAGATGGTGCATCAATATATCAAAGCTTTTTCTATTTATATTTACCTCTTGCTAAACCAGCACTAATTAACTTAACAGTTCTGCAGTTTATGTGGTCCCTTCAGGATTTTTTGTTTCCTTTAATGTTTCTTACTAAAGACACATTATATACTACAACAGTTGCAGTTAATAGTTTTAAGGGTGCTTATGGAATGTCACCACAAAATTTAGGTCGCTATAATGCTTCTCTAGTTTTAATAGCTATTCCATCGATTTTAATATTTGTAAAAGCTCAGAAATATATAATAAACGGCGTAGTTTCAGGAGCAGTAAAAGGTTAATATATGAATAGTAAATTATGGTATAAACACCCAGCAAAATCATTCTCAGAAGCTCTACCATTTGGAAATGGGAGTCTGGGAGGAATGGCTTACGGAGGTGTCCCAAATGAGAGAATTACACTAAATCTAGATACCTTATGGTCTGGTACAGGAACAAAATCAGAGAAAAAGTTGCCTGATAACTTATTGGCAAAAGCTAGGAAACTAATTTTCAATAATGAGTTTAACAAAGCAGAAGAATTAATTAAAAATGAGATGTTAGGCTTCTATAATGAGTCCTATATGCCCATGGGTATACTGGATTATGAGTATATAAATATAAATGAACCTTATAACTATAAAAGAGAGTTAGATATTTCTAATGGTATTGTTTCATCATCATTTTCTGTAGCAGGCGAAGAGTTTAATAGCACATTATTTTCTACATATGTTGATAAATCTATTATAATTAATTTTGAAGCAAAAAGCAGTAAAGCACTTAATATGAGGTTTAGCTTAAGCAGCTTATTAAAATCTGAGTCAACATCATCAAATAATGGGGTTGTATTAACTGGTAATGCTCCCAGTCACGTAGAGCCCAATTATATAGAATGTTCAGAAAGTATTTTTTATAATAAAGATAACATGGGTATGATTTTTGAAATATCTCTAGATGTTCATTCAACAGATGGAGTTGTTTCAATAATTAATAATAACTTAACCATAAATAATGCAAGTAAGATTGTTCTAATTTTAACAGCATCTAATGGATATAAAGGTTACAAGAAAGCTTTATCATATAATAGAGAAGAAATTCATGATGAGAATTATAAAATTATTAGTACGTTGAGATTGAAATCTTATAATGAGATTTTAGAATCTCATATAGATGACTTTCGAAATTTAATGGGTAGAGTTAATTTTGTATTAGAAGATAAAGATTATTCATATTTGCCTACTGATATTCGATTGAATCGGTTGAAAGATGGAAAAACAGATCTTAACTTTTATGCATTATATTTTCAGTTTGCAAGATATTTAATGATCTCATCATCTAGAACAGGTAGTGAACCGTCCAATCTTCAGGGGATTTGGAGTGATGAATTAAGACCACCCTGGAGTAGTAATTATACAACAAATATTAATATTCAAATGAACTATTGGCTAGTATGTGGAGCGAACCTTAAGGAGTGTCATGAACCTCTTGACCGCTTAATAAAAGAATTAAGTGATCGAGGTAAAGAAACTGCAAAAAAACAATACAATTGTAATGGCTGGGCAGTTAATCATAACGTTTGTTTATGGAGACAAAGTAATCCAGTATCGGGTTTACCGAAGTTTGCATATTGGCCAATGGGAGGAGTATGGCTTGCAGCGCACCTTATGGAATATTACAGTTATACAATGGATTTAAACTATCTTAAAACTGTAGCTTATCCATTAATTGAAGGATGTGTTGAGTTTTGTCTCGATTGGTTAGTTGAGGGGCCAGATGGTAATTTGCATACTTGTCCTTCCACTTCTCCTGAGAATGTTTTTTATGATGAATATAATAATATATGCAGTGTTAGTTATTCATCCACTATGGACATAAGTTTAATCTATGAACTTTTTACTAATTATAAAAAGATATCAGAAATAATAGATGTTAATCCTGAAATGTTACTTAAGGTTAAACATAGTATAGAAAGGTTACCCAAAATTAAGGTCGGGAAAGATGGTGCTATACAGGAGTGGATATTACCATTTAATGAGGTTGAAGTTGGTCACAGACATTTATCTCCAATTTATGGTTTTCACCCAGGAAATTTTATAAATACAAACAATAATAAAGAATTATTAGAAGCCTGCAGAAAGTTTGTACAAAAAAGAGTTAATAATGGGGGTGGGCAAGTTGGCTGGAGTTGTGCATGGTTAATAAATATTTTTTCTAGATTAAAAGATATAAATATGGCATATAAATATGTGCAAGATCTAATTACAACATCATCATATAATAATCTATTAGACATACATCCTCCTTTAGGTGAAAACTTTGAAGGTGAAAAAGAAGTTTATATGATAGATGGTAACTTTGGTGGAGCCAATGGAATAATGTCACTATTAATGCAGAGTCATTTGGGTTATATTGAGCCTTTACCTTGTCTTCCTCAACAATGGGAAGCTGGTCAAATTGAGGGGCTTGTTGCCCACGGAGGTTTCGAGGTTTCAATTTGGTGGAAAAAAAATAGTCTGGTAAAATGTATTATTAAATCCCTATGTGGTGAGGTTCTTAGAATTAAATATCAATTTGATCTTGTTGTTATATTAAATAATAAAGAAATTACGACCCAAAAAATGGATAATAAAGTTATAGAGTTCGGTACTGAACCTAATCAAATATATACAATAACCGTAAAATAAAAAATTATTTATCTTATTTTAATCTTAGTTACTTTTAGCATAAAACGATGTTATAACAAAGTTTTATGCTATTTTTTATTCTCTACTGCCTGTTAAAAGTAATTTTAACAAGCAATTAATTATCGAATCTTTAAGTTCAATGTTTTTGAATCAAAATCAGTCATATCTTCTTTGTCTATTTTAGAAACAGTCAATTTTAGCAAAATATGTTATAAAAAATGATATTTTGTTGCAATTTATGCTATATAAAGCGTGTAAGAATTGTTTTTAATTTTTTTTGATCATAATGGAAGAAATTACAACACAAGACATATATTGCAACTTGACGGCTAAAATTTTCAGCTTTAACATTAAAATCATTATTTGTTATGCAGGGCTAATATTAATATGATAGAAATACAAAAAATATGTTGTTAATTTTTTAGCGGGCTGATTCCGGGTAATGCAATAGATTTATGGATAGAAAAGGAGGAAATTTTTTATTTTTCACCAGCTTGATAATAGGTAGCATTTTTTTAGTTGGAATTGAATCATCATTTAATAGTCCATTTAAATACAAATTATGATTGGCTTATTTGTTTTTGATCACTAAAAGAAGTTAAATTTATTCAATATATCTAATTAATATAAAGCAATATCTAAAATAAGCAAGAACTGGTGTAAGAGTTTAAAATATTAAAAAATGATAATATTTTAATTAAAAAAATTGATTATTTGAGAAAAGGTATTAGAATATTTATATAATTTCGCCAAAAAGCTATATAGTCTATTTCATTATTCTTAAATAATATATTAAACATTTTTCTAGTTATTAATTGTGAATTGTTAACAGTATTTAGGTGTCAATTAATTGTTGACAATCATAGATTCTGTAGTAATATTAATAATTGAATATAACTTATTATAGGAGTTGATAATTATGCAGAAAAGTCACAAACGACTTGATATGGAAAGGACATTTAAGAAAAACATAACAATGTATATTTTTCTTTTATTACCTTTAGTCTATTTTGTAATCTTCAGGT
>QKAW01000040.1 GCA_003247135.1 Spirochaetales bacterium | reverse complement strand
ATCTTTTAACTGATCAGCAGTATAACCTAATTCCTCTTCAATTGAAGCTTTTTTACTTTGTTGAGCAAGACTTCTACCAAGTGTTCGAACTTCCCTAAGATTTTTTACTTTAAGATCCCTCTGTAGTAAATACTGCTCTCTTCTAAGTTTATTAATCATTCTTACAGCAACAATATACTTATCAGAAAATTCGATTATCTCATCCTGGTAAAGCTCAACCTGACTTAAATCCTCAACTAAACTTTTTTTTATCTCTAAAACTTCGTCATCTGTTAAAGGATCACCTTCTGTTACAGTTACCTTCTCTTTTAAGGATATATACCTTTTTAGTTTAGGCATTATTTTTTTTAGAGGTTCTCTATATAAAGCGTTAAGTCTTCTTCGAGCAGCAAGTATTTCAGAAACTTCCTTTTTACTTAAATCCAATTCCCTTGGGTCATCTTTACAGGAGGCTTTATCCATCAATCGTAAGTACTCTGAAATTATCATTCCCTTGCCCTGAAGGATTTCCTTTATAATTAATTCCCCTTCTTCCATACTTCTTGAAAGTTCAACTTCCTGTTCAGCTGTTAAAAGATGTTCTTTACCAATCTCTCTAAGATAGAGTCTAATTGGATCATCGATTACTGAGTCTTTCTCATCAATAATTATTTTCTTTGCGATACTTTTGGGGAGATCAATATCTGAAATTCTTTCAATTTCCAAATCTTCATCTATTGTAACATCAAAATCCTCAAGTTCCATTGAACTTTTGAATCCCATAGACTCATCATCACCCTCAACACTGCCATTTGCCTCAAAGCCAAGGGATGTGCTATCAATAACACTCTCTTCTTCATCCTCTTCATCTTCAAGATCTTCCTCATCTTCCTCTTCAATGTCCAGGTCGAGATCAATTTCTTCATCCAAATCTATATCATCGTCAATATCGCTCTCATCATCGATATCTATATCATCCAGGTCACCGTCGTCGAACTCATCCTCAGAATCTTCATCATCTCCATTTGAAGACTCATCTTCTTCATCATCAGAATTATCATCATACTCTTCATCGGAACTCACATCATCAAAATCATCATCAGAATTCATATCGTCAAAATCTGGCGCTATAACATGACCTACTGGAATTACAACAGAACCATCTTCATCATCTTCCAATAAAATATTATTTTTTTCTATCAGGGTTAGAACATCTTCTATTTGATCTGAATTCAGTAAATCATCAGGAAGCATATTATTAACTTCCTCATAAGATAAAACTCTCTTCTTTCTACCATACTCTAACAACTTTATTATTGCCGGATTCTTATCCAATTGTGCCATTTAATAATCCTCAATTCTTCTAAGTTTCTCGTCTAATTCTGACTTTTGTTTTAACAAATTCGTTATACTAACTATGTCATTTTTATTACTAACATACTCAATATCTCTCTCTATATCGCTTATTTTGATTAAAATAGCTTTTCTTTTTAAAAAAATAAGAGAATCTATAATTATATTTCCCGGATTATCATCAAATTCCTTTGAAGTACATTTACTAACCAATAGTTTTTTTAAAGCATCATTATCTATTCGCCTGATAATTGACTCAACAGAGTCAGAATTATCATTTAAACTATTGGAAATAGCTGTATAAACTATTTTTGCATTATTACTCATAAGCCCAAAATCATTAACAAAACCTGCAACTTTTGAATAATAATTGCAATTAACTACTAATGCACACATTAGATAAAGCTCTTTATCTTTATAAATATCAATAATCTCATCAGTAAGCTTTCTTCTTTTATCAAATGTCTTTTTAACAGTATTAATTGAATCACTTAAAATTGAATTAACACTAACATTTAATTCTTCAGCTAGTTTATTTAAACAAGCTTCTTTTCTTACATCTGAGATTATACTATTTATATAAGGTAACATACCCTTTGCAATGCTTTCTTTACTCTCCGGAGATTCTCCACCAAATCGATTTTTTAGTCTTTCCAGTAGGTAATCAAAACTATTTATAGTGTATTTACAACTCTTTATCAATGCTTCAGCACCATTTTTTTTTAAAATATCTGCAGGATCCATATCTTGAGGCATTGAGATAACTGAAGGAGTGATTCCTGCGGTCTCTAAAATGACACAAGCACGTTCTGTTGCTTTTATCCCTGCAGAATCACCATCGAATAAAATAACTCCATTGGATGCATATCTTTTTAGAAGTTTAGCCTGGGAATCTGTAAAAGCAGTTCCTAACGGAGCAACTGCATTACATAAACCTGCTTGATGCAATGCCATTACATCTATGTTACCCTCACATAGTATAAACTCATTTTCCTCTCTAATCTTTTTTAATGCTAGATTAATTCCAAAGAGGATACTTCCCTTATGGTAAATTAATGTTTCAGGAGAATTTATATACTTAGGTCCATTATTTCCTAAAGCTCTACCACTAAAAGCAACTACCTGATTGTGATGATTAATCACGGGAAACATAATTCTATCAAAAAAAATTGAGGCTCTAAGATTCTTTCTCGAAAAAAAACCAGATTCAGAAATAAACTCATCAGAATAATTTTTGCTTTTTAGAAAAGTATATAACCAATTATACCCCTTAGGTGCATAACCTATTCTAAATTTATCAATAATCTCCTGATTCAATCCTCTTTCAAAAAGATAATCCTTAATAATTTTATTTTCTTTAATATTATTTAATATATAAGAAAAACTCCCACAGCATTTTTCATAAAGATTAAGAAGTGAATCCCGTTTCAATCCTTCTTTATTATCAGGATCATTACTATTTAAATCTACTTTTACACCACATTTTTGTGCCAGATGAACTACTGAATCTACAAAATTCATATGTTCAGCTTCCATAATAAAGTTGAAAACACTTCCACCTTTCTGACATCCAAAACAATAAAACATGTTTTTATTCTCAGTAACGGTAAAAGAAGGGGTTTTTTCTGTGTGAAATGGGCAACAACCCCAAAATTTATCACCTTTTTGTTTTAGGGAAGTATACTCACTAACTACATCAACAATACTTATTTTATCTGAAATTTCCTGAATAACATTCTCTGAAATTCTCACTACTTCTTGCTCTCAAAACCACTTAAATAGTCTAATCTTGCAGCTTCATGATCACTGTACTTACTAGAAAATCTATGAAGGCCCTTAACTCTATCTCTAACAACAAAAAAGATGTAATCAGTACTATCGGGATGAAAAGCAGCATCCAGTGCATTATATCCAGGATTTGAAATAGCTCCAGGAGGAAGCCCTAAATTCAAGTATGTATTATATGGAGATACGACTTCCAAATCCTCAAAATAAAGTCGATCTCGATGGGCTTGACCTAACTCTTCAGTTAATACATACATAACTGTAGCACAGGATTGAAGCATCATATTAATATTTAATCTATTATAAAATACTGATGCTATTGTTTTTACTTCAGTTACACTTTTATATTCTCTCTCAACTATTGAAGCAAGTATTACCTTCTCCCCCAGTTGTTCACTTGTCAGTTTATTATAGGAAGGATAAATCTCTTTTAAATTTTTATAAAAATTTTTTATAAAGCTCTCAACAACAAGAATAGCAGGATAATCTTCCTGGAAAGAGTAGGTATCAGGATATAAAAAACCTTCGGCACTTTTAAAAGGGATATTATAGTATTGCAGAATTTTTTCACTTTTTATTGCATTAAGAAAATCATCGGCTTTAACAACACCCTTGTCTTCCAAAATTTTTGAAATTTTTCTAGCGGTATAACCTTCAGGAATTGTTACTGAAACCAACTCCTGACGACCTTCTATTAGTAAAGAATATATCTGCTTAACATTTAAGGATGGAGACAGCTTATACTCCCCTTCTTTCAACTTGGAATCAAGTTTTTCATATCTTCCATATAACTTGAATATGAGTTCATTTTTAATTAAACCTTGCTCATAGAGTTTACCGGTAATTACAGTTAGACTATCTCCTCTACCAACAGAAAAGGTTATTAATTCCTTACTTTGAGATAAAGGTTCCATATTATTTTTAAAGTAGTAAAAAAAGAATAAAAAAGCAAATAAAGTAATGACTAATAAAACTATAAAAAATTTTTTCAACTTTTTTCCTTATTATTATAAATAGAACGATATTCCTCTATCTCTTTTACAGTAAAAAGTTCAAATAATAATCTTTCTATTTTCATAAGAGCATTATCAAGATTTTCTGATAAATTATCAATATCAGAAAGATGAAAATAAAGAGATACAAGCTCTTCTACATTTAAATCAATCATTTTATTTAGGTGTTATTAATGGCTCATCCAACCTTTTTTGAAGCCAATCTTCAATTGTCTCTTTTGACCTCAACTCTCCAAGCCCAACCCCTGGACATGAAGAAGCTACACTCTTCCAGGATTCTTCATTAACTAAATTATGAGCCCAAAATGGAAAACTTCTGCACTGTAGTGGTCTTGCTTCATAAATAGTACACCCTTTGTCCCAGAAAATACAGTCATTATTCGCTTTTTCAACAAGAGTCAATCTTTTAAACCCACCTAGATTTACTACGGAACAATACTTACTTATAAATTTATTTCTGGTTAAATTTAACTTGGAACACATCTGCCTTAAGTCTTCTTCTGATAAGAAAACATATCCAGGTTCATGTCGACAACATCCACTACATCTCTGACAGGAAAATTTTAAACCGTCATCATAAAAATCACCCATTTTTTCTCCAATAGTTTCTAAAGAAACTAGCGAAATGCAACTTGTCTACACAAGATTTTACTATTAACATAACATTATTTTTTAAATAAATTAAAAACATTTTGCAAACAAAATGTTTTCTATAAAAGTACTTCCAAACTTTGCAAAAAAAATGTTTTCTATAAGTATGCTACCAAAATTTGCATGCAAAGTTCTAACGCATAACATTTTGTGAACAAAATGTTTTGGGGAGAGAAGGATTCGAACCTTCGAAACCGAAGTAACAGATTTACAGTCTGCCCCCTTTGACCGCTCGGGAACCTCCCCAAAAATGAAGCCTTCTATCAGAGTTGAACTGATGACCTACGCATTACAAGTGCGTTGCTCTACCACTGAGCTAAGAAGGCGAATAAAAATAATAATTTACATTTTGTGAACAAAATGTTTTGGGGAGAGAAGGATTCGAACCTTCGAAACCGAAGTAACAGATTTACAGTCTGCCCCCTTTGACCGCTCGGGAACCTCCCCAAAATGAAGCCTTCTATCAGAGTTGAACTGATGACCTACGCATTACAAGTGCGTTGCTCTACCACTGAGCTAAGAAGGCAATATTGGTTTTTACCACGTTTGGTAATTTAATCAAAAGATAAATAAAGGTCAATAGGTTTAGTCAATTTAATACTCCAGAATTTAAAATATGTACTCCACCTTTTTTCTCAATATAAATAGTAATTTCTATTTGTGATGAGATATTACCCTCAGATATAACGCCCTCATTTAATTTATTAACATATACATCATCTGGATAATCAAATATTATAGGTTCTATTGTGAAAATATCACCTATTTTAAATACATAATCAAAATCAATATAGTTAGTTAACGACAAAAGTGGTGAGGCATGCAATCTTTTCCCAATGCCATGACCCATTGCATCAGGATACAAATAATAGTCGCTTTTGCTTACATGCTCGTTAATGAAAGACAAAACAGTGCTAACTTTAACACCTGCATCAATAATTTTAATAACATCATTTAGCATTTTCTTATTATAATTTATTATTTTAGAATTTCTGTAATTCAAATTATCAACACTATAGGTCTTTGCTCCATCTATTAAAAAACCATTGTATTCAAAACATATATCAACAGTTAGAATATCGCTTTTTAAAAGTTGCTTATTAGAGTAAAGACCATGGAAAATTATATTGTTTATATTTAAAGATGCAGAAGTTGTATTTGGAATAATTTTGATCTGATATCTTTTAAAACATGTATCAACCAAACTATATAAATCATCAATAAAAACACCAGGCTTAATATTGTTTCCAACTTCATTTAAAATAATGCTGTTAATTCGTCCGGCTTCAAAAAGATCATTTAGCATTGTTTCTCAATAATGGTAGATATTTTTTTTCTACAACACTGTTCCATGTGTAATTTTCAACAATATTTTGGTAAGCCTTAGTCTTAATCTCATCTAGAACTGGTGACTTTAGAATTTGTCTTCTTTCACAATCAATAATCAGATCTTTTAAACTTGAAAAATCAGAATAAGAGTACCCGGTCTCACCATTAATTACTTTTTTTAATCCACCGGTTTCATAAACTATTGGGATTGAGCCTGCAATCTGTGCTTCAAAGTCTGTTAAGCCGCAAGGCTCCCAAAGTGAAGTCAATATAAAAAAATCAGATGCGACAAATAAATTAAGGGCAACTAACTCATTATACCCCTGTATATAGCTAAAGTTTTCAGGATAAGAATTTGCAACTTCTATAAGCTGATTTTCAAATCTTGTTTCACCCTGCCCCATAACTACAAAAATAGAATTGCAACTATGTTCTATGTATTCTAAAAATGTTTTGATTAATTTATCTATTCCCTTCTGCTCAGTAACTCTATTTTGAAAAAGAAAAAGTGGTTTGGAAGTGTTGTAATCAACTTTACCCCAAATATTTAATCCTTCACAAGCTTCTATATATTTATTCAATTTATCTCTTATTGTTTTTTTATCTTCAATATCCGGGAGATCCTTTATTCCAATTTTTTGATAATGGTTTAAATTAACACCATTAGTAATTCCAGTGATATCTATATTATTTAAAATACAGAACTCTCCAAAATTCCCTGATGTAGTATCATGTAATTTATTCAGAATTTCATTAGCGTAGTAAGGACTAACCGTTAATGTTTTTGAATGCAAAACAGCAGAACAAATTGGATCAACAAAACTATTAAAACAGGACTCACAAAGAAATTTCTTTTTAATTATATTATATTGTTTAATTTTTGATGCAAGAATTCTCTGATGATAAACAATACCAGCATTATGAATTATAAAATAAATCTTTGTATTCTTAAAATAATCAACATAATTATCATATGATTTTATCATTGCTGGTATAAGACCAGTATGACCATCATGTAATATGATCACATCCGGTGCCTCTAAATACTGACTAACATATTTTAA
Source organism: Spirochaetales bacterium (assembly GCA_003247135.1). Classification (GTDB taxonomy): domain Bacteria; phylum Spirochaetota; class Spirochaetia; order DSM-2461; family DSM-2461; genus Thiospirochaeta. Next base: position 133,735 of record QKAW01000040.1, on the reverse strand, counting down.
GAATCCATATTGAAAAATGATATTAATTTCATCACTATCTATAAATCCTTCCCCGGCTTTAAAATTGCTATTAAATAATGAATCTTCTTTTGTATAAGTATAAACACTTAATTTATCAATTAAATTCTCAAACTCAATAAAGAAAAAGTCTACCCCAAGTGAATTTTTAAAATATACAGTGATAACAATATTTCTATCTTTAATGTTTAAAAGAAACTGATCTTTTAAAAGCAGCTCACTTTTATCAATAAATCCATAGCATGGAATAAAAACCGCACTGTACTGTTCATAATATGAAAAAGAGTCAGCTAAGCCTTTAACAACCTCTTTTAATCCGCCAGCTGAAGCAAAAGGATAAACCTCTCTGGAAATCTGATAAATTTTCATCTATCATTTCAGATCTGGTCTTAAAATTGTGGCGCCATGTAGATAACAAGGTTTACCACTTTTTCCAGAACCATTCCATGTTATTAAAACTCTGACAGCTTTTTTTAAAGAACCATTACTTTTAGGCTCTTGAGAACAAAATAACGGAACATCGTGATAACCCCCACCTGCTCTTAAGGCTGCTGCCGGATTTATAGATTGAATATCATCTGTAACAGAAAAAAGTATACTAATAACTGTGCTACTTTCTATCTGATTTTGTAAAAATAGTGTATCTACCATTTCTAAAACTCTTTCAATAACCTTTTCTCGATCATCATTATCTACTGTTGTTGCACCTCTAACAGCTGTAACCATCTTTACTCCATTATCCCCAAACTTAAAATATATAAGGTGTTTAAAAAAAATAAAATTCCAAGATTTATTATAATAAACAGTGTATTTCTAAAGATACCTATCAATTTAACTGTAATATTCTTGCCAATTATAAAATTCTGTATAAATGAAATAATTAATAAAAAAAGTGAAACTAAAGAAATTAAATTAATAATAAATATTATTTCTTTTGCTACTTCCTCACTCATTCCATGTCCTGAAGCTACAAAATAATAGATAAAAAAAATTACAGTTGTGGTAAAAAAGGAAAACCCCAATTTATTTATAAAAGTAGTTATCCAAAGATCTCTTTTTCTAAGACCCAAGTTATCTCCTTTAATCAAATCTTTTCAATTAAGAATATAGAGCATATAAAGTATTTACACAATATAGATATTTTCAATCAATTTTATGATAAAAAATTTTAACTCTCGTATTGATCAACTTTTTTCTGTAATTCTGTGTTTAATATTGATAATTTCCTATTTTTTGCTAGTAATAAATTTACCATTTTCTTTAAAGCTGTTATAAGTACGTCACTTCTGTTACAATCTTCATTGTAAACTTTTTCGTAAGCCTCTTCCGGTGTATGACCCTTTTGTATATATTCATACTGTTTAATCATTAACATATCAACACCGAGAATATGTGTCGTTAACCATGATATTAAAAAATCAAAAAGTTCAATAAGATCGATATATTCAATATTATCTTTTTCAATAAAAAAATTAATCTCTGTTATAAAATATTGGTGTTTATACATGTGGGAAGTAAAATGCCTACTGTCAACACTAAAGTTTGCCATAAAAACTTCTTCTTCACGAAAATGGTAAGCGGTATACTCTTTTAACTCTTGTAAAATTTTTCCTAATTTAACATCACCTTTTAAAGACTCTAAATTCTTGTTTTCAGAAATATACGCTCCAAAAGTATTTAACAAATTAACAAGTTGTTTATGCTGATCATCAATTCTTGATTGTCCAGTTACAAAATAATTACTCCACTTAAAAATATTCATTATAAACTCCTACTATAATAATAGTATTAAAGTATCTAATTACAAGAATTATCAGATATAAATCATACATTATTTTATTATTCATTATATAAATGTATTATCTCTATATGATAACAAACTTAACATTATCTTGATTATAGAGTCTTAATATTTTACAATAATTAAAGAGAAAAAAGAGATTTGAATAATCAAGATATTTAATCCGAATTTCTTAAAGGTTTGTATATGAAAATAAAAAAATTATTTAACTCTATATTTCTGATATTAATAATTTCAATTTTTGGTTTTGCTTTTTGGTTCGGATGGGAGCAATTAGAGTTAAGTGAAAATAGTTACGGTATTGCTTTTACAAAAACTTCAGGATGGAGTAATAAGATCTTTTCATCAGATAACTTTAACTGGAGTTTCGAAAAAATAATCCCCAATAACTATACTCTTCATATATTTAACATCGAAGATAAAATGTTAAATTATCAAACAACAGATCAACTTCCTTCTGGTAAACTCTACGCTGAATTTAGTAATATATCCCAGAGTAATTTTGAATTCAAATATAATGTTGCTGGTAATTTCAGAATAAAAAAAGAGAGCTTATTAAATTTTGTAAAAAATGGAACATTTACTTCAGATAATTTTGAGAGCTGGTTAAATTCAACCCTTGAAACAGTTCAGTTTGACTTAAAGTCTTATATAAGAGAAAGAGTTATTAATAATGAAGTTATTACATTAAACAGTTCTTCAAGAGAGTATTTATCTGATAAATATAATTATCTATCTTTCAGTGAAATTAATATAAACGTTAATCAACCTGATATCCTTCTTTATAATCTAACAAGAAACAGATATATTCAAAACCTTGAAGCTCAAAAAACTGCTGATGAAAAATATCTTGTTGAAATGTTAAAACAGAAAAACAGTGAAAAAATAAAACTAGATCTTTTAAAAGAGTATGGTGAAGTTTTTACAAAATACCCTATTATGATTGAATATCTTAAAGTTGATAATAACAAGCTCCTAGACAGGGCAAAATTAGAAGATTTTATTAGTCAGTGATATCAAAAGCTAACTTCTTATTAAATATATCAAGAAATCTGTTTAATTCCTTAATTTTATCAGTTAATACATCACGAAATGTACTTTTTCTGCTTATAGAGGGATGAATAGCTGAGACCTGTAATTTTACACTGTCTGAAGGACTTTTTAAAGTCTGAATAAGTATTTTCTCAAGATCCCCCAGAAGTTTAACACCAATTTTTATCAATTCCAAAATTTCTTCATCTTTCTGTTTAATAAAGGCTTTATACATTCTTATATTCTGTTTGCTACTTGAAACTGCGCTAAATAAGGTTTTCATTGTTTTACCAACCTCGTTATCAGGGCTTAGAGATTTATCAAATTTCAAAATTCTTTCCAACAGCGTTTCAACACCAATTGATAACTCCAGGGCTTTTGTTTGCAACATATGATTTTTTTCAAATACATGCTTGCTTAATACAAACATTATATCCTTATACTCTCTAATATAATAAAACTTTATAAAGTTCATAAGAATATTAACAAGATCTATATATTTAAAATAAGTTAGACCTAACTCTTTAAAATTAAAATCATTAGTATATGCATAGTTTGATAGTGATATGGTTTCAAAATTTAAAAACAAAGAATCAAAAAGAGTATCAACAACGGCCTTTTCTCTTCCCTCAAAAACCCTAACTAAGTCTGCCAGCATCTCTTTTTTTAGTGCAGAAAAATAGAATTCTTCAATATTTATTTTAGATGCAGTATAGTCTATTTTGTAAAAAGGATTATTTTTTGCAAACTTTATTATATCTTCAAATGGGTAAGATAAAGTAAGTTTTTTTAGCCTATCTGAAAGATTATTAAAATTTTCCCATAAAGTCTCTTCTTCACCCTCTTCATTACTTGATGACAGTGTAACTAATGAAGTGATACAGTTTTTTTGTAAATTTACTCCTGAAAAATGTATAAGAAGTTTATAAAATTCTTCCAAATATTTAACAACAAGACTCATGGAAACTGTTTTACTGGCAATTTCATTATAACTATCTCCAGGAGATATACCCATTAGCTTAAACATTGGAGTATAGTTGTATAAAACAATATTCTTTAAAGCAATTATACTTAAAAATTCCTGCTCTGACTCAGGAAATATAAATTCAGGTATTTTTTTTCTATACTCATAAATTGCTCTGACAAGTCGTTTTTTAACACTCTCTAAATCTTCACCTTTTGCTATGTATTCATCAATTTCTGACTCTCTTAAAAAATCATATAATGAATCCTTTGATGAGTTATATTTTCCTGAAATAATTGTTCCTATTAGTTTTTCAAGAGCTATAGGACTCTCCCAAATATCATTAAAATGAGGAATAAAAGGTGAAACAAGAGAGTATATTTTAGAGAAATCACTAATAATTACGCTAGAAAATCTCCTTTTTTTTAACAAAACAAGGGATGGAGCCGAGTATAAAATTTTTCTTTCCAAATTATTTAGAAGATCAGTATTATAGACTTCCATAATATCTTTACCCATAAGAAAACTTCTTATATTCAGAATAATTCTTTGAATAAAGCCAAGATGTTCAACCTCTTCCTTTAAACTTTTCTTCTTTAATTCTATATTCTCTTTCTCTTTAAAACTTGAATATTTTTCATCAGATTCTACTGGATTTGCAGTTAAATTCTCTGATATCTGGTTAAGTAATGATTTTTTCTCTGAATCAGACAAACTATTTGTTAAATTATTAAAATTATTACTATTCAAATTTATTCCCTATAACAGGTAGAATTAATAAAACATTGGAATCTCCGGTATCAATCCAGGCATTATCTTTAATTATCAAATTACTAATACCTATTGATCTGTATTTCCAATCTACCATTGATAGTTCCCATTTTAACCCATTTGATGAAATACTGCAAACATCTTTATCCAGAGGAAAAATAGATATGTTTTTTTGAGCCATACCATCTATATTAAACAGACCCTTTACTTTATAAATAATTTCTCTTTTAGTTATCCAAATATCAGGAGAAAGATCAGAATCAAAAAGGGAATAAATTCCGAGAAGATGATCAAGTCGCCCACCTCCTCCACCAATCAATGTAACTTTTCCCAAGTTATTATTTTTAATATACTTTAGTCCAAATAGTGTATCTGTATCATCTTTATCCTCAGGTAAAATGATAATTTTTTCCTTTGGTAGGCTTTTTAATATATCTTTATCTGAAATTGAATCCATATCACCTACCAACGTGTCAAAGTTTATTCCATTCTCTAAGACCCACTCTATACCTGAATCGGCAACACAGACATATTTTGATTTAATAAAATTCTCTACATACTTATATTCAGGCTTTTCACCACCTGTTATTAAAACACTATTCATTCTTTTACTATAAAGTCATTGACAATTAAGTTACAAGGCTATATTTTGCTATTCATGGATTTATTTATACCAGAAGAAATTAAAAATATAAGTAACATACTTAACAATTCAGGATTTCAGTGTTTCTTGGTAGGTGGTGCAATACGAGATCAACTACTTGGAAAAGAGGCAAAAGATTTTGATCTTACAACTGATGCAAAACCAGAAGATATCATAAAACTATTCAAAAGAGTAATTCCTACTGGTATAAAACATGGTACAGTTACAATTTTACTTAAGGGTAAAAGTTTTGAAATAACAACCTATAGAATTGATGGAAAATACAGTGATGGAAGAAGACCTGATAAAATTATATTCACTCCATCTATAGAAGAAGATCTTCTGCGAAGAGATTTTACAATTAACTCCATAGCATACAATGTAATTGAAAATTCTATTCTGGATATTAATAATGGTATTAATGATCTTAATGAAAGAAAAATAAAAGCGATAGGTATTCCTTCAAAAAGATTTGATGAGGATGCATTACGACTTGTTAGAGCATGCAGATTTTCAGCTCAACTTGAATTTAATATTGACTCTGAGACCTATACAGCAATGTCAAATACTTTGGGAAAACTTAAAGATGTATCTAAAGAGAGAATTAGTGACGAATTAATAAAAATATTAAATAGCAATAAACCATCTATAGCATTTACACACTTCTATAATTGTGGAATGCTGGAAATTTTATTTCCTACAATTTATATTAGTGCAGTTAATGATTACAAAACTTTTATTTCAGCTATTGAGGATATGGATAATATAGAAAGTAATAAAGCATATATAAAATTTGCCAGACTACTCTCAATTACAGATAAAAGTTGTCATTTAACCACCTTAAAAGGGCTTAAACTCTCTAATGATTTTATTAATTCATCATTACACCTGTTAAATTACATTAACTATGATATTACGAATCTTAATAATGATTATAACATGAGAGTCTTTATCTCTGAAGCAGGAATAGAGTATTTAAATGATATAAACACTGTTTGGATTGGAATGAAGCAGTATGATAATAGTGAAATAAATAAACTTATGCTGCTACAAAAAAATCAGATAGATAATAATTTTGCGTTTAGAATCAATGATCTTAAAATATCAGGAAATGATTTAATGAGCAGTCTAAATTTAAATCCAGGACCACATATTGGAGAGTTACTTAAAGAGTTGTTAAAAATGGTTTTAAAATATCCAAACCTTAATAATAAGGAAAAACTGATTAATTTAGCAGAAAATATGGTTTAAATTAATTATAGTTTTTTAGTGCTTCTTTTGCTGCATTCTGTTCAGCAATTTTTCTGCTTTTTCCTTCACCTACACCACACACTATATCATTAACAGTAACCTGATACGTAAATCTTGCATCATGATCAGGACCGGACTTTTTTAACATTTTATATTTTGGACAGACTTTATCACGCTTCTGTACTGATTCCTGAAATATTGTTTTATAATCTCTTTTATAATCCCCTTTAAGAACCAGTTCAATTTCAGGAATTAATAGGGATAAGACAAACTTTTTACTTTTTTTGAAACCTTGATCAAGATAATAAGCACCAAAAAGAGCTTCTACAGCATCTTCAAGAATTGCGCTTTTTTTCCGACCTCCACTGGCCTCTTCCCCTTTGCCTACTAAAATAAATTTATCTAGACCTATTGAAAAGCCGATTTTTGACAAAATTTCTTCACTTACAACATAAGCTTTTATTTTTGCCAATTCACCTTCTTTAGAATCTGGAAGAATTAGATAGAGATACTCTGTTACAGATAATCCTAATACTGAATCTCCAAGAAATTCAAGCCTCTCATTATTTATGTGTTCATAAGTGGAATTTAAAACTGAGCGATGTGTTAATGCAAGGTTCAGAAGATCAAGACTTCTGAACCTTATTCCTAAATTATTGCTAAAAATTTTTAATTCATTAACTCTATCTTTATCAATAACAGGATTTTGATTAGTTGATTTCTTTAAAAAAGAAATTTTCAAATTAATTCTTTTGAGATTTAATATAGTCTAATGCATCTGAAACTTTTTCAAACTCATTAGCTTTTTCATCTGGAACTTCAATATCCATTTCAGACTCAATTGCGTAAACTAACTCATAAGTATCTAAACTATCAGCACCAAGATCTTCTCTAAATCTTGCATCCAATGTTACTGCATCAGCAGAAACTTCTAATTTGTCAACAATTAACTCTTTAAGCTGGTTAAATAATTCATCCATAAAATTTCTCCTTTAAATTAAGACTATGCTAACTCTGCAGATTCAATAATCTGTTGTTTTTTATAACATCCACATTTAGGACATACTCTATGTCTCAGGATCTTATTTCCACAGCTTGAGCAGCTTATTAAATTCGGAGCAGTCATTTTCATATTAATTGATCTTCTTCTCCGAGTTCTAGCCTTTGACGTTTTAAATTTAGGTACTGCCATTGTAAACCTTCCTTATTATATGCGTCGATGAAAAAAACATTACGACACTTTTGTATTTTTGTCAATATAATTATTGTTGACCTCTCATTGCCTTATACACATTTGGTGTTACAAGAGATGATATATCAACACTATATCTAAATAATTCTTTTACCAGAGATGATTTTACTCCAGTTAAATCTTCACGGGCATTAATGTAAATAGTTTCTACATCATCGGATACTATTCGATTAGCAGATTCCAGCTCAGATTCATAATTGTAATCAGCACTATTTCTTAACCCTTTTATAATTATAGTTATATCATGAAGCTTTGCGTATTCTACAACAAGTCCATTATAATAATCAACACTTACATTGGAAAATTCAGTAATCATTTCACTAATTAATTTAACTCTTGTTTCTCCACTGAACATATTTTTTTTTTCAGGATTCACACCAACCAAAACAGTTACATGATCAAATAGTTTGGCACATCTATTTATTATATGTAAGTGACCTTTTGTTGGAGGATCAAATGTTCCTGGAAATAGCACTTTTATCATATTTTAAAAATATCACTACTACTTTTTTTTGACAATAGGATACAATTAATGCTATTTTTAATATTATGAAAAAACTGATTTATGTAACTTTATTTATTATTATATTTTTTAACTCATGCTTAACTCCTAAAGTGGAAACCGTTGAAGAGCAAATTATAGTTAAGGAACCGGAACCGGAACCGGAAGAGATTGTGGTTGAAGAAGTTGTAGAACAACCCGAGGAAGTAGAAATCCCGGAATTACCACCGGCAGAGCCGGAAGTTTTTACTGTTACTGAAGAGGAATATGTTAAAACTTTTGATGAAATTGAAGTTTTAATATCAAATTTAAATAAAATTATATCATCACGGGATTTTGTTAATTGGAAAAAATATCTATCGGAATCCTATATTTCATCCTATGGAGATAAAGAGTATCTGCAAAAACTGTCTGAAAATCCAACTTTGAAAGATTTAGGTATAAAATTGAAAGTTCTTAGAGACTATTTTAATTATGTAGTTGTACCTAGCAGATCTAATGTTGTAATAGATGAAATTCAATTCATTGATGAAAATACTATTAAAGCATTTACTATAAAAAATGACACAAAATTTGTTGTTTATATTCTAGTAAGAGATAATTCCGAGTGGATCATCTCAGATTAGTATTAAAAAAAGCTAGTTATTTTATTTGAAGATGGTATATAATTAAATATTATATCATCGTATGGAGTTAACATTGAAAAGTACAATATTAATAGGTTTATTACTAACAACATCATTTTTTATCTTTTCTCAAGAGGAAACAGTTGAAGATCTCTATCTAAAGGTTTCTGCAGAGACTAGAATAATTGATAGTCAAGCTTCTTCTCCTAGTAGAGATTTAAAGGGTATGGCTATAGATGATCTTACAGCTATGAATGAAGAAGGAAGATTAAATGGCGATGATCCTTTTGTAATGAGAATTATTACAAATCTGGGTTCAGAAGGAACAGGGATTATTTCAACAAGTAATGGTAGAATAATTAACAATTTTCCTATTATCAGACAGAAATCAGCAAAACTTTTAGGTAATATTAATACTCAGCAAGCTGCTGATGCTTTAATAGAATTAGGTGATATTGAGACTGAATCAATGGTTCTTTCAGAAATAATTGTGTCTATATCTAAAAATACTGTAGCTGATCCGGATACAGTTGTTGATACTGTTGCCAGACTAATGGAAGTAAACGGTAGTGCGAGGGATCACAACTTTGCTTATGCATTTCTAATTGCTGTAGAAAACCTAAACAATAACGGTGTTGAGATTAACAATAATAAAATATTTGAATTACTTTCAAGTATGACTCTACCGGATAGTGGATATATTCAAGTTGTAACAGATAAAGCTATTGAAGTATTAAGAAATATCAGATAAAAAATCCCCTTCCGGGGATTTTTTTACCAATTATATTTTTTCCCGTTAATTTCTATTCCATTTAAATAAATAATAACATCTGCACTGTAATTTTCATATTTATATATACCTTTTAAAGAACCCAATTCATATTTTCCAGAAAATGACCAAGGTAAACTTTCTGATCCAATTGTAATTGAAGAAATGTCCTTAAGATTAAACACTGGATCTATTGATCTATTAAGATTAGAACTAAACTGCATAACAATGTCCCCGGTATAGGTGTTAACTGAATAACTATACTCTACACCATTATTACCCCAATACTGCTTCATTACACCATTGTATAAATGAGTTGTTTCATAATCTGTGGCTTTTGATAAGTTATTATATATAGAATTTGATGTACTAGTGTTCAGTGTTGAAACAGGAGAGGTATACCATACATGGTTTTCTGATTGAAAACTATCGGTGGTCTTAAATATCCCATTGATTTCAGTATAGTAATCTCCATTCGTATTCAAAGAAAGAATTTTTACACTATTATTTTCTCTATCTTCAATGTATCTTGTAACATTCTCTTCGATATTTTTCTGTTTCTGAGCTTCCAAATATATGACACTGTAACTATACCTGCTATCTTCCGAATAATATTCATCCGCAAGAAATATATCGCTTCCACCTCTTATAATAGATTTTGTATATGAGCTGAACTGACCACTTTCTGTTGTAAATCTTGGTATTTTTTTGGGAATAGTGTAATTGTCTATACTTCCAAGAACCCCTGTAATTGAGGCCGAATTATCTAATTCTGGAGCCTTGCTTTTTACATCAGTATATAAAACTGAACCAGATTCTGGGTCTGAACTTCTTTCACTATAGCTACCATCTCTAAAATATGTTATTTCACTGGTATATAATCTATTTTTCCCCCTAATATTAAACCAATCCCATGCCCAGGCGGCACCACTATTAGTCTCGTCTAACACATATTCAATCTCTTGATATTTTATATTAAAAATATCTCTGGGATAGATAAAAAGTGTTAAAATGTATTTAGAAGTACCTATATTTTCCATTGTTAAGTAAAAATCATTATTTACCTTTCCATATAAACCTTTTATTAAACCACTCTCGGGAATTCGTAAAGTCTGACCTGAAGTCCCTTTTGCCTGAAACACTTCATCTGGAGTTCTGGGAGTTGTCTGCCAATTGGTTCCAAAATAATCAACCATTATAGATGAATCATCAACCGTTACTTGTGTTGGATCTAAAGCCCTTTGAACATTATCAATCTCTACTTCGTTAGCTACACTTATTCCTGCCTCAATAGCCGGAATATATAAGGGTAGATTAATAAGATCATCTTTTATTAAACTATCATCTCTTTGAGTAGTTGTTGTTCCAATTGAACAACTTAAAAAAAATATTATTCCTATTATAGATAAAAATTTCATAGTTAAACTCCTTATACACTTAAAATTCTATGATGGGTTTATTAAAAAATCAATTGAAAGAACCTGTTTTATTAAAACTAATTACTATTTTCAGAGTAAATATATCTATCTATTCTACTGGCATCGTAAAAATAAATCTTTTTACATATATACACACCAAAAGCATTAGCTAATAGGTAGGAGAGTCCAGGGATATTATTTATTGGAGAGAGTAAAATAACAAAATATAATGATATATTTATTAGAGTAATACTGAATACAATTAAAAAACAGTGGTAATAACGTTCAAGATAAAATAAAAAATTCATATAGGTAAAAACTATTAATTGAAAATTAACAGCCCATATAGCAATTATCAGAATTACATGATATTGGGGTAAAATTTTATAGGATATTAAAGATAAAGAGAGTGATAATATAAACTGCAACTGACTCTGTAATTTAATATTCTGCATTGAAGATTCATATAACTCATTTCTTTTTCCCCTAATAGTTTTATAGTCACTTATAGTCAGAGAAAGAATAAATTTTTTGATTCCAATAAAGAAACTGGTTTCAGTATTAATTATAAAAAAAACCATACCAGGAATAATTGTAAGATTTGCTATATACATTGACAGATCATAGCTTGTTAAAAGTTTAATTTTCAATCCATCAATATATTCCCCAATAAAATACCAGTTTAAAATTTTATCGATCCAGAAGGAAACATAGTAGAAAAAACCTGTTAGTAGTAAATATTTATATTTTGAAAAATATCTCATAATTACTTTAATAACCTCATAGGATGAGATTCTTTCAGGTTTGTAACTTTTACATGATATAGAAATAAGGGATAAAAGGGTTAAAAAATTTCCAAATGTGTAATACATAAGTAAATTATTTAGATTAATTTCAGATTCCGTAACCAAACATATTATTATCAGAACTATTCCTGCAATAAATGATAGCAAAATATTTTTATACCATTTTAAATAAGTAACAAAAATGAGAATTATCCAGAGAAAATTTGTTACACAGACCTGAAAAGCAATTATTAAAGATAACGTCATATTTGATAGTTTCAGCCCGCTGGCAAGCACTAAAAAAAGCATTGTTAGAATAAAGGTAATTATAGCAATAAATATGCCATTTATCAAAATAAAGGAGAGAGCGTAATTAACCCTTTTTTCAAATATGTAATCAGAGAAAATTCTTGTAATAATATAATGAAGCCCACCAGTAATGATTAAAGAAAATGCATTTACATAAACCAGAATTCCAAAAAACTGTGAAATTATACCATTACTGTAATTTGCTGTTATTAATGATATAACAGAAAGTGTCAATATTGATAATAACCATGGACCAGATACTATAAAAATACCACTTGCAGATGCTTTAAAGAATGAACTTATAGAGTTTTCACTAATAATTTTTTTTAATTCAAATCCTATTCCTGCCATTTTATATGCTCCAGTTTTTTATAAATATCCATGTATTTGGCATGAAGTTTCTCTTTGTTGTAAAAATTTTCTACTTTAAGTCTGTTTTTATTGTTTATTTCATCTATTCGTTCTGGATTATTATAAATATAAAGAACTGAATCTGCCAGTTTTTGAAAATCCTTTGATGAAGCTAAAAATCTTTCATCATAATCTAGCATCTCTGGCACATTTCCAACTTTAGTAGAAACAACTGGTATATTTGCGAGCCATCCCTCCAGTATTACCAAGGGTTGAGCTTCTCTAATGCTTGTTAAAAGCATAACATTTAAAAAACAGTAGTAATCGAGAACATTAACACGACCGGTAAAGGTAAAAAAATCATCAAGACCAAGGCTATAGACCAAATTTTTACATTCGGAGAAGTAATATGGGTCTTCATCTGTAGGGCCGATACAGTAGAAATGGACTTCAGGAATTCTTTGGGATAGTATTTTTGACATCTTAATAAAAGTTTTTATATCTTTTATTGGAACAACTCTGCCTACCAAACCTATATGAAAACCACTCTTGGGAACTCTTTTTACCTTAAATTTCTCAATATCGATACCATTAGGTGTAACATAACAGTTCAATGGATCAGCACCCAACTGAATTTGATACTGCCTGTTTAACTCAAATAAACTTGTGATTATATCTGAATTCGAATAACAGGCTCTACTGAGATTATAATACATCTCAATCCATATATCCCTTTGATATCCTTTAACAAATGTTGCCCTTCGAATCTCCATCTCCCTCTCTTTATGATATAGTCCATGTTCTGAAAGCAGCATAGGTTTTTTATTTCTTAACTTTCCACACAGCGCCGCAACACCAGCGAAACCTGTACTAACAGCATGATAGATATCAGCTTTTGGCATCTTTTGGGAGATAATATTAAAAAGTAGATCATAACTGGATTTCCAGGCCCAAAAATAATCAGAAAAAGAGTATGCTGGATTTCTTTTAATACTATCTTTTACAATCAAATCCCAACCTTCATCACTATTAATAAAATTATTGAATACTGAATAGCCTTCAGGAGTATTATTTATAATATCTACGATATATTGACTAATATTCTCATGTTCTTTATACCCCTTAATAAGCATCTTTAGAATATCTTTCTCTTTTTTCTTTCCAATCTTTACTTGATGATTAATTTTGCTGCTAATTACGATATCTATATGTTCTACTACATTTTTAGGAAGGGTATACCTAAGGCTTTGATTCTCCTTTGGAGAAATAGTAAACAGGATAAAATCTATCTTAGGTAATCCTAGAATTAAATCATGAATCCATGCACTTACACCCCCTGTAATAAAAGGATAAGATCCTTCGAGGGTTAAACAAACTTTTAACCTTTTTATCTCTTCCATAGGTTTATCCTATCCTGAAATTCCAAGGGAATTCGATCTATATCTATACCATCTATAATATGATATAAATTATCAAAATTTCTTGCTTCAAATTCTATCTCAATAAGCATTAGCATAATTTGCCAATACTCAATTTTTGCAGATGTCACTAACACTTTAGCTTTACTGTAGAATTTGAAATAATTATAAATTTTTATCACTATTTTAAGCAAAAAAACATCGCTACTGGCATCAATATTACTCTTCTCTATATAGTTTAAAGCTTCGGTATAATAAACTCTTTTTAAATCTTCCTTTTTTTCATTAATTGTTCCATACCTGTAATATAGTTTAATCAGGTCTATAACCTTAATAAGATCCAATAGAGTCTTATCATCTACTCTTCTTTTTAATTCATATATATCCTTGTTATAGCGATTCTCAATACTGTTAATACTCTCTGCAGCGAAAAGAGCTATCTCTGGGTTTATATGCTCAACTAACTCGTTTAATGTTTTAAAAAGAACAATTTCCGTTTCCAAATCTATATTTTTTTTAGATAGTATCCTCTCCAGCTCTACTAGTCTGTCAAAATCCTCTGCCTCTGTTAAGGTTTCCGCCTTACCAAAAGAATCAAAAGGGGAATTTAAAAAAAGAGATGAATTTATAAAAGATTCCTTTGGAAGTATTCCTTTCTTTATACCTGCTATTGCTGTATTTGGGGTTTTTGGTGATGATAATGATAGAATTCTTACAAAAAAATTATAAATTGTCATACTCTATATCTTACTAATCTCAAGAAGATTCTCAGCTTCTGCTAATAGTGAATCCGTTGAAACTTTTTGATATTTTTGAGTGCTATAACCAACGGCAATATCAATCATAACCTTTGAATCGTCTATTAAAAGCTCCTTTTTACTGAATTTCTTGAAAATTTTAACTAGATAAAAAGATATACCATCAAGATCAAGGTTTGTTGAAACCATTACTATCTGATTACTCTCCTTATACTTAAAAAAAAGAAAATCATGGCTTGAGTCATTAAACACAGATAAAAGATTTTCCTTAAATAAAACCATAATATCAACATAATTATAGAGGGCCAGTAGTTCTGCCATATTCTTTATTTCAAAAATTATTACTGATAAAGAGCTTCCATCTTTCCATGTTAATTTCTGTTTCTCTTCAAGAAGTGTATAGAATTGAGTAAACATAGGTAAACCAGTTGCACTATCAAGATCCTGATGCTGAACCATACTTTCATAATCCAGTGCTTTTTTTAATGTTGGCTCTGTTAAATTTACGATTATATGAATTAATTGCTCACTGTATCGGCTATATTTTTCAAAAGGCATATCTTCAATATTGAGGATTCCCCAAACTTTCCTATCAATACTTATTGGAACTGTTAATATATTGTTTTTTGCTTGGCTTAGAACCAGAGACTGAAAATCTTTAATTTTTCTTATACTAAAAAATTGATTATTTCTAAATACAAAACCTTCCACTGTTCCATTTAAATCCAGAAATCTTTCTGGTTCTCTATCCTCATATCCTATTGAGGAGACCAATTCCAATTTGGATTCAAGTAGATTATAAGCTCTAATTGTTGCTTTCTTTATTCCAATAAACATTTGTATTGTCTCTAAAAAAGTTGATAAAACAAATTGCGAATTTAACTTATTTAACTTATCCAGTTGCCTATAAAGTGCTGTAATAGAGTCCTGGGATCTTGTCAGTTGTAACTCATACTCATTATTCACAATTTCAAGAGCCTTTGTAGCCCTTTTATAGTATAAACTTTCCAGAGATAATTTCTTAACTCTTTTATTTAGTTTATCAATTGATATTGTATATTTGGACAATATTAGGGTAGATAGATAGAGTAGAAATATAATTATTGACAGAGATAATGGTAGTGGCTGAAGGTATAAATATAAGTGATAACTCATTTTGTTATATTCATAAATGATATAAAATGTTGTAAAAGTCAGTGATAGAGTAATTAGTGATGCTAATAATGATATAAAAATTACTTTTTTTCCATAAAATAGTGTAAAGACTAAAGGGATTAACCAATACAATATATAATTATTCTTATAAAGCCCTGGATTATCAGTAAAAAACAAGCTTATTGCATATATTGTCAAACTGGAGATTAAAAGCTCTATAAAAATTTTATTTTTACTACTATCACTCATATAATACCACTATAATTAATTATATAGTAATTGTAGAGGTATTATATGAAAAAAATTAAACAACTTGCCATATTCACATCCCTGCTATCTATTTTTACATCTAATATTTTCTCTCAACAAAAATATATCCCTGTATTACCTGAAAGTAATAAAAATCTGATATATTATGAAGCAGAAAATGCTATAGTAACTAATTTTTCAACTTCTCCGACTTTGAATTACAGTGCATCAAGTCAAAGAACATTACAGCTAAATACTTACAATAGTAATTACAAATCTAATGCTTATTTTTCTGAATATGTAATTTATATTGATGACCCAGGAAATTACAACTTCTGGTATTCAGGTACACCACCAGGAACTAAAGAGGACATTTATCCTTCCTACTCCTCCCCATTTACTCTAGTTATTGATGATAAGATAGTAAATATTTATAGGGAGGATGTAAATGTTGTTGAAGCATATGCTCCAGGTCTCTACTGGATAAAAACTGAAAATTTCGATCTTGAAAAAGGGTATCATAAAGTCAGATTTGAAGTTAAGGAAAAAAGACGTTTCGATGGTAAATTTTATTTCTACTTAGATAGTTTTTTCTTATTTAATGGCGATGAAACTAATCCGGGATTAACCCCTGATGTTTTCCCAAAAGATATGAATAACAGAGCAATAGATAATGCCTTTAACAGTATCTCATATTATCAGAATATTATAAAAAATAACCCCAATTCGACACCAAGTTATATGTCTCTTTCCCATATATACATTTTAATAGGTGATTACCTAAATGCCATTAAGATGCTTACAAGAATACTACAGATTGATCCTAAAAACAGAGATGCTAAACTGCTTCTTGCAAAAAGCAGAATATGGAGTGGTGAGAATGATCGAGGAATTCGGGATTATGAGAGTTATTTAGAGCTATACCCTGAGAATTTAGCTGTTTGGGAAGAGGCTGGAAAAATTGCAGCATGGATTGGAGAATTGAACAAATCTATAGATATTTTCAATAGAGGCCTCTCAGTATTCCCAGATAGCAACTCTTTAAAAATTAATCTAGCTTTAACCTATTTGTGGAATTCAAATATTCAGGAGGGGTTGGATATACTGTCTACAATAGAGAACAGTAGTAATGATGATGTCGATAAAATAAAAAATATTGCTTCTATCTATCGAATAAACGGATACCCGGATTATGCTGTTAAGTTTTATAATAACAAAATTAGAGAATATCCTGATATTATTCAGCTATATCTGGAACTTGAAAAGATATACAGCAGTTTAGGAGATATTGAAAATTCAAATCTAACAATTAATAAAATTGAGTCTATTTTTACAATATCTGATGAACTGGCAAAAATACTGGATTATACAAGAAAACAGGCTTCGTTGAGAGATCACTATATAGAAGAACTGGAAAATAGTATTGAGCTTGATCCAACAAATCTGGATCAGAGAGAGCTGCTTGTACAAACATATTTTTGGAATGGAATTGTTGATAAAGCCATACTGGAATATAAATCAATACTAACTATTAATCATTCCCTGAGTATGGCTCAATTTGAAAAAGAATCTATAGATCTCTTTATATATTACGATATCCTTAAATATATTGATATATATATAAATAACAGTTATGAGGATTTGACAAATTTAAAAAATGAACTATTAAATGCTATAATTAAATATAGAACAAGTATTATTAATAATTCTGAGATAGAAGAATCAAAATCATTACTAAATGAAATAATTAACAGACTTAATATTACTCTTGGTAGAAGTTTTATAGTTAATGAGGAATTTAAATTAATTAACTCGATGTATAAAGATATTATTAGTCAAGAAAATGAGCTTGAAACTATATTTTCAAACCTAACAATGCAAAACAATTGGAGGTTGAATCTAAACTATCTAATTTCAGAACTTGAAGAAGTTTCGGAAGTGCAGTCCAGTAGTGAGATTGCAAATAATATTCTGGAGAGGGTACATCTTGTTTTTAAATCAAAAAATAAAAAAAAGAGGGATATAAACAATTCTGATGAGATCTTCACTCAAAACAGTTTGCTGGAATATCACAAAAAGTTGTGGAATAATATTGAACCAGATAAAGTGGCACTTACAGAACTATCTTTTTTATACCCAGGAATGATAGCAGAGCAGGAATTTATAAATAAGCTTAATTCTGATATTTCTCCTGTTATAGAACTTAATGATGATTTTCTAAAAAATATTCCATCAATAATTGAACTAATTGGCAGTGAGCAAAGAAAAGTAATTACTCTTCAGAAATCATTAAAAAATAAGACAGATGAAGTAATCCTCTTAATAAGTAATAAGTTAACAAGAGCTATATATAATCATCAGGAAAATACCTATTTAATAAGGTATAATATTGGAGACTACTACCTTCAGCAAGAGGAGTATAGTAAAGCACTAGAGCAATTCAATCTGGTAATTTCAATAGATCCATTTAATACTACAACAAATTTTAAAATTGGAAGACTTCAGCAACTTACAGGCAGTTGGAAAGAAGCTTTGGAAAGTTACGAAGGAGTGTACAGAATTGATTCCGATTTTAAAAGTGCAGCATCAATGTTTAATAATTTATCTTCCCAACATCCTGACTTAAGTAGTGGAAATCTGGAATATTTTACAGATAGTAACAGAGTTGATTACAAATCTGAATTTACAACAGATTTTAATATTAAATCATGGTTTAAAATATCTCCTGTATGGAAAGAGAATTCATATATCTACTACAAATGGAGTGAAATTGGCGCTCCCAGAAAGTACAAAGTTGATACTTTTATGATAAATTCTCAAATTTCACTTTTTGAGAATAAAACATTAGTGGAACCCGGGTTTGGAGCAACAATTTACAATAACAAGTATAATGAGATTCTTCCAAACAGCAGTTTTGATATTGCAGATATACTTTCATCAAATATTATTTATCCATACATAAATTTAAAGTTAAATAATAATATAAATAATTTTTCTGTAAATATTGCCCTTGAGCAAGGTATTTTGCATGAAACAATTCCTAATAATATAAAAAATATTAATTCTATTGCACAAAAATACTCCATATCAGGTTATTTTCCTCTGTCAAATGCAGGAAATATTAATTCCTTATCATTTAGAACTTATTTTAGCTTGGATAACAGAAGCGGATATAATGATAATAATAATATATACACCTTAGCTCAGGATTTTGTTGTTGGGTTATTATTGGCAAAAAATCCTTGGACAACATTACAAATATATAACTCTACAACCTATGAAAATTCAGATATAATCAAAAAAAACCTCTACTACACTCCTGATAGTGTTTTTGTTTCCAAAATAGGAGGGACAGTATCCAGTTTTATTGGACTTATGGGGGGAGTTTTTAGTATTAATTCGAGATTAGGTGCCGGTATATATATAGACAAACTTGGAAGAGAATCAGTATCGAGCTTTGCTACTGACGGAGATCTGCTTTTGTCTTTTAATAAAGATAATAGAAATATATTCTTAAAATTATTTGGGTCCGGTTCATTCTCAAACAGTATTGAACCAGACTATTGGTCATTTCAGGCATCAATTGGTTTTAATATATCAATGTTCAAAACAATATTTTAACTTAAATGATTAAAAAAGATTTTTACAATCCTTAAAATCGTCACTATTTTTTACTGTTTGGATAATATCTTTTTTTATACTAAGAAAATAATCCTCTGTCATGCCTAAAAATTTAAACCAGGAATTTTCAAAGGGTATATTACTAAAGAGCTCAGTGTTGTAGCTCTCCTCATTTGCCATAATTTCTCCTAAAGATACTAAAATAATCTCTTTTTTATACCTGGATACTACATTATTTGAACCATACTCCCTGGCACAATCAACTAATAACTCCGGGAAAGACCATGTTTTTAGTATTTTACTTCCTAACTCTTTATGATTTACTTTAAAATAAAATTCTTCAATATCAGTAATATTTAATAAATCACTCTCTGTTTTTATATACCTATAATACTCTTTATTATGTCTATAAAGAGCTACTTGACCAATTTTATGAATCAAACCCGCAAGAAAAACATCTTCAGCGGTATCACTATCAAAAAGAATTGCTGCTAACTCCTTAGCATAAAAAGCTGTTAGAACCGAGTTAGTCCAGAAGTCCTTAAAAAAAGGTTGATTACCCTCAGGTTTAAATGCTGATGTTGCAGAAATTATTAGAACAAGACTTTTTATCGTCTTAAAACCCAGAAGTGAGATTGCTTTTTGCAAACTTTTTATCTGATTTTGTCTGGCATACATAGCAGAGTTGGCTACTTTCAGAATTTTTGATGTTATTGCGGTATCTATCCTGATTAGCTCTTCCAAATCATTAAATGATATATCAATATTGTCTTCTGCAAAAGAAATTATCTTTAATGCAACATCCGGGATTACAGGTAGATCATTTAAATATTTTGAGAAATCATCCAATTTAGTACACCTCCTTACAAAATAGAATCAAAACTGTGCCCTTTTCTTCTACGCTGATATCCTAAAGCTCTTTTTTTCATTACTTCCAATATATTTTCCATTTCTATAAACTCATCTTTGTAATAAAATCCGCCTTTTTCAACTCTTATCATAAATGATTTGTATAGCATAGTTTTATCAACTTCATTTAAATTTACATCTAAAACTTTATCAATCTTCCCTTTCTCGTTTCTTATTATATAAAGAACCTCATTTAATCTGGATATTCCTTCAACTTCTTCCAAAAAGACTCCTTTTTCAGTGATATTATAAATTATACAACAAAAAATGGTATTGATTAAATAATTAAAAGATATTAAGTTTAATTAAATGCTAGGGGAGCCTATATAGGCTGAGAAGTTAAATACTGACCCTTTGAACCTGATACAGTTAATACTGTCGTAGGGAAGCCTAAAAATATTAATTTTTTTATTGATATATAAGGCTTTTGGATGTTATTCAAAAGCCTTTTTTTTTTTGGTTTTTTCAGGTTCATACCCCCTATAGCAAATAGGAGAAACCATGAAATTGTTAGTAAATGCAAACACTTTATCCTTTGATGTAAAACCCAATATTTTATCAATTATTTCTCATTATAATTTGAATCCAGATAAAATTATTGTGCTTGTTAATCAGGAAATTATTGTAAAAAACAGTTATTCATCTTTTGAACCATCTGATGGTTCCACTATTGATATTTTATCAATTGTAGGTGGAGGCTGATATGAATGATCTGTTAAAAATTGGTAATGAATATTTTAAGTCAAGATTATTAACAGGCAGTGGTAAATACTCTTGTGACTCTATTATTCCTGAAATATCTGAAGTTTCAGGTTCCGAAATAATTACTGTTGCTTTACGAAGAGTAGATTTAAACTCTAAGCATAAATCACTAATGGATTACATTCCCAAGCATATGAAACTACTACCCAATACTTCTGGTGCAAGAAATGCCCTTGAAGCAGTTAAGATTGCAAGAATAGCCAGAGCATCTGGATGTGGGAACTGGGTTAAAATTGAAGTTATATCTGATAATAAATATCTATTACCCGATGGATATGAGACACTAAAAGCTACTGAGATTTTAGCTAGTGAAGGCTTTGTTGTTTTACCTTATATAAATGCAGACTTATATCTGGGAAGAAGTCTGATTGATGCCGGGGCTGCTGCAGTAATGCCACTTGGAAGTCCAATAGGTAGTAATAGAGGTATTCAGTGTAAAGAGATGATTAAAATTTTAATTGATCAGATTAATCTTCCTGTAATAGTAGATGCAGGAATTGGAAAGCCTTCGGATGCAGCTCTTGTAATGGAGATGGGAGCATCAGCTTGTCTTATAAATACAGCTATAGCATCCAGCCCAAATCCAGTTTTAATGGCTGAAGCTTTTAGCAATGCTATAGATGCTGGAAGAAAAGCCTTTCTTGCCGGGTTGGGAACAAAAACTGAGTATGCAGTAGCCTCAAGCCCACTTACAGGATTTCTACATGAGTAATTTTAAAAGTATTTTGGATAAATGGGGCAGTTTTGATTTCGATAAATTTATAAAGACCAGTAATAAAAATATAATAGAAGATATATTACATAAAGACTATTTAACTGATACTGATTTTCTTACACTCTTAACTCCTGCTAGTGACTCTTTTTTAGAAAAATTAGCTCAAAAGGCTCATAAAAGAACTGTTAATGAATTTGGTAAAACTATCCAGATATATACCCCACTCTACTTATCCAATTTTTGCACTAATAGATGCATATATTGTGGATTTAATAGAGATAACAGAATTGAAAGAGATATTCTTAGTTTAAAGGAGATCGAGAATGAGTGTATGTCAATATCAGAAAAAGGGTTAAAGCACATTCTTTTACTTACAGGGGGTGACCGTGTAAAAACTTCTATAAACTATATAAAAAGTGCAGTTTTAATTGCCAGAAAGTATTTTTCATCAATATCAATAGAGATGTACTCTATGACATCTGATGAATATTCAACTTTAGCAGATTTAGGTGTTGAGAATGTAACACTTTACCAGGAAACATATAATTGTGAAACTTACAAAAAAGTGCATCTTTCCGGGGAAAAGAGTGATTATGATTTTAGATTAAATGCTCCCGAAAGAGCTGCAGAAGCTGGAATCAGAAGTCTGAATCTGGGTGTATTACTAGGCCTTTCTGAACCAATAAAAGATTTTTTTCTGGCAGGTCTACACTGCAGTTATATCCAGAAAAAATTTCCAGGAGTTAATGTATCCATCTCTTTACCCAGAATAAAAGAAGCTACTGGAGGTTATCAGACTGGCATTGAAGTATCAGACAAACAACTTGCAAAGTTTATTATAGCTTTCAGACTTTTTATTCAAAAAGGAGGTATATCCATATCCACCAGAGAGAGTGAATGTCTCAGAGATAACCTGATACCACTTGGAGTGACAAAGATGTCTGCAGAATCTAAAACGAAGGTTGGAGGTCATATAAAAAATGATGGAATTAACCAGTTCGAAACTTCAGATAAACGAACTGTAGAAGAATTTCATGCATCGATAAAAGCAAAAGGTTACCAACCTGTATACAAGGATTGGGTTACTATATGAATATAATGGAAAAAGGACTTTTAAAATATTTAAATAAAAAACAGTTATCAGAGATTGGGAAATCTAAAATCGGGATCGCAGGCTGTGGAGGTTTAGGCTCAAACCTAGCACATAATCTGGTTCGACTTGGATACAGGGACTTTATTCTTGTTGACCATGATGATATAGAAAACACAAATTTAAATAGGCAATTCTTTTTTATTAATCAAATTGGAAAAGATAAAAGCTCTACACTTAAAGAAAATTTACTAAAAATTAACCCTGATATAAATGTTACAACTCATAAACTAAATTTAACATCAGAGAATATTAAATCTATTTTCAATGAATGCAATATAGTTACCGAGTGTTTTGATAATACCAGAAGTAAACAGATCTTTCTTGAAAATATTTTAGACAATAAAAAATATGTTGCTGCATCAGGATTAGGTAATTTGTGGAATGTTGAAGAGATAAAAATCCATAAGGTAAAGGAAAACCTTTGTATTATTGGAGATTTAAAATCTGATACAGAAGATGGAATCTCTCCTTTAAGTCCTGGAGTCTCAATAGCTGCAGCAAAACAGGCTGCAGTTATTTTGGAGTATACATTAGGGGGGATAGATGACCAGAATTCTTGATTGTAATATTAATAGAGTTTGTGAAGGTTACAGAGTACTTGAAGACATTTTCAGGTTTAAATTCAAATGCGAACCTGTTACAAGAAAACTAAAAAAACTGAGACACTCAATTCGTGATGGGTATAAAGACTACGATATTGAACTTCTTGAAAACAGAGATTCAATATCAGATTTTGGACCAAGTATGACAACTGAAATGAAACTAGAAAATGACATTAATTTAAAATCTTTAATCAGTAGAAATTTCAAACGAGTTCAGGAAGGCCTAAGAAGTTTAGAAGAGATTTCCAAATGCTCACCTGAAAGACCTCAAGTAGATTTTGAGCAGCTACGTTACCAGACATACTCTATAGAAAAAGAGATTATAAGCTATATTAGTCAGAAAAAATTTACTCTACCTCCCCTATATGGTATTACATATCTTGAAAGCTCCGCAGGTAGAAGTAATATAGAAGTTGTTAAAGAGATGATTAAGGCTGGAATTAAAATTATTCAATACAGAGAAAAAAATTTATCAATTACAGAAAAATTTTTAGAATGCATTGAAATAAGAAAACTGACCAAAGAAGCCGGTATACTATTTATTATAAATGATCATGTTGATATAGCACTTCTAGTGGATGCAGATGGAGTACATATTGGTCAGGATGATCTGCCAGTTAAAGAAGTAAGAAAGCTACTTGGGTTCAATAAAATAATTGGCCTTTCAACCCATAGTCCTGAACAGGCAAAAATAGCAATAAAAAGCGGGGTTGATTATATTGGAGTAGGACCAATCTTTTCCACCAAAACAAAGGTAAATGTTTGTGATCCTGTAGGTTATACATATTTAGAATGGGTAGTCGAAAACACAGATATTCCATTTGTTGCAATTGGAGGAATTAAGGAACATAACCTGCATGAGATTATAAAAAGAGGAGCAACTTCTGTTGCAATTGTTTCAGAAATTACATCAAGTTTGAGGATTCAGGATAAAGTTTCGGGTTTAATGAAAATAATAAAGGAGAAATACAATGAAGTATAAAACACAAATGGAAGCAGCAAGAAAAGGTATTATTACAGATGAGATGAAATATGTTTCATTAAATGAAAATATTTCAATAGATATTATTATTGAAGAGATATCTGCAGGTAGAATGATTATACCTTGTAATATTAATCATAAGAATATAAAGCCAAAAGCAATTGGAACTTTTTCATCAACAAAAATAAATGTCAATTTGGGAATCTCTAAAGATTGCCCGGAAGAAGAGAGAGAACTTAAAAAGGCAAATAAAGCAATTGAGTTAGATGTTGATGCAATTATGGATCTTAGTTGTTGGGGAGATACTAGAAGTTTTAGACAAAATCTTGTAAATATTTCCCCATGTATGCTGGGGACTGTTCCTATGTATGATATGATTGGAAATAGTGGAAAAGCTTTAAAAGATCTTACCAAAGATGATTTCCTGAAATGTGTTATTGATCATGCTAAAGACGGAATTGATTTTATGACAATTCATGCTGGTCTAAACAGAAAAACTGCTCAAAGGGTTAAAAGAAATAAAAGATTAACAAATATAGTATCTAGGGGTGGTTCCCTTCTATTTGCCTGGATGGAAATGACAGGAAATGAAAACCCTTTTTATGAATTCTACGATGAGTTTCTTGATATACTTTACCAATATGATGTAACAATCAGCTTAGGAGATGGTTGTAGACCTGGTTCTATCCATGATGCAACCGATGCATCTCAGATTGAAGAATTAATAACCCTGGGAGAGTTAACTAAAAGAGCTTGGGAAAAAAATGTTCAGGTAATGGTTGAAGGCCCTGGGCATATTCCATTAAACGAAGTAAAAACTAATATGATTCTTGCTAAAAAATTGCTGCATAATGCACCTTTTTACGTTTTAGGTCCATTAGTAACGGATATTGCACCGGGTTATGATCATATAACTAGTGCAATTGGTGGTGCTATCGCTGCTTCTTCCGGGGCGGATTTTTTATGCTATGTAACACCTGCAGAGCATTTACGACTTCCTGATGAGCAAGATATGATTGATGGAATTATGGCTGCCAGAATAGCGGCTCATGCAGGTGATGTGGCAAGAGGATTTAAAGGTGCTATAGAAAAGGATCACTTAATGAGTAAAGCAAGAGCCGATTTAGATTGGGATTCCATGATAAAGTTAGCCATTGATCCCGATAAGGCAAGAAGATACCGTGAATCCAGTGTTCCTGAAAAGGAGAATACTTGTACTATGTGCGGTGAGATGTGTGCAGTAAAAAACATGAATGATATTTTAAGTGGAAATAGTGTAAATATTGCATAAAAGAAAGGGGCTGACATTTACAGCCCCAACATAAAATCAAAATATATCTGCAAGTTCAGATAATTCCTCATCATATTTTACATAGTTCTCAAGAAACTCTTCTTTAGTTAATCCTACTAACTCATGGGACATATAATGAATCCATGGATTCTCACTATTTTCTGTTACTATATGTTTATTACAATAATAATCTGGCTGAATAGGTAACTGTTCCTTATCCGGAAAAACCTTATAATCATAAACTGCTACTTTTATATCCTCTCTAGGTATACCCTTATCAAGAATAACTTCAACTAAATGATTTAAAGTTCTTCCTGTATCAAAAATATCATCAACAAAAAGAATTTTATCTCCTGTTCTTAAATGTGTCGGAGAGTAAGTCCAACCGTCAATCAAGACTTTACTCTGTTCCCGAACCCCGGTATAGGATCTGGCTACTACAGCTGCAAAAAGAACAGGTCTGTCATCTTTTTTTACAATTTTATAATACTCACTCATAATATTACCCATGTATGCTCCTCCACGAAGGGAAAGATAGATAACATCGGGTATAAAACCCTCACTATGAATTCTATGTACTAGTTTTAATATTTTATTTCTCATTTCAACAAAACTAACAAAATCTTTTTTCATAACATCCTCTTAATAGTTTAACTCAATTTCTAAATCTTTACTCTCTCTCTCAATTGTAACGAGATTTGAACCTTTTTTTATATTACTATAAAATTGATCTATAAAAGTAACAGAAAATCCATTAACCTTTTTTATTATATCACCCTTTTTAAATCCGGCGATTAAACCGGCTGACTTTGGTAATATCTGCAAAATATTAAGTCTACTATCTTTTTCGACTAACACAAATCCTGGAAAAACATTTTTTGATGTCTCAAGCACATTTGAATTACTCTCACCTAAATAGACAGAAAATTCGAGATTGTCAGAATACCGTATGATAGAAATTTTGGCAATATCATCAGGCTTTAAAAGTGAAATTCTTAAAAACATATCCTCTGAATTACGAATTTCATAATCATTTACCTTTATTATTAGATCTCCAGGTTTAATACCAATATTATATGCTGGAGAATCAATAACTACCTGATTAACAAAGGCCCCTTTATACCCCTTGTATTGTTGGGTATCTGGAATTCCATAGGTGCTAACTCCAAGCCATCCTATTCTAACCTTACCGGTTTCAACAATACTGATAAAAGAAGGATAGATATTTTCAATAGGCATTGCAAACCCCAAACCAATATTTCCACTGGTAGGTGAAGATATCCATGTATTAATTCCAATAACTTCTCCCCTCATATTTACAAGCGGACCACCTGAATTTCCATGATTAATTGCAGCATCAGTCTGAATATAATTACTAAGATTCTCTTTTGGACCACCAAATCTGCCTAAATTACTAATTATTCCCATTGATACGGACTGAACATAGCTCATAGGACTACCGAGTGCTGCTACAAATTGACCTACTTGTAATGATCCGGATTTTGATAACTTTGCAACTTTAAGATTAAGCTCAGATTCAATTACAACAACTGCAAGATCAAACCTGTCATCATAACCAATAACATCGCCATCTAATAAGTCATTATTATAAAGTAAAACAGAGACCTTTTCCAAATCACCTACTACGTGTCTATTTGTAATAATAAAATACTTATTCCCATCCTTATGTGAAATTACACCGGAACCTACACCGGTATTTAAGTCCTCTTTTTTAAAATCTTCCTGATCATGAAAAAAATCCTTCCATTTATCATTAGATTCACTATTAATTCCAACAGATATAATTTCAACAACAGATGGAAGCACATTTCTAGACAGTGAAATATAACTTTTTTCTAACTGACTCTGGGTTGAAATACAAGATGTTAATATCATTAATAACAGAATTATTAGTGAATTAGTAATTTTTTTCATATTGAACCTCTATTTACTCTCTTGTAAATTTAAATATACAGATTTTAATAAGTCGCTTGTGTAATTAGTAGGATCCAATTCATATGCACTATTTAAAACCCTAATAGCTTCATCCGTATCATTCAAACTGATTAATACCTGAGCAAGTTTAGTTTTTATTTGAGATAGGTATTTATCCCTATTATCAATAAAATTTTCTTGAACGAGGAGTATAATACTCTTGTTAAAAAGTGTCAGTGCTTCTGAATAATTTTTTCTAGCCATCTCAATAACACCTGTATTATACAATAATTCCCAGCTGCTTACATCAATATCCGACATTGAAAAGTACTCAATTGCCTTTGAGTAATCCTTATTTAATCCAGATAAAATTCCATAGTAGTAATTAGTCCAGTTTTCATCCGGAAATCTATGTTTACTTCGTTCAAGAACTAGATTTATATCCTTATAATTTTCAACTCCTAATAAATACCATATTAGATATTCAGATACTGTCCTATTTTCAATATCTTCATTTAATAATTTCCACAGTTTTGACTCGAAGAGATCAGGGTCCAAAAACTCTTTCTGTTCCTTTAGGTAAAGTAACTCAATTTTACCATCTTTTTCAAAATTTTCTCTGTAATTTTCAAGAATTTTAACTGTTTCATCTGTATTTATTATCTTGTTTAAATGATAAAAGAGTAAAATAATATCTTTATAATCATTACTAAGAGCTTTCAACTCCCCTTTTGCCTTATCTAAAAGTTTCTCATTTAATTTCTTCTCATTTATATCAGTTAAATTTTCAATATCTTCTTCAATATTCATTATATTCAATTTTATGGATTGTATATTCTTATCAAAATCATCAATTCCATTCTGTAAAAATAAAATAGCTTTTTTTATACTGTCTGATTTTAAATATATTGAAGCTATATTTAAGTATGGAGCAGAACCTGATTTATTAACCTGAATGGCTTTATCGTAGTAAAATTTACTTCTTGCCCAGTTCTCCTTCATAAAAAAAATATCCGCAATCAACAATAAATTAGAGTATTTAATTGAATCACTTTCTGGTAATTCAAGCAATTTTAATAATGCTTCACTCTCTCTACCACTGTCATAGGCGAGTAAAGCCTTTAACTCTGCATTTGGCTCTTTTATTTCATTTAACAAAGTATAGGCTTTTTCTATCTCTCCATTATTTGCCCAGAGCAATACTGCATCAATTAACAATTCATTATTATTTAAAAGATGTGCCAAATACTCAAAAAATGATGGCTCTTTACGACTCTCTATATATTCAAGAATTGTTAATAATTCTGGTGTTTTGTTTTCAAAATAGAGTAGAGATTGTGCTAAAAGAGGCTTATATTCCGCAGATACAAGATTATCAATTGCAATATTATAGGCTTCTGAATATTTCCCGGTTTTTAATAGAGCCATTACATAGTAAGCATACAGGTCTTCATTACCAGGAAATTTATTTAATGCAGCAAAAGTGATATTTGCCATAATCTGATAATCATCTGTTACTTCAGATATTTCTATTGATCTTTTTATAAGTCTATAAAAACTATATCTGTCTGGTGCTTTTTTGCTGATTTTATTTAATAATTTTGTAGCTTCATCTGTCTGATTATCTTTAATAAGGGTGTCAACCATAACTATTTTATCTTCAATATTGTTGCTACTTTTTATTGTAACAATTATAAGTGTAACACCGAGCAATACTATAAGTACTAATAGAGATATTAATGTAACAAGCAGATTCTTTCTTATTTTAATTTTTAACTCCTAAATCATTAATAACCGAGTCAAGAATTCCATTAATAAACTTATACGATTTATCTGAACTAAAAGTTCTTGAAATATTTATTGCTTCATCAATAGTTACCACATAGGGTATTTCCGGTTGAAACATTAGTGAGAATATACTCAATCTCAGTATTGAAAGGTCAACTTTTTCTAACCTTTCAATCATCCAATGCTCAGCCTTATTTTTTATCAGATCATCAATATAAGTAATATTACTTATAACACCATTAAATAAAGAGACTCCAAAATCTGAAGTTATATTTTCAATGTTATATTCATACTCAATATTTAAAATATCGGTAAATACTGTTTTTTTATTTAGCTCCCAGCTATACAACGCTTTAAAGGCAAGTTCTCTTGCCTTATGACGATGTTGTTCCACTTTTTTATTTCCAAGGTATACTTTTATCAATAATCTTTATAACAGCTTCTTTTTTCAGTCTCTCAATTATTATTTCTGTTACCTGACTAAAAGCCTGTGTTGCCATTTGCTGCTGAAGATTCTGAACAATGTACTGCTCAACACTCATAGCTGTAGTCGGATTTACAGGATCTGTAAGTTTTAATAATCGTGCACTTCTTTTTTCAGTAACTTCAACAATATGATAACCGGAATTTGACTGATAAACACCACTAACCTGTTCCATAGGTAAATTAAACATTTTATTAATAAAATCCAACCCTAAAAGTTGAACAGTATTTGCTTCATCTCTGGATAAAAAGCCTAACTCTCCGCCATTAAGTGCTGAATTTCTATCATCACTCACTTCTTGAACCAGTTCATCGAATGTTTTTGCCCCTTTTTTTATTAAGGCTAGCGAATCTTCAGCTTTTTTCTTTATGGTACTCTTTTCACTCTCTGTTTTTCCTTGAGTTGAAAAGAAGATATGATTTACTCGTACCATGTCAGGATTAACAAATTTAGTCTTATTACTATTATAAAAATCATTAATATCCGACTGCTTTGGAGCCACTTGATACTTTTTAAAATCCTCTGCACCAGCAACTTTTACATACTCTTGTAACATTAATTGTTCAATTAGAGCTTTTGAAACTTGAGCCCATGGCTGTTTGTACTGATCCTCAACTGCTTTTTTTATCTGTGCGTCAGTTGCTACTCCACCAACCTGCTGCTTTAACATCTGAATTACTATATCTTCAGTTACTTTAATTCCTTCTCTTGCTGCAGCTTGCTTCAACAGTTCATTATTAATTATTGAATCTAATATAAAATCTTTTTCTTCAGCAGTAAATTCTCGCCCAATCTGCTCCTGAGCAAGTTTCAACTTCTCATCAACATAACTTAATTTAATTAATTCAGTTTTTGTCAGCTTAACCTGAGCAACAACTGCATCAAAAGCATTTGCAGAATAAATTGCTGAAATACAGAACATTGTTAATATTAAAATTGCTATTTTTTTCATTTTAACTCCACTACTTTATATGTAATTTACTTCCAATAACTTTAGCTTCTTCAGTTGAATTAATAATTGCAGATGTTTTAAGCAATACACCCTGACTTTCTAATCCAGCCATTAGATTTACAAGAAATTTCTGACTTCTTAAACCCTTAGTTGTAAAAGCAAATGTATGTTTTCCTGTTATACTACCACAGTTTTTTATATAATTTTTAAATGAATCACTCAGTTTAGATCCAAACAATGAACTCTTTGAGCAACCAAACAAAAGGTATTTATACCCGGTAAGTTTTTTTTCACTCTCTTTATCTATATTGATTATATCAACAACTGTTTTTGGTTGTTGCTCAATACCAATTTTTAAAGCTGAAGCAAATTCTTCAATTTTTTTATTATTTACACTGCTATAAACAATACAAACTCTCATCTATTTTCCTTATAAACAAAAAAAAGGGGGGATTACCCCCTTCAATTATTCTGTCTCTGATTTTTCTGTAGAAGTTTCAGGATCTTCAACCCAAAAGTTGCTTCCCTCTTCACTTTGAATTTCAGCTCTAATTGCAGCTTTTAAAATATCATCATCACTCTGTGTTCTTGAAACCCAAGCCAGTCCAAGTGATGTAACAAAAAAAAGAACCCCAAGAACTGTTGTAGTCTTCACTAATACATTACCTGATTTTGCACCAAATGGTGATGAACCAGATCCACCAAAAACACCACCAAGACCTTCGCCTTGATCATCCTGTAATAATACCATTGCCACTAATAAAACTGCTACAATTATAAACAGTACTAATAGTAGAGTTGAAACAAATTCCATTTCATTCTCCAGTTTTTATTTTTATTTGTTATAATTAGCCAATGCTGTAAATGATTCAACTTCAAGTGATGCACCACCAATTAGTCCACCATCAATATCAGCTTGTGCCATTAAGTCTTTAACATTAGAAGGCTTAACAGATCCACCATACTGGATAATTACCTTTTCTGCAACTTCTTTTGAATAAAGTTGTTCAATTTTCCCTCTAATTGCCTTATGTATTGCTTGAGCATCCTCAGGAGATGCAGTTTTTCCAGTTCCAATTGCCCATACCGGCTCATAAGCTATAACAACTTTATCCATCTCTGCAGCTGATACATCTTTTAAACCTTTTTCAGTTTGATCGAAACAAACAGTTTCAGCTTTTCCAGCCTCTCTCTCTTCAAGAGTTTCACCAATACAGAAAACAGCTGTTAAACCATGTTTAATTGCTAATTTTACTTTAGCGTTAATAAGCTCATCAGATTCACCATATATTGCTCTTCTCTCGGAATGGCCTAAAATTACAGCTTCAACACCTAAATCTTTAAGCATTAAAACTGATGTTTCACCTGTATGTGCACCATCTTCTACAGATGCCATATTTTGAGCACCTAAAATTATGTTTGAACCTTTAATTACATCTGCAACCGGTGCTAATGCTGCTGTAGAAGGAGCAATCATTAATTTTGTATCAGAATCTTTTAAAGATTTTACCAATTCCTTAGCAAAAGCTACAGCTTCTGAAGGAGTCTTGTTCATTTTCCAGTTACCAGCAATAAATGTTTTTCTCATGTAATCCTCGATTTCTATGATTTGATTTAAAAAGAAAAGCTGAAAGTTATACTTTCAGCTCAAAATATTATTTTTTTAATGCAACAACACCAGGTAAAACTTTTCCCTCTAGGTACTCTAGAGACGCTCCACCACCTGTTGAAACATGATCTATTTGATCTGCGAATCCAAATTTATTTACTGCAGCTACAGAGTCTCCTCCACCAACAACAGTTATACCTTTACACTGTGCAACATAAGATGCTACATCTTTAGTTCCTCTTGCAAAGTTATCAAATTCGAAAACACCCATTGGACCATTCCAAACAATCATCTTAGCTTCAAGAATTCTTGATTTTACCAATTCAGAAGTTTTAGGACCAACATCAAGAGCCATTAAGTCTGATGGAATATTTACACTATCAACAGCAATTGGTTCAGCGTTTTCACCAAACTCTTTTGCACAAACATGGTCAATTGGCAGTATAATTTCTACACCAGCTTTTTTAGCATCATCAAGGAACTTTTTAGCAGTATCAAGAAAATCCTCTTCAAACATTGATTTACCGATATCTTGTCCTAATACCTTCATGAAAGTATAAGCCATTCCACCACCGATTACGAAAGTAGAACATTTATCAAGCATTGATTCAAGAACTGTAATTTTTGAAGATACTTTAGCACCACCAATTATTGCAACAAATGGTTTCTCTGGAGCTGTTAATACTTTATCAAAGAATGAACACTCTTTCTCCATTAAGAATCCGGCACATGATGGTAAATACTTAGTTACACCCTCTGTAGACGCATGAGCTCTGTGTGCTGCACCAAAAGCATCATTAACATATACATCAGCAACTGCAGAAAGTTTTTTTGCAAAATCTGCATCATTTTTAGTTTCAGCTTTATAATATCTAGTATTTTCAAGAAGAAGAATTTCTCCTGCTTTTAAATCCTTTGCTAAAGCTTCAACATCATCACCAATACAGTCTGGAGCCATAATAACATTTCTTCCTGTTAATTTAGCAAGATGATCCTTTAATTGGCTTAAGCTGTATTTTGCTTCTCTATCTTCTGTAGGCCTGCCTAGGTGACTCATAACAACAAGAGAAGCTCCGTCCTGCTCTAAAATATAATTTAGAGTAGGCAGAGCACTTACCATTCTTGTATCATCTGTAATCTTCCCGTCTTTTAAAGGAACATTAAAGTCAACCCGGACAAGGACACGCTTATTAGTTAAATCTATATCTTTAACAGTAGTAAGGCTCATCCTTATCTCCTTTTATAGTAATTTTATTATTTCATTATTTTAACAGCTAAATCAACTACTCTGTTTGAGTAACCCATTTCGTTGTCATACCATGATAGAACTTTTACTAAACCATTTGGCATAATCATTGTTGAAAGAGCGTCAAAGATTGAAGAGTGTGGGTTACCAACGATATCTGATGATACGATTGGGTCTTCCGTATACTCTAAAATACCTTTTAAAGAACCTTCAGCAGCTTCTTTAATTGCAGCGTTAATTTCAGCAACTGTTACATCTGTTTTTGAAACCCTTGCTGTTAAGTCTACGATAGAACCTGTTGGAACTGGAACTCTCATTGCAGAACCGTTTAATTTACCTTTTAACTCTGGTAATACTTCACCAACAGCTTTAGCAGCTCCTGTAGTTGTAGGAACAATGTTTGTTGCAGCTGTTCTTGCTCTTCTTAAGTCAGAGTGTGGACCATCAAGAATAACCTGGTCATTTGTAAATGCATGTACTGTTGTCATTAAACCATCGATAATACCGAATTTATCGTTTAATACTTTAGCAACTGGTGCTAAACAGTTTGTAGTACAAGATGCGTTTGAGAATGCTACTAAAGAAGTATCAAGTGTGTCGTCATTTACACCAAGAACAATTGTTTGATCGATTTCGTCAGCAGCAGGCACAGTTAAAATTACTTTTTTTGCTCCAGCTGTAATATGGTCTTTGTATCCACCTTTTTCACTTGTCGCTTTTCTGAAGATACCTGTAGATTCAATAACAACATCTACACCTAATTTACCCCATGGTAAATCTTTAGGGTTTCTTTCTGCATAGATTTTAATTTCTTTACCATCAACTACGATTGAATCCTCTTTCGCAACAACAGACTTACTATATACACCAAAAGTTGAGTCATATTTTAATAAGTGAGCAAGAGTTTTAGGTGATGTTAAGTCGTTTAATGCAACAATTTCAATACCTTCTCTTTCCATTGCGATTTTGAACACATTTCGTCCGATTCTTCCGAACCCGTTAATAGCTATTTTCATACATATCCCTCCAGGAATCATTAATAATTTATTTATTTGTATTTTAAGAAAAATGGGATTTAATGTCAATGAAAATGGATTAAAATACTTTTAATTAACTTGTAAGAGCTGCGATATTAATTCTGTATCAATTATACCATGGGTCTCAAGATATTTACTGCTATTGTCATCTTCTGAATTATTTAATATTACAACATTATCTCCTATGTTAAGAAGATTAAAACTGCTGTTTGCTGTAAAAACTCCCTCACTCATTGCTTCTCCAACAGAATTAACCTTCATTCTTCCAAGATATTTTTCCTTATCAAAATTTATATAAGGGAGATCAGGAATTAAGTTGTAACTACCTTTTTTAATTACATCAAACTGAGTTTCTGTTTCTACACCATTCATTTTTCCTATATTTATAAGAATTTCATCACTTTTTATATCAATTACTGAACCAACTACAGGAAAGAAGTTATCCAGATCCTTTGCTAAATTATCAAAGCAGTTAAATATCCTGTTATTCCCAGTTTTTAAATAACTTATTTTTTTAATTTCTCTTCCACTTTTAGTTAGGTGCAGTGTCCCTTGCAGTGAAAATGTTCTGCTTCCCTCGTTGAAATTTATTATAAGAAAATAATCACTATCTATACTTCTAGCATCATTAAAGGCATCTGAGAAATTACCACTAAAAAGATCAATCTTATCATTATAAAATTTTACCTGGCTCGAAAGAAATCTGCTAGCAATATCCAATATAACATTCGAAGAGTTTAGATTCTTTTCCTGAGATTCTACATTTATAAATGCTGAAACTGAAAAGTGATTATCACTGTTCCATTTCTCTTCACCCCACTTAGTATATAATGGAGCTTTTGGAATACTATCCTCAATCAAAAGAGTCTCAGTAACTTCCGGATCCTGGTTATTCTGGCTATTTACCAGCTCAAGTTCCTTTATATATCTCTCCCTGTAACCCAGTTTTTTGAGTATGTTCGCATAAGCAAGTCTCAACTTTTTTGAAAATGGGTCCAGGTCCAATCCTCTGGAATAGTAAGTCTTGGCCTTTTCATAGAAATATTGACTTTCAAGCAGTTTACCCTGTTCGTAGTACCAGCTTGAGTAATTCTCTCTTTTTTCATCCTTAAAAAGAAAATAATCGTTCATTATTTGTTCACCAAAAAAACGATAAATCTCTTCATCTGGTCGTAAATCCAGTCCTCTTTTTATCAAAGATAGTGCCTTATCCTGTTCATTTATTCTGTTAAATATAAGTGTTCCCAAATAGTAAGCTTCCGGATTATCTTTCTCAATTTTCATATATTCTGTAAGGATATCCAACGCTTCCTCCAGCTTTTCCAAGTATACGAGGAGTTCTGCATGCAGCAGCATTATATCTGGATTACTAGAAGATTTTGCAAGTTCATCCATATATAAAAGTGCACCGTTATAGCTTTTCTTTAAAATGTAATGTCTAACAGATGTTTCAAGCACAACCGGATCTAAAGGATAAAGTTGAATTGCCTTCTGAATTAACTCATCCGCCTTAATAAAGTTTTTTTGCCTATCATTTATTAAAACCAGGGATAATAATAACCTTCTACTATTAGGTGAGAATTTAAGAATCTTTTCAAACTCAAACAAAGATCCTTTAACATCACCATTTACTAGCCTGAGTTCGGCTAATCCACTCTGGGCACCAACATTATACATCTCTTTTTCGATAACTTCCTGATATATTTCAGCAGCATCCGGGTATTGCTCCAAAGCAGTAAGTATTCTGGCTTTATTATTTAACAGTTCAAGATTTTTTCTATCAAGTGATATGCACTTGTCAATATATAAAAGAGCTTCATCATACTCTCCAAGCATAAAAAAAGAGTCAGAAAGGCCTCTGTTGGATCTGATATCCTCAGGATTTATCTTCAAAGCCTCTTTGTACTGTTCTACAGCTTTATAATAATCCTGTTTAATAAAATTCTTATTACCTGATTCAATAAAATCATGAATTGTCACACTATTTAAGGCTACAACTAGATATAAAAATTGAATCAGGAATAATTTTTTTTTCATTTTTTTACCAATTTAACCCTTTTTATTTTATGTCCGTCTACATCTGTTATAACTATTGTCAATTCAGGTGTATCAACTTTCTCAAATTTTACAGGTATTTCCCCTATTAAGTTAAAGACATATCCTCCAATTGTCTCCACATCGGAATTGTCTATCTCTAAATCAAGTTTTTGGTTAATATCTTCTATATTAGCTCTTGCATCACATAACCAGGTTTTATTATCAACCTTTATTATCTCCTCAATTTCATTGTCAAATTCATCCTGAATGTCTCCAACAATCTCTTCAATTATATCTTCCATTGAGACAATTCCGGAAACTCCTCCATACTCATCTACTGCTATAGCAATATGAACATGAAGTCTTTTAAACTCTTTCAATAATGAATCAAGTTTTTTTGATTCAGGAACAAAATATGGCTTTCGTATAACATCTGAAATATTAAAGTCACTTTTATTTGTTAGTTTATGTATATATATTAAAAGGTCTTTTATATAAAGTATACCGATTATTTCATCTAAAGTATCTTTATATACAGGGAACCTTGAGTGCCCACTCTCCTCCATTATTTTTATTACATTTTCTAATGTTGAGTCTTCTGATATAAACACAACATCAATTCTTGGTACATAAACATCTTTAACTGATGTATCAGAAAGCTCTACAATTCCATTTATCATTGTCTGGGTTTCAAGATTTGTCTCTTCAGCAGAAGAAGGTGTACCATTATTAAAAAATCTTTTTAAAATCTTCATAGATCAAAAAATATCCTTATTTGAAAACTTATCCAATATCTTTTCCTGCTTTACAAGCATCTCTTCATCCTCATTATTTGTTTCATGGTCTAACCCCATAAGATGTAAAATTCCATGTATGGTGACTCTTTTTAACTCTTGCTGATAATCAACTTTAAAATACTCGCTATTTTCCAGAACAGTATCAAGAGAGATAATGATATCACCTGCACTATATAGTTGCTCATCATCATCAGTTACCGGGAATGGCTCATCAGACATAACAAAAGTTATAACATCTGTAGGTTTATCCTGATTTCTGTATTCTCTGTTTAGTTCATGTATATAGGTGTTATCGCAAAGTGTAATTGAAAATTCCCAATTGTCAATATTCAACTCTTTTAGTAACTCTTCTATGAAATCCCAATATTTAGACTCCCACTCTTTTTTATCTATATTTTGATACATTAAAGCTATATCATTCATTATCTTTTTCTCCCGATGGGTACTCTATCCTTGAATGATAGTGCCCCATTAATGTATTTATAAATGAATCTTTGATTGTAGTTAGGTCAGAAAGGGTTAAACCGCAAGCATCCAGCATCCCCTCTTTCAGTTTATTTAGAATTAAATCCCAGACAAATTTCTCCAATTGAGATATTGTAGGACTCTTCAGTGATCGAACAGCAGCTTCTACACTATCCGCAAGCATTACAATAGCTGCTTCCGGGCTTTGAGGATTTGGACCAGAATAACCAAAATCTTCCGTTAGAATAAGACCACTTTTATTCTCTTTTTTTGCTTTTTCAAGAAAATACGCAATTGCCCCTTTACCGTGATGCTGCTCAATAATACTTATAATCTCTCCAGGGAGACCAATATTTTTACCCTTCTCAATACCAAGTTTAACATGGGATTTTATAACAGCAACCGATAGAGTTGGCTTCATATCATCATGAAGATTTTTTCCACCTTTCTGATTCTCGATAAAGTAATGAGGCTGATCAATTTTACCAATATCATGATAATACCCGCCGGCTTTTGCAAGAAGTGCATTTGCTCCAATATGTTGGGCTGCAGATTCAGCCATATTTGCTACAGCTATTGAGTGAGCATAGGTTCCAGGAGCCTTTATAAGCATACTTTTTAAAAGAGGAGTATTCAAATCGCAAAGTTCAGCTAACTGAAATGCAGTTGAAATTTTTAGAAAATGTTCTGAAAGTGGTAATAAAGCTAAGGTAAGAATACCGGAAAGTAGGGATGTTGTTACACTTACAATTAGAAACAAGGGTATATTATCTGATTCAACTAACCCTATTAAAAGCATAAATACCACTACAATTATTTGCAAAAGAGCCAGTTCTCCACTTGATTTTAGTAAATCTATTCTCTTTTCTGCATCATGAACAATTATTGTGGATAAAATTGACATCCCCAATGTTAAAAGAAAATCATAAATATTAAAGTTTGAAATCAATAAAACAAAAAATGATAAAAGAATTGAAATATAAAGACCAACTTTATTCCCTAGTAAAAATGTCATTAACATTGAAATTAGCATTGTTGGGAGTATTAAGGGATATAGATAGATATAATTTTTACTCATAAAATAGTGAAGAAGAGTAGCTGTAATAATAAAAAAGAGAGTCACACTAGTTAATAGTATTACATCACTTTCTTTCAATTTACGCTGTATGAAACTGTTTGAAAAGAGAACAAAGCCAGAGAGATAAATAACAGCAACATAGCCAATTACCAGCAAGAGGTTTGATAATGTATTCTTTTTTACAAGTATTTCAGCGTGCTGAATCTTTTTATATATTTCAGCACTAACAACCATATTTTTTTTAACCAGTGTTTCTCCATTTCTATACTTATCAATTACAGGTTCTACATTTTCCAAAGCAAGATTTTTATTAAACTTGGTTTGATTTTGATCATAAAAACAGTTAACTTTTAAAAAACTGCTAAGTAATTTATGAAAATATGGATTAAATTCTAAAGGAATATTAACACTTATATCTACAGATTTTAAAACTGAAATAGCACTAACATTCTCTGTTTCAATTTTATTTGTATTCATGGATATAACATTTATGAGACCAGCACCATTACTAATACTGGATTTAGAAATATAGCCTCTATTTAAAATCTTTTTCTGCTCAAAGATGAGTAATGAAAAGAAGAGAGAGAGATCCAGCTTGCTAATTTGCCTAATTTCATCCCTGGTAAAGAGATCTGGAATATATTTATTAAAAACTTCTTCCATTAAGAGTGGATCCCTTTCGTTTTTAGAAAGTTGTTGAACAGTTTCATAGAATTTCTTTAACTCTGAAATTGCTTCAAGGGTAATTTCGTTATCAATCCTGTAAACAGGCAAAACCAGTTGTTCAACTACATCCTGGGCTATTTTTGTTTCAAACTCATTAAAATAACTGAAGTCTGATTTCAAAACATAATCT
Source organism: Spirochaetales bacterium (assembly GCA_003247135.1). Taxonomy (GTDB): domain Bacteria; phylum Spirochaetota; class Spirochaetia; order DSM-2461; family DSM-2461; genus Thiospirochaeta. The sequence goes on along the minus strand of QKAW01000040.1, from coordinate 93,344 downwards.
TTTTTGGCAGGCTGGCCTACTAAGTAGTTTTCAATATCAAAGGTAAAAAAAGCATCAATAAAATAGTTGAAAAACAGAATTATAATTACTGATATTAAAAATGTCATAAGAACAAAAATATTTGTAAACAGACTGTTTTTCTTTAGATAATTAGTAAAATCCTTTAAATAAAATTTATTTTTCATTTCCCCTCTTATTAAAATAAGAATATATCAGATATTTTTTAAAATTCATAATAAATAATTTTCCCATTAAAATCATTTAAATAAAAAAAAACTATATAGTCAAGCTTTATTGTTTTTTTGATGATGTAGTTACTGACCAATTCTCATCCTTATTCTCAATATTAGACCGTACTAGAGATAGTGGTTTCCATTCCACAAAAAAGGAAAAAACCTGATACCATTTGTACTCTTCTTCAACAATCTTTGGTTTTCCGGAATAATTGAAAACCAGATTCCAATCAGGCATTTTATAAATGGCATCGATATTAATTGAATAGAGATTAAAATTAGACTCCTCTCTATCCTTTGTGTTAAAAAAGTTAAAAGATCTGATAAGATCTTCAAAAATATTCTTGTCATAATTTAATCCGAGTTTTTCCCTCTCCGGGGTAAAATACTGAAATAGGGAGTTATTGGATGATGTTGAGCTAAACTTTAAATTAAGAAATTCAAATATATCCAGCTCAAAAACAAGAGAATATCTTAATGACGATTTATCAATTCTGACAAACTCTTTTTTTATGCTTAAGTTTGTTTTAATATCAAGAGTTATTCTGTTTTTCCATAAATACATCTTTTTAATATTTAAATCATGCTCTAAAGTTAATATATTGGGAACTAATACTTCTTCTTCGGAATCAAGGGTTATCCATCTATTATTTGATACATCCCACTTTAAAGGCTTTTGAAATATTGAGTTAAGGGATATTGAAAAATCATAAACTTTTGCTTTTCCCTGATAATAATCCCATCTGTCATCTTCTATATTGTAATTAACCTGCAATGAGAGATCAAGAATCTTGTCTATTTTATATGAACTTGAAAGTTTAACTGGATCAAATTCAAAATCATCCTTATTTTTTTCGACATCAATAAACTTATCGCTCTGCTTAAATCCTAACTCTATTTCTGATTTCCAATTAAATAAACTGATGCTGTATTTTTGACTTGCTGAGACTATTTCTGATAACTCATTTTCAGAATTCTTTTTTAAATAACCTAGGGTTGACTCACTTATATTTTCGATTAGATCCTGGATATCAAATTTTATTATTTCCTGAAATTTAATATTATCTTCTTCATCCAGTGGAGGCAATTTCCTATTATAAGTAACTTTTGTATTAAATGGAGATTCATTCATGGTATAATTAATATTCATCTCATTTTTGTTTACAAAATCCTTAGTCCACAAATTCTCTTCTGTTTTATAAACTGGCTCACTCTTATCTGTTAGCTTATAAGCATCTTCATCGAAACTCTTTTTATACAATGGATTGTTTAAATCGTAGGAGACAATTAGTGTTTGATTTTTTATTTCAGGTAGTATTTTAAGTAGTGAAAGTTTAATACTGAGATTATTCTCAAGGAGTGTTTTATTCCACCTGTACAAATCAATTATATTCAACTGATCATTGTTTTTAATATAGGATTTACCATATATGTTCCCTTTTAATGAATCACTTATAGTCAATAAAGAATCATAAAGATTAAAATCAAAATTTAATAATGAATTTGGATCAAAATTGTACTGCAAATCCTCATCTGTCAATTCGTAATTAATATCACTTAAAGTTTTCCAATCACTATTTTTCCATTTCCCGTTTAAGGTATATGGCAGTTTTATATTATAACTCAGCTTGCTGTTTACAAGACTAACTTTTTTTTGGTTGACTGTTTCATTTTTTAAAATTTCCGGTGCTTTTATTTCCAGTGGATTTTCTTCATTTTTTTTATCTTCACTACCACTTGCTTTTTCCTGCATTGGGTTTTCAACATCAAATAGTGGATTATCAAATTTATAAATTTCCTTCTTTGTTGAATTTACATTTTCTTTAAAGTTATATGACGTATCAAATATTCTTCCACTAAAACTCAGAGCAACAGGAATAGTGAGACGTTCCGGATAGAAAAATTTATAGGAAGGATCATACTTCTTATCAATATTTGTATCAGTTTTGGAGTAAAAATCAACTTTAAAATCCTGAAAATCTAACTGAAAGCTGTCAAGAAATGGTTTTATTATATTCGTTTGTGGAGAAAAATTATTTATATTTAAACTAATATTATACTGACTAATAATTGGTTCAAGACTTAAGTCCCTTGTGTAAACCTCTTTTGAACTACTATTGGTAAATGATTCAATTCCATCATCCAGTTGACTGGTAAAATAATCAAGCCATTTAAAATCCTCTGTTCTTTTAAAAAAATCATTTCTGAAATTGCCATCTGACATAGATTTTAAATCCAATTTTATGATAGGAGATGTTAATTTTAGATACAAAAGGTACCTGAAAGGATATTTTTCATTAAGAATATATGAGCTATTCCACTCTGATTTATCATTATTATATACAACACCGGTTACCTCGTCTATATTTCTTGAAAAACCAAGTCCTCCTTCAATCTCAATTTTACTTTTGATTGAATCGAAATTTAAAGATGTTTTATTTCCTATAAAAAGTCCCAGATTTGAGTAATAGTCAACCATCAGTTTGCTGTAATCCCCGTTGTACTTCTCCTTATCCTTGGATGGAACCAATGTTAAACCATTCAGTTCCAGATTTGTTGATGCCTGACCATTATCGAAGGATAAAAATGAAAAATCATTTTCTCCTTTCTTAACCGTTTTTTTTCCCATAAAGTAAATTGTATTTTGAAATGTTATCCCCTCCCTGTTTTTAATTCCATAAACTGGATTAAAATAGAGGTTATTATCAGAATGATAGTAAAATGGAGCCCAGAATACAGGTACGTGACCTATTTTGATAAATGGTGAAATAATCACAAAGTCTGAAGAATCCAGCATCCACAAATCATACGCACTTATATTAAAAAATGGGGAACCTTCAACAGTTTGAATTGTTACATTATTCATTCCCATTACATCTGTATCACTCTTTTTTATCTCACCTGTTACATAATAAAAAACTGTTTTTTCTTTCTTAATATCCTTTTCCTGTTTTGAAACACATTTTAATAGTGATCCTTTCCAGTTATCGATATCGAAGGTCATAGACTCTGCTGTTACCGTTTCCGGTTTACCCTGCTCCGTTTTGACATATTCAACATTTCCAATAGCAGTAACATTATTTAATGTTCTGTTATAGCTAATTTTATCTGCAATAATAGAGTGTTTTATTTTCTGCTCAGAATCATCAATTACAATCTCAACTCGCCCTTCAAACTCTGCAATATCCTGATCTATCTCTTCTATATTATAGTATGTGGATAACTCAGCCCTGTTTATCAGCAGAGTTTTTGCATCTTTATTTTTTATATTTTGCGATAAATCAAGTTTGTAGTATCGTGCCAGGGTACGTTTTAATGAGTCTTCATTTTTACTTAATGGAAGTTCAAGACTTTGAGCCCATATTGTTAGTTCAGAAAGTGATGAAGTTTCAATATCCCTTAATATAGCTTTCTCATCCAGGGTTAATTCCTGATTGCTCTCCTCATCAATTGAGTATAGCCCATTGAGAAAAAATAAAAATGAGAAAACCAGAAGTAACTTTTTCAGTTTAGCTACCTAGAAAATCTTTAAGATAAAATCCGGTATAGGACTCTTTGCATTTTACTATCTCTTCAGGAGTTCCTGTTGCAACAACCATTCCACCATGATCTCCACCTTCTGGCCCTAGATCTATTATTCTGTCTGCACATTTTATTACATCAAGGTTATGTTCAATAAGAATAGCTGTATTTCCTTTATCAACCAGGGATTGAATAACTTCCATTAAAAGTTTTACATCTGCAAAATGAAGACCTGTTGTTGGCTCATCTATTATGTAAATTGTTTTCCCGGTACTTCTTTTTGATAGTTCCAGTGCCAGTTTAACCCTTTGGGCTTCACCACCAGAAAGGGTTAATGCTGATTGTCCAAGATTAATATATCCTAACCCTACAGAAAGCAGTGTATCTAGTTTTTTCTTAATCGGTGGGATATTTTTAAAGAACTCCGATGCTTCCTCTATAGACATCTCAAGAACTTCATTTATATTTTTTCCTTTATAACGAACATTCAGGGTTTCTGTATTAAATCTCTTTCCTTTGCATACATCACACTGTACATAAACATCTGGAAGAAAATGCATTTCGATCTTTTTTGTTCCTCCACCACCACAGTGTTCACAACGTCCGCCTTTAACATTGAATGAGAATCTTCCAGCTTTATATCCCCGAACTTTTGACTCAGGTAGTGTTGCAAATAGATCTCTAATAAAGTTAAAAACACCCACATAGGTTGCGGGATTACTCCTTGGAGTTCTACCAATTGGACTTTGATCGATATTAATTACCTTATCAACATTTTCAAGTCCTTGAATCTCCCTATATTTTCCAATGTCATGGGTTGATCGGTGTAGGGCATTTGCAAGAGCTGGATAGAGAATCTGGGACAATAATGTTGACTTCCCGGAACCTGAAACTCCCGTAATTATATTTAATTTTCCTAAATCAAAGGTTACATCAATATTTTTAAGATTGTTTTCAGTTGCTCCAATAATAGATATATTTTTACCATTGCCCTCTCTTCTTGTTTTTGGGGTATCTATAGTAACTGCACCACTTAAAAATTGCCCGGTTGGACTATCTGGATTACAAAGTATTTCATCATAGGTTCCCTGAGCAACAACTGCCCCACCATGAATACCCGCACCAGGACCCATGTCTACAATATAATCCGCCATTTTTATTGTCTGCTCATCATGCTCAACTACAATAAGAGTATTTCCAAGATCCCTTAAATGAGCTAATGTTGCCAATAACCTATCATTGTCCCTCTGATGTAAACCTATTGTAGGTTCATCCAGAATATACAGAACACCCATTAGAGATGCCCCAATTTGTGTTGCCAATCTAATACGCTGGGATTCTCCACCGGAAAGAGTTCCTGCTTTTCTGTCTAAATTTAAATACTGTAAACCTACGCTTTGAAGAAAGCTTAGCCTGTTTTTTATCTCTTTTAATATCTGTTCTGCAATAATTGTTTCAGACTTATTAAGTTTACAGTTATTAAAAAAATCAATGGCATCGGTAACAGAAAATGAAGTTACATCTGTTATATTTTTATCATTTATATAAACCGAAAGGGCTTCCGGCTTTAACCTTTTCCCCTTACATTTATCGCATATTTCATCCCGCATAAACTGCTCATACCAATCTCTCATTCCCTGACTGGCTGTCTCTTTATACCTTCGTCTTAAGTCGCTAATTACACCTTCGTAGGGTCTATTTATTTCATAACGCCCGGTTTTCTCTCTATTTTCGTATAAAACCTCAATATTATCACTGCTTCCATAAAGGATTACATCAATTATTTTTTGATCCAGATCTTTGAATGGGGTGTCAAGGGAGAAACCATAGTGCTGAGAGAGACCTTTAAAAATTGATTTAAACCATGATGCCTTGGGATTAGATGTTACTATAGCTCCCTGATTATAAGATAGAGATCTATCTGGAATAATCTTTTTTGGATCAAAATCCATTGTTCGTCCCAAACCGGAACAAGCTGGACAGGCTCCGTAGGGACTATTAAATGAAAATAGTCTTGGTTGTAACTCTTCCATACTAAACCCACAGTTTGGGCAAGAGTTATGCTCGGAAAAAAATTCATCCTGATTTCTATCAATATATGAAACTATTACACTTCCACCAGAAACTTCCAGTGCTGTTTCAATTGACTCAGATAATCTTTTTCTTGCATCATCTGAAAGTTTTAATCTGTCCACTACTATTTCAATAGTATGCTTTTTTTGTTTTGAGAGTGAAATTTCCTCATCAAGAAGTAAAACCTCTCCATTAACCCTAATTCTTGTAAATCCAGATTTTTTTGCATCTTCAATAACCTTTCTGTGTTCACCTTTTCGCCCATTAACTACTGGAGCCAGGATTAACATTTTTTCACCATCAGGATTATTTTTCACCTGCTCAATTATCTGGTCAATTGATTGCTCGTAAATCTCTATATCGCAATTAGGGCACTTTGGTTTACCTATTCTGGCATAAAAAAGTCTTAAATAATCATAAATTTCAGTAATTGTACCTACTGTGGATCTTGGATTTTTACTTGTTGTTTTCTGCTCTATACTAATTGCTGGTGATAACCCCTCAATGTAATCCAGATCCGGTTTATTTGCCTTTCCTAAAAATTGCCTAGCATAAGCAGATAGAGACTCAACATATCTTCTCTGCCCTTCTGCAAAGATTGTATCAAAAGCAAGGGATGACTTTCCACTACCGCTCTTTCCTGAAATTACTATCATCTTATCTCTGGGAAGAACAAGATCCACATTTTTTAAATTATGCTCTCTAGCACCTTTAATTATAATATTTTTCACTATAAGTACCTTTATTAGTAGATAATTTTCCAATCCTCGACTACGGGATTATCCAATTGTTGCCTTGCTTTATTAATCCACATGGAATCAATACTACTTTCAGCTAAAAAATTCCAAATTTCAAAAGCTCTTTCAGTTTGATCCATACCATAAAGTGATTCTCCAGTATAATAGAAAACCTTAAAAACTTCATGCTCATTAAAATAGTTTAAAGCTCGTTTATTATTAGAAATTTCTTTTAAGAAAATTTCAACCGAAGTAAAAATATACTCTCTATCAATCAGAATATTATCATCTATCACTTCAGAAATAAAGGCTATAAGTGGAGACAGGAGATAGTTTACAGACTCTTTATATTTTCCAATACTGTTATAATAATAGCCAAGTTTTACTCGTGCATCCAAAACATTATCTGCTTTTTTTCTGTATAGATGTAGAACTCTGTTTAATCCAGAATCTATAAGTGTATCAAAGTATGCCTTCTGATCCCTAACCTCAGCAAGATCTATCTCTTCTCGACCAATTATCTCATTCAGAGTAAGTATATAATTGTCATAATCCTCCTGAAGAAGATATATTTGGGCAAGTTTATACCTATACTCCAGAAGTTCTTCCGGAAACTGCAAATAATGAGAAAGAGATATTGCTTTTTTAACCTGCTCTTTTGCAAGGGCCAACTCACCCTCTTCAAGATAGAGTAGACCAATCATATACTCAGCTTCAGGATAAGGGGTATTGCTTTTGGTTACATCCAGATAAAATCCTAGAGCCTCCTGAAAATCACCCCTTTCATATAGATCCTTAGCTTCCTGAAATTCAACCCATAATGGTTTATCCTCCAGAGAAGATATTGACAGTAAAACAAATATTAAATAAAAAACTATGAGATTATTTTTCAAAATTATCTATCTCCTGAATAAATACATCTAAAGCTTCTTCCTTTGTTACTCTTTTAATAATCTCCCCGGATTTAAAAATCAGTATTGTATTTCCTGATCCTGTTATTCCTAAATCTGCATGCTTAGCTTCCTGGGGGCCATTTACAGTACAACCCATGACAGCTACAGATATATTTTTATTTACAGTTGCCAATTTTTTTTGGACAAGAGTGGTAAACTCATGGGTATCAAATGTTGATCTTCCACATTTTGGACAAGATATAAGATTAACTCTCTCTCGTTTATTAAGTTTTAGTGCAGATAAAATCTCATTAGCTGCATAAATCTCTTTTAAAGGATTATCGGAAATTGAAATTCTAATAGTATCTCCAATTCCTTCACTCAAAAGACGGTATAAAAATAGTGAAGATTTAACAACTGAAGGAATTAATGAACCAGCTTCTGTAATTCCCAAATGAAGAGGTGTATTATATTTTTGTGAGAATACCTTATTTGCCAGATATCCATCCTCAATATTTGATGCTTTTAACGAAACCAGAAAATTATTAAAATTAACTGAATCAAAAAATTCCATCTCCCTCTCTGCAGCAGTAACAAGAGCTTGGGATAAATTTGAATAACTTCGCAAATCAGAAGGCAGGGACCCCCCATTAATACCAACTCTTATAGGAATATTCTTATCAGTTGCCTTTTTTAAGACCTCTTCAACTTTCCATCTTGCTCCTATATTTCCGGGATTTATACGAATTTTTGCTATAGGATAATTCATGCATTCTAAAGCTATTTTATAATCGAAATGAATATCTGCTACTACAGGCATAGTAATTTTTTTAGCTATTTCACCAATTACTGGAACATCATTTATTGTAGGAACAGCAAAGCGTATAATATCGCAACCAACTGACTGTATATCATTGAGCCTGTTGATTAAATCCTTATCAACTGTTTTTACAGGTTCATCCCACATTGTCTGAATGGAAATAGGATTACCACCACCTATCTGGATATTTCCAACATTTATAACTTTTGTTCTCATAATCAAACTTTAAATCTTTTTTTATTTATCGGCAACTACATTTATATTAGTTTATTGCATATAGTGTTTCGATATATTATTATCCATCAATGGATTTTTTTAATTGCAGATGTTGTGGTGATTGTTGTTCCGGCGAAATGATAATTAATTTAAATATTTACGATCTTTTTAAAATGGCAAGACATTTATCTCTTAAAAATACAAAGGAACTTTTTGATAAGGGATTTGTTAAACTATCTATAGGGCAGAATGGTGTATATATACCTCAGATAAAGTTTAAGACTGTTCCATATAAATTTTGTCCATTTTTAATAAATGACTTGAATGAAGAGATGGTTCTAAAGGGTTATTGTTCCCTTCACCCTTACAAAAAGCCTCTTGTATGTATATTGGCACCCTATAGTAAAGAGTTTGATACTAAAACAAAAGATGTAAATTATTTTTATACTAAACCTACAGAGAATTGTCCCGGAGAATTATTGGAAGGTAAAACTTCCAACATTTTACCAGATTCATTACATCTGGAAATAGAGTATGAAGGGGACTTTTTTAATCTTCTTCAATTAATAAGGGATAAGAATTTAATAGATTACTGTAACAAACTCTATTACTTCCCAACTTCAGATAATTTCCCGGAACTATTTGACAAAATAAAGTCGAATTTTATTGAAAATATTTAGAATCTGCTAAACAATAAATTATCAATTTTTTTAGGAATAATAATGTCAGAACTAGATCGGAAAACTTTATATGGATTCTCAGTAGGGGATTTAGGAGGAAATTTATTTTTCTCCTTAATCGGATTTATTTTTATATTCTTTCTAACAGAACAACTTGGACTATCAGGAACTATGGCTGGAGCTGCAATGATGATTGGAAAAATTTGTGATGCAGTTACTGATCCAATTGTAAGCTCCTTTTCAGACAGATCAAAAAGTCGCCATGGAAGAAGAAGACCATTTATATTTTGGGGAGCACTGCTCTTATTTGTTACAATGATTCTAACATTTTCTATACCCAGGTTTGAAAATTCTTTTATAACATTTATTGTTGCAACACTGCTTTTCTGTCTTTTATGTCTATCTTACACTCTAGTGAATATTCCATATTCGTCTCTGCAACCAGAACTTACCAGTGATTACAATGAGAAGACAAAACTGACAATGATTAGAATGAGTTTTGCAATTTTTGGTACTATACTAGCAGTTCTGGCAAGGCCACTAGCTGAATTTTTTGGTTTTAATAATCACGGTTGGACTATAATGGCATTTTTTATGGGTTTAATTATGCTTATTAGTTCATGGATAACGGTATTTTCTGTAAAAGAGAAGAACTGTGATGCATATAAAAAACAAAAAGGTGTAATCGAGTCATACTATGATGCATTTACAAACAGAGAATTTTTATTTGCCCTTATTCCATGGATGCTTTTCGTAACAGCTGTTACAGTAATTCAAGGTTCTTTTTTATATTATTTTAAATATATTCACAAAGCTGCTACCTATTTTGAGTTTACTCTATTTGGACTAATTTTTGTTTCTCTTTTTACCTTCTTTTTTTGGTTTAAGATTTCAAAGAGAGTAAGTAAAAGTGTTTGCTATAGTATTGGGATGAGCTTTTTTGCACTATCTCTTCTAGTTAGCTACTTTTTATCACCCATTTTTGGACCAGTTTTTACCACTATTCTGATTTCCATTTCAGGAATTGGATTTTCAACCCACTATATTATGCCACACTCAATAATTCCCGACGTTATTGAATTGGATTCCAAAAGGTCAGGAATAAGAAGAGAGGGTATATATTATGCAATATGGAACTTTCTTATGAAATGTGGTCAAGCTTTTGCAGGTCTATTAATAGGTATTACCCTTGATAAAACCGGATTTATTCCCCCTATAAGTAATTCATCAATTATTGCACAAACAGATAGTGCGTTAAAAGGAATATCCTTCTTATGTGGACCTATCCCTGTAATTTTAATAATTGCAGGTGTAATTGTACTTAGGTTTTATCCAATAAATAGAGTATATTACAAAGAAGCATTGGAACGTATTTAATCACATAAGACTCTGTTTCTACCCTGTTTTTTTGCTTTATATAAAACAGAGTCAGCTCGCTCAATAACATGATCCAGACTCTCTTCCTGTTTATGAAAGACAACACCTATACTGACTGTAACATTGTTATCACCTATCAATTTTGAAAAATCACTCTCTTCAATTCTAGCTCTAATCCTTTGTGCTGCAGCGCAAGCCTGTTTTAAGGAACTGCTCTCGGCAAAAATTAAAAATTCTTCACCACCAAACCTGACTGGTATATCCCCAATACGGCACTCCTCAATTATTACCTTTCCTACTTTTTTTAGAACAAGATCCCCTACACTATGCCCAAAGTTGTCATTTATTTTTTTAAAAAAATCGATATCCAGCATCATAATTGCAAATGAGGCACTCTCATTCCTATTATGTATTGATAGAAGTTTTACGACGGTTTGCCGCATATAATACCTGGTAAATAGACCTGTCAATGGATCCTTGGTGGATTGGATGTAAAATTTCTCCCGTTCATTGTCCAGACTTCTAAACAGAATCTCTCTCTCTATTGCAACACTTAGTGGTTTTGAGATTTCGATTAGAGTGGATTTTGTTTCATTATCTATTTCATTCAAAAATGGAATGTAAAACAGTGCTAACCCTATATTTTGACATTTTTCATTATCATAAAGAGGAAGAACTACATATTTGGTAAGCTCCAAATTATCTCCTATATAGAGATAGCTTGAATCATGCTTAATCCAATTAGTAACTTTTCCACTCTTTAATTGATCAAACAGAGTGTTGAGTAGAGGTTGCAGACTATCTCTATGACTACTATCTGTTGTATAAAAAAGCTTTAGACCATTATCATCAATATAAAATTTCATCATTGAAGATTTAAATGCTTCATTAAGTTTTACAAGACACATAGAAATAATATCCTTAAATTCTGTGTAGCTTGTAAGAACCTCTAAAAAATCTTTTAAAAGTTTATGGAGATTTGATAATTTTTTAATATCTGTTGAAGTATGCGTCATTAAATATAATCCGCATTCAAGATTCTTAATATAATTAAATGTACCTTTAATCAGATTTTCTGGAATTATTGAACCGTGTTGTGGCGCAATTAATTTTATAGGATAGGTTTCTACTCTATTCAAAGCATGAACTACAATATCTCTCGACGGCATATAGTGCTCATGAAAGAGTCTCATATCCTCAAAATATGATTCATCCCTAGCAAAAAGAGACCAGTTTTTACTAAAACCACCAAAAATATCACTTGAAAAAAGAATCTGATTATCCCTATCATATGTGCAAAAAGCTCCAGGAAAATGCATATATGGAGTGAAAATAAATTCAACTTTTCTAGAGCCTGCAACAAGTACCCATCCATTTGCCTCTACACACTTAAATGGGGTTTTTAATCCAAGATGTTTTAATAAATTTATTGCTCTTGCATGGGTATATATTACAACATCATCTCTTTTTATCAGTTTTTCAAACAAAGGCAGTGCTCCGGTTATATCCGGATCCTGATGATGGCAGACGATATATTTAATATTTTCCAACGTTGTAACTGATTTTATCTTTTTCAAAGTCTCTTTAAATGTGAGGACAGAACCAGGATCTATCAATATAGATTGATCTCCATTCTCAATTAAGTAGACATGACACTGAAAGATATCATCTTTAAGATAGCTTCCAACCCACCACACTCGGTCGGCTATCTCAACCGCTTTATTATAATCAATCATCATTACTCCAGAAATTATCTATCTCATTTTTAATATCTGCACTATTATTTATATATTTCATATTACTCCACTCTCTTGGAAATAAATCCTTATACACTTTTTGTTTAAATCTATGATCAATTAATAAAGCAATTCCTCTATCTTTTTCATTTCTAATAACCCTACCAACAGCTTGTAACACCTTATTAAATCCGGGATAGACATAAGCATAATTATAATCAAATATCTTTTGAATTAAACTGTTTTTTACTGAAATTTGTGGTAAACCTACCCCAACAATAATAACTCCTATTAATTTATCCCCTTCAAGATCTATTCCTTCCCCAAAAAGACCTCCTAAGATAGCAAATGACAGTAATTTTTTTCTTATACTGAACTCATTTATATAATCTGACCTCTCTGATTCACTCATAAAAGGTTTCTGGATATGTAATTCCTGATTCATATATTTAGAAACTTCTTCCATAAAACTGTATGAAGGAAAAAAAGCAATGTAGTTCCCCTTTTTTAATGAGGTAACATCTTTTATTAATTCTGCAATTTTTTGATAGTATTTATCTCTCTCTTTATATGTTGTAAAAATATCTGTTTTAGCAATTATTTTAAGTCTATCGGAATTAAATGGGGAGTTTATATTTACAGAATCTACACTACAGTCCTTTATTAATGTTTTTTTATAATAATCTAATGGATGTAAAGAGCCGGAAAAGAATACTTGACTATTTGTTTTTAAAAGCATTTTAGTAAATATTTGTGAGGGATCATTACAAACAATTTCTACTTCTATACCTAAGCCCCCAGTATTTAACTGAAGAAAATTATTACTCTCATTATAATAATCTAATAGTTTGATAAAAAATAAAAAATTATAATATAATTCTAAAAAAAGGTTTTTACCTTTAAATTCAATCGATAAAAGGACTGTTTCAGATAATGCAATAAACTCTTTAACTAACTTAATTAGCTCCTCCGGAACTTTTTCGTAAACCAGAGACTCTGAATCAATCTCTTTGATCATTTCCAATAGGTACTTGTTTAATTTTTTCAAAGATTTATAAGCTGAACTTGAAACTTCTTTTAAAAGTTCCATTACAGGACTTACTTCTTCTCTGGAAATTTTACAGGAATATGAGCTTCTTAGTCTGTCGGGTAAATTATGTGCCTCATCAATAAGTAAAACAAAATCACTTTTTCCTCCATCAAAATATCTTTTTAAGTACACTCTGAGGTCAAAAATATAGTTGTAGTCACAAACAATAATATCTGCCTGATTAGTTAAATCCAGAGATAGTTCAAAAGGGCAAATATTATACAAAAATCCAGCTTTTTTTATGTTATCTTCATAAAAATCCTCAATTGTGGTTAGCTCCAGTAGTGCTTTACCAACTTTGTCGTAATATCCTTTAGCATATTTACACTTATCCGGGTTACAATTAAATTCATCATTTATGCAGATTTTCTCTTTTGCTGTAATTATAACAGAACGAATCCTGGCACCATGATCTCTTAAAAGAGTTATTGTCTCCCTAATATTATGCCTTCCAACGGTTTTTGCTGTTAAATAGAATATTTTGCTGCACAACTCCTCACCCATTGCTTTTAATCCTGGAAAAATTGTGGCTATAGATTTACCTGTTCCTGTAGGTGCCCTGGCGAATAGAATCTTTGAATCTCTTATTGCTCTATAGACATTTATAGAAAATTCCCTCTGCCCTCTTCTAAATTCTGAAAATGGAAATTTTAGTTCAATTAGTGATTCATCTCTCTTTTTCTCTCTAATGTAATTATTATTAAGATACTCAAGATAGGGATTAACTATGCTTTCAAAATAAAGCTTCAATTCATCTTTTGTAAAAAGATTGTCGATCTCAACTGTTTTTTGGGTTTCTATATTAATATAAAGAAGTTTAATTTTTATAATTTCAATTTTTATGTCTAATAGATTTTTTTCAACTATGTATAGATAACCATATAACTTTGCCTGGGCTAAATGGGACTCAGAGACTTCATCTGTTGTTGTAGTTTTTATCTCTTCAATAACAATTGGATCTGAGTTGCTATATATACCATCTGCTCGTCCATACACCTCCAGAAAAATATTTAAATGCTCAACAGTCAATTTTAAACTGTACTCCTTTAAATACTCTTCGCCTCTACTCTCCTGTACTTTTTTATGCTCAGCTATTCCAGTTTGGGCTCTTGAGGAATTTAAAATACCTCCCCCACCTAGATCTCCGGATTGGAAATAATATGACACAAGGTCTTTAACTGAAATTCTATATTTTTTCATTATTAATCTAACATAGTATAATTATAGATTTTGCTTCTACTCTCTTGATCAAATTCAAGAAAGACTGCTTTTCCAGAAAAATGCATATTCATATTATCTATAACAGAGATCTCTCTTGAATATTCGTTAAAAGTAAATTCCAGTGTAAATACATTTAACTCCACTCCAAGGGTGATATCAATTTTATCACTATTATAAATCAATATTCTTGATATAGTCTCACTATCCGGGTTCAACCATAATTTTCCATTCATTCTTGATTTTTTTTTAGGAATTACATCTCTTTTTGTAATAAATTCATATAGTTCAAGACCATCTTCGATTGTTACAAAATTGTATCTTTCACCTAAAATATCTTCAAATTCGGAATTCCTGCCACTATTATTACTATTTTTATAAAACTCTTTTATTTCACTTTCTGTTGGAATACTTCCATTTTTCAAAACTAATTTGTATTGAGGATCAGAATCAGGATTAAAAATTACTTTGGAAATATCTTTTTTATTCTTATTAATCTGTTCTGTTTCAAGCTCATAACTAAAAAGGTCTTTATCATACTCAAGTTTGCTTAAAGCAATATTCAATTTATCAAGATGTTCCGAAAATAAACCGAGATTTACAATTATTAGTATAAACAATAGTTGTAATTTATTCATTATTCCCCCCTGTAGTTAAATGATATATTATATATTATAATATTTAAATGAAAAAAATTTTAATATTAGATACAGGTGGAACAATTAGTCAGGAAAAAGGTGTAAATGGGGCACTTATTCCTGGTGTAGCAGATATTGTAAAAATAGTTCCTAGATTAAAAGAAGTTGCAAACATTAATTACATTTTAATTGAAAGAATTGACAGCACCGATATGACTCATGAAATTCGTATTAAAATTGCTAATGAAATTGAGAGAAATTATAAGGATTTTGATGGTTTTGTTATTACCCACGGAACAGATACCATGGCAGATACAGCATGTGCCCTAAATTATATGATTCAAAATCTTGGCAAGCCTATTGTTCTTACAGGTGCACAATTACCAATGTTTGCCCCAGGTCCAGATGGTATGAATAATTTGTACTACTCAGTTAAGGCTGCTACAGATGATATTGGTGAAATTGCTATCTGTTTTGGTGATAGAATAATTAGAGGTTGCAGATCTTTTAAAGAGAATGTTGAAGGTTTTAATGCCTTTAATTCACCAAGATCACCTTACATTGGAGAACTTGGTGTTAATATAAAATTAAATGAAAACCGAATAAAAAGGTATCCAGGGTATCCCAGATTTTTTACAAATTTTGAGACTGGTGTGGTGGTTATACATCAGGTTTCAGGCGGAGAAACTGATCTTTTAAAATACTGTATTGAAGATAATTCAATTAAAGGTGTAATTATAGTTGGTTACGGAACAGGAAACTTACAAACAAGACTAATTTCATCAATAGAAAAAATAGTAAACTTAGGGAAGAGAGTTATTATTGTAACTTCCTGCACAAAAGGATCGACAATTTTAGAGCAATATCAGACAGGATTTGCTGCTAGAGAAGCAGGTGCACTCCCGGGTTTTGATTTAACACTTAGTGCTGCAACACAGAAACTAATGTATGCCTTAGGTAGAGAAGGTGATTTTGAAACACACTTTTATGAAAAAATAGGAAGGGATATGGAGTAATATCCCTTCTGATTATTTAAGATATGAGTAGGCTTCTTCCATCACTTTAATGTTTGTTGGATTAAATTTATGATTTCTTTCTGAAATTCCTTCTACAAGAGCCATTTTCATACTCTCCATTGTAGCCAATTCCGGTTTTACTTTTAGTAATGCGCCCAGTGCTGCCATATTTGCAGCTCTTATAGAACCATTATGTTCTGATATATCATTACATGGAATACTGTAAATTTTTATATCTTCCCTTTGGGGTTTCCTGTTTATTATTGATGAGTTATAAATAAGTATCCCTCCGGATTCGATTAATGATTCAAACTTATCCAGTGATGGCTCGTTTAAAACTATACAAATTGTGGGTTTATGAACAATTGCAGATGCAATTTCATCATCAGATACAACAACAGCACAGTTAGCTGTTCCTCCTCTCATTTCTGCTCCATAAGATGGAATATGGGAGACTTCCTTACCTTCACGCATAGATGCTATAGCCAGTAATTTTCCTGCAGAGATTACACCTTGCCCTCCAAATCCGGCAAATATTATTTTTTCCATTTTGCTACTCCTCCTTATCCCTAAATACACCTAACGGATAGTAAGGTATCATAGTTGACTCCAGCCATTCATAGGATTTTTTAGGTGTTAAGCCCCAGTTTGTTGGACACGTAGCCAAAACTTCCACAAAAGAGTAACCTTTTCCCTCTTTCTGGTTTAACAGTGCTTTCTTTATTGCTTTTTTTGCTTTATTTATATTTGCAGGATTATGGCAACTAACTCTTTCAATATAAACAGGTCTATCCAATGTATTAATAATTTCACAGGCTCTAATTGGCATACCTACATCATCTGGTTCCCTACCACTTTGAGTAGTTGTTGTTTTTTGTCCAGGCATAGTTGTTGGAGCCATTTGCCCACCAGTCATACCATATATTGCATTATTTACAAAAATAACAGTTATATTCTCTCCCCTATTTGCGGCATGAATGGTTTCTCCCATCCCAATGGCTAGAAGATCTCCATCTCCCTGATAAGAGATAACAAGTTTATCTGGATGTACCCTTTTAATACCAGTTGCTACTGCTGGTGCTCTTCCATGGGCAGCCTCAACTCCATCTAGGGCCAGATAATCATAAATTAATACTGCACACCCAACTGGCGCAATAACAATCGCATTATCTACCATCCCAATCTCATCCAGTGATTCTGCAATAAGTTTATGAACAACACCATGGGTACAGCCAGGACAGTAATGTGTCTCCCTCTGTGTCATACTCTTGGATTTTGTATATATTAATTCCTCATTATTCATAGCTTTTTATCCTTTCAACAATCTCTTCCGGTGTTGGTATCATTCCACCAGGAATTCCATAGAAATCAACAGGAATTGTTCCATTTACAGAAAGTTTAACATCTTCCAGCATCTGACCAAAACTCATTTCAACTGTTAATACTCTTTTTTTACCTTCAGTTGCTTTTTTAAGCTCCTTATAAGGAAATGGCCATAAAGTTATTGGTCTAAAGCTTCCAACTTTTATGCCCTGAGCCCTTAGTTCCTGAATTGCCTGCTTGCAAATTCTGGCAGAAGAACCGTATGCACAGAGAATATAATCTGCATCCTCAATCATATACTCTTCGTATTTTATAACACTCTCTTCTACTCTGTCATAAATATCTTTAAGTACGTAGTTATGCTTGGTTAATCCATCTTCCGGGGATAAAATTAGAGATGCAACTTTGTTTTTATTGCCGATTCCAACAGCCCATTCTTTAGAAAATGTCTTCCCTGAAGGTTTTGGTAATACAACTGGTTCTGACATCTGACCTAAAAATCCATCAGCCAAAATCATTACCACCATTCTGTATTCATCAGCTAAGTCAAAGGCTTCTAAAGTTAAATCAGCAATTTCCTGACAGTTCGCTGGAGCCAATACAATAGTTCTGTAATCCCCATGACCACCACCTCTAGTTGCCTGAAAGTAGTCACCCTGACTTCCAGCAATATTTCCAAGTCCTGGACCACCTCTTGAAACATTAATTACTACACATGGCAACTGTGCTGCAGCTAGATAGGAAATTCCCTCCTGTTTTAAACTTATACCTGGAGATGAAGAACTTGTCATACTTCTTGCACCTGCAGCTGAAGCACCAAAAACCATATTTATTGCTGCGGTTTCACTCTCGGCCTGTATAAAAGTACCACCTACTTCAGGCAATCTTTTTGACATATACTCGGGAATTTCATTCTGCGGTGTTATTGGATACCCAAAATAGTATCGACAACCTGCAATTACAGCAGCTTCTGCCGCTGCTTCGTTTCCTTTCATTAATATTTTATTTTTCATAACAATTCCTACTTAAACTTAATTATCTCGATAACATTATCAGGACATGTTATTGCACACATTTTACATGCAATACACTTGGATTCATCAATGCAAACTGAGTAGTTCACACCTTTTTTATTTGTTTCTTCAGACATCCTTAAAATGTCTTTTGGACATGAATATATACAGAGTTCACAACCTTTACATTTTTCAGTATTTATTACGGGTTTACCTCGCATTAATAACTCCTATTGCCTAGCTTCTTAATTAACTATACTACACATTTTTTATTATGACAATTTCTAAAATAGTGTCATTTTAGTAATTATTTTAATTTAAGAGCATTCTTGACAAAGACAAAATTAGTACAAAATTAGAGTGGGTTGTTGCATGGTTTAAGACTTTTTTTTCTATTTTTTCTTCAAAAATTTTTTTTATTTTTTTTACAAAAATGTTAATTAAAGGATGTTTTAGCTCTTAATATAGTGGATCTATCTCAATAATCCCTTTTTCTGATTCGATTTTTAACTTAGATTCATTACTAAAAGCAGATACATTAAAAATCAGCGACAATGTTATTAATATAAGTAGTACTATAATTATTTTTTTCATTTTAACTCTCCTATTTTAGATATAACTCGGGATTTACTGTTTCATCCCTGTTTAATATTGAGAAAAACAGTTTAACAACATCACTATTACTGTTTTCCTCAAGTTTCCCTATAATCTCCCCTTGTGCCACCTTCTGGTGAAGAGAGACATCTATATGATCGATATGAGCATATAAAGTCCTGTATCCACCACTGTGATCCAGATAGATATAATTACCATAACTGGGACTATACCCAATTCTGGATACAAAACCCGACTTACTGGCTTTTACATCCAGTTTATCGATTGGTGAGAAATCCACTCCATGGTAGAAGTCGCTAATACCAGTTATTTTATTAGTAAATACTCCATACCTTTTGGATATAAAACCGTTTATAGGATAGATAAAAAAACTGTCAATATTAGAATGCCATCCATAATTAACAGGATTAATCCCGGGGATATAAACCCTATCCAGATTCCCGATATTTTCAGATTTTAAATCATTTACTACAAAAATATCTTTAATTGATACTCCGTATTTAATACTTAAAGACTCTAATGTATCTTTTGTAGTTACAACATGCATAAAACCATCGATATTAGGAATTTGCAGTTTAGTATACTCTACAATCTTATTTACGTCATTTATTTTATTTACATGCAGAATTGTCTCAATAGAAACCCCATACTTTGTTGCCAGAGAGGACAAGGTATCACCTTTATAGTAATAATCCTCATAAAAATGTTTATTATTTGCATAATTGTCTCTGGATTCAATTAGATTTTTAAATACAATATCTGCGCCATTATCCGGTAATGTGATACTATTTAAGTCCCCATAAGATGTATCTCTCCTAATAACCGGGTTTACACCTCTTGAAAAAATAAATGAAAATATAATCAGGCTTAAAAAAAAAGGTAGATAAAAAAGGTTGTAGGATATTTCTGGCAGTTTTAAATTTCTGTTTTTTCTAATATCATTTTTTTTGCTGATTAAGTTAAATCCCGGGAGATAAAAGTTTCTCTTCAACTTAACGTTTTGTGATTCTAAAGATATTACCATATATTCCTCTGGAAAATAGTATCGACAAGACCAAGAAGAAATATTAATATAAAATACATTTTAGGAGAATTTTTTGAAATCAATTACACTAAAAAGAATAGACGTAATTAAAGTTATTGCACTAAGTGTAGCAATAATCATATTTTTTAATTTTTTTAGAGTAATGGTTATTGGAAAAAGTCCTGTGCCACCAGAAATCCCCCGGATAGCTCGAGGTAATATTCTGGACAGAAATGGAAGGATTCTGGCTTTTCAAAAAGATGTCCCTTCACTAGCAGGCTGGGTAACAGAGATTAAAAATGAAAGAGAGAGTGCGCAATTACTTTCTCCAATACTAAAAATTGATGAAGAGACAATATACGATCATCTTACTAAAAAAAGAGAGAGCAGTTACTTTTATATAAAAAGACAGATTACAGAAGAAGCTGCTGCTAAAATTGAGGAATTAATATCCCAGGAAAAACTTAAGGGTATAAGAATTGAGAGAGAATTTGGTCGTTCCTACCCTGAAGGTGAGTTAACGGCACATATAACCGGATATGTAGGATACGACAATATAGGTTTAGATGGCATTGAATATACATTAAATGGCCCATTATCACCAAAACAGATAAAATCATCTGATAAACAGGAGTATGGACATAATGTACTACTGACAATCGATATAAATCTTCAGTATTTTACTGCTGTAGCAGCAAAAGAAGCCTACGAATTAAATTTTGCAGATTCAGTCTCAGTTATATCAATGGATGCAAAAAACGGTGAGGTTCTAAGTTATGTATCTTACCCTACATATGATCCGAATAATTTTAATCTATATACAGAAAGTGAGCGTACAAATCGAATAACCCAGATGTCATATGAACCAGGGTCAGTTTACAAAGTATTTTCAGTAGCATCATTTCTTGAACTCGATGGAATTGATGTTAACACTGAGTTTTTCTGTGATGGTGTATATTTTAATGAAGAGGATAATGTAACGATAAACTGTTTAGGGAACCATGGATATGTATCCGCAGAAGATATACTTGTTTATTCATGTAATGATGGAACTGCACAGGCCTCAGAATTAGTTTCATCTAAAGAGTTATACAGAACTCTAAGAAATTTTGGTTTTGGAAACCAGACAGGGATAACCTTTAATGGAGAGAGTAATGGAATTCTTAGAGATCCTACAGATTGGTCAGTAAGAAGTAAACCAACAATATCAATGGGACAGGAAATTAGTGTATCTGCAATGCAAATAGTATCAGCTGCTACTGCTCTAACTAATAGTGGAGTTATACTAAAACCCCATATAGTCAAAAAAATTACAACACAGGACGGAGTAACAAAAAAAGAGTACAGCAGAGAGCCCTTAAGGGAGGTTATATCCCCTGACGTTGCAACATCAGTTCTTAAAATGATGAAAGCCACAACAGAGCGTGGTACAGGAAGACTTACCAAAATTGAAGGTTTAAATATATCAACCAAAACAGGAACATCACAAATTACAAATCCTGAAACAGGTAAATATTATGATGATCGATTTATAGCTTCTGCCCTTGCAATTTTTCCTACAGAAAATCCGGAAGTAATAATATATGTTGTAATAGAAAATCCAAAAGGCAGCTCTATTTATGGTAGTAAATTAGCAGTTCCAGTAGTTAAAAATCTTGTGGATGATTTTACCAATTACCTTAATATTCCTACAGAGTCCTCTCCAATTCATAGAGTTGGATCAATAAACAAGATTGAAGAAAACAGTATCAAAATTGGAAAAGAACTACCTGATTTTAAAGGATTATCAAAAAGAGTTGTAATTAATTCACTAAATGCAAAAAATATAAAGTACAAAATCCAGGGTAATGGTGTTGTTTATAATCAATCTCCTGTACCTGGAACTCCAATAGACGAAAATACAATCGTTGTTTTAGAGTTTAAATGATAGAAAAAAATATATTAGCCATTAATAAAAGATACAGCAATTTTAAATTTGTGGAAATTGATAAACAAGTAGCAGAAATTGTTTCAGCAAAAAGTGGTGAACCAACTATTGTCTATAAAGGAAAATATCTCCACTCAAAGTTTGACCCAGTAAAAGAGGGGTATAAAATATCCAATGAAATTAACAGGTCTGACTTAATTGTAGCTGCGGGTTTTGGATTGGGTTACCATATCGAAGCCGCAATAGAATTGTACCCTCAAAGCAAGATAGTAATTTTTGAACCCGATTACAATCTTTTTATAGATGGATTAAAAGCAAGAGATTTCACGGAAATCATTCTTAACAAAAATGTTTTTTTAATAATTGGAAACTCTCCCCAGGAAATAAAAGCATTTCTTCAACCTCTAAAAATAAAAAAAGTTGAATATCTGCAACTAGCCAACAGAGTTTCACTTGATATCGAGTTTTTTAATGAACTACAAACGATTATCAGGCTTTACAAAGAGCGAATTAATATAAATAGAAATACACTAATAAAATTTGGTAAATTATGGGTAAAAAACCAGAGCAAAAATCTTCCATATATTGGGTATAAGTCTGATATTTCTGCAATATTTTCTAAATTTAATGGAATACCAGGAATTATTGTCTCCGCAGGTCCGAGTATGGAAATAATTATGCCTTATCTAAAGGAAATTCAGGAACGATTTCTTATACTCGCTGTTGATACTGCGTTGCAGTCCCTACTAGACGAAGGGATAGAGCCGGATTTTGTGATGAGTATAGATTCTCAATACTGGAATGCAAGACACCTGGAGGGTGTAAAAACAGATAAAACAATTTTAATTGCAGACTCATCTATACAACAATCAGCAATCCGAGAATTTAAAAACAGAGTCTATTTTACCCATTCAACTTTTCCACTTGGAAAGTATTTTGAAAAACATAGACCTCAATTTGCGAATATTGCCTCAGGAGGTTCAGTTAGTACAAACATCTGGGATTTTGCTTTAAAACTCGGACTTTCTGAAATTTATTTTATTGGGCAAGATTTGGGATATCCCGGATATGTAACCCACTATAAAAAAAGCTATTTTGAAAAAAACATGCTAATAACATCAACTAAAACCAACACCCTTGAAACCCAATCCTTTAAATACATATACAACGGCTACCCAACAAAAGTTCTATCCAATAACGGAGATTATATTATTTCAGACAAAAGAATGGGTGTTTATATTGATTGGTTTAAGGAAAAACTTAAGCTGAATAACATAAAAAACTGCTACAATCTTTCACCTTTTGGATGCAAAATAGATGGAATGGAATATAAGCCTCTAAATGAAATTCTTAATAAAGCCATTAAAAGAGAAGAGATAAATGAAAAACTAAGTATTTTATATAGAGAAAATGATACAGAATATCTTCCATCAATACAAAAAGCTGCTGAATCCTTTAGCATAGAACTAAAACAATTAGTGACAATGGGTAATAAAGCTTCAAAACTTTGCAAACAAATATATGATAAATATATGCAAGGTGAAGACATTAGGATTCTATTATCAAAATTATCCCAATTGGATAACAATATTATCAACTACAGCCATAGTCAAACCCTCTCTTTTATTATAGAACCATTTATTAATGAGATTTCCGATAAGTTAAGCGCATCACCAATTGAAGCACTTCAAATATCCTGTGAACTGTACAACAAAATTGTAACCACTGGAAACCTTCACTTGAAATATATAGATCATTCAATAGAGAAAATAGAAAAAAAACTAAAGGAATCTTAACATCTTCCGTAAAATTCTGTATATCCAGTAACGGTATTCCATTAAACGTCCAGATACCGTTACTGGAAAACCTCATATAAAACTACATTATTGTACCAAGTTAATATTCCAGCTACATAAATGTAATATCAAAAATTTATCTTTGCCTAAACTTTTAAACACAAATTTCGCAAATCAAAAAGAAGTAAAAATATAATTTCTTACATAATAAAGAATTAAACAAAAAAAACCTCTTAGAAAAACCATGAATTCTAACAAGATGGCACGCTACTTGCTTTATAGTTTGTATCACGGAGGAAATTATGAAAAAAATTATTTTACCAATTTTTTTGTTGCTGGGTATAGGAACTTCAGCATTCGCAGATGATGCAAGTTCTATTGAACTTTTATTATCTTCTATGGACATGATTTGGCTAACTTTAGCCGCAGCATTAGTATTCTTTATGCAAGCAGGATTTGCTATGGTAGAGATCGGTTTAACAAGACCAAAAAATGCTGGTAACATCATTATGAAAAACCTTATGGATTTCGCAGGAGGTTCTTTAATCTTCTGGGCCGTAGGTTGGGCAATTATGTATGGTGCGTCATACGGTGGATTTGGAAGTAACCTCTTTTTGTTTTCTGAAGACTCATCAGTGCTAAGAGACTGGATATTTCAGGTAGTTTTTGCTGCAACAGCAGCAACAATAGTATCAGGTGCTATGGCTGAAAGAACAAAATTCAATGCATACCTTGTATACTCTGTTGTAATTTCAGGACTTATTTACCCTGTATTTGGTAGCTTTACCTGGGGTGGTGGTTTCTTAAATGAACTTGGATTCCATGATTTTGCAGGATCAACAATTGTTCACTCAGTTGGTGGTTGGGCTGCTTTAATGGGAGCAATTATTCTTGGACCAAGAATTGGAAAATATATTAAAAAAGATGGTAAGGTCGAAGTTAAAGCTATACCTGGACACAATCTTCCATTAGCTGCACTTGGTGTATTCATATTATGGTTCGGTTGGTTTGGATTTAACTGTGGATCTACATTATCTGGAACAGATTTATCTATAGCACATGTTGCTATTACAACTACATTAGCGGCATCTGCAGGTGCAATAGCTGCAATGTTTACAATGTGGATTTCAATGGGAAAACCAGACGTATCAATGTCATTAAACGGTGCATTAGCAGGTCTAGTAGGTATAACAGCTGGAACATGGGCAGTAACACCAGGTGCGGCTATAATAATTGGGTTATTAGCAGGTATAATTGTTGTATTCTCTGTTAATTTCATAGATAAAAAATTACATATTGATGATCCAGTAGGTGCTATATCTGTACACGGAGTGTGTGGTGCATTTGGAACAATTGCAGTTGGTCTTTTTGCTAACAAACCAGACGACGGTTTAGTGGGTCTATTTTATGGTGGAGGAGCAGGTCTACTTGGTGTTCAGGCTCTAGGTGTTTTAACTGGATTTTTATGGGTTACTATAACTTCAGGTATTCTATTCCTAATTATTAAAAAGACTATTGGATTAAGAGTTAAAGATCATGAAGAGATTAAAGGTCTTGATATGGAAGAACATGGTTCTGAGTCATATCCTGGATTCCAAATATTCCATAACGTATAGTAGAAGGAGCTAATAATGAAATTGATAATAGCATATATACAACCATATAAGTTAAATGATGTGAAACAGGAGTTATTTAAAGATGGTATTCATAAAATATCAGTTACAAACTCTAAGGGATGCGGTCAACAGAAGGGTTTTACGGAATCATACAGAGGTGTAGAAACTGAAGTAAACCTTTTAGATAAAATGCGAATTGAAATTGCAGTTAATGATAGTTTTGTAAAAAAGACTACTGATGCAATTATTCGTGGAGCCAGAACAGGGGCAATAGGTGATGGAAAAATATTTATATTACCTATTGAGGAGACTATTAGAATCCGAAGCGGTGAAACTGGCGAAGAAGCAATCGGTTAAATACTTTTTTTAACACAAAAATAACCTTCCCTCATTAGGGAAGGTTATTTTATAAGGATATTCTATGCATAAAGCACCACCTATTAATTCACTGATATTGAAATTATTTCCACAAAATCACATAATTACTACTATGCCTATTAAATCGACTCATTACAGACAAAAAATTGAAGAACTAACACTACTCTTTGAAATAAGCCAGACATTGGATGAAAGTAGAGATTTACATGAAATTATTTCTCCAATTCTGGACAAACTCAATGACCGATTATCAATGAAGCATGGAACTCTTGTTTTACTAAATCGTGAAACAAATGAAATATCTATTGAGACCTCTGTTCACTTAACCGAAACACAACAGAGAAAAACGACCTACAAACCTGGTGAAGGAATTACAGGAAAAGTAATTCAATCAGGATCACCAATTGTTGTTAAAGACCTAAAAGAGTCCAATGATTTTTTAGATAAAACAAAACAGAGAAGAATACAGGGAAATAACAGAGTATCATTTATCTGTGTACCAGTAATTCATGGACATGAAACAATTGGTGCTTTTAGCATGGATAAAATTTATGAAAACCTTGAAGATATTGATGAAGATTTAAAGCTTTTATCAATAATGTGCTCTATGATTGCAAAGCATTTACACAACAGACAGAAGATTGTTGAAAAGAATCAACGATTACTAGATGAGAATAAAAGACTACATAAGCAGCTTCAAGCATCATATAAACCTGATAATATGATAGGATCATCACAGGCGATGCAGGATGTTTTTACATTAATAAATCAAGTATCCAAAAGTGAAGCGACTGTTCTTATTAGAGGTGAGAGTGGAACAGGGAAAGAGCTGGTAGCTCATGCGATTCATTACAACTCTTTAAGGGCATCCAAACCATTTATAAAAGTTAACTGTGCAGCTTTACCTGAAAACCTTATAGAGAGTGAACTATTTGGACATGAGAAAGGAGCATTTACCGGAGCATTAAACAGTCGAAAAGGTAGATTTGAACTAGCTGATGGTGGAACAATTTTTCTTGATGAGATTGGAGAGTTATCACCTATGATACAAGTAAAACTTTTACGGGTTTTACAAGAGAGAGAAATTGAGCGTGTTGGTGGTTCTAACTTGATTAAAGTGGATGTTCGTATAATTACTGCTACAAACAGAAATCTTGAAGAGGAGATAGAGAAAGGCTCATTTAGAGAGGATCTCTTTTATAGATTAAATGTATTTCCAATTATAATTCCTCCTATTAGAGAGAGAAAAACAGATATTATTTCCCTCTGTGACCACTTTATTGAGAAGTATAATAAAAAGAACAACAAGAATGTAAAAAGAATATCATCTGGAGCAATAGAGCTGTTTACTTCTTATCACTGGCCAGGAAATGTTAGGGAACTTGAAAACAGTATAGAAAGAGCTGTTCTTTTAAGTTCGGATGATGTTATACATGCTTATCATCTCCCTCCAAGTCTTCAATCTGCAGAATCTTCTGGAACACAAAATACTTCTACCCTTCAGGAAGCTGTTGAGGCTCTTGAAAAAGAGATGTTAATTGAAACGTTAAAAAATACTAAAGGGAATAGAGCTGCTGCTGCAAGAAGTTTAGGTATAACAGAACGACAAATAGGAACAAGAGTCGTTAAATATGGATTACAAAATTCACACTTTTTAAATAAGTAGTTTTACAAATTTACTACATTAATGTAGTATTTACATAGCAGGTTTGTAAAAACACATATTGAAACAACACATAACTACATATTTGTAGGGTTTTACTGAATATTTAATAAAAACTTACAAATATGTATGACAACTATTATATTGTTTAAACAAAAACAGTATATTTTGTTTATTGCAACAACTCTAACTTATTATTATATAATAAATTAAAATTGAAGCATTAAAATATGATAAAGAAAACTGCCAATTGGCATGAAAAATGCTTATTATGGCTAAATAATGAAATAAAACTTAAATCAAATATTTATTTGGGAGTAGGATATGAGTAACAATGTTAATTTAGAAGAGATGTACGGTTCTAACTGTTTCAGTAAAAGCGTAATGAAAGAAAAACTACCAAAAACTATCTACAAAGAGATGTTAATGGTAGAAAAAGGTGAGATGGAATTAAGTAAAGAGACTGCTGATGTTGTTGCAACAGCTATGAAAGACTGGGCAATTTCCAAAGGTGCAACTCACTTTTCTCACTGGTTTCAACCATTAACTGGAACAACAGCTGAAAAACATGACTCTTTTATTGATCCGGATTCAGATGGATCAATTATGATGGAATTCTCTGGTAAAGAACTTATTAAAGGTGAACCAGATGCATCATCATTCCCTAACGGAGGTTTAAGAGATACCTATGAAGCAAGAGGTTATACTGCTTGGGATGTATCTTCTCCAGCTTTCTTAAAAGAGGATCAAACAGGAATTACTCTTTGTATTCCTACAGCATTCTTCTCATATACAGGTGAAGCTCTGGACAAAAAAGTTCCTCTACTAAAATCTATGGAAGCTGTAAACACTGCTTCTTTAAAAGTTTTAAGTGCATTAGGTGACACAACTGCTACAAAAGTTACTGCATCTGTTGGTCCTGAGCAAGAGTACTTTTTAGTTGATAAAGAGTTTTTTGAAAAAAGACCTGATCTAATGTTAGCAGGTAGAACTGTATTTGGTGCAATGCCATCAAAAGGACAAGAGTTAAGCGACCACTATTTTGGAGTTATTAAAGATAGAGTAGCAAGCTATATGAAAGAGTTAAACCATGAGTTATGGAAACTTGGTATAAGTGCAAAAACACAACACAACGAAGTTGCACCAAACCAGTTTGAACTAGCACCTATCTACGACTCTGCTAACATAGCTACAGATAGAAACCAATTAACAATGGAGACTATGAAAAGAGTTGCAAACAGACATGGTATGGTTTGTTTATTGCATGAAAAACCATTTGCTGGTGTTAATGGTTCAGGTAAACACAATAACTGGTCTTTAGCTACAGATACAGGGATTAACCTTCTTTCTCCAGGGTCAGACCCACAACAAAATACTCAGTTCCTTGTTTTCCTTTCTGCAATAATTGAAGCGGTAGATACTTATTCTCCACTTTTACGAGCAAGTGCTGCAAGTGCTGGTAATGACCATAGATTAGGTGGGCATGAAGCACCTCCTGCTGTTATATCTATTTACCTTGGTAAAGAGTTGACTAACATTATCGAAAAAATATCTAAAGGTGAGACAATCAATAACAAGAAAGGTGATAAATTCGAAATGGGTGTTAGTGCTCTTCCAGCACTTCCTAAAGATGCAACAGATCGAAACAGAACTTCTCCTTTCGCATTTACAATAAATAAGTTCGAATTTAGAATGGTAGCTTCAAGCCAGTCTATAGCTGGTCCAAACGTTGTATTAAATACAATTGTTGCAGATATTTTAACAAACTATGCAGAGAGATTAGCAAATGCTTCAGATGTAAATAAAGAAGTTGCTAACATTGTAAAAGATTGTTACACAAATCATAACAGAATTATCTTTGATGGTAATGGTTACGGTGCAGAGTGGATTCCAGAAGCTGAAAAAAGAGGACTTGCAAACTTAAAGACAACTGTTGATGCTGTTCCTGAATATACAAAAGATTATGCTGTAAAACTTTTTGAAAAACATAAAGTTCTTACAAAAGCGGAGCTTGAGTCAAGACAAAATATTTACCTTGAGCAATATTCACAGCAAATTAATATTGAGGCGAATTTAAATGTTGAAATGGCAACAAGATACATCGTTCCAGCAGTATCTGAGTATATTTCATCATTAACTTCATCAGTTATCGAGCTAAAATCAGTTTTACCTAAAGCTAACACAACTGGTCAAGAAAAGTTAATTGCTGATTTAAGTGATAATCTTGCTGCTGTATTTACAGCTGTTGAGTCATTAAAAACAGAATTAGCTAAAGCTCAGGATGAGGAAGATTTATTAAAACAAGCAACACTTTACTCTAAAAATGTTATATCATGTATGAAAGAAGTTAGAAAGTTTGTTGATGCATTAGAAGTGATGACAGATAGAGATATGTGGCCATTCCCTTCTTATGAAGATCTTCTATTTAAACTTTAATTAGATAATCTAAAAACTAAAAAAGCTCACCATCAGGTGAGCTTTTTTTAAACCTTAGTATTTTTCATTATATCCTGAATAACCAAACCTGCCAAAGTTAAACCAAAAATACCCGTTATATGAGTTATAGAACCATTTATCTGCTTTTTTGAACTGCACCACTCGTGGATCTCATCACACCCCTGTTTTTTAGGGCAAACACAGTTCCCGGAACCACAGCCAATATTTAAATCATGGGTAGGAAGAACTTCATCGCTAAATACACATAAAAATTTCTTTTTAACACCCATTTTTTTTATTCTGTTTCTAACTAGTCTACCAAGAGGGCAACCATGAGTCTCCCAAATCTGTTTTACCTTAATTCTCCCTGGATCTATTTTAGATGCAGCACCGAATGAAGAGAAAAGAACTGTATCAGATGATGTAGCATGTTGTATAAGCTCGACCTTACAACTTAAGGAGTCAATAGCGTCAATAACATAGTCATATTCATCTAAATTAAATTTATCCCTTGTTTCTCGACTATATATCATTTCTAAAGCATTTATGTCTGCGGCTGGATTTATTTCAAGCAGTCTCTGTTTTAAAGTCTCAACTTTAACCTGACCTATAGTTTTTGTTGTTGCCTGTAACTGCCTGTTTATATTCGTAATACAAACAAGATCTGAATCAACAATAGTAAGGTTTACAATTCCGGATCTTACTAAAGATTCTGCACACCAGCTTCCTACTCCACCAACACCAAAGATAATTACCTTTATATTTTGCAAGTTATTAAAAACTTCTTCTCCAGTCAATCTTACTAGACGATTAAATTTAATATCCAAAACTCCCCCATATTCAAAAACATATATTAGTTTATATCATACTTAATAGGTAGAATTTCAAGAGAAAACTCTTAATTTAACAACTCTTTTTCAATTTTATAAAATAAGGGGGTAGCATCTCCCCTGTCCCACTTTGAATACAACATTTTTGACTTGTTAAAATTTAAAGGGAGAGAACCACTTAATTTGAAATTATCATTTACAGATGATGAGTATTTATCACATAACCAGTTTGTACCTGGTGTTTTAAAAACATCTCTCATTCTAGAATAAATATCAGAAAAACTCTCTTCCTTCACATTTCCAAAACTAATATTTAGAAATTCACATGGCTGAACGTCACCTTTGGCATTTATATAAAACCTTTCTGTACCACCACCAGCACAACCATAATGTTCTTCATCTTCTTCAACTACCTGGGCTGTAATTGCAGGATATTTAAGATATTTTCTGTTTTTATTATATTTCTTCACAAAAGATTTTATTATTTCACGCTCTTCTTCTGATGAATCTATAAAATGACCTTCCAGCCATGCTCCTGCTGCTTTAGGTTGAATAATCATTATATGATTTACATTAAAATCCTTAGCAATTTCCATTAAATAATCAAAATTTCCATTCTCAAAATGCCCGCTGTGCAAACAACAATTTAAAGAGACTGAAACATCTGCTATACTGCAAAGTTTTAATCCATGTTTTAGAGTGTTCCAGGCATAATCCTGACCCATAAAAAAGTTTACATCTTCTACTATTGGGGAATTTAATGAGAAAGTAATTGTTTTTAAATTGCACTTCGATTTTAAAGTTTTTAATCTTTCAAGTGTAATCCCATTTCCTGTGCTATTAATAACCACTTCTGCGCTATTACCAATTACTGAGCATAATGATATCAATCTATCAAATTTTATAAAAGGATCTCCACCTTCAATTATAAATTTGGTAATGCCAAGATCTATAAGTTCCAAAGCTGTTTTATTTAAAAGATTTATATCTAAATCTTCCCCACTATCATGTAGTTGATAGCAGTGCTTACATTTAAAAGTACAATCTTTTGTTATAGAAAGTAAAACTGTTGAGCATGGTATTTTTTCTTCAACAACACTAAATCTATCAATATATTTATAAAATAGAGGTGTTTTCCAGGAAGGAATACGATAATCTATGTTTATAAGTTTTCCTACCTTATAAAACTTATTTAATTTTAGTGTCTTTAAAAGAACACTAACTCTTTTTTTTATTATACGATACTCTTTAAATTTAATTTTTTTTGTAAATATCTGCGGTAAATAGTGAAAAAATAGATCAAATTTTATACTGTTTATTATTGATAATTTTTTTGAATTTTTTATATTTCTAACTTTCACACAAACTCCATATAGATTCATCATTATAGTCATGATAAATAACAATAGCTACTATCTGTATTATATTTTTTTTACATATAAATTAAAATCATTTTTTACAAAACCAATTCTTTTCAGATAGATCTGGTGTTGCTTATTCTCAGTTTTTGTTACTAGTTGATTTACATTTATATCTTTAAACACTTTTAACAAATATTTACCATTTAAAAAATCCCTATACTCTTTTATTGAGTAATCAAGAATAATTTCTGCAATATTATTATCCTGAACTCTGTAAACAACCAGATTAACAGGTCTTAGATTTCGTAAGATAAACAAAGTGTCAAATTTATCAATATCATCTATTTTAAATTCTGGAAAGAAATTTAATATATCACTAAAATAGTGGTTATAGAATTTAGCAAAATATTCCGGATTATCCCGGGCATTAATAATTTCAAAACTATCTTTATTTTTATAAAATTTATATAAATAGTATATATTGATAAATGTAATAAAACTGTTAACAAAAAGTACCGGATATGCTCCAACAAGAAAACCGTATATTGAAAAAGTTATTGCTCCAAGTAAATTTATTACCCTTAGTTTTAAGATTTGGCTCATTGTTAAAGATATGGCAACTAAAATTGAAGCTGTATACCCTATAATTTCTATTGGATTCATAAAATTTCTCCCCAATGCTTTAATATAAGTAGCATATATTCTATTATACTATAATGCATGATAAATCAAAGGCTTTAATTTATATATTAATTTCAACTCTTAGTTTTAGCTTTATGGGTCTATCAATTAAATATATACAGAATATTCCTGTATTCGAGAAGGTATTCTTCAGAAATCTTGTGAGTCTTTTTATATCATCTTTCATAATTATTAAAAATAATCCAAAAAATATTTCATCATTTATAGGAAAACCTTGTAATCAGAAACTGCTTATATCCAGGTCTTTACTTGGGTTTGCTGGAGTCATTCTCAATTTTTATGCTATATCAAACCTTAAGCTTGCAGACTCTCAAATTCTAAATAGAATTTCTCCCGTATGGGTAGCAATTCTGGCCGCAATTTTTTTACATGAGAAATTATCTAAAGTAAAAATAATATCAATAATAATTGCCCTTATAGGTTCAGTTTTTGTTATAAAACCTGAATTTGGGTTTACAGTTCTACCAGCTGTTTCCGGATTTGTTTCATCTATTACAGCTGCTGGAGCTTATGTTCTTGTGAGATATTTAAAAGGAAAAGAGGAACCTGTTGTTATAATCTTCTATTTTTCCACTATTTCCTTAATTCTCTCCCTTCCACTGCTTTTAATTAATTTTATAACCCCGCAGTTTTACGAATTTGTATTTCTTCTATTAACAGGAATATTTGCTTCAATTGGGCAATTTGGTTTAACCCATGCTTATAAACATGCTCCAGCATCTCAAGTGTCAATATACACCTATACCGGAATAATATTCTCTTCATTTATCGGTTTTATAGTTTGGCAAGAGATACCGGACTTCCTCTCTATTATTGGTGGCTTTTTTATTTTTGTTTCAGGTTATATTGTCTATACAAAATCTAAAACTCAAACCCACACCTAGGAATTATTCCATCATCACAGTAGTGTTTTATCTTTACTATTTCAGATACTAAATTGGCTTTATTTATAACTGATTGCTTTGCGCATCTTCCTGTTAAAACAAATTCGGTTTTTTTGTTATCTTCAATAACTTTAATAACTTCCTCTTCTGAAATAATACCTAAATTTATTAATATATTAATCTCATCAGCTATAACTAAATCATAAAGTCCGGATTTTAAAGCTTTTTTCAGATCTTCAAAACCCTCTATTACAGCAACTATTGATGATTGATCCAGAGAATCCAGGCTTTTTTTACCAATATCAAACTGTTTAACTGTTAATAGCTGGTTAGATTCCAAAACACTTTTTACCTTTAAAAGAAAATTTATATCATTCTGGCACTCATCTTTAAAAAATTGCCCTAGATATACAGACATTCCTGCACCTAATGCTCTTATTAAAATACCAATAGAAGCTGTAGATTTCCCTTTTCCATCTCCGGTATATATATGTGTAAAACCCACATCATTTTCCTTTTACTATAAGATTGGCGGGAAGTGATGTTACAACTGAATTTAAAGCTGCTTTATTCTCTCGTTGAATTGCCTCAAAAACTTCTCTCCTGTAAATTTTTACACTAGATGGTGCTTCAATACCTATTTTTACGCTTTCACCTTTAATCTCAATAATTGATAATTCTACATTATCGTTTATTATAATTGACTCATTTCTTTTTCTTGCTAGTATCAACATGTGGCAGCTCTCTTTCCAGCTAACTCATTCATTACATGATGTCTTGTACCCCATCTTTCATCATTTGAAATAAACTGTTTACCTAATAAATCCAATTTGTTTAATATTACAGGTCCCTGTAAATTAGCAGTCATATCATTCTGATTTTCAGGTATTGTTATTATAGATAATACAAGCTCTACATCTTTCTTATTATCCGAATTAATATTTATTACTGATAAATCTTCATCGCTAATTCCAGGATCGTAATCCTCTCTAAAAATTGATGGTTCTAAAACAATAAAAGCTAAATGTGCAACTTCAATAGATTGAAGCCACATAAATGGAGGCTGGTTTGCATCTATAAGAGCAAAGTCCTTTATATTTTCAAAACCTAATATACCACCTTCAAAATGAAATATCTGTTTATCTTCTACCGATATTTTACCATAGGCTTTACTATCTATAATCATTTATTCCTTCCTACCTAATAAAGTCCATTAAAGATGTTTTAAACATTTTTCCGGCAATCTGAAAACTTGCTTTCTGTGCATATTCAAGCATATTCATCTCCACAATAGCTTTAGTCATATCTATATCAGTTAATTGTGAATTAAAATTTGAGTAGTTTTCCTTATTTAATGCTAATGAATCACTTTTTATATATAGTCTTTCGCTTAAACTTCCCAGTTCAGCCTGGGCAGAAATTAAATTATTATATGCAAGTTCCATTTGTCCTAAATTTTGTGAACCAATAGCATCAACATCCCCTTTTAACAAATTATCTCTTAACTTTATTACCGAATCAAATAGGGAGCCTCCGGAAACTTTTGAACTATTGCTGTAGTTGTTTGGTGGAGCCAGATGATTTGGTGCAAGAATTCCTAATTTCTCAAGGCTATTACCACTCTCTTCAATCATTAGTTGGTGAGGAGATGTAGTATTAAGTACTAAGGAATTATAAACTGGATCCAGAGATGCCTTTACAGCTACATCTGATTTGTTTATTTTATCAATTATTGTATGAACATTATCACCTTCTGTTATTTTAATTTTCACCCCATTTATTGAAATATCAGAATTCTCAGTAGCAACATAGGTTGATCCATTAACTGATGAGAATATTGATTGATTCTCTGCCCAAAAAACTTCATTACCGGGAAAGTTATCTTTAATAAAGGTATTTTCAGAAATTTCGACCTTGTTGTTACTAAGGCTTCCAACATAGTTAACTTCAGTTATAGATACACCATCTTTACCTTCTACATGACCTGTTAAAACTTCAAATGGTTCCAAGTTTGTTTTTTCACCAGAAAATATTGTGCTTCCATCAGAATCACGGCCATTTGCAATTGAAATTAACTCTCCTAGTAACTGATCAACCTCACTAGCCATTATTTTAAGATCATCTTTATTATAGGTTCCCTGTGACGCCTGTACATTCAGCTCCTTTAATCTTTGCATAATATCTATTCCCGATGCCATAAAACCCTCAGCAATAGCATATTTTGATTGACTATGTGCAATATTTCTATCAAATCTATCAATCTGTCTAATATTTGATTTAAGTCTTGTTGAATGTGCAGCAGCTATTGGGTCATTTCTTAGGTCACTAATCTTACTCTGACTAGAAATACCTGTTTTTAAACTATTTAGTCGGTTATTACGAATACTCATACTGTTTTGAAAGTCCTGATTAGGCATATTTGTACTAATTCTTCTCATTTTTCACTACCTTCCTAGTTTATTAATTATTGTATCCAGCATCTGATCCATATTTGAAATAAATTTTGCAGCTGCATTATATCCATGTTGAAATTTTATCATCTCAGACATCTCTTCATCCATATTAACTCCACTAACTGATTGCTGCATTGATTCCAAATCACTTATTATAAGTTCATGAGATTCTACAGATATTCCTGCTTGCTCTCCTTTAAGAGCAATCTCTGCAGTAGTTGATGCAAAATAATCGTCAAAACTTTTAAATTTTCCAATCATAACATTACTATTTCTTAAACCTGCTATTGCCAAAGCAGCTCTTCCGTCACCAGCGTTAACTTCTCCATTCTGACCAGCAAAACCTGAGGCTAATACATTGGGATCAGAAGTAATCCTGGAATTTATCTCGATCCAGCCCGATGGATTATTTAATGGAGCAACTGAAAAATCGGTCTTCCCTTCAGCCAATGCTAACACCGCATCAGCCTGTTGCCAGTTATATGCACCAGCAGCACCTGAGTTCTGTAAAATGCCTGCATAACCAACTAGAAATTCTCCAGAATCTTCAAGACTTCTAATTACAAAGTCAGGGTTACCATCACCCTTACTTGGAGTTCCTTTAAATGTTAAAAGACCGTCCCTGTTTAATGATGCAGAAACTTCACTGCCTGAATTATTAATTCTATTAATAATATCCTCTACTGTATCTGTTGGATAATAATTAATATTTGTAGTACCAGTTCCAGTTGGAAGAGTGATAAAGCCCTCTAGACCTGCTTGCTGTTTTGCATCAAGATTATTTCCACCTGTAATTCTGAATATATATGATGAGTCATACTCTCCATCTCCATTACCATCATAGTTACCGGAAAGATTGTTAATAAAATAGTTTTCAGTAAAGAAATCAACTCCCTTCTCTCCAAGTGGATTTGTTGAGTCTCGGTGAACTTCATTAACCATATCAATAAAATTTATCGTCATTGTATCAAGTTGCTGTATTTCAGATTTAATATCAACATCCCTTAATTCCAGTAATGCTGCTAATTTACCACTTTTAGGGGTAAGATTTTCACCGTTATATTTCCAGGTAATATCACTAAGACCCTCTTTATTCTGGTTTGGAGTTGCCTCAAGCCCACTTACTATATTCCCCTGAATTAGATGCATTCCTTTGGTATGTACACTAAATTCATCAGGGTCTCTGTTATCAACTGTTATATCAATATTTTCCGAAAGTTTTTTTACCAGTAAATCTCTTTTATCAAGGAGATCATTAGGATTATCACCAACAGCCTCTATTTTAACAATTTGCTCATTGAGATCTTTAATATTATTTAACAGTCCATTAATCTGTTCTACTGTAACTTTAATATCGTCATTTAGCATTGTCTGAATCTCTTTTAGCCCATTGAATCTTGTATGTACTGAATCCAGCAGAGTTTCTCCTCTTTTAACAACTACCTGTTTAGAAGCCAGTAGTTCAGGATTAATAGAAAGCTCCTGCCATGCTTCCCAAAATCCATCAAGCTGAGACCTGATTGAAGCATCATCAATTTCGTTATAAACCTTTTCTGCCATATATAAATATGAATCCCGGGTCTTCCAGAAACCAACCTCATCAGTGTTTGATATTAATCGACTCTCAAGTAGATTGTCTTTTATTCTCTCAATTGATGAAACCTCAACACCTTGCCCAAGCTGTCCTGCTCGTTCAGGACGCATTAATCCGGGATCAGAGAGAGGATTAACAGTTCCGAGTTTTACTCTCTGACGGCTGTACCCTTCTGTTGCTGCATTACTTAAGTTATGCCCAATTGTTGATAAAGCAGCAGTATTTGCGTTTAAACTTCTTTTTCCTAATTCTATTCCAGCAAATGTTGAATTCATACGTCCCCCTAAAGCTGCCTGTTAACTAAATATCCCTGTCCATCAAGATCCCGTCTTCCAGGTTTTGAGTAAACATTTCCCTTGGAATCTTTAACTAAAACATCAATAATCTCTTTTGATAGTTCTTTTTTATATTCAATAAAATCAGAGACACCTTTAAACACACTTTTTACCTGAATTATGGAGGACTTCAATTTATAAAAAAGTTCTATTAAAATCTCTCTCCTGTCTTCAGGAGATTTTTGTATTATTGTAAAAAGATTCTCATTGTCTTTTGTATTAAGAATCCTTGTTATATTTATTAAAATTTCAATTCTGTTATCATTCAACTTATCTATATTACCAGACAGATCAGTCATATGACTTATATATTTATTTACTAGTGACCAGTCTCTGGAAACAATAGCTTCTCTGAATTTATTATTTGCCGATAAAACCTCTTCAAAAATGAGAATCTGTTTTGACATATTATCTTTAAGGTCATTAAAAAAATCCAAATCCATAAATATACTCCTTTTATCACTATCGGATAAAAAAAAAAAATTATTAAAAAAAAATACAATCTATAATATATTTAACAAAATATGTTATATTAAGTTGATTTTTACTCAAAAAGGCAGGTTTATGTTTAAAAAATTTCCGTTTCTA
Source organism: Spirochaetales bacterium (assembly GCA_003247135.1). Lineage (GTDB taxonomy): Bacteria > Spirochaetota > Spirochaetia > DSM-2461 > DSM-2461 > Thiospirochaeta. Next base: position 54,557 of record QKAW01000040.1, on the reverse strand, counting down.
ATATCAATTTTATTACTATATATTTTTACAATTAATTCAGAAGAGATAGATTTTTATACAGAGATGGATGATGATATTCTGACTGAAAAAATCATCGATATGATGAGTGATGAAGAGCTTCTTGGTCAGGTATTAATGTTCAGTTATGAAGGGTATAAAGTTTCAGCAGAAAATTTGTATTGGATTAAAACAAAAGATCTTGGTGCTATAAAGATCTTTGGCTGGAATACAACAAACCTTGAAGTTATGGCAGAAACAATTACAACCCTACAAAAAGAAGCTTACAATAAGAGATTTAAAATCCCACTTCTAATTGCAACCGACCAGGAAGGTGGCTGGGTTCAGCACATAAAGGGTACTACATCATCAACAGCCGGAAATTTAAGTCTTGGGGCAACAGGTAATTTAATAGACAGTTATAAGACTGGTAAATTAATTGGAAATGAACTTAGAGCTTTAGGGGTTAATATGAATTTTGCCCCAACTGTTGATGTTTATTTAAATAAAAATGCCGATGTAATTGGTCCACGTTCATTCTCCAGTGATCCTGTAATAACAGCAAATCTGGCCCTTGCATTTTACAAAGGTTTAGAAGAAACCAGAGTTATAACAACAGCAAAGCATTTTCCTGGGCATGGTAATACCGATAAGGACTCCCATGGAACCCTGCCAATTATAGATAGCACTCTTGATGATTTAAAGAACAGAGATCTTCTACCATATAGAATGTTATTCAAAGAGAATGTTCCTGCTGTTATGATGGGTCACCTGGCTTTTCCAAACATAACAAACAAAGTAGAAGCAGCTTCATTATCCAAGGAATTTGTTACTGATTTACTAAAAAATGAGATGGAGTTTAAAGGTGTAGCAATAACAGATGACCTATTTATGCATGGCGCGAGAGTTGATGGATTATCATTTGCCGATGAGTGTAAACTTGCAATTCTTGCAGGAAATGATGTACTACTAGTTTCAAAAACAGCATCTCAACATATTGCTATATGGAACAAACTATTAAAAGACATGAAAGAAGAGAATGAGTTAAAAGCTAGAATTACTGATGCAGCAACGAAAGTCTTAAAGCTTAAGCTAAGATATCTTAAAGATGATAGAAGAGTTCCACTCTATCCAGATAAGGAAAGTGTAGAGTCGATTCCCCTCTCAGATTCCAAAGAATTTATACAGAGTCAGGCTGCCAGAAGCATAACGATTTTAAATAACTCAGATATTCCTTATACAAACAGTGAAAATGAGTCAGTTTTATTAATAAGTAATTACAACAGATTCATGACAATAGGGAAAGAGTTTTATCCGGAAGCTAAAAGAACATGGATTATTGAGCCAAGCACATTTAAAGATGTTCCACAAACAGCCAGTTATTTTGATACAGTTATCTTTTGTCTAGCAAACAGATCAAATCTGGATGTTCTTAAACGATTGGAAAATTATTCAGGGAAGTTAATTGTCCTCTCTTTTCTTACTCCAATTTATCTAGATGATGTTCCATGGGTGAAGAACTCAATTGCAGCTTATGGCCAAGACGAAGAATCAATGAGGGCAGCCTTCTCTGTATTAAAAGGATATATACCTGCATATGGTAAATTCCCTTTAAATTTTGATGATATGGAATAGATTGTGGCGTGGGAAATTTCAGATAAAAATGATCTATTTGAAATAATAAAATTTCTCAGAATACAAGAATGGCAGCATATACAAGCCACATCTCTGTATATTAGCAATTTTAAACCTGTATACCCCAAACCTTATAAAGTAATTACATTACTGAAAAAAGTAAACAATGAAATCCATGGATTAATATCAATTACATCTCTAGGACTTATATACCCTGTACTCTCTTCTGGAATTGCATACAGCCCAGATGATAGAGCATCCCTGATTAAATTATTATCAAAAATTTTCTTCCGCCCCCATGGAGTTATTGGATTAAAAAGAGATGTTGATTTTTTAGACTCAATTCTTTTAAAACCTATAAGAGGTGTTAATGATTATAAGCTGTTAAATAGAAATAGTCTGGATTTATTTCAAACAGATGAGAAATACATAATAAAAAAAGCAACACTAAAAGACCTATCTAAATTAATTCCAATGGAATATGAATACCAGAAAGAGGAAGTTCTACTTGATCCTAAAGATCTAAATAAAAAAGCAATCTTTGAAAATTTTAAACAAAAACTAAAAATTGATGACATTTATTATCTTTTAGATAGAAAATTTCCTATTTCCAAAGCTGCAACAAACTATAAAAGTATGGAATATACCCTTATTGGTGGAGTTTTCACATGGAAGGAGAAACGTAACATGGGCTACTCTACAGCACTTCTAAAGTACTTGATTAACGACCAAAGTTATCAGAAATTAAAAACAGCACTATTTGTAAAATCATCAAACCAAGCAGCAATTCATCTTTATGATAAACTCGGTTTTAAAAATTCAACAGAATACAAGATCAATTATTATAAAGTATAAACTGTTTGACTTATATCAGTTTGGTTATTAAAATTAAGCATCAAGGAAGTAAAAATGAACAAACTCAAAATTTTAATGGTAGCTAGCGAGGCTTATCCTTTTGCAAAAACTGGAGGGTTAGCTGATGTTGTTTCATCACTATCCAAATCATTAACAGAACAGGGTAATGATATAAAAATTATCTTACCAAGATATTATAATATAGATAAGAACAAGTTAGAAAGCTATAATGACCCAATCTGTATTAATATGGACTATGGTGAAGAGTGGGTTAAAATCTACTATACTAATTTGCCTGATTCACAAACACCTATCTATTTTATTGATCATGAGGAACTGTACGGTAGAGACGGTTTCTATGGACCAACTCCAGAAGAAGAATGGCCAGATAACTCAAGAAGATTTTCAGTCCTGTGCAAAGCAGTATTTAAATTTTGTAAATATATGAAATGGATCCCTGATATAATGCATTGTCATGATTGGCAATCGTCACTTGTGCCATCCCTGTTATATAATAGTGACTTAGATCCTGATTTTTATTCAACAGCTTCTGTACTAACAATACACAATCTTGGATATCAAGGATGGTTTCCTTTTGGGGATATAAATTTTTCAGGATTAGACAAGTATACAAATTGCCATAATGATGGTATTTTTAATTTTTTAAGAATAGGGATCTCAAAAGCTGATCTGCTAACAACTGTAAGTCCAACTTATTCTAGAGAAATTCTTACGGAAGAGTATGGTCATAATTTACACCATATACTTAATAGAAGAAAATCGGATCTATTTGGAATATTAAATGGTTGCGATTATGATACTTGGAATCCTGAAAAAGACAAGTCAATTGCCCCACTCAATTTTAGTTCCAGCAATTTGGAAAATAAAACCAAAATAAAAAAGAACCTTCAGAAAATGCTAGGACTGGAAGTTAATAGTTCAATTCCACTATTTACTGTCATTACCCGTTTGGTTGACCAGAAAGGTATTGGAGCTCTTTGTGGACCAAGTCATGGAAGTCTTTACAGAATTTGCAGTGAATTAAAAATTCAGTTGGTAATTCTAGGAACTGGTGAATCATGGTGTGAAAATGAACTAAAACATCTTGATTATCAGCTAGAAAACTTTGTTTTTATTAATACCTTTAATAATGATTTAAGCCATCAGCTGGAGGCTGGTTCAGATTTTTTCCTAATGCCAAGTAAATATGAACCATGCGGATTAAATCAGATTTACTCCCTAAAATATGGAACACTCCCAATTGTAAGAAACACAGGTGGATTAGCAGACACTGTTGAAAGTTATGACAATATAACAGGAAATGGAACCGGATTTGTTTTTAACGATCTGACACCTGGAGCAATATATGATACTGTTGCATGGGCTACCTGGGTTTGGTTTAACAAACCTGAAGATATTGTAAACATGCAACAAAGAGCTATGGGTAAAGACTTTTCATGGGATTTATCGGCGAAAAAATACTCTGAAATTTATCAATGGGCACTGGACAGAAAAAGTAACAGATACCCAAGAAGTTGGTAATTAATTAATATCCTTTAAGTAGGAAACTAATACCTGAAGAGCATTACCATTAAATCCTCCTTCAGGTATTATTATATCAGCATAGGTTTTTGTTGGTTCTATAAATTCGTAATATCCAGGCCTAACAACTTCAAGATACTGTGTTATTACGGAATCAATAGTTCTGCCTCTTTCCTGTACATCCCTGGATAACCTTCTGATAAATCTTATATCATCAGGAGTATCAACAAAAATTTTAAGATCGAACAAATCTCGTATTCTTTTATCCCAGAAGAGCATAATACCCTCAACAATAACAACATTATGGCTATTAATAGTAACCCTCTTATCCTTTCTTGAATGCTTTACAAAATCATACTCCGGCATTTCAATAGAATTACCTTTTTTAAGCTGATTAAGATGTTCCAGAAGAAGATCAGAGTCAAAAGCATCTGGATGATCAAAGTTGAAAGAGGTTATTGTACTATTTGTTATGTGACTTGCACTTTTATAATAATTATCCTGAGGTATAAAAACAAAATCTGAAACTGTTTCTTCTATTTTTCTAACAATAGTTGTTTTTCCGGAACCAGAACCACCAGTTATACCTACAAATGTTACATTATTCTTCAAATTCATCTATTTTAATCTCTAACTCTGCAAGTTTTACCTGTAGAGCATGTATTGATTTCTCAATTCTGGTTTTCTCAGACTCAAGTTTCTTCTTGGTTAATTTCGGTTCAGGTTTACTTACATTAATTTCAGATCGTACTTCATTAGGACTATGCCCTTGTTTAAAAGACTCTTCAGCACTCTTTCTAAGGTTATTATCTTTTACATTGGCAACAATTTTCATATTATCAAATCCAAGGGATGGCTCAACATCCATGGCATATACCTTCATAATACTTTTGGCAGCAGTTCTATTCATACACAATGCTCTATCCACATAATCCTCAAACTCTGCATGGGTTGTTTGACATAAATCATAGGCTTCAACAAGAAGCTTCCCAAAATCCTTCATTAATTTCCCATTTTGAGTTAAATAATTCTCTTTAATAATTTTTGTTAATTTTAGAAAATTATCGTCAGAATTAAAAATATTTATATAGTATTTCTTCTCTTCAGCCAAATCCAGAAGATGATGAAATGTATTCCAGAATGCCACTGTATGTGCCCTGCTATTTCTATCAGGATCCTCTCTGGTAAACTGAATATGGTGAGCAAATTCATGAATTGCAGTATATATTAGAGAATTATCTTCCTTAAAATTTCTATTATGTATTAGTATTTCACAAGTCTCCCGATTATAAAGTCCATCAACTTTTGTACTCTCTTTACCAGTAAATACAACACTAAAATCGATAACGTTACTATCCAATTCAAGTAAAATTTCTTTTACTCTATCCTGATTCATTCTCTCCTCCTGAAAAATAATATGTTAGTATACTTTTAATCACTAAAACTATAAAGAGAGTTTAAATATAAAAGTAAATATTATAGAGCTCTATTTCAATTTTTATCTATATGATAAAGTTTCATATGAATTTAATCTCAATAGACAAACTTTCATTAATTGAAAGTGATAAAGAATTATTAACGGATGTATCATTTGGTATAGATGAAGAGGATAAAATTGCTTTAGTAGGAATTAATGGTTGCGGTAAATCAACACTTCTTAGAGTATTATCCGGTATAAAAAAAGATTTTGAAGGCTCAATATCAAAAAATAATAATTTAAAAATAAGTTATCTAAACCAGAACATCCAATTTAATCCAGAACACACAGTAATAGAGCACATACTGGATTCTAATGGAACAGTAATGAACTGTATAAAGAATTATCATAAATCCCTTGATAAAATAAGTAAAGGTATTGATGATTCAGAAAATTTCGAGATGTTATCTCAGGAAATGGAAAGACTGGACGCATGGAATATTGAATCTAATATAAAAAGCATTTTAAGTGAGTTAGGAATCCTTGACGAAAGTCTGAAAATGAAGGAACTCTCTGGAGGGATGTTAAAAAAAACAGCAATAGCCCATGCATTACTTCAAGAGTACAACCTATTACTACTTGATGAACCAACCAATCACCTGGATATTGATACAATAGTTTGGTTACAGAACTATTTAACTAAAAGTAAAAAAGCACTGATTCTTGTAACCCATGACAGATATTTTCTTGATAATATCACTACTAAAATAATCGAAATTGATGAAAATCAACTATTTGTTTATAATGGAAACTACTCCTATTTTCTAGAGAAAAAACAGGAAAGAAAAGAGTCTGAAAATAGAGCCCAAGAACGGTTAACCAATATTCTTAGAAGAGAAAAAGAGTGGTTACTTCGTGGACCAAAAGCCAGAACAAGTAAGGATAAAGGAAGGATAAACAGAGCCTATGATATGATGGATCAAGTCAAGTCACAGGAAATATCTTCCTCGGAATTTTCAATTTCAGAAAGAAGACTGGGGAAAAAAATCATTGAACTTAAAAATGTATCTAAATCATTTAACAATAGACAAATAATAAAGCCCTTTAACTACACATTTAAACGTGGAGAGAAAATTGGAATTGTTGGAGATAATGGTTCTGGGAAGACAACTCTTTTAAATATTATCACAGGTACCATTGAAAGCGATACAGGTATTGTTGATAAGGGAATTAATACACATATAGGTTATTTTGATCAGATGGGAAAAGAGTTACCCGAGGATCAGACAGTTATGAATTATTTAAAAGATATAGCTAATATTATTACACTTGATGATGGAAGAAAACTAACTCCAACCCAGTTCCTGGAACTTTTTCTATTTCCCAAATCCCTATTTCATACACAAATATCAAATATTTCCGGCGGAGAGAGAAAAAGACTATACTTGATAAGTATATTACTTTCAAATCCCAATTTCCTTATTCTGGACGAACCGACCAACGATTTTGACATTCAAACACTAACTCTTTTAGAAGATTTCCTTGCTGACTATACAGGATGTTTAATAGTCGTATCCCATGATAGGTTTTTCCTTGATAAGGTTGTAGATTTTCTGTTCATATTAAACAACAATGCAGAAATAACTGGGTTCGCAGGTAACTATTCTGATTATACAGATTATAGAAAAGATCTTCTTAAAGATGAAAAAAGAGCAAAACAGAAAGGTACAAAAAATATTAGCAGAGAGGAAAAAAAAGGTCTATCTTTTAAAGAACAAAAAGAGTTTGAAAAACTTGAAAAAGATATAGAATTATTTGAAGAAAAAATAGAAATTTTAGAAGTTTCTTTTACCGAAAATCCCAATAGTCCTGACCTTGGAGAAAGGATGAAGGAGTACAACGATTTTAAAATAAAGTTGGAAGAGAGTTACATTCGATGGGAAGAACTAGGAGAAAAAATGTAAAAAAGGTTCTATATGAACCTTTTTCTATTCCTCTTCGGTTTTTGAGCTTTTTTTCTTAACAGGCTCAGGATTTGTATCACCAAATATTCTTTTTCGAACTTCAATATCCAGTTCTTTAAAAACTTGTGGATTTTCATCAAGGAATAACTTAACATTTTCCCTACCCTGACCAATTTTTGCATCTTTATATGAATACCATGCACCACTTTTCTGTATTAAATCGAATTTTAATGCTCCGTCCAGAAGACTTGCTGTTGCAGAAATTCCCTGGCCAAATAAAATTTCCAGCTCAGCCTTTCTAAATGGTGCTGCAACCTTATTTTTAACAACTTTTACTCTAACTCTATTACCAGTCGCATCATCTTGACCTTTTGAAATTGTCTCTATTTTTCTTACTTCTAACCGTAAAGATGAATAAAATTTTAGAGCATTACCACCAGTTGTTGTTTCCGGATTACCAAACATAACACCAATTTTCATTCTTATCTGATTAATAAATATCAGACTACAACTGGATTTTGAAATTATAGCTGTTAACTTTCTTAGTGCCTGACTCATTAATCTGGCCTGAAGCCCCATATGAGAGTCACCCATATCACCATCAATCTCTGCCTGAGGTGTTAGAGCGGCAACTGAATCTACGACTATTATATCTACTGCACCGGATCTAACCAATGACTCAGTTATTTCAAGAGCTTGCTCCCCGGTATCAGGTTGTGAAATCCATAAGTCATCAATATTTACACCAAGTTTTTTGGCATAAGCAGGATCCATTGCATGTTCAGCATCTACAAAGGCAGCAATACCACCCATTTTCTGACATTCGGCAATTGCATGAAGGGCTAAAGTTGTTTTACCAGAGGATTCTGGTCCATAGATCTCAATAATACGGCCTTTAGGATAACCACCAACACCAATTGCTTCATCAAGCAATATAGAACCAGATGGAATAACTTCAACATTAAGTCTTTCCGCCTCACCCATTCTCATGAGAGAACCTTTTCCAAATTGCTTGTCTATTTGCTGCTTTGCAACTTCCAATGCCTTTAATCTATCTTCTTTTTTATCACCAATCGCCATACAAACCTCTAATAAGAATATTAACACAAATTTTTATATGAATTCAAACTATCATAATACTTAAAAAATGTTAAGTATTATTTAGTTTTTACTGTCTATAATCATAGTAACAGGGCCATCATTGCTATATGAAACATTCATGTGGGCTTGAAAAACACCTGATTGAAGATCTAAGACATCTTTTTTCAGAAGTTTCAGAAACCTGTCATACATATCTCTAGCATCACTGGCTTTAGCTGCATTATCAAATGATGGTCGTCTGCCTTTCTTGCAATCACCTAACAGGGTAAACTGAGATACAACTAGAACACCCAATCCAACATCAGCTAAAGATAGATTCATTTTTCCATTTTCATCATCAAATATTCTCAAATTGATTATTTTATTAACCATCCAATTGAGATCAGTTTCACTGTCATTCTGTGAAAATCCAGCATAAACTAACATTCCTTCTTTAATTTGACCTGTAGTTTCGCCATCTACTTCTACCCTGGCGTTTTTTACTCGTTGAATTACTACTCTCATTTATCTTTAATTATATACTGCATAACAGTAAGAGCTTCTAGATAGAATGAGTCATCTTTAATGATAACTCTTCCCAAAACTTCAATAGGAAGATTATCCTGGATTTTAATATTTTCATTTAACTCAACAGGAACAACTCCTTCAAGAATTTTCCCTTTGTCGTACCCCACAAGCAGTGAAAATTTGATTTTCTTATCAGAAATATCAAGATTTGATAGCTTCCCCTTCCATTTAATAATACATTTTTCATATTTATATAGGTTATTTATAACATCTGAGTATGTAAAATCATCAGAATAATTAGTCCACATTGGGTCTATTAGATACTGCTCCAGATGTTCAGCCTTCTGTTTTGTTGGGTTATTGCTATTTGAATATTTAATAAGATTTAAATATGTTCTTACTTTGTTGTCCTTACCTTCATTAAATAACTTAGACGCCATCTTAAAATAGTCTTCAATTTGAGCACCTGTAAATGAATAAACAGATTCATTAGAATAGTCAATAAAATCATTCTTAAGAGACTTAATTTCAAACTCACCTAATCCACTCCTGTCCTCAACTACAGATACAGCGTCGGAAAACAACTTAAGTTTTATTGAGTCAATAAAATTCATTTTTACTGTAATGATAGAAGTTATCCCTATTAATATAATTATTGATAAAATTGAAATTGTACTCTTTGCTAATATAATTTTTTTTCTCGGTATAAGCTTATTAATTTTTTTAGAGTGAATAAAATTCTCAAGATCATCCATACTAGAGTACTTCTTTAAAAGTGCTAATCCTCTTTTTGCCATAATATTTTTTGGATCTTCATCCAAGATATCAAGCCAGATTCTTAGCGAACTGTTAAAATCCCTTCTTTTTAAACCTAATACAGCTAAAAAAAGAGAACTTTCAGTATCCCAAACTATTTTTTGTCCTCTCTCAAAATATAATTTTGCACCAGAGTAATCCCCTGTATAAAAAAAAGCTTTTGCTAAAATTGTATAAAATTCTTTGTTTTCAAGAAAAAGAGGTATTTTACTCTCTAATAAGCCAATTACTTGAGAATACTCACCCCTACCCAAGTGCAATAGACCTTTTCTCAGTACTTTAGGTTTTTTACTCATCTCGTCTTTTTAACTGCTCCAAAATATATTTTTCATCAAAATCATACTCAGAGACATCCTCACCTCTTTTCTTTTTTTGAATATAATCTAACATTCTTTCCAGTTCTGTTCTATCAATTATCTTATTGTTTACAGAACTATCTTCTTTTACAGAACTATCTTCTTTTACAGAACTATCTTCTTTTATAGAACTATTCTCTTTTATAGAACTATTCTCTTTTATAGAACTATTCTCTTTTATAGAACTATTCTCTTTTACAGAACTATCCTCTTTTACTGAACTGTCTTCTTTTTCAGAACTATCCTCTTTTACTGAACTGTCTTCTTTTATAGAACTATCTTCTTTTATAGAACTATCTTCTTTTATAGAACTGTCTTCTTTTATAGAACTATCTTCTTTTATAGAACTATCTTCTTTTACAGAACTATCTTCTTTTACAGAACTATTCTCTTTTATAGAACTATCTTCTTTTACAGAACTATTATCTTTTACAGAACTATCTTCTGTCACTGGTTCTATCTTAATCCATTGCTTTGAATCATTTTTTATTTCATTGACTTTTGTATCTGTTATTAATTTACTGTCAATTTTACCAAGATTAATTCTAAAATTATAGGTTACATCTTTGTTTATATCCACAGCCCTTGGTTCATAAACAAGTCCAAGCCCTGAATCATTAATTGAGTAATATCCATAAGAAAACAAACCACCGTTTTTCGGTTTATAGGGCCAGAGCTTACTGTAAGCCAATCTATCCCAGTTACCTAAAATAACAGAATCAGGTCTTTTATCACTCTGTTTAAAATTAAAGTCAATAAATGTTCCCAACTCATCCCTGGATAATATGTTTTCTGGAAGAACTCCCCCTGAGTAGTATTTTTCACTAGATATTAAATCAAAGCCATTATACCAGAAATGCTCTTTTTTTTCTTCTCCAAGATATGTATCATACATTAAATAAAAGCCAATATTTCGCTCTTTATCACTTCTGTTTTTCAAACTTATAGTATAATTAAATCCATCATTATCGATTTTATAAGTCTCTAAAAGTTCAAGACTATCAACCCTCCATTTAATCATATAACTGTCTTCAGTTAAAATAATTATAAATTGACCCTTTTCCTGAAGAAAAAAACGCTTATCACTGTCATTTATAAAAATTCTAAAATTAAGATACAAACCGTTATCTAAAACAGAAATCTTTCTTCCATTATCATCAAAGATATAAATATCAAAATAACCTTTTTTAGTTTCAGAAATTCCAAATCTGCTATTTTCCAGTTTCAATATTTCACTATTTATAGAAAAAGAGATAATAAAAAACAAGAATGCATATATTTTGTTCATTAATCCCCACCCAGTGCCTTAATTAATTGTAACTCTAAATCATCCAAATCGACATTATCATCTTTAACTGTTTCTTCATTCTTATAGTATTTTTCTAACCAACTAAAAAAATCATCTCTATTCTCGAACTGATCAAGAAAGGTTGTTACAGGCATTTCATTTGCATTTTTGGTTTTTTGTTGCTCAATTTTAATATAATCAATTAACCAGTTGGCTTTCTCGAATACGGATAAACTTTTTGAATTATTTTTACTTAACAGAATTTGAATCTGTTTTATTAGCTCAACTCTTTTTATTGCACTTTTATTATCAGGTACGTTATCCAGATACAAATTAAAGTAATTAAGAGCTTGTTTCAAATCTGACAGTTGAAAATAAACTTCTCCCAACCAGAAAAGTGATGCAACAGAATAATATTTAAAATTTTTATTTCTATTAAATTGATTAAGTAAAAGAAGGGCCTCATCATACTTTTTCATTCTGTAATAAACTTTACAATATAAAAATCTGGCATCTTCATAATAATCTGTAGAATTTGAAGCTTTACTAAAAAAATCATCAAGTGTAACACGAGCATCTTCAAATTTGTCCAATTCATAATATGACTTTGATTTCCAGTACATAGCTTCAAGTTGTAATCCCTTATTCTCTTTTATTACAATATTCATATAGTAAATGCAGCCATAAAAATCATTATTAAAATAGCTGTCAATTCCAGATGACATATTACTATCCTTAATATTCTGGGAATTTAAAGCAAAAGAGATAATAAACATTAAAGTTATATGTACCAGAAGTTTTTTAGTCATAAAATATCAAATTATTCACCTTTTATAATTTTTAGCTCTTCTCCGGGATTTGATGCGCCAAAAAAGGCTGAACCTGCAACAAAAACATCAATACCTGCTGAGATAACTTCAGAGGCTGTTTTTCTATTAACACCCCCATCAATAGAGATTAAAAAATCAAGATTCATCTCATTACGTATATCGACAAGTTTTTCGATTTTTTTAAGATTATCTTTAATTAATGTTTGTCCCCCATATCCAGGATTAACAGACATAATTAAAACAAGATCAACGAAAGGGAGTAAATGTTCAATAAGTGACACAGGTGTCGAGGGAACAATTGATATCCCACACTTACATCCTAGCTCTTTAATTCTTTGTAAAGTTCTGTTAATATGAACTTCAGACTCATAATGAACAGTTATTATATCTGCTCCAGCCTTAGCAAAATCTTCAAGGTGTTTTGACGGGTTTTCAACCATTAAATGAACATCAAAAATCAACTTTGTCAAAGGTCTCATATCTGCAATAAATTTATGTCCAAAAGTAATAACTGGAACAAATGAACCATCCATAACATCCATGTGAATCCAATCTGCTGAAGCGTCCTCTAAAATCTTTATTGTCTCTACCATGTTAGAGAAATTTGCACTTAAAATTGATGGAGCACTAAGAACTCCTTTTCTATTATTTTCCATAATGCAATAATAACACTCTTTTAATATTATAATCAAATACTCATTATTTTTTAGTTGATTTGTTGACTCTCCCCCCTTAAGTAATGTAATCTTAGAGGAATGCAGAGTGAAGTAAAAAGAAACAGGAGATTAAGTGAATTTAATCAAAAGAGTTTTGAAAAACATTTAAACTTTGCGAAGAACTTTCTGTATAACGGTAAGATTGAGGAATCATGGGATGCTTACCATGATGCTTTGGTTATTAAATTTGAAAGTAACGAAGCAAAATCTGGAATGAAAATTGCTGGTTTTTGGAAAGAGAGGCATAATAAGCTAAGTAAAATCGATGATTTTTTTGAAAGAGGTGAATTTTTACTTAGAGAATATAAATATTTTTTAAAAGATTATGTTCCCAAACATAATATAGAGAGTTCCCATGGCATTAAAAGCATAGAACACTGGGTTTTCGAAACAGCGTTTAATGCTTTTAAAACCTACGGGGAAACAACTAATAATGAAAAAAACCCAGACATCCTGCTAAAGCAAGGTTTTTGTTTGAAAATTATGGGTGATTATGATAAAGCTCAAATCCTTTTAGAAGAAGCTGTTAGTTTAAATAAAAGCAGCTCATCAATATTAGCACAATTAGCGGATGTCTATTCATTAATTAATGAAGAGATACATTCAAAATTGTTCTTTAGGGAAGCTTTCTTCATTAATCCCCAAGAGATTGATTTAGACTCTTTAGAATCGATAATAATAAAGAAAATTATCGAAGAGTTAAAATATAAAAATTACTCCATTAAAGAGTTAAAAGAGTGGATTCCGGTATACGGAACTATATTAGGATTATTTTCTGTAAAAAAAGATTTAAAACCTATAGATGTAGGTTTATTAAAACAGAGTATCTACTCTTTAAATAATCAGCTTCAGATTGGAGAAATTGAAAAGGGAATTATTACTCCCAAACTAATAAATCATTATTTTCGTTTATTGGAGTATTTAGTCTCTAATCATGGAAATAAAAATGAAATCGACGAAGTACTGCTAAGTATTAAACTTCTCGATCAAAAGATTTATGACTTATACTTAAATTAGATAGAGGTGTGTTTAAAGATGAGTGAAACTATTGATAAATTAGGCGAAATGCTTAAAGAAGAAAAATGGACAGGAAGTGGAATATCTAACTGGAACATTAGTAATTTTAACGTTTTGAATGAGTTATTAGAATCCATTACTGAAAATAATGAAGCTAAAGAAGCAATGGAATTAACTAATGAGCATATAGACAGCTCAAAAAATAGTATTATAGCACTCTATCTATCAGGAATGATCTCCCTTGAGAATCAACTAGTTGATGATACAAGCTTTATAATTTTAATAAATATCTTTGCTAAAAATGGGAAATGGAATATTGTAAAATATCTTTGTGAAAAAATTCTTAGTTTTGGTGAAAACAAACAAGCTTTAAAAACTCTAGCAGAATATTATACACAAGAAAATGATCAAAAAAATCTTTATGCTATCTGGGAACGTCTAATAAAAATAGATTACGAAGAAGCTGATATTATTAAAAAACTTGCAATCGCAAAAGAAGAAGCAGGTGATATAGAACATGCTATTAATTATTACAAGAAAGCTATTTACAGATATATCAATAAAAAAATGGTTGGTAATATTGGTGAAATATGGACCAAACTTGTTGCCTATTGTCATGAAGATATAGATTTCTTTTTGCATGTTGCTAACAAAAACACAAAGATAATTGGTGCTGAAAAATCAATAATATTATTAGAAGAGTTATATCCAAAATACCAGGAGAAAGAGGATTGGGATACATGTATCCTTATATTAAAAAGAATTCTACTTCTGGATGCTAAATATGGTTGGGCAAGAAAAGAGATAACAAGCTGTTTTAAACAAAAATACGCAGAAAACAGTCACCTTGAAGAGTATATACGGCTATCAAATTTAACCCAAACATGGAGACATGTTCACGATGCAATTTCTGATTTTGAAAAACATATCTCTTTTGATGCAGGTAATTTTGTATTTCACAGAACATGGGATATTGGAGTTATTAAGAATATTGATGGAGACAATATAATTATAGACTTTGTTAAAAAAAGAGAACATTCTATGTCATTAAAAATGGCAGTTAATTCATTAACGAGTCTTAATAAGAAACATATTTGGGTTCTAAAAGGTGTTGTTGATAAAGACAAACTAAAAGCTAAAGTTAAAGGCGATGCAAAATGGGCTATTACTACAATAATTAATAGTTTTGAATCTGCTGATATGAAAAAAATTAAATCTGAATTAGTTCCTGATGTTTTAACTCCTGGTGAGTGGACTACATGGGGTGCTGAAGCTAGAAGAATTTTAAAAACTGACTCCAGCTTTGGAAATCTTCCGGATAACCTTGATAAATTTATTGTTAGAGATAAACCAATTTCCTATGAAGAGAAAGCATATAATAAATTTAGAGCTGATGCAAAATTCTTTAATAGACTGGAAGTTATGGAAGAGTTTCTTGAAAATTCAGATCCAGATTCTGAGTTCTTTGGCGAGATGTTTAGTTATTTCACGTCTTTTTTAAACTCATCAAATGTTAATGAAAATGTTGTAACAAGCTATATTTTTGTAAATAATATAATTAAAGTTTATCCATTTTTAAGTCCTGGTCTAAGCTATAGCTTTAATGAACTATTTGATGACATTGAAAATCTTGAAGAACTATTTTCAAATATTAATTTAGCAAGCTATAAAAAAGATTTCCTTAGTCTTATTAGAGCAAATTGTGAAAACTGGGTAGATATATATGTAAATCTTTTCCATATTTATTTAAATAAACACACAATAGAAGTTCTTTTACATACTGGAAATAAAAACAGAGTAAAAGAACTTTTCAATGATATTATAACTCACTTTAGAGAGTATAGAGAGTCCTTAATCTGGCTTGCAAAAAATGCTGATGAAGAAAATTGGTATGAAAAACTAGGAATTAGTTATAGTGAACTGTTAATAAGTTTAATCCAATTACTTCGAGTAACTTACAGAGATATCGAAAATAAAAGAGATGCTGCAAATAACAGAAAATATAATAGACAGATACACACCTTCTTATTTAAGGAAGGAAGAGTAAACAACTTTATTGAAGAGTATCCTCAGGATGAAGTGGGTAGAATTTTCAGTATAATTAATGATGTAAAAGAACTAGACCCTGCGTTAAGAGCTGGGTTAAAAGATAAAATTGCATTAAAATATCCAAAAATGAAGTTCTACGGTGAAGAAGACGTTGAAATGACAATGGTTTCATCAAGAGGGTTATACTGTTTACAAGAGAGCTATACAAAGAAACAGCAAGAACTTAAGCATATTCTTGATGTTGAGATTCCTAAAAACTCAAAAGAGATTGGAATTGCTATTGAAATGGGTGACTTAAAAGAGAATGCCGAATATAAAGCTGGAAAAGAGAGACAGGAGAATCTAAATATTGCTGTTGGGAAGTTAAAAGATGAGCTTGGTAGAGCTAAAATTGTAGATCTTGATACAATAGACAATCAAAAGGTATCATTTGGAACGATAGTTAATTTAACTAATCTTGATAATAATAGTAGTGAAAAATATATAATTCTTGGAACCTGGGAATCAGATCCTGCTAATCAAATTATTTCATACATGTCCCCTCTAGGTTCTGAGCTATTAGGACATAAAGTTGACGATGAGTTAAGTTTTGAAATTAATGAAAAAGTATTTAACTACAAAATCAAATCAATCGAAAAGTATTGTTAGTTTTAGAGTTAAAAAAATTGATAACCCACTTTTTTAAGTGGGTTTTTTTATAAATTATAATAATTTTACGCTTTCATTTTCAATTAAATCTGGTGAAAGCTGAAGTTTTTCATCTTCACTAATAACTGAGTCTCTACGCAAAAGATCACTTCCATAGGATAAACATTTAGGATCATAATACTGATTTTCAACACCAAAGTGGTTTAATAAACTGTGAGCTAAAGAAGTATCCATGCAACTTTCTGAAATAAATATAGTATTAGTATTTTTGAAAGTAAAATTACTTGGATATGAATCAATTCCTGTATTATGAAGAGATTTAACCAAAACTAAATTAATAGAGTTATTCTCAGGAAACAACAATAACTCTTTATGCCTTTCTACTGAGAAAAAATGTGGATTTTGATTAACAAATTTTTCATCTATACCATCCAGATTTAAATCAAAATCAAAGATTGATAAACCATTATCTAAAATCTTCTCTATATAAGTTACAGAAATTATATCAAATGATAATTGAAACCCATTTTTACGAAAAATTTGCTCAGCTTTTTCTACCAATAACAGAGCTGATTCTCTTGTTAATCTGCATCCCTCTGTTATATAAACCTTAAAACCAATTTTTATCACTATAAACCTCTCTTTTTTAAATAATTAACTACATTATTATATAGAAGTTCATTTTGGTCAAATTTTATTTAAAAAAAAAGGGACAACAAGTGTTGTCCCCTGATAACTTGCAGTTACTGCTTTTAAACTGTACCCATAAGAAAAACCATGGCAAAAAGTGCAACAGTTTCAATAAGTCCGACAACCATAATATAGTTGGTAAAACCTTTACCTGTTTCAGCCAAAGCGTCAGCTGCACTGGCACCAGCTTTACCTTGCATCATAGCTGATGCACCCATTGCAAGACCACCAAAAATTCCAGCAGATAATAACTTGCTTGCATTCATTAAAATCATACCGTAGAAAACCTGTGTTAACGGTGCACCTACAAATACTATAAGCGTAAAAGGTGCAGGTTTACCATTTGCAAAACACTTTTTCCAAGCTCCAATAGCTGATTGACCAGCAATACCCATTCCAAGTGCAGAACCAACTCCAGCTAAACTCAATGCTGCCGCAAATCCTAATAATCCTAAATCCATTTTATTTCTCCTTAATACTATCTTTTATATTATTTCTTTTTCCCTGAAAGGGCTAAATTTCTTTCCTGTCCAATTCACATCTGCAGCAGACGAGAATTCAAGAACATTTAATCGAACACCATGCACCAGAACAGAAAGTCCAGCCATAGCAATATTAAAAGCATGTCCTGCTATTATAATTAGGGATCCACCTACATAACCTATACCACCGTTTTCCAGTAGTGGTGCAGCCATGCCGTTAAAACTTTGAGCAACAGCAAAACCAGCTAGGCCTACAGCGTAAAGTCTTACATAGGAGATTATATTACCAAATTCCCCTACTGAATCCAGAGCAGTTAGTGGACTAAATGCCAGACTTATTCCTATACCTTTGAAAAAACTCTGACCTTTTTCCTGCTTTCCAAAAAGTAACACTATTACAAATCCAATAAAAATTGCTACAAGTGCAAACTGAGGAACAGGATAATCTGTTGAGCTAATTACAAGGTTTTTAACAAGAAATACTAATCCCAGAGTCATTATCAGCCAACCTAAATTAGCCATTCCAGCAATATTTTTATCCTTTAACCCTTTAACAAATGCCGAAAGTCTTGCTAAAACCAAATGGATTACAGCAATATTAAAGCAAAGTTCCATAATTTCCCTATCGCTGTCCAATTGGGTAAGAATAAAACCGTTAAATGGTGGCAAACCTTTTATTATATTTGAAGCAAACCAGTTTCCAGTTATTGCTCCCCAGACAACTGTGGCTGAGGAGAGGACATATAGAAGACCTAAAACATTGGTTAACTTTTTCATTTTTATATTGGCAATTACTGTCAATGCGAGAAAAATGAATCCATAACCTGCATCACCTATTATCATTGCAAAGAATATTGTAAAAAATATTAAAAAGTAACCACTAACATCCTGTTCCCAATACCCTGGAACATTTCCCAGAAAATCAAGCAGGGGATGTATAAAAGA
Source organism: Spirochaetales bacterium (assembly GCA_003247135.1). GTDB lineage: Bacteria > Spirochaetota > Spirochaetia > DSM-2461 > DSM-2461 > Thiospirochaeta. The sequence continues at coordinate 35,702 of QKAW01000040.1, read as the reverse complement.
AGTAACTTTGTTACCTTTTAACAGTGTTGGAGTTTCATCACCCTCTACAGGATCCGAAATTGCTATACCCCAACTATTCTTAGCAGCGGAAATCTTAAAGTTTTCAACCCTTTCGGCAGGTATCCATCCTTCAAGAACTGAAAAATCCTTATCAATAGGCATACCGGCTTTAATTTTTTCAAATTCAGCTTTATCCTCAAGTATTTCTCTGTAGATTTTCAGATTTTTATCATAAGCAGATAATGATTCCAACTCTTTCTGCTTAACCAACCTGCTATCTTCAAGTTTAACAAGAGTTTCATTTATTTCATTTATACCTAACTCAGGAGAGATGAATTCAGCAAGACCTTCAGGAACTTTACCAACAATTGCAATAAAATAGCTTGTTTTACTCTCTGAAATTCTAAAAAAATCTGTATTCTTTTCAATTTCAGAAAAATGATCTTTTGCTACTTCAGCAAGAGTTAGCTTTATTCCACTCTGCTTAAGCAGATCTAAATCTGTTGGACTAAAATCGCCCCAGGGTTCTAAAGATTCTAAATCACGTTTTAATTTCATCACTTTTTCATCAATTTCTGATAACTCTTTAGCAAGTCCAGTAATTTCTGATATCTTTGATATAAGTATATCTTCATCAAAAATAATATCACTTTCAATCTTGCTTCCTGATGTATATCTTAAAACATGGTCTATCTCTTTTAATTTATCCTCTATAGTTTTAACATCTTCACTTAAACCATAATTTTCACTAAGGTGCATAATGCCAAGTTTTTTCAAACTCTTTAATGAATTCTGTTTATCCTGATCCAATAATACTATAGATACTTTCTTCATTTGAGTTATCATACTATGACACCTTTACCAATTTTTTCTTAGCTATTTTTCCCCGAACAACAGATGCTGTCTGTTGATCACCAAGATACACAGCTATTTTTTTTATATTACTCTTAGTTTCAGGTATTTTGACTTTTTCAAATAAATTAACCCTTTGAGTCGTAACTCTAAGCTCTTCACCTAAAAGTCTTGCCTGTTCCTTAAGAACCTTTATCTCCAAATCAAGAAGCATTACTTGTTTCAATTTATCAACTGCCTTATCAACCCACAAGGGCATTAAAAACAGATCATAAGTTACATCTTCAAATTCAGCACCTTTAAAAATGGGGATATTAACACCTGCAATATTACCATTCTCTGTAATGATTTGCTTTACCACAATCAAGTTTTCATCAAGACCTATCTCTTCTCCAAAAACTGCAATCCAGGTTTTAAACTCATCATTAATTGCAGAGATTTTACTCTCTACATCTTGAACTTTCAACTCCACCTGTCTAATTTCCATTTGAAGTTGTTGTTTTTTAAGAATTAGAGTTGGTAGATATCGCGAATACATTTTTAGAGCGTCTTTCTGTTTTTTCTGCTCATTTTTTGTAAGCTTTATCTTTGCCATACCCTACTTTCCTTTTGGCCAATATCTGTTAATCAAGTCAGTTTTTAAACCTGTTTCATCTTTTTCAAAACATGAAGCCATAATTTCCCATCCAAGATCAAGAGCTTTTTCAAGTGGAATATTAACAGAGAGATCCATCATACCCTTTTCAAACTGGGAACCATATTTTAACAGCTTTTCATCCCATGCAGACATATTAAATCCCATTGATTTCTTCTCTAATGAAGATTTGTAAGCTGCATAAAGCTTAATCATACCATCCATTATAGCTCTATGGTCATCCCTTGTTTTATCATTTACTTGCTGCTTTAATCTTGATAATGAACCAAATGGTTCAATTCTACCATTCTTAAGATAGTACTGCCCTTCAGTTATATATCCAGTATTATCTGGAACAGGATGTGTAACATCATCACCAGGCATTGTTGTAACACCAAGAATTGTAATAGATCCTGATCCTTCAAAGTCTACTGCTTTTTCATATCTAGATGCCAACTGAGAATACAAATCTCCAGGATAACCTCTGTTGGAAGGTACCTGTTCCTGAGTAATTGCTATCTCTTTCATAGCATCTGCAAAGTTAGTCATATCCGTTAAAAGAACAAGAACTTTTTTCCCCTGTAACGCAAATTTCTCAGCTACTGCAAGAGATATATCCGGAACCATTAGTGATTCTACTACAGGGTCTGAAGCTGTATGCACAAACATTATTGTTCTGCTCATAGCTCCACCATTTTCAAGTTCCTCTTTAAAGAAAAGATAATCGTCATACTTTAATCCCATACCACCTAAAATAATCAAATCAACTTCTGCCTGCATTGCTATTCTAGATAGTAACTGGTTGTATGGCTCTCCGGAAACTGAGAAAATTGGTAATTTCTGGGACTCAACCAATGTATTAAAAAGGTCAATCATAGGTATACCTGTCCGGATCATATTCCTTGGAATTATTCTTTTTGCAGGATTTACAGAAGGTCCACCAATCGTAATAAGATTATCAGTCAATTCAGGGCCATTATCTCTTGGTTTACCGGAACCATCAAAAATTCTTCCCTGTAAACTGTCTGAAAAAGAAACTCTCATTGGATTCCCAAGAAATCTTACTTCATCACCAGTAGAAATTCCCCTACCTCCGGCGAATACCTGCATGGAAACCAATTCACCATCAAGCTTTATAACCTCAGCAAGAGTATCGCCGTATGCGGTACTAACCCTAGCTAACTCACCATATTGAACATCAGTAGCTTTAACAGAGATAACGTTACCTGCTATTGTTTCTATTTTACTGTATACTTTTCTCATATTAGTTTACACTCCTGCTTTTAGTAGCTCAGCTGCAAAACTATCTAAACTAACTTTCTTTTTATTTAATGTATCAACAAGAACCTTCTCTTTAGAAAAGAATTCTGTTGATTGCCACTCAACACCGTTAAAATCAATAAATGCCTGTCTTAACCCGTTAAAAAACGTTCTTGCTTCATTTTTACTGTCAAAAGAGAATTCAGCCCCCATAATATCCACAATATGTGAAAAAACATGTCTCTGTCTTTCAACAATAACTGCAGCATCAACAGGATCAAAGGAGTTTTGTTGTAGGTAAACTGCATCAAGAAAGTCTGATTTCAAGTAAATTACATAATCTTCAAGAGCTGTTCCCTCTTCACCAACAACCTTCATCATGGCTTCAATTTCAGAACCTCTGAATAATATCTTTCTTGCATATTGAACTGCATCAATATTTAAAACACTAGGATATTTACTCCAGGAATCCATTGGGTCTATAGCAGGATACTTTCTTGCATCTGATCTTTCACGACTTAGACCATGAAATGCACCAACAACTTTTAGAGTAGCTTGAGTTACAGGTTCTTCGAAGTTACCCCCTGCTGGAGATACTGTTCCACCAATTGTAACAGAACCTTCACGACCATCTTTAAGCTTTACAATTCCTGCTCTTTCATAAAAACCAGCTATAACAGATTCAAGATATGCAGGGAATGCTTCCTCTCCAGGAATTTCTTCAAGTCTACCGGACATCTCTCTCATAGCTTGAGCCCATCTGGATGTTGAATCTGCAAGTAATAGTATATTTAATCCCATTTGTCTGTAATACTCAGCTATAGTTACTGCTGTGTAAACAGAAGCTTCCCTTGATGCAACAGGCATTGAAGATGTATTACAGATAATTACAGTTCTTTCCATTAGGGAATTCCCGGTTTTTGGGTCAATTAGTTCAGGGAACTCTTTTAATGTTTCAACAACCTCACCGGCTCTCTCTCCACAAGCTGCAATAATAACAATATCAACTTCAGCATTTTTACTTGTTACTTGTTGCAAAACTGTTTTTCCTGCACCAAATGGACCAGGAATACAGTAGGTTCCTCCTAATGCTACAGGAAGGAAGGTATCCACTAATCTAACTTTTGTAACCATAGGTTTAGTAGGTTTTAATCTCTCTGAATAGCAATCAATAGCTCTCTTTACTGGCCATTCAAAATACATTTTGACATCTATTGTGTTACCTTTTTCATCTTCAAGCCTTGCAACAACATCATCTACTTTATACTGTCCGGCAGGTTTAATCTCTTTTACTTTATAATTTTTTAAAAGATTAAATGGTACCATTATTTCATGGGTAAAAGGTCCCTCAGGAACAGTTCCCAATTTATCAGCTTTAGCAACTGTATCTCCAACATTAGCAATAGGCGTAAAATCCCATAGAACATCTCGATCAAGAGCTTTTAGATAAATACCACGTTCAAGAAAAAAACCTGCTGCTTCAGCTAACTCTGGCAGTGGATTTTGTAATCCATCATAAACCTGCTTTAATAAACCAGGTCCCAATTCTACGGCTAATAACTCTTTTGTAAATTCAACTTCATCACCAACCTTAATTCCTTTTGTCATTTCAAAAACCTGCATCTGACAACTATCACCAAGAATCCTAATTACCTCGGATTTTAGCTTCTTATCATCTACAAGAATGTATCCAACTTCATTCATGGAAATAGTACCAGCTACTTGTACAGTAACCATATTACCATTTACACCAATGATTTTTCCTACACTTTTCATCTATATCTCCGATCCACCAGCTTCATAAGCTGAAAGTATATTTTTATAAATTTGTTGATATCTGGTATAACCTCTTTCACTTTCAAAATTCTCAATTCTTTCAAGAATCTGTAATTTTAGATAATAAATTACAAGAAAAGTAAGATCAAAGTAATGTCCTACAGTTAACGATTCTAGAAAAGCCAATCTTGCAGTGTTAAGAAAATTTTCAGCATCCAGAGGAGAGTCAATCTTAATAGCTTCTTGAGCAATTCGCTGAGTTCCGAAAACAACTTCACCATCACGAATATAGTTTTCATATGATAGGTTCATTTTCTCAGCTCTAAGCTTCGCAAGCTCATTTCTTAAGGACTTTTCCCAGGCCCAGCAGAGTTGAGCAATTCCTGATAGGGAATTCTCATTTTCTGGAACAGTAATGCTACTATTTATCAGAATCTGATAATCAGCTGGATCCACGTGTAACTGACAAGTGCTCAAAAATGATTCAATTGAAATTCCTGGTTTGGAATCTATGGATAAAAGAGGTAATGAAGCTGCAGTAAAATAATACTGTTTCATCTAACTCTCCTTTACATCCCTTACAATATTTGCCAAAATTGGACTTAAGTATTCAGCCATCATCTGCCCAACACCTTCAGCTGAAAAATCGTAATACACGTTACCATCTTTTTCTGATATTCTGAATCCGGCATCTATATTCTTGTGAGGTTTAATTTCCAAACCGGATTTAACAAGATCACTAAATTTTGAATTAACAAGGGCTAAAGCATTTTCTTTCTCATTTTCAGGTAGTAAAACTGTTAAATCAGCAGTTTTCTCCTTATCCCAATTGCTTAGAACTGCAGTAATTGCACTTGCTAAACCATCATTTTTCAGGGCATTTACACTCTCAACTTTTATTATATTATCAAAAATACTCTCTATCTCTTTTTTTAAGTCAATTACCAGATCACGCGCTGACTGTTTTACAGCATCTATACTAGATTGTTTAGCTAATTCTGCATCTTTTAGTGAACTCTCTTTTAAATCAGAAGCCTTTTTTTCTGCGTCTGAAATAATCTGTTTGGCTTTTAACTCAGCATCTGAAATAATCGCTTTAGCACTCTCTTCAGCGCTTTTGACACCATCGGTCTTAATTTTGTCAATTAGCTCTTTTAATTGAACATCCATGAATTCCCCCAATTTAAATAATCTTATTATTATTAAACTTACTAATAGCTATATTTTACATTCTAATAACTACATAATTTAATTTCAAGGTTATGTTATTTTCTTTATATTTCCATTATTTTCCGCTATAGTTTGGAGTAATCGCTTACAAAACCAATTTAATAATGGATATAAATAACACAAATCAAATAATATCTTTTATATTTTCAATTTTTTTTATTTTTCTTTCAATTAATCTGTAAACTGCTTGGGGATATCCCTTCTTTTCAACAAACTCTTTCAAAGATTTTTGTAAATCATCCCTGTAATTTTCTGAGTGAAATCCAATAAAAAGATCATCAATAATCCCAAGAATGCCATTTATACCCATTATTTCATCTTTTAAAACAACAAGATTTTCTAAATAAACAAAGTTTGTATGTGTATTATTATCATAAAGGTTTTTTTCATAATTGATTAGCTCGGTAATGTCATCAATCAGGTTTTGTAACTCTAGTTTAAAAATTTTTAAATATTTTTGTTTATCATCATCTATCATTAAGAACACCTCTATCTATACTATAAATAGAGGTGTAATATTATGCAACTTAAATTAGCAAATTAAATGCAGTGATTTGCAATAGCAATCTGAATAAATTCAGGAGCTTCATTGTTGTCACTTGGTGTTCCAGCTAAAATAACTAATTGATCAGTTGATTCTACAAGTTTTTCATCAATTAATGAGTTAACCGCTTTAGCAACAAGTTCATCTCTGTGCTTGCACTCTTCAATTGTTGAAGCGTAAACACCGTATGATAATGCCAAAGTTTTCATAACATCCTCGTGCATACATTTTACATGAATAGGTAACTTTCCTCTGTATGAAGATACTATTCTTGCAGAAGATCCTGTCTTAGCACATACAACAATTGATTTAATAGGCAATTCTGCTGCTGCTTCAACAGCTTTTTTAGCTAAAAAGTTTCTTACGTGATTATATTCAGTTATAACTGGAGCATCTCTTAACTCAGGAGTGTGAGCTTCTACCTCTAAAGCAATTTTATTCATAATTTTTACAGCTTCTAAAGGATACTTTCCGTAAGCAGTTTCACCACTTAGCATTATTGCATCTGTACCATCAAAAATCGCATTTGCAACATCACTAACTTCTGCTCTGGTAGGTCTTGGATTATCAATCATTGTGTGTAACATTTGTGTTGCAGTAATAACTGGTTGTGCTCTTCTTATACATGTTCTAATCATGTGTTTTTGAATAGCCGGAACTTCTTGAGCAGGAATTTCAATACCTAGATCTCCTCGGGCAATCATTACACCGTAACACTCATCTAAAATTTCTTCCAGATTATTAACACCTTCTCTATTTTCGATTTTTGCAATAATTTTAGCATTTGAACCTGCAGCATCTAAAAGAGCCTGTACGTCTCTAACGTCCTGACCGTTTCTAACAAAGGAGTGTGCAATAAATTCTACATTATTTTTTGCTGCAAACTTAATATATTCTGCATCTTTTTCAGAAATTGAAGGTAGATCTAAATGAACTCCCGGAGTATTAATACTTTTCTTGTTTTTAATAACACCCTTGTTTAAGATCTTTACGTAAAGTCTATCATCTTTCTTATCAACAACAACCATTGCTGTCTCACCATCATCAATCAAAATGTCAGCACCAACAGGAATATCTTTTACGAAACCTTCATAATTTGTAAAAAAACCTTTTTCATCCCCTAAATTTGGACCGATAGCAATAATATCACCCTCTTCAACAACTAATCCCTCTTTTCCGATCTCTGTTGTTCGAACTTCAGGACCTTTTGTATCGATTAATAAAGGTATTGATTTTGATACTTTTCTAACATTATCAATTACTAATAATGAACCCTCATGGGACTGATGCGCAGTATTTAATCTAACAACATTCATACCATTTTCATAAAGTGATGTTAAAAATTCAACACTACAGTTCAAATCCGAAATTGTCGCAACAATTTTCGTTTGTTTTCTTTTATCCATTTAAACAAGCCTCCACAGCCTAAAATTTACATATTTATTATCTGGTATTCAAGGACAGATCTCCAACAATTTTGTAAACTGACCCATCTTTTTTTACTTCCAGAATTCTATTGGTAAAATACTTAGGTAATAATTCCTTTATTTTATCAATAGCGCAATCTTCAATATTTTTTTTAACTACATTATCTACTTTAAACAGAGTCGATAAATGAAGATCTATAACATAACCTCTTCCATATTCAGTACCGTAACCAGGGGAAAATGAAGCACCTATATTGATAAGACCATCCATCTCCTTATTAGCTGTTTCTCCCCTTTTCATTCTATTTGGATGTAAAGGATATAAACTACCAAATAAATCTTCCAAATAGTCGTCAACTTCATCAAAAAGAGATTTTAATTTCCTATCCCATTCTATAGATTCCGGTCCTACCATTTACCAGATAACACTCCACTCTTTCTTATTATCATCAATAAGAATATCCATAAATTTCTCATTATACTCAGTAACTCTGTCTTCTATCAGTTCTGACTGAAAAGTCTTTTTAACTGTTCCCGGTGTTCTCAATATAAACTTAAAATAGTGTTCCTTAAAAATATCATTTAAGATACTGAGAGTTTCATTATCAATCTCACCAGACTTATCTTTCATAACAGTCTGCCTAAAAGTTGTTTCACCGTTAACTCTAGTAAGCTCAATACGATTCTCTTCCGGTAAAACAGCGTTTAATGCTTCAACTGAGTCAAAAACAAATGTTACAAATATATTGTAACTAAATTCATCCTCAGAAACTCTATAATTTTGATAAAAAATATCACTTCTAGCCCCTATAACTTCTGAAAGATAATCTTCACTCAAATTTAGAGGAACAATATCATCATCATTTCCAATAGATGATATACCCTGAAGTTGTTTATCTAAAAAGTAACTTATTGATAACGAACCACTTCCATTACTGTTTAACTTTAAATCATACTCAATTGTTAAGCATGAATTTAAAAATAAAACAATAAATACCGTAAAAACAGTGATTATTCTCATTTTTATCCTAAAGATAAAATTCATGGCTTATTGTATCCTCTCGTTTCATCTCTTTCAATAGAGCTTAATAAAATTTCCTGCTTGAATCTTCAAGTTCTTCAATAATAGAGTTATACCCTTTAAATCGATCTTCATCAATCTCTCCACGCTCTATAGCTTCTTTAATAACGCATCCTGGCTCATGGGTATGAGTACATCCCTTATATCTACACTCACCCCAATATTTATCAAATTCAGGAAAAAAGTGGGAGAGAACATCTGGATTAACACCGTATAAATTAAGTTCTCTTATTCCAGGTGTATCAATTATGGAATATTCATTTAATGGAACTAATACTGCATAGCATGTTGTATGTTTACCCCTGTTAAATTTTTCTGATATTTCACCTACTCTCAGCATAAGTTCCGGATTCAGAGTATTAAGTAGTGTTGATTTCCCAACTCCGGATTGGCCTACAAAAGCTGTTGTTTTATTCTTAAGTATATTTTTTAGCTGACTGAGGTTTTTTTCATCTTTAGCAGATACTTTTATTACTTCATACCCCAATTCCTGATAGTGTAATAAACGAGCTTCAACTTCAGGAGGAACACCCTGATCAATTTTATTTAGTAATATAACTGGTTTAACCCCACCATTTTCTGCAGAAATTATAGCTCTATCAACAAATCTTGGTCTAAATGGAGGTGATAAGGGAGAACAGACACAAACAACCTGATCTATATTTGCGGCAATAACTTGGGGAGCATTCCTTTTATTATTCCATCTGGAAAAATGATTTTTTCTATCACTTCGACCCAGAATCATTCCATGGGACTCAGATATTGGATCAATCTCTATCTGTACATAATCACCACTTGCTAAGGGGTTGTATGCTTTTTCTTGGCCTTTAAGGACTTTTCCTTTAATACGACACTCAATATTTTTTCCATTTACTAGTGCTGTAAAGATATTATTCATACCCCACAAAATAATTCCTTCTACCAAATTTATAATTCTCCTTTGAATTCAAGAAATGATTTTTCACAAAAAATCTTGTAATTTTCATTTTTCAAACTATTTCTTGTTAAATAAAAAAAGCCTGCCCCACTGTCGTCACAATTTTTTTTCAACTTTAATATTCTTATTATCTGATTCGAGACACCCTCTCTGGAATCAACAATTTTTACCCGATTGTCAAACGCCTCTAATATTTCTTTCTCTACATGAATAAAATGTGTACAACCTAATACCAATGTATCTATTCCCAGTTCTTTAAATGCATAAACTGATTTTTCAATGAACTCTTTCTTGCTTAGGTCAGATGTAAAATTAAATTCATTCTCTACAAATGTAACAATCCTTGATGCACCAATTAAATAAACCTCATCTTTTGATGAGAATTCTTTAATTAAATTTTCTAAATAATTGCCTAATACAGTTCTTTTTGTAGCTAAAACACCAATTTTGCCATTTTTTGTTAGAGCTGATGCTGTTTTAATAGCTGGGACAACACCAACAATCGGAACACTGGTAATTTCTCTTATTTTATCTAATGTTGTAACTGTTGCAGTATTACAAGCGACAACTATAAGCTGTGGATTAAATCTGAACAATATTTTTGTCACTAACTCTATAACAAGATTTATCAGGTTTTTCTCATCTTTTTCTCCATAAGGAAAATTTTTACTGTCGGCAACATATATATAATTACCCCAGGGAATTAAATCTCTTAAGTGGGTTAAATAAGGTAATCCTCCAACCCCAGAGTCAAAAAAAACAATTGGTTTATACACGTATAAAACCTAAATTATACATTATATTATTAAGCATAAATGAAGTATAAAACACACTTCCTATTTAGTAAATGTGCTTTCATCTTTTATATTATTTCCTTGAATATACCCGTTAAAAAGCTTATTATTATATAGATGAACAATGTAATTGAATACCTAAATTCAAAAGACAATTTTATACATGATAATTTCTCAGGTTTGGATCTTAAACAGATAAATCTATCTGGAAAATTTTTCACTTTCTGCCAATTTAATAATACTTTTCTTGATAATATCGATTTTCAAAACTGCAGAATGAATATGTGTTTTTTCAACAATTCAGAAATTAAGGAGTCCATATTTGATGATAGTATAATTACAGATTCAGTCTTTTCAGACTCAAAAATCACTAAGTGCAGTTTTGCTAATTGTGAATTACACAATAATAATTTTAATATATCAGAAATCCTTTTTTGTAATTTTAATGACTCGGATCTTTACTTAAGTCGATTTATTGGTGCTTTCATTGATAATTCAATTTTTAATGATTGCAATCTTAAAAGAGTTGATTTTTCTGATTACATAAATAATCATGTTTCATTTAAATTATCCAACATTGAAGAATCTTATTTTACTAGAGGGAAAAGTCATGAAAATTCTTAAACACTATTCAATGTTTGGTATAGCCAACTCTTACATTATTGGCCCGGATAAAGGTGGTGATGCTATTCTAATCGATCCTGCAATTATGGACATTAATATGTTAAATTTAATTGAAGATAATAATTTTTATATAAAAAATATTTTGTTAACCCACTCTCATAACCATCATTTCGATGCACTAAGAACAATAAAAAAAATATATGAAGCACAAATTTTCTCATTTTATTCACATGTTGGAGAGTTCGATTCCTATAGCTTGGTAGATGGAGAGAAAATCCTAATGTCAGGTATAAATGTTGAAGTTCTGCACATTCCCGGACATTCAGCTGACTCCCTTGTATATAAAATCGGAAATTTGCTATTTGTGGGAGATGTAATAAGTTCTGGTTTAATAGGACGTACAGATAGTAAGTTTGAGGAGGAGATTTTAACTGATGGTATTGAGGAAAAACTGTTGACCCTTAACGATGACTCAATAGTTTTTCCAGGTCATGGTCCACCATCTATTCTAAAAACAGAAAAAAAAATGTTTAACCTATATGCTCCTCTAAAATAGCTGGTGTATCAATATTTTCCTGTTTCATAAATTTGATAAAACGTTGTGGGACAGGAGAATAAAAATGCTTTAGTTCTTCATCCCCCTGAATCATAATTCCCAAATGATATGAGTGTAACATTAAAGTTTCATCCTTATATTTAGGATCAATTCTTGAATAAATAGGGTCTCCTAAAATTGGATTTCCGATTGATTTTAAATGAACCCTTATCTGATGGGTTCTTCCAGTTTTTAAAGTCAGCTTTAAAAGTGAATAATCACCGTTTGATGAGAGAACAACATAATCAGTCTCTGCAAACTTTCCATTTTTATCATCAATTGTTGACATAAATTTTTTTCTATCATTACTATCTCTTGAAATATAACTTTTTATTGTATCTCTTTTTTTAGTAGGAACACCTTTAACTATTGCAATATACTCTTTAAGATTTGTTCTGTTTTTAAATTGCCCAGAGAGGAATTCCAGTGTTTCACTATTTTTAGCAGTAATTATTATTCCAGAAGTATCCTTGTCTAATCGATGTACAATACCTGGTCTCATGAAATCACCACCAAAATTATCTGATAGATTTTTTATGTAATATAATAGTCCTTGGACCAATGTTCCATGATAATTCCCAATGGATGGATGGACAACAACTCCCTGCTCTTTATCTATTACTATACAGTTTTCATCCTCATAAACAATATTAAGCTCCATCTTTTCTGGCAGTATATCGACCACAACTTCCTTTAACCATGACAGATGATAATTTTGACCATTTTTAACTTTAGTTGATAGTTTTATCTCTTTACCATTACAAGAAACTTTTAAATCTCGTTCTTTAATCTGATTACGTCCTAAAATTCCTGACTCAGAGATGTATCTGTCAATCCTAATTGTTCCATCAAAATCTGCTGTTATGTCTAACTCTTCTCTCTCTATATCCAACATTAACTACCTTTTGAATAATTTTTCAATTATTAAGTCTATTATCATTACCACTCCGGCAAAAATTAAGCTACTTAAAATTTTAAGCTCAATTTTTTTATTATTTATCTCTTCATCTTCAATATCCGCAAGAATTCCACTCTCATCAATAATCACATCACCAACTATTGAAGAGTACATATATCCAAGGGGTATTGCACCACAAAATATAACAGTTGCTCTTCTAATATCAAGTAGATACTTGGGAAATTCATCCTTTTTATATGGTTCAGGAATTATTTCTGCACTAAATAAATTCATGCTGGAAATAATTAAAATTATAGATATAATTTTTTTCATTATATTCGACTTCCAAAGATACTACTACCGACCCTCACTATAGTAGAACCTTCACTAATAGCTTCAGGAAGATCATTACTCATTCCCATAGAGAGACTATCTCCATGAAAATTTGTAAATTTATGTTTAAGTTCATCTTGTAACACTTTTAGTCTGTTAAAACTCGTCCTGATAATTAAGGAATCTTCTGAATTTGCTCCAATACACATTAACCCTAAAACATTTAGATTTTCTAGTTTTAAAATTTGTTCAAATTCATCAAAAAAAAGACTATTTGGAATATACCCGGTTTTACTTTCTTCTTCAGCAATATTTACTTCAACAAAAATATTCATAATTTTACCCAAATCAAAACAGATGCTATCTATTTTTTTTGCAATCTTTAACGAATCAACAGAGTGTATACAACTAAATATATTACATGCTTTTTTTACTTTATTACTTTGCAGATGCCCGATAAGATGTAATTCTACATCCTCAGGAAGTAATTTTTTTTTCTCTTCAGCTTCCTGAACCTTATTCTCACCAAAAAGTCTTTGTCCACATTCATAGGCCTCTATCATTAATTCAACGGGTTTAGTTTTTGAAACCGCTAAAAGAGTTACTGATCCTGATTTTCGACCGGAGTCTAGCTCATACCTTGATATAATATTTTTAACATTGCTTAAATTTTCAAATATTGACACTTTAAACCTCAACTTACTGAATTATAATAAAAAATTTCAAGATATAATAGATATGATAAGCACTGTAGGCATTATAAGTAAAAAATCATATTCTCTATTAACCAGCAAAGGAAAATATAAAGTATTTTTCTCCATAATAATTAACAAAAAAAATTACATATTTTCAGAAATTAACGCAATGTTCATATCTGAAAGAGCTGAAACATTCAGCCCGGGAGAGAAAGTTTATATTCATGGCGAAATAATCTTTAACCCCGGTATATGTCTAAAAATTAAAGAACTAACTAAGTTATCAAACTACCAAATCTCATTGTAACTATAACTTCTGCTACAATACTTACAGATAAATTTATCCTTTGATGACTTTCTAAAATATGGTGTTACATTCTCGTTATTGCATTTATGTGAAATACAGCTGCTATTTTTACAGGAGATCTCAGCAAAGTTAAAAATAACTGGAGGCATAGAGAGTCGATACTTTGAAACAACATGAGAATTTTTAATAATATTCACAGTACAACCAGGAGAAATTGCTGATAACATCTTAACCTGCTTTTCATCCAGATCAACAATATCTGGAATAGAAATGATACCTTTAAAAACTGATACATCTTTTGTATGGAAGACTCCGTGAGAACTTCTTAGATTAAAATTCATCACTCTTCTTATTCTGTCAACCAGATTCCATATATCCTCTAATGGTAATCCTTTCCCTATATGATCTATCACAATACCATTATCAACAGGTTTTATACCAATCTTCCATGTATCATTTATTTTTGAAATTCCAGATACTGGAATATTTTTGATAAAATCTGAGCTTAACTTATTCTCTTTATTACTAACTTCTCCCTTAAAGTCTGAACCAAAAGCACCTCCAAGAAGTCCTATTTCTACAATTCTAGTAAAATAACCATTTCGTGATTGTAAATCCCATCCATTTAAGTCGGTATTGTCAAGAAAATTTGGAATCACAGGATAGACACTATGTCGAGGTAGAGGGTGATAAAACTTTGTTCTTTCTGGTAATTTAGCCATAAATTCTTTTCTAAAAGTAACAGATTTTCTAAGTTCATCTGCTTTATCCAGGACTTTATCTCCCATTCTTTCCAATTGTAATCTTGTAAAATACCAGATATTTGAAACCGAATCATTGTTCAAATATTCTTCAATTGATGAAAATGTTTTTATATTAAAGCCATTATTTTCCATAACTTCTACATACTCTTCTGGCATGGCAAGTTCTTTTGGAGCGATAAGGTCAACTGTTACATTATTAAAAATCTTTAAACCATTTGCTTTAGAATGAGCTGTTCTTCCATGAAATAAGTCTCCAACCAATGCAATATGAATTGATTCTCTATTCCAGTTTTTATGCTCCAAAAAGGAGAATTCATCTAAAAATTCCTGAGTAGGATGTTCATGCTTACCATCTCCGGCATTTATAAACCCGGCTTTAGGTAGTGAAGTTATAGAACTATAATCGCTAATTTTCTCTTCCAGAAATCGGCAAACTCCTTCATGAGCGGTTCTTAAAATGAACATGGATTTATCTGAATAACCATACAGCATTTTTATTGTATCAAGAATACTTTCACTCTTATTAAATGAAGAGCTGGATACATCAAAATTATTTAATTTAACATTATGAAATTTAGCGGCGTTTCTAAAAGATTCTTTTGTCCTGGTTGAACTTTCAAAAAACATTAAATAAATACCAAAATCAGGATCATTTATCTTAAACTCATCCAAACTTTTTCCATTTTCTATTGCGTACTTTAATTCTCGAGTTTTCTCATATAAATAAATTTGCTCATCTATTGTAAAATCCTGAACAACAGCTATTGTCCTACCAAAAAAAGAACTATTAAAATTTACCATTAAATCTCCTAATTATTCTTCTGAAATAAAATCAGACAAATTAATCAATTTTATATTATTATCATCACCTTGTATATAAAAGCTTCCACTCTTATTAATAATATAACTATTCTGGTTTAAACTTACAGCACTTCTTCTAACGAGGTTTAAATCTGTATCAAACTCCCCAATATAGTATCTATTTTCCACTATAATTAGAGAGTAGAGCTTATTACCTGTAAAAATTATATCAGAACTTTCAAAGCAATTAGCTGTAGCCCATTTCACTAACTCTAAGGTTCTAGAGTTAACTTTACCAAGGGTTATTATTTGATTGCTCTTATTACCACCTGCAATAAAATAGGTAAAACCACTCTGTTCAACAATTTTATTATTTCTTACAGAATTTATACTACTTCTATTAATTACAGCTCCACTATCATCTAGATTTACTAATTGCCCAAAATAGTTTTCAGCATCTGATCTATTTAATATAAATGTATAATATTTCTTATTATCATTAGTAGTTGACTTTATTAAAGAATTTTTATCTTCTGCTAAATTATCCCTTAATTTAGTTATCTGCTCCTCTTTTTTTTCTATTAAAACCTCTTTATCAACAACTTCAGATTGTAACGTAATTATTTTCTCAGAGTTATCATTCAGAATCTCTTCTGAATTTTCTATTGTTTCAATATTTTTATCTGTATTAGAGCTATCAACTGAACTTTCCAGAATCTCAAGTTCACTTTTTTTATTATCTAAATCAGTAGTGATCTCATCTAATTCTTTCTCTTTAAAATCAACTATTTGCTCTCTTAGCTCAATACTATTCTCATCTTGAAGTTTTATTCTCTTAATAACTTCATCTTCGATCAATATATCACTATTAATACTGTCTAACTTCCCGATATTAATTTTGTCTGACAATGGAATATAAATAAATGTATTTCCAGGCCATTTACTATAATTTACATCAATCCCGAGCTTGGAAGCATCAGATTCAATTCTACTTTCTGAGGTATAGATTGTAGAATAATGATCATAATCTCCTCTATAAACAGCATTATATACTAATATCAGATGTGCTAGTAAATCAGCATCATCCAAATTATATTTATAATTATCAATAAGATATTGGGAAATAATCAACTCGATGTTATTTGAGTTATCAATTAGAGCAGTATTAGATATTTCAAAAATATCGCATGTAAGTTCACGGATTTCCCACTCAGTTTTTGGAAAATGATTTATTATATATTTATTATTATAATTACCTGAACTTCTAACATTCGGTGTTATATCATTGGCTAAATATGATCCAATGGATCTAATTTCATCAATAGTATTGTAAAAGAGATGAGGTCCAATATAGTTGTTAAATTCAATATAACTAGATTTGACAGATTCTATTATTGAACTTTCAACTTCCAAAGAATTTATATACAAAGTAAATTGCATCAATATAATAAAAATTGTTTTTTTCAAATAATACCCCTACTTCAACTTTTTTATAATCTCATAACACTTATTCATAATATAATTTGAATAGCCCCCATTCAATATCTTCTCAATACCCATAAAAACAAGATCAACATATTCACTATCAGTGTATAAATTAATATTATACATTGCATATAAAGCATTTAGCACCAAGTTTTCATCATAATAACTATCCAAACGTGAATTTATAGATTTTATTACATTTCCTGTTCTATCTATACCTATCTGCCCAAGTGCAAAATATATATAAGAAATTATAATATAAGACTTCTCCATCTCCAAATTATTAAGTAGATAAGGAACAAATGAAATATCCTTACTTAGCCCCATTAGCCGATATGCTTCTTGCCTCATATCCAAATACTTATTCTCTTTAGAACACATTAAAAGAAGAACTTCATAAAAATTTGGTATTTTTTCTAATAAATCAGTAGATTTTATATGTTTTTCTACTGTTTTCAATAAATCTCGTTGTAAATCTCTCTCTCCAGAAGTAATAAGTTCCTTATAATAATTACTTAAATTCTCATCACCCCAAACTCGTTTATCGGAAAGTGTAATTGTTTTTTTTACTCTTTGCTGCTCTATTGAGGGAAAGAACATTATATCACTATTTTCGGTCTCAATTTTCTTTGCTAAAATACTCCAATTATCAAGTGCTTCAATCAATTTACCATTAGAGTAATAAATGGAAATAGAATTTCCTTTTTTTGTTGAGAAATTCGAATCATTTATAATTGTGGTGCCATAATCTCCAACAAAAAGAAAATTACTTTCTGCATTTACAAAATATCGATAAGGATTTTTATTTTTAGTATCCCATCTACCTATAAGCTCACCATTATTGTTATATTTCTCAACCTCTCCAAAAGAAGAAATTAAATAAATACCAGTTCTTGTAAATCCTAAAAAAGTATTTTCATCAATTATATCATTTGCCCAGGCTTCCTTTCCACCATAAGTAATAGCTGTTAATTTATTATTGTAAGTATAAACGATCAGATAATTACTTATAGCAACAAAATTGTTACATGAAAAATTATCTTTTATTAAATATTCAAAGCCAAATCGGTTTAACATCTTTAGTCTATTATCTTCAATATAAAAAATATCCCCTCTATCATTAAGCTCAATATTTTGTTCTATCCCCCCCTGAACTTCTTTACTCCATCTGATTTTTCCTGATCCAAAAATAGAGTAAATCTTTTTCTCGTCACGAATAATAATTGAACCATCTAATGAGAATAACAACTGTGAAAGTTTTCCTCCTGGTTTTATTTTCCAGTTAATGTTTCCAGTATAACTATTTATTGAATATACTCTTCTGTCTTCGCAAATTAAAATAATTTCTCCATTATCTCTCTCCACAGGAAGTGCTACTAGTTTTCCCGGAAGTGCAATTTCCCAATTCACACTATTATTAGAAAATAATTTTATTGAATAAAGAAAGAGAATAAAAAAGAGAGAAAATCTATGCAAGATCCAATACTCCTAAACACTCTATATGACTTGTATTTGGGTAAAAGTCATAACTGCTAAAATGGATAAGCTTATAAGTAGATTCTGTTAGTTCTTTTAAATCCCTAGCCATTGTTGCAGGGTCACATGAAACATAGATAACTCTTTGAGCTTTAACACTTTGCAAAAAATTTCTAACTTCAATAGATAATCCTTTTCTTGGAGGGTCAACAATAATTGTATCTAAATTTAATGAGGACTTGCCAGTTTTTTTTATATAACTCTCTAAACTCATATTGTAGAAAGCATAATTTAATCCAACCAAGTTTTTTTTAATAAAGCTTCCTACCCTACTATCTAATTCAACGGCTATAATTTTCTCAATTTTTTTTGTAATTTGTGAACTAAAAAGACCAACACCACAATAAAGATCCATTACAGTATTTCCCAAAATATAAATATTTAATTCTTTAATTAATTCAGGAAGGATTGATAAATTACTCTGAAAAAATCCTGATGGATCAAAATATAAAGATTTTCCATTAATATTTACGATGGCTTCATTGTCATCACCCCCAACATAAAGATTCTCTTGGTCAGAAAAAACAGTTGTTTTTGATAATATTTCTGGACTTTTTTTTAAATATCTATTTAAACCTGGCACTAAAACTGGGCAAGTAGTTATTTCAATCACTTTTTCACTCTGCTTCATTTTAAAACCAGGTTTATTATTAACAGCATGAAACTGAACTCTGTTTCTGTATTCTGTTGGTTTAGAGCTATATAGATTAAAACTACCCAGATTAATTTTACCGTTTCTTAAAAAAACATCTGTTATTATATCTTTCTTTAGAGAAAGTTGATGCATGTAATCAATATGCTGAAAATTACACCCACCGCATTTTTCGTAAATTTCACATATAGGTTTTATCCTATATTTAGAGGGCATAATTATATTTGATATAACAGCTCTATAATAGCTCTTTTTATCTTCTACTATTTTTACATATAATCGCTCACCTGGTATTGAACCAGGTATAAAACAGGCCTTACCATCTACATATGCCAGACCATCTCCACCTGTAATTAATTTCTCTATTGTTACTTCAATTTTATCCACAATATTATATTACAAAAGATATAAAAATATTTTAATAGTAATTTTCATAATATTCAAATATGTGTTATTATAGATAAATAGATATAAATATATCTTTACATTTCTTAGTTAAGGGTTGATATGAAAAATAAAAAATTTTCACAAATAGATGCAAGTATTCCTACAATAAGAAGATTACCTTCATATTTAAATGTAATTAGAAGAGCACTGGAAAAAGACTTAAAAGTTATTTCAGGAACAGTAATTGCTTCTGAATTGGAACTTGAACCTATTCAAGTTAGAAAAGATTTAGCCGTAACAGGAATAGTCGGAAAACCTAGAGTTGGATATGACGTTAAAGAGTTAAAAACAGCAATAGAGTCTTTTTTGAATTGGGATAAAAAGCACAAGGCGATTGTCATTGGAACAGGTAATCTTGGTACTGCATTAATCGGATACCCTGGTTTTAGACAAAATGGTATGGATATTATTGCTTCTTTTGACAGTTCTCCAGAAAAGGTTGGAAAAAATATTCTTAATGTGCAAACATACGATATGTCAAAATTATCAGAAATGATAAAAAATGAGTCAATTGAAATTGCAATACTAACTGTTCCTTCTGAATTTGCTCAGGAAGTAACAAATACATTAGTAGATGCAGGAATTAGTGCTATTTGGAATTTTACAAATGAAAAATTAAAAGTACCAAGTGAAGTTCTGGTTTTAAGAGAAGATCTGTCATCTAGCTATGCAGTCTTATCGGTTTGTAAATAGAGGGGTCATCTCCTCTATTTACTCTTTAAATCTTTTCCTGAACTCATCAGGATATACACCTAGATAATCAAAAAATGTCGACTGAAAAGTATCAATATTTGGAAAATTTAACCTTTCGGAAATTTCAAATTCTGTAAGTGGTGATTTCAATAAGAGTTCACAACAAATATTACATTTGAAGATCTTTATTCTGTTCTTTCTCTTATAAAATTGAGTCGGAGAATAGAGTCCCGATACAACATCTTCGTAGATGATATCCATTATATCTGGGACAATATACCTTTCATTATTATTCATTATTTAATTATCGGCAAATAACTTATATTATTCACCACAGCATTTTTTATATTTTTTACCACTACCACAAGGACATGGATCATTTCGGCCAATTTTATCCCCGACTCTTTTAATCTGAATATTTTGACCCTCTGCTTCACGTCTTTGACCATTAACCGCAGCCATTTGAGCCATGGATCTATGGGTCGAACTAAGGTTTTTCGCCATTCTCATCCCTTGAACTCTTGGCTCTTTATGAATTTTTATTTTCATAAGTTTTCTAGCTAAATCAACTTTTATATCATCTATTAAAGATTCAAATATCGCAAAACCTTCATTCTTGTACTCAACAAGAGGATTTTTTTGTGCATATGTCCTAAGATTAACTTCCTCTCGCAAGGCATCTAATCTTTCCAGATGTTCTTGCCATTTAGTATCCAGGGCTTTTAAATATTCATATTTCAAAAACTGATTTAGTGCCTCTTTTGACGCTAAATCAACCTTTTGATCAACGTCAGATTTTAAATCAGAGAAAATTTTATTCTTTAATTCATCATTGCTCATACCTGAATCAGCATCAAGATCATAGAAGAAATTATCCTTTAATCTTAAAACCATTCTATTGTAGGAATCATTCTTATTATTTTTTGATTCACTAATATAATCATCCATTAATATATCTACAATTTCTTTTACTGTATCAAAAACATAATTCGTCAAATCTGAATTAACTAAAACTTCATCTCTTTGTTCATATATAAATATTCTCTGTTTATTTAATACGTCATCGTAATCTAAAAGATGCTTTCTTATTTCATAGTTTCTCTCTTCAACTTTTTTCTGAGCCCGCTCTAAAGAGTTACTAATTAACTTATGTTGAATAGGTTCTCCACCATCCATTCCAAGCTTTGACATTGTACTTTTAAATCTGTCACCACCAAAAAGCCTCATCAAGTCATCATCAAGTGACACAAAAAACTGACTTCTTCCAGGATCACCCTGTCTACCAGATCGCCCTCTTAATTGATTATCAATTCGTCTAGATTCATGTCTTTCTGAACCTATAACAAATAACCCACCAAGAGATTTTACTTCTTCGTAATCAGCCCTGGATCTTTCAATTTCAACTTCTAAAGCTTCTTTAAACTCTTCTGGAGTAGCCTCAGTCCCAACTTTTCTTCTTGCTCTAAGTTCAGGATTACCACCTAACTTAATATCTGTACCTCGACCAGCCATATTAGTTGCTATTGTAATAGCACCTTTTGCTCCAGCTTCAGCTATTATTGTTGCTTCTCTACTATGATTTTTAGCATTTAATATTTCATGCCTAACACCGTTTTTCTTAAAATAATTTGAGATTTCTTCAGAACTTTCAACTGAAACTGTACCTATAAGTACTGGTTGCCCTTTTTTATTAGCCTCTTTAACTTCATCACAAATAGCCTTTAACTTATACTCTTTATTTAAGTAGATTACATCTTCCTGATCCTGTCTTGCTATAGGTCTGTTTGTAGGAATTACAACAACATCCAGATTATATATTTTAGAAAATTCTCGAGCTTCGGTATCAGCGGTTCCTGTCATCCCAGAAATTTTCCCATACATCCTAAAATAATTTTGAAAAGTAATACTTGCTAAAGTTTTATTTTTTTTAGCAACCTTGATACCTTCTTTAGACTCTATAGCTTGATGTAAACCTTCAGAATATCTTCTACCGTGTAAAACACGACCCGTAAATTCATCTACTATCTGAACTTGACCATCCTGAATAACGTAATCAACATCATTATGAAATAAATGATGAGCCTTCATCGCTTGAGTAAAATAATGAATAAATTCAAAATTAGACTCATCAAAAAGTGAACCTGTAATTATTCCCCTCTTAAGCAATAGCTCCTCAATCTTATTCATACCATCATTTGTAAAAGAAACTTTTTTATTTTTTTCTTCAAGTTTGTAATCCCCAATAATTTTTACAGGGTTAAATATATCCTCTTTAGGATACTCCCCTGTTTCCGGGTCTAACTCAACTTCTTTTAAGTATTGAACCAATTGGTTCACTATATCAAATTTGGATGTATCTTCATCAACAGATCCTGAAATGATAAGAGGTGTTCTAGCTTCATCTATTAAAATAGAATCAATCTCATCGATTATACAGTATACATGAGATTTTTGAGCCTTTTTCTCAATATCCCACTTCATATTATCCCTTAAATAATCAAAGCCAAATTCATTATTAGTTCCGTATGTAATATCCTTGCTATACTCTATTTTTCTGCTATCTGGATCCATATTAGCCAGAATACAACCAACTTCTAATCCCAAATAATCAAAAACCGGAGTCATCCATTTAGCATCACGTTCTGCAAGATAGTCATTCACAGTAATCATATGCACACCATTACCAGTTAATGCATTTAAGTAGGAAGGAGCAACAGAAGAAAGAGTCTTTCCTTCCCCAGTCTTCATCTCCATAATTTTACCCTGATGCAGTGCGATACCACCTAATAATTGTACATCATAAGCTCTCTCCCCTAAAACTCTCCTTGCAGCCTCTCTTGCAAGTGCGAATGCTTCAGGTAATATATCATCCAAAGACTCATTATTTGATAATCTTTCCTTAAAAGAAACCGTCATCTTTGGGAAATCATCTGGTTTTAAGGACATTGCCCACAACTCTTTTGTATTAATATTATTTAAAATTGGTAATAATTCTTTTAAATTTCTCTCTCTTTCTGAACCAAACAAGAGGTTTAATGCTTTTTCTATCATTATTAAAATGTACCTCCTTTTTATTAAGTGGTCAAGATTTTCAATAATTTATCATTACTTACATATTTAGCAGTAAAATTACTATACTTAAACAGTTATACCTTTATAGATTCCTTTTGCTTACTTGATAAGAAAATTTCTTTTATATATAATTTATAATAGTCTAATATATCTTTATTAGATAATTACTTAAAGATATTTTAAACCTATGCTAAAATAATTTAAAAGTTATATATTTCCTATAATGGGGAGAATTAATGATATATAAAAAAAGTGCCATAATACTTGTTATTATTTTGGCATTAATATCCTGTGAAAAGAGCAATAATAAGACAGAGTTAGTAAAAGAAGATAAATTTACTTTATCCTTAGGTAATATGGAGAATGAACTTGATTTTTTTTCAAGGGAAGGAATCCCGTTTTCACTAAAAAGTGATATATCAATGAGTAATGGTATATTTTTCATTTCAAATGGAAATGGAAAAAAAATTATGAAATTTAACTCATATGGTGATTTACTGCAGATAATATCATCAGATAATCAGGTTGAACTTTCTAATGATTTATTAAAATGGGAATTCAATGAACCAGGTTCACTAAG
This sequence comes from Spirochaetales bacterium, assembly GCA_003247135.1. Lineage (GTDB taxonomy): Bacteria > Spirochaetota > Spirochaetia > DSM-2461 > DSM-2461 > Thiospirochaeta. Next base: position 11,685 of record QKAW01000040.1, on the reverse strand, counting down.
TATTACAGATAATTATATTTACATAGAAGATACTCTGAAATATGATATTGCATTAAGCGATAATTATATCGATAAAAGTCGTGATCTTACTTTTGATAAAAGCGACAAAGAAAAGCATATACTTAATGAGAAAGTAATACTTATGTTTGATAATACCGGGAAATTTGTTAAACAAATTAAGCAGGAAGGAAATGAAGGGGATCCGTTTCCATTCATTAACAACATTTATAATGATAGCAAAAACAGATTAATTATAGTAACACAAACTACTTATTTTTGGGATATATTCAGATTTAATGAAGATGGAAGTTTTCTGGACAAAAACACTATAGATTTAACATTTCTCCCTCAACTGGAGAATGAAAATAATACTATAACACAATTAAATAATATAATTCCTGATAGAAACAAAGATAGACTTCTGGTTGAATTAACTTTTTATAAAAAGATATTTGATGAAAAGACAGATGCAATAATTTCAATGGAAAATATAAAATCAAGAATTTATTATTATGACTTAACTGAAAAAAATTATATATCATGGATGGATGTTCCAGTCAGTAAGAATGATAAAGATGATATATATAAGCAATACGTTTTAATGGATATTGCAAAAGGAAAATATCTTTATTTTATTTCGCAAGGTATAGATGGAACTTCACAATTTCTAACTATAACAAATGAAAATGGATATATAATTGGTGAATATGATTTAAATATTGACAATTCCAATATTATATATACAAGTTTCTACGCAACAAATCCTGATGGAATTTTGATTGCTTTATTATGCACAGAGTATGCCGGTGGGATAAGTTTATGGAGAACAGATAAAATTTTAGATGAGGATTTAAAGTAAATTGAATTTTAATTTTTATTCAAGCAGAAAAGAAAGGTTAGAAAACTCATCAATCTCGACTCAACAAGCTTACGAAAGAAGAAGTAGCAAAAATTTTTTTAAAAGAAATCCACACTTAAAAATTATGCTGATTGATCTTTTGTTAGTACTTCTATTTGCAGTAATAATAATTCCATTTTTTATAAAAATAACAAAAGATGTCAGAATTGATGATTATAAAATTTCATCAAAAGCAGTTCTATTTGAAGAGAATATATTATTGTCTATAAAAATAGTAAAAGTTAACAAAAAAATTATAAGTAAAATAGGGACAGATCAAATAAAAATTGATATTATGAATGATGATGTATTATTGGAAAGTAAAAATAGTTATTTTCCTAAAATTATAGATGACAAAATCTATATCACATTTATAATTAAAGAGACATTAATAAAAGATTTTGTTAGTATCAATTTTGTATCAGGAAAGTTTAATAAGAAAGTTAAGATTGCTATTGAGCAATAAAGGAGTCAAAAAGTGGTTCAAATTTATTTATTATTAGTTCTTGGAAATATTATTATGGGGTTAATTCTTTCAAGGGATTTTTTTTACAAAAAATTCGAAAGTTTTTCTTCGATAAATCAAATATTATCATCTGAAATTTTGCAGGTTACTATTGGTAGTATAGGTACAATTGTTGGTATTCTAGCTCTATTTCTTCGTTTTACTGGAAATATATTAATTATTGGAGATTTAATTCCGGCAATATTGGCAATAATCTCAGGAATAACAATTTTCGTTGAGTATATTTCCCAAGAAGAAGATAAAGATTCATCTGTTATACTCTTTATAGTAAAAACATTTGTTAAAAATAAAAACATTCTAGGTTTTCTTGGGATAGTATTTGGTTTAATTCATTTTCTGGCACCATCTATAGAGTTACTATAATGTATAAATCAGTAGCAGGTATAATTAAAAAAGATAATAAATTTCTATTAGGTAAAAGAAAACCAGGGGGTTCGATTGGTGGAAAATGGGAATTCCCAGGTGGAAAAGTTGAGGATGGAGAAAATTTTAAAAATTCATTAGAAAGAGAATTTATGGAAGAGTTAGGGATAAAAATTGAAGTCAAAGATTTTATTATTGAAAAAGAATTTAAATCCGAAGATCATAATTTTAATCTTTACGCATTTTACATAGAATTATTAGATAGTGCAATTGAAACTAATGAACATGATGAATTTAAATATTTTACACTTGATGAAATAAAAAAACTGGGTAATTCTTTTGCTGATTCTGATAAACTTTTATTAGACTATATTAAATAAATCAGTCTAATAATACATCCCTTAATGTACTTTCATTCCAATAATAGAAAAGATTTGTTTTATTTATACTATAAAGTTCGTCATAGATTGTATATATAGGATTTTTAAAACTACTCCAAAAAGCTCTATCGGTTTCAAATCCAACTTCAACACCAACTTTATTTGGATAGTACTTTCTACTCCATAAAATATGTCTTGATTTTAACTCATCAATACTTTTAATATTCTCACAATTTTGCAAATAAACTAGTTTCGGAGATATGAGATTCTCAATTGAATCGATGTTCCAATGCTTTAAAATAATAATTTTATCATCACCATAGCTACTTATAACTTCTAATAAATTATTTATTACTTCTGCATCTATAAATGATTTTGTCCATTCAAAGTCAATACAAACACCTTTAATAAAGTTATGTGCACCATACTTTTCCATAACCATTTTTAACAAATTAATAGAATCAGCATCACCTGGTTCTAATAGTAAAAAAACATCTAATTTCCTTGAAGAAATATAATCAAAAAAATCTTCATTATAATCGTACTCACTATTTATATAAATGTTTTGACCTTTTGACTTAAAGTTTAGTTTAACTCCACGACTAGAATATGAAGCAACCAACCACAAAATTGAATTATTTAATTGTTTATTAACTCTGCTATTTAATGTATCAATAAACTTTAACCATTCACTATTTTGAGGGAATGGATTTATACCTAAGCGAGAACCTGTACTACCAGTATAATACTCACTTGTTGTAGTACAGGATAAAAAACATATAACAATAACTATTATACAAACTTTTATTTTCATTAAATTATCTAGACTCTTCAAAATCTCTAATAATCTTTACATGCCTCAATTTAGTTTTTGCTTTCTCTTGAATTTGACGAACTCTTTCTCTGGTTATACCCATAATATGTCCTGTCTCTTCCAGAGTTAAAGCTTCTTCACCATCAAGTCCAAATCGTAATTGTATAATCTTTCTCTCTCTTTCAGAAAGTTCATCTAAAACTTGATCAATACGCTCTTTCAAAGAAGTTTTATATACAGCATCAAATGGTTCAGATGTTGTTTCATCTTTTATCAGGTCGGATAATTTTGTAGCATTCTCTTCATCAACTGTTGAATCCAAAGAAGTAGTTTCCTGTGAAAGACTTAATATTTCTTTAACTTTATCAACAGGTAAATTCAAATAATCGCTAATTTCCTCTGGAGTTGGATCCCTTTGAAACTCCTGAGTTAAATGTTTTGTTACAAAGTAACATTTTTTAATTGTATTTAGCATGTGTATAGGAATTCTAATAACTCGACCTTTATCAGCTATTGATTTTATTACAGCCTGACGGATCCACCATGTTCCATAAGTAGAAAACCTACAACCTTTTGTGAAATCAAAACGATCAACTGCTTCGATTAAACCAATATTTCCTTCATTTATTAAATCAAGTAACCCAAGTCCACGATGTTGATATTTTTTTGCGATTGATACTACCAATCTTAAATTTGATTGAATCATTCTTTCTTTAATTGAATCAAAGTCTTTTTCAAATACTTTTTTTCTATCATAATGTTCTTTAAATGATATCAACTCTTTATCTAATAAATCATCCAATTCTGAAAGTTGCTTTTTTATGAAAACCATACGTTCACTGATTTCAACTTCTTCTTCAATACTTAACAGTTTATAATGAGATATATTCTTTAAATAAATCGCTAAAGAATCTGGTTCTGAATTTTGTAAAACTTCATTTTTTATTACTTTTCTTTTTGTCATAATAATCCTTTTTTAACTTAAAACCGCAAAAGCTACCTTGGAGCTTTTGATAAATCACTTAATGGTTTCCCATTCTTAAAAACTGAAAAAACTAAACTATTACTGTTATCTTTCAATCTTCCTAATCTTTCTCCTGCACTCACATACAGCCCCATTTTAACATTTAAGTCGTCTTTGGTTCCATATAAATAATCAAAGCCATTATCACCTTCAATTAAAACAACTTTACCAATTCCTTTAAACGAATCATACCATATAACCCTTCCATTGGAAACAGCTTGAATATAATCCCCGGAATTACCAACAATCTCTACCCCTTGAATTCTTCCAGAATAATTCCTGATTGAACCATTAACAGGCCAATAAGGAATATTATCTTTCGGTATGAAACTCTCATCTATAGATTCCTCAGGTTGTAATGCAACTTCCGGTAAATCAGTATTACCTTCACTAAGGTTCAGAATCTGACCTACAGCAATTAAGCTTTCATTACTTAAATTATTATACACCATTAATTCAGAAAGTGGTATATTAAATTGCTTTGATATACTAAATAATGTATCACCTTCCTTAACTACATACTTTTTCTTCTCAGAAGTTATTGTATTGAAATTTTCAACTGTTTTATCTGGAATAAGAATTTTTGTTCCTACTTTAATGCTAGTTAAATCAGATATCTTATTTAAATTAATTATATCATTTGTTGATACATTATAATATTTACTAAGACTATATATCGTTTCTCCAGCTTTGAGAGTGTGGGTTTGTTCTGAATATAATAAAAATGTTGCATATGATAATAACAGAATTATTGCAATTTTTTCTTTCAAGAGATCTTCCTTTTATCTTTTAATTATATATCGACTTTTATAGTTAAAAACTATAGATTTAGAAAGATTAAAAAAAAAAAGCAACTCAAAGAGTTGCTTAATACCGAAGACCGGACTTGAACCGGTACAGGCCGAAGCCCGAGGGATTTTAAATCCCTTGTGTCTACCTATTTCACCACTTCGGCGAATCTTGTTATGCTATAAATATAATAAGTTAAAACTTATTACCGAAGACCGGACTTGAACCGGTACAGGCCGAAGCCCGAGGGATTTTAAATCCCTTGTGTCTACCTATTTCACCACTTCGGCATAACAATTGTGATATTATATAATAGAATGAGTATGGTCAATACAATTCAAAAAATTAATTCAATTATTGAATTGTGACCTTCATTTTTATTACAAATTATGATTATATAATATCGATGGTTTTAGATAGTATAAAGAATATTTCTGATTCTCATTTCCATATACTTGAAATGATTGATAAGAATATAGATATAAGTAATTTTTTTGAAAACTGGAAATGTAATAATGGAAGTTTTTTAATTGACATTGGTGTAGATGAGTTAAATTTTAATAAACGTTTATACTTTTCAAATAAATTTGATTTTTTATATCATTCTATTGGGATTCACCCTAATTCTGCTGATATTGATTATGAAAACAGATTAAAGAAAATTGAAGAAACATTACCAAATAAAAAAATCATTGCAATTGGAGAAACTGGTTTAGATTATTTTAGAGATATAGTAAATGTTGAAATTCAAAAAAAATACCTATTGGGACATATTGAACTATCAATAAAGAATAATCTACCAATTATAATTCACAACAGAAATGCTTCCGAAGATTTACTTGATATATTATCAAATTTCAAAGGTCAATTATCTGGTGTAATACACTGCTTTAGTGACAACCATATAATTATGAAAAAATTTTTGGATTTAGGTTATTATATTTCATTTGCAGGCAATTCTACTTACAAAAAGAATACTCTTTTACTGGATTGTATAAAAAATATACCTCTAGATAGACTTTTGTTAGAAACAGATTCGCCATATCTTTCACCAGAACCCTTAAGAGGAAGAATAAATACTCCAGAAAATATTATTCATACATATAATTTTGTTTCTAAATCTCTTAATATTGATATAAACAGAATAGTTAAAGAGGTTAATAAAAATATTGAAATTTTATTTAGGATAAAGAGGTTAAATGAGTAACATATATAATAAATATATTTTTGAGCTACCTATAATCCCAAAAGTAGTTTCAGATATAATTTCTATACCTGCAAATTCAAATATATCATCAAGTGAAATTGAGAATATCTTAAAGATTGACCCATATTTGACCAGTAGAATTCTTAAAATTTCTAACTCTTCTTTTTACTCCAGGCAACGTGAGATTTGCTCTATAAAAGATTCTATTACACTAATAGGTATCAATAAAATTAGGACAATATGCTTATTAATTGCTGGTTCTGAGATGATAACTAATAAAAAGGATAAATTTTATAAGAATTATTGGAAAGAATCTATAAATACTGCTTTTATTGCAAAATCAATTGCAGAAGAAACCGGTAAATCTGTAATAAATGAGGATATCTTTACTGCTGGAATATTACATAATATTGGACAAGCAATTTTATTTAATTTTTCTAATAAGCAGTATAATAAAGTTTTACAAAAGCATAATACACATACCAGAGATTTGATATCACTAGAAATTGAAGAATTTGGTATTAATAATCACCAAGTTGGTTCAGGTGTATTACAATCCTGGGAATTTCCACAAATGCTTATCGATACAGTTAAGTATTATTTAAATACATCTTCACACTCTCAATTTCAAAATATTATTGATATTGTATCACTATCAAAATTGTTAAATAAAAAAATCCATGATAAAAATGAAGATTTAAACAACGACAATCTAATTTTAATTTATCAATCAAGGTTAAATCTGAGAAAAACAGATATAGATTTCTATTTACAAGATTTCTTTTTAGATATAGAAGAGTCTCCATTTTATAAAGTTTGCATAGATACTGTTTTTCAATAAAAAAAAATCCTGGATTAACTCCAGGATCTCAGTAAAAAAAGATTTAAAACTTATCTATCAATTATCTATCACCATGCATCATCAATATCATCAGCATCTCTGTTTTGCTCAGCAAAAAGATCAGTTACAGCTCTTAGATCATCAAAATACACGTAATATTTACCATAAGTCTCTTCTAAGTCACATTCAATCTTGAATCCAATAATATGAATCCCCATTTTATCATTATAGTGATAATCTCTCTGAACAATGTTTGATGGTATTGCAACTACCATTTTTTTCCAACCTGAGAAGTTTAAATCACCCATAGTAAGTTCTGCATAATTTCCAAAGTGATCTTTTATTATAAGTTTAAGTGTATGTCTTGTATTTCTTCCTGATACCCACATAGAAACTGTTTTAGTTATTCCCTCAATTGGAAGAGGTCTAATTGGATTAATATAGAAATCAACCATACCTCTTCTGAAAAAATCAACTTTTACCCCAAGTACTTTTTCATCAACTTCATTGATTCCAACTTCTTGCTCACCTTCAATAGGCTCTTTTTCAGAAGGAGACCCAACTTTGTCTCGAACAGTTATAATTCCATCATCTGCACCAATTTTAGCATACCAAAATGCTGCATCTTCAAATTTTGATATAGACACTTCTCTTAAACTTTGTTGAGCTGATTCAATACCAATTAATCCTGGATCAGGCTCAGAGATTCCTTCCTGAGCATAACCATATAAAATACATATAAATGATATAATAACTATAAATAAAAATTTCTTACTTTTATTGATCATTTGAACCACCCCAAATTTCTTCAATTTTCTTTTTATTTGTTAAATTTTGACCATCAAAATTATTAATATGTGTATCAGTTAAAACTTTTAACTGATCAATATACAAGTAAAATAGATCAACTCTCTCCTCTGGATCAGTTCTAACAACTAGTTTTGTTAGCTTTATACCTTCAAAGAATGGTAAATATTGTTTTGTTTGTTTAATACTTGATGGAATTTTTACAAAAAGATGTTTCCATCCTATATGTTTAATAGAACCAATCTCAATTACATGAACAATACCTTGAAAATCAACAACATGCATTTCTAAAGTATAATCAAAATTAGATCCCCAAACCCACAGATCAAAAAACTCAACCTGTCCTGGCAACATTAGTGGCTCAGCTTTCCAACTATCACCATCACCTTCTCCAGGGATTATTTCTAAATAGTTATATCCTTTTCTAGTAAAGCTTCCCAATATGGCAAAACTATTTAAATCTGCTTGATTTTCTGGATCCTTTCCAAACAAATCTTCAGGGAAAGCGTTTGCAAATGCTGTTTTTGGATACCCTTCAGTTGAAAACTTACTCCCAACTGCTTTCCATATAACAGGATTACCTGTACTCCTGTTATTTGTTAAACCTTCACCATCGAATGTTTCAACAACTATTGCTTCTTTTGTTATTAAGCTATCAGCAAAGATTGCAATAGGCATAATTATAAACAAAGCCATTATAAACAGACCTTTTTGTCTCATCTAGAACTCCTTAACTAGTAAATACTCATATATTTCTTGAAATTATATTTCTTTAAGAATCTATTGTCAAATATAATATCAATAAAATTATCGCCATAAAAAGTTATAATCTTAATACTTAATCAATTCTCTTTGAATAATTCTTTTGTTTTCTTTAACAACTTTCAATAAATTTTTCCCAGCTTTCAATTCTATAGAAAACTTAATATTCTTGTTAAACTTTGCCAATTTTGAACCACCAACAATCATAATATCACCATCAGATATAAGATTATAAACAGAATAACCAAATAAGTTTGTATCAATAATCCATAAATCAGTAGCACCTAACTCATTTATGATATTATTAAGTTCACTTTTTGTTGTATCATTATCAAGATAAAAAAATCTAAAATCAGCATCCAGCCTTTGTAATAAATTTTCTATTTCGGTATTAAAATTTTTATCAAAAAAAACTGATATTTTTTTTTCAGCATAAGCATCTCCAAACTTATTTATAAATTCAGTATATGCTACAATATTTGATAATTGAATTGGTTTTACATGTTCGGTTTCTACATCTAAATCCATAACTAAGAAATTGTTTTTTAGATTTAAAATCTTATCTTTATTCATTTTAAATAAATAGGGAGACAAAACTATGGTAGTGTATTTTAAGAATTTATCAAACTCTATAAATTCAGAATTCACTACTTCTATTTGCAATTTATTTTGAGGAAGCCAAAATTCATTAAACATTTCATCTACCACAAAAACTATATCATTAGAATTACAGGAAAAAATATTAATTATTAACAAAATGATTGATAATTTAAGAGATATTTTTTTCATATTTCTTATTAATATATTTTAAATTAAAAAATACATATAAAATTACTGTAATTAAAATTAGGATTATTGCTGTAACTGTATGTATAAAAAAAAGACTCTCTATAAACAAAATTAGGATTACAAACAAATATATCTCTAACCCCTGAATTGTTGAAAAAAATTTAAGTTCTAAATTATCTAACTTATAAATTAAGTCTACTAAAATAATAAATAAAAAAGGTATAGAAATAAATGCAATTTTATTATCAATAATACCTGTAAAAATTAAGAATAAGTAGTTCCAATATGCAAATCCGCAAAACATTTTTTTTAATAATAAATCATCTTTATTCTTTAATACATTTAATAAATATAATAGAACCATAAAAATTAACGGAATAGTACTTACAAGTATTAAGTTAAAAATATGTGTAAAAAAGGTAGAGCTTTCAACTATCATCAAATTTTTAAAAGACCAAAAGACTAGAGTGATTAAACTACTAAAAAAAACTCCACTTATAAAATAAATAATGCTTTTATTCTTGAAGTTATCTAATCTATAAATAAAAAAAAGTGGTATGCTTATCACTGAAAATAATATCATAAAAGAAAATTATCATTATTAATGTTTTTTTTCAATGTTATTAAAATTATAATTTTACTTAATACCAGTTTGACTATATTTACGTGAAATGATATATTTCTCAGGTTATTTAATATAACATTTTATTATTATTGATTTTTTTATTTTAATTAAGGAGTTAGTTTGGCACCCAAAGAGTTGAGAATAAATGAAAGTATTCGAGTAAAAGAGGTTCGACTGGTAGATCATGAAGGAGTACAAAGAGGAGTTGTTCCCACTTCTGAAGCTCTAGCGATTGCAAAAGAAAGTGGATTAGATCTAGTTGAAGTAGCACCTCAAGCTAACCCTCCTGCATGTAAAATATTAAATTATGGTAAATATAAATTTGATTTGGAAAAAAGAAAGCGGGAAGCTAAGAAAAATCAAAAAATTGTTAAATTAAAAGAAGTAAGAATGCAACCTAAGATTGAAAAACATGATTTGGATTTTAAGACTAAACATGTAAAAGAGTTTCTTGAAGAGGGTAACAAAGTAAAGGTAACTGTTAGATTTAGAGGTCGAGAGTTAGCCCATACTGAGTTAGGAAAGGTTGTATTAGATAAATTGCTTGATTTGCTTGATGACTGTTATGTTCTTGACAAAAGAGCGGCGATGGAAGGTCGAACTATGTCAATGATATTAAGTCCTAAAGCGAAAAAATAAATTATAAGGATGTATCATAAATGCCTAAAATGAAAACAAGAAAAAGCGCGGCGAAAAGATACAAATTGACTGGTACTGGAAAAATGAAATACAAATCAATGGGTACTCGTCACATTTTGACAAAAAAATCCGCGAAAAGAAAAAGAAAACTTAGACACTGTGCAGTAGTTGCTGAGTGTGAGTTACCAAGAATTAAAAGACTTTTACCATACGGTTAATAGGAGAGAAGAATGCCAAGAGCAGTAGATGGAACTAGACGAAAAGACCGAAGAAAAAAGGTACTTAAGTTAGCTAAAGGTTTCTGGGGACGAAGAAAAAATTGTGTTAGAACAGCAAAAGATGCAGTTGCAAAAGCCGGAAAATATGCTTATAGAGACAGAAAAGTTAGAAAAAGAGAGTTTAGAAAACTTTGGATAACAAGAATCTCTGCTGCTGTAAGAGCTGAAGGTATGAATTATTCCAGATTCATCAACGGTTTAAAAAAGGCTGAGATTGTATTAGATAGAAAAGCATTATCAAACTTAGCAATAGAAGACCCAAAAGCATTCAGTGCAATTGTTACTGAATCAAAAAAAGCATTAGGAGCATAATAAATGATATCTCTTGAACAGGTACAGATTTTAGACGAAAAAATAAAACAAGCAGTTAGTTTAATTAGTACTTTAAGAGAGGAGAATGCTCAATTGCGATCCACTCTATTAGATTATGAAAACAGGATTAAAGACCTGGGATCAGTAGTTACTTCCCTAGAGGATGGACAATCAAAAATAGAACTCGGAATTTTAGATGCTATTTCCAGATTGGATAATCTTGATATAGCTGCTAGTGTAAACAAGGAATCTTTCGAAGAGCTTTCAATTAGTGAAGAAACTGAAATCGTTAATGAAGAAAATATTGAAAAGAACGATCATTCTGAGCAATTAGAAAACATTGCGAAAGATTCTATTATTTCAGAAGAAAAAATAGTTGAGGAAGTGACTGAAGAAGAAGTTGCTGAAGAAGAAGTTACTGAAGAAGAAGTTGCTGAAGAAGTAGTTGCTGAAGAAGAAGTTGCTGAAGAAGAAGTTGCTGAAGAAGAAGTTGCTGAAGATGAAGTTGCTGAAGATGAAGTTGCTGAAGAAGAAGTTGCTGAAGAAGAAGTTGCTGAAGAAGAAGTTGCTGAAGAAGAAGTTGCTGAAGAAGAAGTTGCTGAAGAAGAAGTTGCTGAAGAAGAAGTTGCTG
>QKAW01000011.1 GCA_003247135.1 Spirochaetales bacterium | reverse complement strand
AGTCATATCAGTCAAGAAATGCCACACGAAATACATAAATAAAATGACTTATTTAAGAAATAAGACAATTTTCCACTAAAAATTATAAATAAAAAAGGTTGCGACAATTATTATTTAAAAATCGCAACCTTTTTCAGTGGCCTCCCGAGGTACGAGGTTGTTTTTACGATAATGAGCTGTTAAAAGCTGTTTTTTGGCGTATAAAGGATGGTTTAAACTAACAGTTACCGCCTTGCCAGGTGAACAGCAATACTGGTTATCGGGTGGAGCGAAGCGAAACGAAACATACAGCCTGCTGACGATAACCCGTGTTCTGTTCTTCCCCGGAGGGGATTACCTGGGGCGATTATGTTTTAGATACAAAAATATTATGACTCTCAATAAAAGGAAAACAGCTTCAAGAACCTTTAGGATGATTAAAACAGGTTATTGGGATTTATTTTTCCAAAAAACCTAGCTTCTACTATTTTTAAAGTTACTCCAAAAAATTTCAGCAAAATTCAACAAAGATAGATTTAGGGAATTTCTAATAGATTTTATTTTATCCACTCTATATTCCGGAAATGGGGATGTAGTAACTTTTTTACTTACCAAAGCTTTTTTTTATTTCTTCATTTACAGAACAATATGATATATCTCTATATCTGTTAAGAGGTGATAGATTGACTATAATAAGGGCAAAAAAAGAGTTTGTACCATTACAAACTCCCGCTTTTTAAACATCGTAAACCTTTTTTTAATTAAACTTTTTTTCTATATTTTTACTTTTAGTAACTTTTAATAATTTACTTTTGTTTATATCAAGATAATAAACCCAGTTTGCAAATAAATATATAAGGTGACACACTCAAATTGAGTAGGGAATTTTCACATGTTATATGGGGAAAAGATTCCTATAAGAGTGTTCACATTTAAAGAATGAAAAAAACTTGAATATAATTTACCTATAAAATAAAATGATGGGAAAATATTTAAAAACAAGGAATATACATGAAAAAAATCATATTATTAATATCATTTATTATGTTGATAATGGTTTCCTGCATAACTAAAGATTATGAAATCTATGCAAAAAATAACGAGAATATTGAAATAGCTTATACTGGGCAAATTTATCTATATGGTGAGAAACATGGCATTGAGAAAACCATTAGCAGAGAATTTGATATTTGGCAGAAACACTACAGTGAAGGTATGAGACATCTGTTTATTGAAACCTCATATTTTACAGCACAATATTTAAATTTATGGATGAATGAAACTACTGATACCAGATTAAATGAAATTTATTCTGATTGGGAAGGAACAGCTACTCATAATGATTTTGTTTTGGAGTTTTATAAAAAGATAAAAGAGTACTGTCCGGAGACGATTTTTCATGGAACTGATATTGGGCATCAGTTTTACTCAACAGGAGAGCGATATTTAAAATATTTACAAAGCAAGGATTTAACCGAGTCTGAAGAGTATAAAATTACACAAAATGTAATTGGGCAGGGAATTTTCTATTATGATTCTAATTTTGATGATGTTTACAGAGAAAATAAAATGGTAGAAAATTTTATTAGAGAGTTAAGCAAAGTGGAGGACCAGGATATTATGGGGATATATGGTTCAGCTCATACAAATATTAATAAGTTAGATTATACCCGTTCAATACCTTGTATGGCTAATCAATTAAATATGATATTTAAAGGACAAATACACTCCATAGATTTAACTAGATGATTTATATAAAAAAAAAGAGTTTGTACCATTACAAACTCCCGCTTTTTTAAACACTGTAGAACTTTTTTTAACTAAACTTTTTTTCTCTGTTTTTACATTTAATAACTTTTAGTAATTTACTTTTCTTTATATAAAGAATATAAACCCGGTTTGGAAATAAATATATAAGGTGACACACTCAAATTGAGTAGGGAATTTTCACAAATAAAATGGGGACAACACTTACTCAACAAGAAATTGTCCCATCATACCACTATCTTCATGCTCCAAAAAATGGCAATGGTACATATATTTTCCTAAATACTCAATAAAATTAACAGCTATTTCAACTTTGTCACCAGGCATAATAAGTATAGTGTCTTTTAAACCTGAATACAGTGCTCCCGGCTTTTTATCGTTCACTGAGATAACACTAAACTGTGTATCATGAACATGAAAAGAGTGGGGTACTTGCATCATACCAAAGCCAATATTTTTTATAGTCCAGATTTCTGTACTGTCTACTGGAAGTGAAAAATCCACTCTATCCATAGACATAGCCTTTCCATTAATAGTAAAACGACCCATCATTTGGGTTTCCATTAGAAATTCACGCTTTGTATTACTCTTCTGGTTATATTCGACAGGTTTACTTAAAAAAGTTTCAGGGTGAGTATAGAATACACCTTCCCGGTTACTGGTAACAATTTTCATGGATTTAAAGGAAGAACCTCCATATATGTCGGTAATTAAAAAAGACTCATCATCAGTATCAAAATCTGTAAGAATTTCATACCTCTCACCAGGAGAAATTATTATCTCACTGGTAGAAAGTGATTTTGGCAGAAAGCCTCCATCCCCTGCAATAACTGTAAATTTTTTATCATTAGAAAACCTGACTCTAAAAATTGATGAATTTGATCCATTTAAAACTCTGAATCTGTAAGTTCCTGCATTTATATTAAGGACAGGTTCAAACGCACCGTTAACAAGGATAATATTACCAAAATATCCAAAAACTTCATCGTGCATATTGGGGCTATATACAAAAGAACCATTGCGGTCTATATCTCTATCCTGAAGAATTATTGGTATATCATTAACTCCATAATCTTTAGGAATTTTAAGGGATTTTGAGTAATCATCGTTTATAATAAAAAGACCAGCCAGTCCATTATAAACATGCTCCCCGGTTTTACCCATAAGATGGGGGTGATACCAAAGTGTAGATGCTGATTGAATAATTTTAAACTCTGGTTCCCACACTGTGCCTTTTCCAATTATCTGGTGTGGGCCTCCATCATACTCTGCTGGAACTCTTAATCCGTGCCAATGAACTGTAGTATCCTCGTTTAAATCGTTATTAATTTTGAAGGATAAAAATTCATCTTTATTTACCATAATTGTTGGTCCAAGGTAGTCGCCATTGAAACCCATGGTTTTTGAAACACCAAATGGAAGATTTATTGATCCATGCTGTATATTTAGCTTAATATTATCACCGGAAACTAATTTAGGAATTGGTAAAGTTCTATCTTGGGAAAATAAAGTGAAACTTAGTATTGAAAATAGTATTAAAGATTTTAATTTCATAAACGACCTCTATTAATACTATAATCTATTTTTGATAAAAATACTCTCTAGTTACTCTTGGTGTAATTCCTGTTACAACTTCATAATTTATTGTTTGAGCGATATTTGAAATATCCTCGGCACTAACTGTTTTTCCCCCGGAGCTACCCATTACTGTAACAGTATCTCCTACATTAATATTTTCTATATGCCCTACATCTATCATTGTGAGATCCATACAGACTCTTCCTACAACTGGAGCTATCTTACCATTAACAATCATAGCTCCTTGTGATGAGAGTAATCTATGGTAACCATCGGCGTATCCTATTGGAACAACTGCAATTTTTGTTGGTTCAGTAGTTATGTAGGTACTTCCGTAGCTAATTTTATAATCCTTTGGAACATCTCTAATCTGAATAATTTCAGATTTTATCTCCATGACAGGTTTTAAGCTAATTAAGTTTTTATCAACTTCATTAGAAGGGTAGAGACCGTATTGAGAAATCCCTGGTCTAACCAAGTCAAGGTGTGTGTGTGGCATCTCGATTGTTGCTGCACTGTTGGCTGCGTGTCTGTATTTTACACATAAACCTTGCTTTTCAACTTTCTCTAAAATTTCGTTAAACAGAGTAAATTGAGAATTTGCATGGGTTTTATCCCTAGAATCAGCACAGGCAAAATGGGTAAAAAGCCCCTCAATTTCAATTCCATTTAACCTGGATATTTCAAGAATTTCATTAACTGCAGACTCAATACTCTGATTAACTCCCAATCTACCCATTCCAGTTTCAACTTTTATATGTGCCTTGACTCTTTTCCCCAGTTTTTGGGATTTATCATTTATAGTTTTTGCATTTTCAAGGCAGGTGATAGATGCTATTACGTTGTTATCTGACATATACTCTACATAATCCGGAGTTGTATATCCAAATAGTAGAATGGGTGCATTAATACCTGCTTCTCTTAGCTCCGTTACTTCGGAAAATCTGGCAACAGCTAAATTAGTACATCCTGAATCAAGGGCAACTTTTGATATTTCTACAGCTCCATGACCATATCCATCTGCTTTAACTACAGCCATTATTTCAGTCTTTGGACTGATTATTCTTTTAAATTCACTGTAGTTATGTTGTAAAGCAGACAAGTTTATCTCTGCCCTTGTTAAGGATCTCATACTATTTATTTTCTCCGTATCTTTTTGTATAATCGGCAAAATCCTGCATTATATCAAGGGTTATTACTCCGGGTTTTTCCTTGCCTATCTTTAAATCATTAACTTCAATAACCGGTATTATCTCTTTATTAGAAGCAGATATAAAAATTTCATCAAAATCTTTAATTTCAGATCTTTTAATATCCCTTAATTCAACAGTGTATTTCTCTTTTATTAATTTTAAGATCACACTTCTAGTTATACCGGGTAACATATCTTTGTTGGATGTTATAACTTTTCCATCTTTAATACCAAAGAAATTTGTAGTAGTGCCTTCAAGAACCCTATTATCCCTATCTATATAAATAGCTTCAATTGCCCCCTGTTTTTTTGCAGTTTGCTGGGCTACAACAGCATTAAGATAGTTTGTACTTTTTGATTCCGGAATATACCTTTCAACATCTGTTGTAATAACTTTCGCCCCGTTTACATACCAGGATTCAGGGTTCTCATGCTTTGGAGTTACCATAACCATAAGTTTTCCATTACCTGCAGGGGTTACTCCATCAGGACTAATTCCTCCGGAGAAAACAATTCTTATATTGCATTCAGAAAGCTCAGGATTTTTATCAATGGTTTCCTGGGTTATTTTACATATCTCATCGACACTTTTATTTAATTCAAGCCCAATATATTCAGCGGAATTTTTTAGTCTCTCAATATGCTCTTTTAAATAAAATGGTCTTCTGTTGTATGTTCGTAAAAAATCAAATACACCAAAACCTCTTAAAACTATCATATCTTTTACAGATACTACTGCTTTATCTGAATCTATAAATTCACCATCAACGTAATAAATCGGCATCTTGTGCTCCTTTTATCTAAATCTATCTCTTAACCTGTTTAGGTCATTGTTCATTGTTTTAGCAATTCTGATTGCTTCGTCCATTTCTATAAATTCAAAGCGTAAAATTTGACCAGGCATGTATTGTGCTAAAAGATCCACATCTGGTTGAATTACATTAAAGCACCTTGGATAGCCACCTACAGTCTGTCTATGTCTTAAAAGAATTATTGGCCCTTTAGGGGTAATCTGAACAGTACCATCAGAAACCGCTTCCGAGATCATATTCCCCATATTAACTTCTAATATAGAGTCTGACTCAAGTCTCATCCCCATATTGCTGGTATCTTTTGTAATAACCCAATGAGCTTTAAAAAAATTATTCGGCTCATTTAAAAACTTGTATTCCGGCCCTTTTACAACTCGAATAGTTCCTTTTTTTGAATGCCAATGGGCAATGTTACTAAATTTTCCTCGTTCCTTACCTGAGTTTTTTATACTTATTTTACTTGAACTAAAACATAAGTAGCTTCTGAAGCCATCAATCTTGTTACCAAAATGCAGTGTATCACCAACTTTTATTTGATAAACCCTGTTATTTATAATTTCTATTTTTGAGCAGTCATTTTCCAGAAAACTTCCTGAGTATTTAGAGCCTGTAATAACAAAGCATCCATCGGATTCAGCTTCAAAAACCGGGGGATAAATAATTTCATAAGCTTTGGAATCTTCGGGGTTTTTTAGCATAATATTCCCAGTATAGAATGAGAATCTATCCATTGCACCCCCGGGAGTTATACCTACATCCTGATTACCAAATTGTGGAGACTCTGTTAATCTATATATCCCCTGTCCGATTACCTTAAACATTTACAACTCGCACAATCTTTTTGCCAACTCAAGTGATATTTCTGATTCGGAATGGATACAAATTGTATCTGCCTTAATAAAAATATCTTTTTTAATCATTTGATTACTATTTTCTATATAAGCTGATACAAGATTACTAACTATTATTTTTTTTGAGTGCTTAATGGCCTCATCTATACTGGTTATAGAGGCATAATCTCTAGTTCTTGGAACTAGTGCAACTCTTTTTGAACCTTCATCGTAGGTGTAGTTTCTCTCTGCAAATGCCTCATTCAAAACTATAATTCCCCTGTTTTTAGCAGCGAGTGCCAACTCAGAATCAAACTGAGTCACAACTTTTATAATTTTATTCTTTTGCATCCAATCAGCTAAAAAGTTAGCCAGATTTTTATCTCTATTAGCATCATTATAAAGAGCTCCGTGGAATTTAACTGTTTTTACACTATTTATTAATGAGTACTGGGTTTGCAAGGATTTTCCAAGTTCTTCATAGGATATAGTCATGGATACTCTTCCAAAATTCTCTCTATCAGGGTATGAGAGGTGAGCAGATACAGCAATAAAATTCTTTTTAGCAAGATTAAGAAAAAATTCTACACTTCTTTTATCTCCGGCATGACCACCACAAGCAATATTTGCCAGACCTATATAGTTCATTAATTTTATATCTATAGGATGTTCGCCTCTCTCCCCAATGTCGCAGTTTACTATCATTTAATTATTCCTTACCAATTTAATTTTGTCTCCGGGTTTAATATTTATTAATACTGAAGGGTCTGTTTGACCTATTAAATTCCATCCTCCCGGGGAAATTTCCGGATAAATACCTGTTTGTGCTCCTCCAATGGCTACAGAGCCGGCAGGTATTGAAGTTCGTGGACTTTCAAGCCTTGGAGTCTCGAGCTTTGGATCAAGGCCTATAAGATAGGGGAAATGAGGTTTAAACCCAACCATTGCCACCTGATATTCGGGTTTTGTGTGTAATTCGATCACTTCTTCTACTTTCAAATTACTAAATTCTGCAACTCGCTCCAGATCCTGGCCGGTGTAATCCACTAGAATTTTAATAATCTCACCTTTTTTATCATCATCAGTATAACAATCTAAATAGTTATTAATTAAAGTGTTAAACAGATCCCTTAAATAAAAGTGATCAGCTGTTAGTGAATCGAAATGAATAGCCAAAGCATTAAAGGATGGTACAATATCCAATATTTTATATTTTTTAAATTCATTGGACTCCTTTAAACTTTTGTAAAGATATAAAACTATTTTGTTTAACTCTTTTGTAATTGTGTTCCCAAAAGACCAGCAAATTGTACTATCCCCTAAAAAATAGGATTCAGTTGTAATTTCCATTATAATAAATCCTTTAGAATGTGTAGCATACTTTTGTATATAGAGTCTTCCCAGCTTCTATCAAGACCATCCACAGTTGCTAAGTTAAGTCCAGTAACTCCATCTACAGCACCTGCTTTAACTATTTCATTTAAAATTTTGCTGTATTCATCAAAATTGGGTAACAGATTTTTATGTTGAATAAATGATAGTAAGGCAGATAGGCCGTAACCAGCCCAATTACTTACTCCGGCGCATATTGTAAAATCCGACTCTATATTACAGGAAAAATCCCGATAAGGAACAATATTTTTATCTACAAGATGCTTTACTTTTCCCATACCAAGTTCATTGCCTCCATCACCAATTCCAATGGTTTTTATTCCCAAACTTCTTGCTTTTAGAAAAATATCATCAGTATTTGCAACAAAATCACTAATAATCTTTCCACGGAAGTTTTGATGGTATCCATTATCAGCTTTACCAGGTCTTTCCAATGCAATAAAGTGGGTTGTCTCGGAATTAATTATATCTGAAGTTTCAATTTTATCATCTGGGGAAAAGCACTTTAACTCTGCTTTACAATTAATTGAATCAAGCCCAATTTGCATTATTTCTCTTGCATGATTGTCAGTAACAATTGTTACCTTGTATCCAGACTCTGACAATACTTTTGCAAGAACAATTACACCTGGAGGCCCATCTGTCTCTATTATATTTGATGAAAGAATAAAGAAACCTGTAGTTATGACAATATGTTTTCCGGTTAGAATAGATTCTGCTGCCGGAAGCAAGTTTCCATCTATAGCCCAATTGGAGATGCCTCTATTTCCAGGATCCTGCAATATTAAAGTCTCAATTTTTTCTGCAATAGATTTATATTTTGAATTCATAGTTTTTAAGGTCTCCAACAAACATGTGTCCAGGTGAATGGGTAATCATAATTGGGGGTGCTGCCACTGTAGCAGCCATCTGTGGTGTTACTCCGCAAGCCCAGAAGAGTGGAACTTCATCTTTATCAATTGTGACAGAATCACCCCAATCCGGTCTATTTATATCTTCTATTCCTATAATTTCAGGATTTCCTATATGAACCGGTGCACCATGAACACCTGGAAACTCCCGGGTAATTGTTACTGCTTTTATCACATCGGTTGTTTTAAATGGTCTCATGGAGACAACCATTGGAGTCTCTTTAAATCTGCCTGCTGCACTACAAATAATGTTTGTTTTATACATTGGGACATTTCTGTTCTGGGTTATATGTCGAATTTCTAGGCCAGAATATAAAAGTGCCTCTTCAAAACTGAAACTGCAACCAATTAAAAAGTATATGTAGTCATCCTGCCAAAGGTTAATTAAATCAGTAACTTCATCTTCCATTTTTCCATTTTTAAAAACTCTGTATTTTGGTAGGTCTGTTCTTATATCAGCACTTTTTGCCAGGAATTTTGTGGTATAATCTCCTAATTCTCCAACTTCCAGTATTGGGCATGGTTTAGGATTTCTTTGGGCAAAAACAATAAAATCCCAAGCCCAGTCTTTTGGAAGAATAACCAAATTTGCCTGAACAAAACCAGGAGCTAAACCTGATGTTTGTTTTGTTAAACTTTTGTTTCTGCAAGCTTTTCGTACTTTTTCACCTGAATTATATACCATTTTTCCTCCGGACAATTTATTTTAGATAATAGTTTTACACGCTATAATTTTCAATGATATTTAGATAAATACCGCACTATTTGTGTAATATAGACTTTAAGCCTTAATTTTTTCGATTTTTAACATTTTTGTATCTGTAAACAGAAATTTTTTAAGAATCTAGAATAATGTTTATGTTTTCAAATTTAAAATTATAAACTATTATACTTGCATGGAATGGAAGGATATCTCTGTAAATCCCTTATTAATTAGCAATTACAATTTACTGCAAAAAATTGGAATATTTGACTATATTGAGAAACTAAAAAAAGATAATAAAGAACTGGTAGAAACAATTTCTGAGGCTTATGACATTTTTAAAAAGAGATCCATAGATGATTTAATTGAATTTTTAACAGAGTGTTTATCAAGTAAGTTTGTTCCATCAACACTTGTTGTTATACTTAAAAATGGGGAATCAGATAGTGATCTTAGGGTAATTACATATCAGAATCTAAAAAAATCAGTATCAACTATTAATTTTACAAGCCTGAAGGATTTTGAGCCTCTTTTTGTAAATAATGAAAGCTCTGTTCATATTTCAAATCTTAAAGATTTAATTATTAACAGTAATTATAATAATATTTTTTCCAGTTTGAAAACTGAGATTGTAATACCAATAAAAGGTTATTCCGGACTATATGGTCTAATTTTCTTTGGTGCAAAAATTTTGGATGATTCCTATACAAAGAGTGAATTGGATTACATAGATCGATTAATAAAATTTATTTCAGTAGGGATACAAAATAATATTCATTACAATAACTCTGTAAAAGATTCTAAAACAGGATTATATAACCACACATTTTTTATTAGAAGAGTTAATGAGGAGATTGCAAGAGCTTATAGAAGTAGATTGTACTTTTCACTTATGGTTATTGATATCGACCATTTCAAAAAACTAAATGATAGATTTGGGCATTTAGCCGGTGACGAAGTTATTATAAGTATAGCGAATAATCTTAAATATCATCTTAGGGAGATGGATGTTATTTCCAGGTTCGGCGGTGAAGAGTTTTCAGTTCTCCTTCCTGAAACAAAAGGAGCAGAAGCGGAGATAATAGCTGAAAGAATTAGAAAATCAATCCAAAAGATGGAAGTAAAATATAATGATAATCTACTCAAGGTTACAGTTAGTATTGGAGTAAGTGTCTATTCATGGAGTTTAAACCCCGATTCAACCAATCTTTTTAATAAGGCTGATGAAGGATTATACTCATCAAAAAAAGATGGAAGAAACAGATGCACCCTTATTAAGTCTGGTCTTTTACATAGAGCTAAAAAATATAAAAACCTATAAAAATTATAATTTTATCTTGTAAAATGTTTTTAAAAGCAAGATTATTATATAAGGAGTTACTTATGACCAGTTTTGATAATTTTCCTAAATTCAGAGTTAGAATTTTAATTACGTCTATTATTGTTATGTCTGCCAGTGTTCTGATGTCGAAATTTACAATAAATATCACATTGGGTTTAATGCATGGAATTATAAATTCCAAACTGTTAATTATTAGAACTCTTCTTGGTTCTCTGCTTTATGGTATTGTTCCCGGAACAATTATTGGTTTTATTTTTATTAAATATTTAAACCCTTTTTACCTAGCTTCCAGGAAACTCTATAATGGAGAAACTTTACAGGAAGATGAAAGAAAAGTTGCACTTGATCGAGTAGCCAAACTTAATCGGCTTATATTTATTGTTAATATGGTTGGTTACTTTATAGAATTTGTCGCAACAGTTGCAACAACTCCTTTTATGCTGGAAATGTTTATAACCAAAATTCTATTTTATATATCAGCTGCTATTGTGTTTTCTATTATTGAGATAAACATTATTACTATTATTATTAGCAGGGCCAGAACCCTGTTTAAAATTACTCACATTGACAGTAACAGTATAAGATTGGGAATTTTAAAGAAAAATATACTTGCTATTACGTTTTTTACGGTTTTTGTCTCTGTTAACTTTTTTGATGCCGGCCAGTTGATACATACAGCTGAACTACATTATAAATGGTCCATAAATGATGTGGTTTCAGGGAAAATAACAATAGATAAAGCAAGAACAATGTATAAAGAACAGGCAGCTATGGTACTACAGGTAGAGCCGGAAATGATTGTTTTTCCTTATGACATAGCAGGAGAGAAAGAACATTCAACAATACCAATTTATCTAATATATTTTATTCAGCTTATGTTTTTTGGATTAATAATTCAGTACACATCATCTCTTTTTCAAAGAAAACAGGTTAGGGATTTGCAGAATAAAATGAGAGAGATTGCAGATGGAGAAGGTGATTTAACAAAGCAGCTTGAAATTTTTGAATTT
Organism: Spirochaetales bacterium; assembly: GCA_003247135.1. Taxonomy (GTDB): domain Bacteria; phylum Spirochaetota; class Spirochaetia; order DSM-2461; family DSM-2461; genus Thiospirochaeta. The sequence goes on along the minus strand of QKAW01000011.1, from coordinate 196,104 downwards.
AACGAGATGGGTGAATTAACTGGGACGATAAATGATTTCTTGGGTGGGTTACGATATCTTTTAAAGGATGTTAAGGATTTAGGACAGCATGTAAAATCATCGGCTGTTGTATTAAAAAATGCCTTGGAGACTACAGAAAACTCAACGTTAAGTATAGTTAGTTCAAATTTACAAACTCAGAAAAGTACTAAATCCCAGGTTAAAATTGCAGATGATACAACAAGGAATATAAAAGAGATGTTAAACTCTGTAAGCGCTGTAAATGAAAATATAGAAACACAGGCTGAGTATGTAGAGCAGACTTCAAGTGCTATTACAGAGATGGTTGCAAATATACAATCTGTAAATCAGACAACAAACAGTGCCAACAGTTTAAGTATGAATCTTGTAAGTGTTGCTGATCAGGGAAGTCAGGCGGTTAACCAGTCAGTTACTGCGGTTAAAAAGGTTGAAGAATTTACATCCCAAATAAATCAGATGGTTTCTGAAATAACTAAAATTTCATCCCAGACTAATCTTTTAGCAATGAATGCTGCAATAGAAGCAGCTCATGCAGGGGAGGCAGGAAAGGGCTTTGCTGTTGTTGCTATGGAAGTTAGAAAACTTGCAGAAAACTCCGCTGTAAGTGCAAAGCATATTTCGGAATTGATAAAACAGATGGTCACTTTGGTAAATGATGGTGTTAGACTCTCAGAAGGGGCTGGTAATGCACTTGTTCAGGTAGGTAGAGATGTAAAAAGTACAAGTTCTCTGATTCAAGAGGTTTCTGCAGCAATGGAAGAACAATCTGCCGGGGCAAATGAAGTATTAAGTGCAGTTACATCTTTAGTGGAATCGACACAGTCAATTAGAGAGATAACCCAGGAACAACAGCAGAAAAATAATGTCATGAATCAGTCTCTTGAACTTCTTTCAAAGAGTTTTAAGGAGATAGAAGCTGCAACAGAAGAACAGGCGGATGGAGCCGGAATTATCCAGGAAAGTATAAACGAGCTTAAAAAAGTTATTATGGAAAATGAAGAAGCTACAAATAATCTTGAGAAACTTCTTCATGGATTTATTATATAGTAATGAACTTTAATAAAAATATTTCTGGGCCTGAAAAAATATATATTGAACCAACAAACCACTGTAATTTAAAATGCTCTACCTGTATCAGAAATACATGGGAGCATGAATTTATTGAGATTTCAATTAATAGATTTAGAAGTTTAGCCCAGGAATTCAAAAGTATACCTACTTTAAAAAGTATTATGTTTTCCGGATTTGGAGAGCCATTATGTCATGATAGTATATGGGAAATGATAAAACTTTGTAAAAGTGCATCACTTAATGTTGAGATGATTTCCAATGGTTTATTGCTTAATGATGTAATGTGTAAAGATCTTGTTTTGTCCGGGTTAAATACAATCTGGATATCTATTGATGGAGCTTCAGCAAAAAATTATGAGGAGATCCGTATTGGTGCAAGCCATAATGATCTAATTACAAATTTAATTAGATTAAAGGCCTATATAAAGGATTATAAAAGTGATTTAAAATTGGGAATTTCCTTTGTTGCTATGAAAAGTAACATTCATGAATTACCGGAGATCAAGGAGCTGGGGAAAAAACTTGGAGCATCTTTTTTAAAGGTAACAAATGTTATTCCATATACCCGGGATATGGTTTCTGAAGCATTATATAACTTAACTCTAACCCAGGGAGAGATTCCAAACCCGGATAAGATTGTTGTGGATTTACCAGCAATGGATAATTTACCAAATGTTGCCGAAAGTTTAGACCGGATAAAAAAAGACAGTGATGTTGTAATACACAATATGGGAGTTGATAGTTCAATAAAATATAATTATTGTAAATTTGTTAAAGAGAATTGTGTGGTTATTGGTGCTGATGGCAGGGTTGCTCCCTGTTTATCTCTATTATACAAAAATAAGACTTTTTTGAATAATTATGAACGGGAGATTAATCCTCTATCCTATGGAAATATTAATGATTCAAAATTAACTGAAATTTGGTTTAATAAAGATTATGCAGATTTTAGGGATAAAGTTGATAATTTTGGATTTTCTCCATGTACATCATGTGGCGGTTGTGAGCGTCTTGAATCCAATAGTGAGGACTGTTTTGGTAATAAACCAACAGTTTGTGGAGGCTGTTTATGGGCCCAGGGAATAGTTCAGTGTCCATAAAACCCGTTATTGGTCTTACAGCATTTACTGAACCTACACCACAAAAAAAAAGAGTTAATGTAAGTTATCACTATATAGAATCCATTGAGTTAGCCGGAGGAATTCCAATTGTAATTCCAGAGTGTAAAGACCCGGATGTTTCCTATGCCTATCTTGATAGAATTGATGCATTAATAATTTCCGGAGGGGTTGATGTCTCACCATATCTTTATGGAGAGAATCCTGTAAAAGAAGTTGACTACTTTTCTGTAGAGAGGGATCTTTTTGAAATTGCTCTTGTAAAGGGTGCAATTGAGAAGAAAATTCCAGTATTTGGAATTTGTCGAGGTATACAAATAATAAATGTAGCTTTAGGAGGTACTCTTTATCAGGATATTTTTACTCAGGTTCAATCCGTTCATGGCCATAATCCAACCAATATGCCAGTAGACAGACTATATCATAAAGTAATAGTTGAGGATGGCTCGGTTTTGAGAACTCTTTTTAAAAACAAGAGTTTTCTTGTTAACTCTTTCCATCATCAGGCAATAAAAGAGTTTGGCAATGGCTTAATTCCAACAGCTTTTTCAGAAGACGGAATTGTAGAAGCAGTTGAGATGAAGGATAATAAAACACTTTTTGGTGTACAGTGGCACCCCGAGGATCTTGTGAATTCCTACCCTGAATTTCGGTGTCTTTTTAAATATTTAGTGGATTTAGCCCTAGATAGAATTGGCTACCCCTTTATGTATCACATTTAGTTTTCCAGAAGATTTTCCAGAGTAAAATAGTCAATATAGAAATTTAACATCTCATTGTAATAATTTATATAGTCAAGGTTGTATTCAATATCATCCTCTATAAGTTCGCTTTCCAATATCAGACCCTGGTTAAACTTTATCTGGGATAACTCTTTTTTACTCCTGGTAAGATCTATTCTTTTATTCAGGTTATTAAGTTTTAATTTAGAAAATTCCAGTTTGTATATTTTTTCATTTACATTCTGATGCAAAGTGTTATAAAGGTTATCTCTTTGAATGGCTATACCATTAAGGTTTATGCTTTTTAGTTTTGTATCATTCCATGATTCTCCACCATCAAAAAGTGTTGTTTTAATTGCAAAGGAGAAGTTTAAACCGTATTTATCCTTTCGGAACCAATCTGTTTCTGCAAGGGGCAATCGGGAGCCACTATAATTCATATCTATTTGAAGAGCAAGGTCAGGAAGAAGAATTGAACTACCTCTGGAAATTTTTAACTCCAGTTCTTTAATTTTTTTTACTTCATCAAGTTGGGTTAGTTTTCCGGATTTATTTAAAAGCTCTTCAATTTCATTTTGAGAATAATCTGTTTTAAGTTTTGAATAGTTTAAATCAACATCCAGATTAAGGGAATTCAGAGTTAAATTATTATCATTTATAATGTATTTCAGATTATTTAAACTGTTATCCAGTTGATATTTTATCTCATTAAAACCTCTTTCAAGGTCAACCGAAAGATATTCAATCTCCAGTAAAGTAGAATATTCAATAAAACCATTATTATAATTCTGTTGAGTTAACTCCTTTAAAATTGTTGCAGATACAATCTGGTTCTGAACAAGTTCTCTGGTTTTGGTTAAAATGGCTAAAGTATAATAGTAAATTTTTATTTTTGTTGCTAACTCTTTTTTATAATTTGATTGTTCAATAAATTTTACATCTGAAAGGGTTTCATAAATTCTCTTACCATTTGAAATTTTTCCCCAAGTGAAAATAGGTTGTGTAATTTTTAAACCGAAATCAAAATAGTTTGGTTCAGGTGAGTCTATAATTTTTATTCTATCAACAGTTGATGAATTTCCAAACCCAGGTATTAATCCAGCAAAATCTGATGTATTTATATAAATAGGTTCCATGGGATTCTGTTGATATGTATAGGAACTGGTAAAATCTATTTTGGGAAAGAATTTTGCTGATGCCTTTTTTACCTCACTATTTGCAGCATTTAATTCAGAATCGTACTGTTTTATCTTCATTTCAGTTTCGTAGGATCTGGTAATAAATTCATTATAACTCAGCTTATCTGAATAAGTATGAAAGGAGATAATGAGTATAAATAAAATAAATACTTGCTTTCTCATTAATTTATCTCAATCTGGAAACTGTTACTTTTTCCGGAACTTATACTCTTGGTTGGTGTTAATAAAGTAGTAATATCTTCAACACTTATAGTTAAATTTAGGCTGCTCTGATCTGTAGTATATGTATCATCAACCCACGTAATATTATCAAAAGAGTAATGTCCTTTTTCGGCAATTGAGTTGTTTATTGACACAGTTTCACTAACTGTAGAGAAACTTTTATCTCCATTACTTGTTGTAAATGATATTGTTATGTTTTTATTACTAACACCTTTATCTGAATCAGAACTTGATGGATTTAAAATTATACCTGAAAGAGAGGTTGTAAAATTTATCTGTTTAATATCTAGGTCTGGGAGAGTTGTAATCTGATCCTGTTTTAAAGTTGCATAGAGCAGGTTATCATCTTTTGAGTCAATTACTCCATCCAGATTTATATCAATTTTAGAGTCCCCTAAATCAGAGTCGATATTTTTGTCAATTTTATAACCATCAAGCTCATATCTTATTGCAACAGGAACTGTTCCTTTATTATCTTTTCTGCTGTTTCTAATAAAATATGTAACTTCCTGGGTATAAATACCTTCATTATTGCTATTCAGTGTATATGTTGGCTCTTTAGGGTACTTGATAGATGCTGGATCTATTGTATTATCATCCAGATAGCTCCAGAAATCAGCCACATAAATATCAACAGTTACTCCTTGCATAAGTTCCTGTTCGTTTGTTGTTGAACCACGCCATCTAAGAATTTTTCCCTCTAGTGTAGCTGTCCCATTCTCCTCAATTTGAGCCATGGTTACATCTGTTAACTTGTTGAGTTTATCTTTTAAAATATTAGCAGTAAGGTAAAAATCCGTAGCCTCACCATCAAAGTCAAGATCTTTATCATTTTTAATATCGCTGTCCTTTGGTTCATAGTTGTTTAATTCATAGGTTAGCATAATTTCAGATTTCCCCAAGTCAGCTCCAACAGGATTGTGGAGAAAAGTAATCTCACCTTCGTACATTCCATCTATATCTGTTGTAAAAGTATAGTCCGGATCTCTTGGATAGATAACATCCGTTATAACCCCATTTGTATTAACCCAGGATGTCGGGATATATACATTTACTGCTACACCTTGAAGTCCTGTAGGCTCTGCACCTTCATTCTCAACTTCATCATATACATAGCCTTCTATATTCGCCTGGTTAAGAATATCTGTTAAAAAGATTGTAGAAATACTGTTACTAACATCAGAAGAGAGTATTATACTATGGCTGTTTTTAACCCAACCATAATCAGGATGATATATTAAAAGGAAAACCTCTTTACGGTCAGCTGTTTTACCAAACTGTGGAGTTAGATTTTCCCAGATTATTCCATTTAAGGTATAAGCACCATTATTATCACTTTCGGTTGCAGCGTAGTATCCACTAGCCGCGGATGCATTAAAACTGGCATCTCTTGTTGCTGCATCCAGATAAAGGTAGACAAGGGCATTGGCTACATCTCCATTATCTGGATTTTCATCGTACTCCTCTCTGTTTTTTAAATTCCCACTAATGGAGGATGTAAAGACTGAAGAACAGGATGTTACAAGTAAAGCTATAACTGTAAGTGTTATAATAAGACATATTCTATATTTTTTGTTCATTGATATTTTCCTTTCTTTTTTCAATAAAATTATATAGTACCGGTATTAAAATTAAAGTAATAAGAGTTGAGGTAATTAAACCTCCGAAGATTGCCTGTCCTAAAGGAGCATACATATCAGCACCTTCACCAGTTCCAGTAGCCATTGGAATAACACCAAGCATTGTAGTTAAAGTTGTCATTAATATTGGTTGAATTCTCGAACTTCCCCCTTCAATAATAGCATCCATTAACTTGTATCCTTTCTCTTTTCTAAGGAAATTTATGTAATCTATTAAAACAATAGCATTATTTACAACTATTCCTCCAAGAGAGATGAGGGCAAGAAATGAGATAAGAGAAAGATTTGATCCAAATATTTTTAAACCGAAAATTACTCCTATTAGACAAAATGGAATAGATGCCATAATTATTAAAGGCTGTACAAATCTTTCAAACTGAATAACCATTACAACATAAACTAAAAATATTGCAACACCCAGAACAAGAAGAAGTGAGGCCAGAGAGTCGCTCCAGAGACCTGCTGAACCACCAATACTCCACTCAATACCAATAGGGAAATCAATTTTACTTAAACTCTCCCTCATTCTGCTACTTATTGCTCCGGTTTCACTGGTATTTAAAAGACCCATGACTTTTAATGAGTATATTCTGTCTGTTGTTTTTATATTATCCAGTGTAGGAACTACTTCCATTGTGGAAAAGGTACTAAAATTAACATTTTCTCCATTTCGGGATACAATTGTCATAGTCTCAAAGGTTTCGCTGGTTATTGGATTACCATGGAGGTCTGATAGAATTCTTATATCCATATCTTCATTCCCTGAAGAGAATGTTCCTATTTTATCTCCATTAAAAAGAAGTCTGGTAGTAATTGCAGCTTCATAAGGGGTTATGCCAAGGGAGCCCATTTTATCGAGCATTAAATTGGAAACAATCTCTTTTCTGTTACTGTTTAGACTCATCTCAGTACTTATAACTGCACTATCCATAGATAAAATGTGCTCAATCTGGTTACCTGCAATTTCAAGTTCATCCAGGTTATTACCCTTAACATCAATAATAAATCCTTGCCCTCCGGTTGCTAAAGCCATAACTGAATCCATACCTGCATTACGTACTTTAATCTCAGCATCAATTACTTTAGGGGTTAGGGTAGATTGCAAAACCTCAATAACTTTAAATACATCTCTATCTCTCATTTTTTTATCAATTAGAGAGAAGTACCCGGTTGCTGAAGATTTATTGGTTACTATAAGACTTGTTGTAATTTCCGGAACTGTTTCCAGTACAATTTGTTCTATCTGTCTGGATTTTTCCAGTGATTTTTCCAGGCCAAAACCATCAGGATAGCTCATCTCAATTTCAAACTCCCCAGAATCAACAGAAGGGATAAATGAAGTTCCCATTGTAGTTAAAGAGATTAATGAAATAATAAATATTGAGATAACAAAAAAAATAATAAACTTACCGTGTTTTAATGAACCTTCTAGGGTTTTTCTATAAACTATATCTAGTTTTGATATTAAAGATCCAATTTTATCGGAAAGCTTTCCGGTTATACCTGAGTGTTTACTTTTTTTCATCAATTTGGATGTCAAAAAAGGCAGAACCAGTAGTGCAACCATAACCGAAGCTGTTAATGCAAATATCATGGTTTTTGCAACTCCACCCATAAAAATACCAACTACACCAGTTAGAAAAAGTAATGGAGCGAATACACAAATAGATGTTGTGGCTGAGGCAATAACAGCACCACCAACTTCCCCGGCTCCTACAGAAGATGCCTCTGATGGGATTAGACCAGCTTCCAGTTTGTTATGAATATTTTCAAGTACAACAATTGATGGGTCAACTAGCATTCCCAGGGCTACAGTCATCCCTGATAGAGATAGAATATTTAGTGTTACTCCTGAAAAGTAAAAACCAATAAATGTAAGTAAAATACTCAAAGGAATAGAGATTCCAATTATTACAGTAGCTTTAAAATTATGCAAAAATAGAAGAATTACCAGTATTGCAAGTATCGTTCCCATTATAGCTGACTGAATAACTGAGGAGATACTTTTTTCGGTAATTTTACTATCATCTTTAATAATCTCAAAATTGAGTTTCCCTTTAGTCTGCTCCTGCATTCTTTGAAGTTTTTCTTTTACTCCATCGATAATTCCAAGAACATCTCCACCTTCACGTCTAAAAACTTCGATAAAAGGAACCTCTTGACCATTACTGGTTATATAAACATCGGGTGCTGTAGTTACAACAGATATAGTTGCTAAATCCTTTAAATAGATTGCTCCTCCATCTTTGTAACCTACAATTAAATTTTCTATCTCTGAAATGGAGGAAAATTCTCCGCTTGTTCTTATGTTTACTTCACTGTCCTGATAAAACTCTGTTCCAGATGGTATTGAAACATTGCTGCTTCCAATTATTTCTCTAATATTTAAAACGGAAATTCCCTTTGCATTAAGTTTTTCCAGGTGAAGTTTAATTTCAACTTCATTATATTTACCTCCATGGACAAGAACTTTACTTACATCCTGCACACTAAAAAGAGATGGAACAATTGTATCTTCTGCATATTTTGTCAACTCCAGCAGATCTACATCAGATTCAATAGCAAATGTCATAATTGGAAGATAGGTTGCCACAGAGGATACATGAATTTCCGGTGCTGCAGAAATATCCTTTGGTAGGGAATCTCCAATAATATTGAGTTTTTCTCTTATTACAGGAAGTAGGGTCTCAACATTTTCACTTTCTGAAAAAGTTAACTGAACAACAGATACAGAGTCTCTTGAATCTGTAGTCATATCTTTTATTCCCGGTATTGTTACTAAAGCATCTGCAACTTTTTTACTAACTTCCTTTTCAACTCTTTTAGCACTTACCCCCGGGTAGGTTGTTATGATAAAAGCCTGGGGTTGGGTTATATCAGGTAAAAATTGAGCAGATAGGTTATTGTATGCTATTAAACTGAATACAACAGCTGTTATTAATCCTATTGTTATAATAACGGGATGTTTTATTGAGTAATCAGATAACTTCATTATTTCTGAACCTCTAATATATTTACTTCCTGATTCTCAGACAAAAAGTAGAATCCTTCTTTAATAAATGTTAAGTCCTTTAAATCCTCCTGGATTTGGATAAAATCATCATTTACAAAACCCTGGGTAATATCAATTTTATGGGCTCTGTTAGTTTCCAGATCAACATACCATGCCTTGTTATCGTTAACGCACTCTACTGGAAGAAAGTATATATCTTTTTTTTCGTCTAAAACAAAGGTTGCCTTCATAAACATTCCGGGCCTAAGCATTTCAGGTGTTTCGCTAAAGTCGCATACAGCTTCAAAACTCATGGTTCTAGGGTTTATAACTGGAGATATATATCTAATTTTTGCATTATAGGTTTTATATGGATAATCTGGTCTAAGAAGTTCAATTTTCATATTATTATCCTGTATATAAAAATATTCATAATACTTTTCCGGAATATTTACTTTCATTATCAGATCATCAAGTGTTCCAATGGTTATTATAGGAACTCCTGGAGAGACTAATGCTCCCTCTGTAGAATGAACCTGGAGTATAGTTCCTGTTATTGGAGCTTTAATTTTTGAATACCCGAGTTGAAGGTTCGCTAACTCATATTGTGCTTTGTTAGCCTCGTATATAGTTTTTGCCTGCTCATAATTCTGTTTACTTGTTGCTTTGGATTCATAAAGCAGAGCTTGTCTTTCATAAGTGTCTTTGGAATTAAGGTAGGCGGTCTCTGCCTGTGAAGTACTGAGTAATAGCTGCTCACTATCTACAACACCTATTATCTGATCCTTTTTTACATAATCCCCAACTTGAAGTTTTAACTCCTTTAAATTTCCCGATACTTTTGGTAGTACAGTCACAACATCGTTTGATTCCAGATATCCGTTAAGAGTGTAAAACTTCTTCAAATCACCAAAAGCTGGTTTCATTGTTGTTACAGGGAGTAAAATTTCAGTTTTTTCTTCCTCTGTCCTATTTTTACTCTGTATAACTACTAAAATTGCCAGGCTAACCAAAAGTAATAGAGCAAATACTCTAAAATCAAAAAACTTCTTCATATATTAATTATGTATCTATTAGACTCGATGATCAATAATAAGATTATTAACATTTTATTAACTTTCTCATAGTTTTAATCTTAACTCATTGCATTCGCCAATTAATCCCAATATATTTTAATTATGAATTTTGATTTAACCCTGTTAAATGGCTACTCTGAAGCAACTATTGAAAGTGTAAAAACTCTTATTAACAGTAACAGACTAGGTATATATCTTGAAAAGAAATACTCTGACTCACACGAAATTAATAGTGATAGTTTACTTTATGATTATGTAAACAGTATTAAAAAAACTTTTATGAAACGAGCTTCTCCTGTACATAAAGCAGGCTATTGTGATCGTGTAGAGCAAGTTTATGGAGCCCTGGGTCTAAATAAATCAGTATCCAAAATACAGGGAAGAAGAGTTAAAAGTAAAAACGAAATAGTTATTTCATCAATTTTTAAAAATATATCAATAGAATTTCTTAATATGATAGTTGTACATGAATTAGCACATTTGAAGGTAAAGGAGCATAACAGGGAATTTTATTCACTCTGTCAGCACATGAATTCAGAGTACTTTCAGCTAGAATTTGATTTTCGATTGCTGTTGATTAATAAAAAGTTCTCTTGACAAAACAGTTAAGTCTGCTTATATTTAGGTAGCCTAACAATTAATAAGGCTATTTATTTAGGAGGCTACCTATTGAATGAAAGTAGTGGAAGAGAGATAATGAGATCTCTAATTCAATTTAAAAAACTAAAAGTTCATAACCAGTGTGAGTATGGTCTGCATCCAAGTGAAATACATACTCTTTTTCTTTTAACTTCTATGTTAAAGGAGAATCCCGATGGGGTTTTTACTACAGATTTAAGTAAAAAATTAAATGTCTCAACCCCTACAATTACTCAGAAAATTACATCAATGGAACAGAAAGGTTTTGTTGAACGTGTTCATAGTAAAAAAGACAGAAGAAAAGTTAGAATTCTAATTTCTGATAATGCAAAAGAACTTGTAAAATCCATGAAAGATGATTTTCTAAAAAAGTGTATAGGACTTTCAGAAATCCTAGGGGATAGTGATAGCGAAAAATTATCTGAATTACTGGATAAAACCTATACATATTTTACAACATTAGGAGAACAGGAGAATTTATGATAAAGATATTTAAATATTTAAAACCTTACATAGTTTTTATAATTATGTGTTCTTTACTGCTGTTTTTACAGGCAAATATGGAGTTGGCTCTACCCGGTTATATGTCAAAAATAGTAAATATTGGTCTACAGCAGAGTGGTATTGAGGAAGCAGTACCAGAAGTTATCAGAGTTAGTGAAGTAGAAACTCTTAAAAACTCTCTTAGTAATGAATCTGTTAGAATTTTCAGTGAAAACTACTCTGTTAAAGATATGAATAATTTCAGTGTTTATGAAATTAATAATGATGCAGATTTCGATAAAGCACTTTTTGCTTCTGATTTAAGTAAAGCTTACCTTGGAAGAAGAGGTGTAACTGATTTTGGGACAATTGATGATTCAATAATTTTACAGGCTGGAATATATGCTATTACCATGGAGTATAAATTTCTTGGAGTAGACCTGAATAAAAAGCAGAGTAGTTATATTCTGAAAACTGGTTTTATAATGATAATTTTTACACTAATATCAGCATTTGCTACAATTTTTTCAGGATATTTTGCATCTAAAACAGCCACAGGTCTTTCCAGAAATTTAAGAACTATGGTTTTTGAAAAAGTTGAAAATTTTTCTGGTGTTGAGTTTGATAAATTTTCTACAGCATCATTAATAACCAGATCTACAAATGACATAACACAAATTCAGACTGTTATTTACATGATGATGAAAATGGTTCTTTATGCACCAATAATTGGGATTGGGGGTGTTGTAAAAGCAGTTAGAAGTGCTCCATCTATGGCATGGATAATCGGTCTGGCACTGCTGGTTTTACTAGCTTTAATTGTTACAGTTATGAAAGTTGCACTTCCAAAATTTCAACTAATCCAGAAACTGGTAGACAAGCTAAACCTTGTATCAAGAGAGAGATTAACAGGCCTATTAGTTATTAGAGCATTTAACCGTCAGGATTCAGAAAACAGAAGATTTGATAAAACAAATACTGAACTGACAAGTACAAATCTTTTTGTTAATCGTGTAATGGTTGTTATGATGCCAATGATGATGCTAATTATGAATGTTGTATCTGTTGCAATTATCTGGGTTGGAGCAAAGGAAGTTGCAGCTTCTACAATGATGATAGGGGATATGATGGCATTTATGCAGTACTCCATGCAGATTATTATGGCATTTTTTATGCTCTCAAGTATTTTTATCTTTATTCCCAGAGGGACAATTTCTGCAAACAGGATAACCGAAGTTCTTGAAACAGAGTTAACAATAATCGACCCAGTTAAACCATTAAAATTATCTGGAGAGAAAAGGGGGACTATAGAGTTTAAAAATGTCTCCTTCAAATATCCGGGTGCAGATGAAAATGTTATTAATAATATTGATTTTATTGCGGAACCTGGAAAAACCACAGCAATTATTGGATCAACGGGTTCAGGTAAGTCGACTTTAATTAATTTAATTCCAAGATTCTACGATGTAACATCCGGGGAAATATTAATAGATGGAGTAAATATTAAAGATATTAAACAGAAGGAACTTCGGGATAATCTTGGTTATGTACCACAAAGAACAACACTTTTTTCAGGGACAATTGAGACAAATCTGAAGTATGCAGATTCTGATGCTGATAGAGAGAGACTTGTTAAAGCTGCAGAGTATGCCCAGGCTATGGAGTTTATTAATACTAAAGATGGTGGTTTTGATGCTGAAATATCACAGGGTGGAGTTAATATTTCTGGTGGGCAGAAACAGAGGCTATCAATTGCCAGATCCTTTGTTAAAGAATTCCCTGTTTATCTTTTTGATGATACATTCTCAGCCCTGGATTTAAAGACAGATGCGAAAATAAGAAAAAATTTAAAAGAGAAAACTTCCAACAGTACAGTTATCATTATTGCCCAAAGAGTTTCTACAATAATGGGGGCTGATCAAATAATTGTTCTGGATCAAGGTAGAATTGTTGGTAAAGGTAGCCATAAAGAGTTATATGAAAGCTGTATAGAGTATAGAGAGATAGCTCTATCTCAACTTGAAGTGGAGGAACTAGCATGATGGGAATGAATGTAAACCGTGCTACACAGAGACGTGGAGGAATGATGGGAGGCCATCGTGGTGGTCCACAGTCTATGATGAAAGGTGAAAAGGCTAAGGATTTTAAAAATACAATAAAAAGATTATTATCAAATCTGAAAAGGTATAAACTAAAACTTTTTGTTGTTTTAATTCTTGCTGTCTCTTCTACTGCATTTACAATAATTGGACCTAAACTTCTAGGAAAAGCAACTACAAAACTCTTTGAAGGTCTAATGGCAAAATTTTCCGGTAGAGGTGATGTTGATTTTAAATATATAGGAAACATTATCCTTTTTGTACTTACAGTTTATCTAGTTGCATCACTTTTTAACCTTATAATGGGGTTAATTATGACGAGAATCTCAACAGATATTACCTATGTTTTTAGAAAGGATATATCAAATAAAATAAGCAGAATACCAATAAAGTATTTTGATAAAATAACTCATGGAGAAGTTTTATCCAGAATTACAAATGATGTAGATACAATAAGTCAGACCCTTAGCCAGAGTTTAACCCAGATAATAACATCCCTGGTTTCAGTCATAGGTGTACTGATTATGATGTTTTCTATCTCCTGGCAGATGACTCTGGTAGCACTTCTTATATTACCACTATCAATGGTATTTGTTGCATTTATTGTAAAAAAATCCCAGGTTCATTTTAAAAAGCAGCAAAAAATTCTAGGAAATATTAATGGACATGTGGAAGAGATGTTTAGTGGACATTTTGTTATGAGAGCCTATAACAATGAAGAAAAAAGCATTAATAAGTTTAATAAAAGTAATGATGAGTTGTACAATTCCGCATGGAAAGCACAATTCCTCTCAGGACTGATGATGCCAATGATGAGGTTTATTTCAAATGTTGGTTATGTAGGAATATCAATACTTGGTGGTTGGCTTGCAGTTAAAAGAATAATAACAATTGGAGATATTCAGGCATTTACCCAGTATATAAATAATTTTACCAGACCAATAATGCAGATTTCAAATATGAGTAATATTCTTCAGCAAACCGCCGCAGCAGCAGAGAGAGTTTACGAATTTCTGGATGAAGAAGAGGAAACACCGGATATAGAGAATTTTATTACACTGGATAGTGTTAAAGGCCATGTTGAGTTTAGAAATATAAATTTTGGTTATGAGCCTGGTAAAACTATTATTAATAACTTCTCTGCTGTAGCTGAACCTGGACAGAAAATTGCTATAGTTGGTCCCACAGGGGCAGGTAAAACAACAATTGTTAAACTATTAATGAGGTTTTATGATCTTAACTCCGGGGATATATTTGTTGATGGAGAGAGTATAAAAAAATTCTCAAGAAATTCATTACGAAAAAACTTTGGAATGGTTTTACAGGATGCTTGGCTTAATAACGATACAATAATGGAAAATATCAGATTCGGTAGGGAAGGGGCAACAGATCAGGAAGTAAAAGATGCAGCAAAGTCTGCTCATGCAAACCATTTTATACATACTCTACCTGATGGTTATAATATGCTTTTAAATGAGGAAACTTCAAATATTTCCCAGGGACAAAAACAGTTATTAACTATTGCCAGAGCAATTTTAGCAGATCCCAAAATTCTTATTCTGGATGAAGCCACAAGTTCAATTGATACCAGAACCGAGTTGTTAATTCAAAGTGCAATGGATAACTTAATGAAAAACAGAACAAGTTTTGTTATTGCCCATAGATTATCAACTATTAAAAATGCAGATTTGATTTTAGTAATGAACAATGGTGATATTGTAGAGACAGGAAAACATAATGAACTTCTTGAAAAAGGTGGATTTTATGCTGATCTATACTACAGCCAGTTTGAACCTGAAGAGTCACTGTGTTAAATTATTCCGGGGATTTCCCCGGAGTTAATTAAAAAAATAAAATAATAGAATTTTATGATAAATTCAGGGTATCATGTAAGTAATGGAGAGTTACATGGATATAAAGGATTTCAAAAAAAAGTTCTATTTTACTGAGAGGGCCGGTATTGGTTTTGGTCTGCCTATAGCTGCGGCCTATGCAGTAATACTAACTAGAATGCCTAAAGAGCAAATTCCAATGATTTTAATAATGCTATCTTCGGTAGCAGTACTAGATGTTGTATTTATGGGCTTTCCTCTTAGTTATATAGTAATTAAAAAACCATTAATCCTCATAGAAAAAGAGAACAAAAGTTCTGAAGAGAAAAAAACACTTTTTAAACAATTGCATAAAGTTCCATTTAATCAGGCATTAGCAATGTTCATAAGGGTTGCAATAGGAACAATTATTGCCGGTTGTATTTTATATTTTAAATTTAAGTTAAGTGGATTCCAGGCAATTCTTGCAGTTTTATTTGCTCTATATGGAAGTTATATTGCTGGTTTATATGCATATTACTTAACAGAAAAAATTATTCAGCCAATTCTCGAGTCTCTGGAACAGGAGGTAAATTTTACCCAGGAAGATTTAAAACAAAAAACTCATTTTGGATTAAGTTTTTCCAGCAACAACCTATTTTTTGTTATATTACCTGTAATATTTACAACTCTTCTACTCTATTTAACAGTTGAGTGTTCTCTCTATTTAAAGGATCCAATGACTGTTTTTAGATTTAAGATTGCAGGTGTAACAATTATTAATATTTTATCAAACTTTTTTATGAGTACCTTTGTTACAAAATCCAACAGATCTCAGCTGGAAAAAATAATTACAAATTTAAATGTTATAGCTTTTTCATCCGGTAACCTGAACATGAAGAGCAGTACAACAATAAAAGATGAGATGGAGTATATTATTTATCTACTAAACACATCTTTTAAAGAAGTTGGCTCCATGATTAGAAGAATTCAGTCTAGTAATTATATTATTTCCGATGCATCAAGAAATTTAACAAAGATGTCTGATGAAATGTCCAATACTTCAAATGAACAAGCAGCTTCTGTTAAAGAGATTGTTACTACAATGGAGGATAATACAAAACTTGTCAGTGAAATATCCCAGGACCTAAAGGAGATAGATTTAAGGGCTACTGAAATAAATAATGATGTTGATACCGGTGTTAAATTAATAGAGCAGAATAAAACCCAGATGGGTATGATAAAATTAGCTGATCAGGAGACTGTACAATTAATTGATACTTTAAATGGACAGATTAAAAGTATATGGGAAGTTGTAAATATAATTACTAGTATTGCACACCAGACTAAAATAATTGCATTTAATGCTGAATTGGAAGCAACAGCCGCCGGAGATATGGGTAAAAATTTTCAAATAGTTGCTACTGAAATTAGAAGATTAGCTGATAACACAGTTGATTCCACAGCTAAAATTAAGCAGTTTATCAATGAAATTCAAGGGTCTTCCGAGTCTTTAAAAAAGACATCCCAAACAGGTACTATTAGAATTGCTGATGGTTTAAAACTAACTGAGCATTTAAGGGTATTAATGGATAGTTTGAGGGATAAATCCTACTCAACCAATAAATTTGCCGGTAGTATATCCTTTAAAACAGAGCAACAAGTTGCTGCATTTCATCAAATATTCCAAACCCTGAAACAGATTTCTAGGGGTATAGCAAATTTTGCTGAATCTACAGATATGATAAATGAGAATACTCATAATATGACAGAATTAATTTGTGAGCTTGAAAAATCAATTAATAAATTTTCACTTTAATTCTATACATGGTTAAGAAGCATTAACTCCATTGGATGGGGGTTAAGGTAAAACTGTCCCTTTAAATACTCATTGTTATACTTATTTACATAGTGGTTTAGCATGGTAATAGGAACAATAATTGGAAGTAATCCATTGTAGTACCTGTCAAATAAAATCTTTAACTCCTCTTTTTCTCCTGATGATAAATCATTTTTGAAATATCCCATTATATGATCTAAAACATTCCTGTTTTTCTTTCTGTCTGTTAAGATCTTTAGTGTTTTATCTAAAAGAATTTTATAATCTTTAACACTGCTATGTAATAAGTCTGGATTTGTATTTGCAACAATTTTTCCCATCTCTTTTAGATTAGAAGGGGAGTGGGCCATTAAAGTATATTTTATAGATTGGTGAAAAAGCATAAAATTATTAACAGAGAACTCTTTTATAAAGGCGTTCCATCTGAAATTTATAAAAATTCTACCAATAAAATTCTCTCTTATTTCGGGATTGTGGAGTCTTCCTTCCTCTTCCACAAGTAGATTACAGTTACTGTTTAGTAGAGCCTCTGCAAAAAGACCTCTACCATTAATATTGGGAGCTTCATTTTCTGAATATACTCTTGTTCTGTATATTCCACAACTTGGAGATTTTGATTTTAAAATGTATCCACATAAATTCTGATTTAAAAGATCCGGAATTTTTCTACTTAAATAAGAATTCATTCTATTTGTATAATCAGTTCCTGTTTTTTCACCAATCATAAATATTTCATTTTCAATTTTATTAAGATGGACTGCTTCTCTTGGAACTCCAAATCCTGCTTCTACCTCCGGGCAGAAAGGTATGAACTCCACAAATTTACCCAGTACATTTTTTATGTAATCATCTAATTTATGTCCACCATTATACCTTACATTATCTCCTAAAAGGCATCTGCTTATTCCTATTTTGGGCTTTTCTGTAATAATCATTACTTAATTATAGTATAATAATATTTTTTTAACACTTAATTTAAATCTAACAAAACAGAAATAGAATTTAAATAATTTACATATATATTAGAGCTATGTTAATTTCATCATATTTTCAGCCAATCGTAGACTTGGCAACCTGTGATATATATGGCTATGAAATGTTAGCTAGAGGAGCAGGTGAATATTTTTATCCTGACAAAATTTTTCAATACGCTAAGGAAAATAATGCAGAGTGGGAAATTGAGTGTAATTGCCGTATAGCAGCATTAAATAAGATTAGTTCCCTTGATAAAACATATAACGACAAGTTCTTTTTCCTGAATGTTAGCCCAAATGTATTTAATAATCCTGAATTTGTATCCGGATTTACATCCAATTATATAAAGCAGCAGGGTTTGAACCATAGAAAGATCGTTTTAGAAATAACAGAAACAGCAACAATAGAACATTATGAAGTTTTTGAACAGCTAATAAAACACTATGTTGAACAGGGTTTTAAAGTTGCTCTTGATGATTTTGGCGCAGGGCATAGTGGTTTAACAACTCTTGTAGCAATGACACCTCATTACATGAAGGTGGATAAAGATATTATAATTGGGATCAATTGCAGTGCTTATAAGCAGAAATTACTTAAAACTCTGTGTAATTTTGCTTCGGATGTAGGTAGTTATGTTTTAGCTGAAGGAATTGAAAATTTCAAGGATCTGGAAACCGTCTACAGATTGGGGGTCAGATATGTACAGGGTTATTTTCTTGGCAGACCATCACCCTTTGCTGAAGAGCTAACTAGTGAGAAAAAAGATATCCTTAACCAACTTATTTCAAGATTAAAAATATCTGAAATTTCCACGGTACTTTTTTTAAAAGATATTATAATCGTTCCTGATGTTTTCACTCATGAAACTCTAACCTGCGGTGAACTTGATCTCTTTTTTAAAAGAAATCAGATGGTGGATCATATAATAATTACCAGGGATGATTATCCTATAAAGCTTGTAACAAGGCAGATGTTTTACAAATATCTTAGTGGAAGGTTTGGATTTGCAATTTTCTCAAGTAAATTTGTTGAAGATATTGTAGATATGGACTTTTTAACTATAAATAAAAATGTAGATCTTCTGACAATAAAAAAAATTGCACTTAACAGAAAGGGTAATGAAGCATTTGATCCTATAGTTATAGTTAATAACAGTGGTTATTTTTATGGCACAATAACCATGAAAAAATTAATTGAGAAAGCAATCGATCTGGAAATCTTTAATGCTACAGATCAAAACCCGTTAACATATCTACCAGGAAATGGATCAATAAAAAAATGGTTAACAAATTTAATGAATAAACCAGAATATACAATTGTTTATATAGATATTGATCATTTTAAACAGTATAACGACTGTTACGGTTTTTCCTGTGGCGATAGTATGATTCTTCTTGTAGCAGATATTTTAAAAGAGTTTAAAATGGAATCTTCAGATAAAATTCTGGCTGGCCATATAGGAGGAGACGATTTTATTATGTTAACCGATGAAATAATAGATGAAAATGTCCTAATTAATATATGCAAGGAATTTGATCGAAGAAAGATTGAACTTTTTAATGAGAAGGATATAGACAATAGTGTGTATAAAACTGTAGACAGAGACGGAACAATAAAGCACTACCCTTTAACAACAATAAGTTTAGCAGCTTTTACAAATTACAATTTTAATAAAAATATAAATATAAATGAACTGGGTCAGTATGTTGCTTCATTAAAAACCAAGGCTAAACAGCAAAGTTATTCATCAGGAAAAAGCGGTTATATTTTTGAAAGAAGGATCTATTAGGGGTGGTATAACACCACCCATTATTTAACTTTTAGTTCCTGAGAATGTACCTGTTCTTGTAGGTGCTGTAATTATTAGTACTTTCTGTTTTTCACTTATTGTACCACTAATTTTACCAGCTTCTGTTACCATTCCTTTGAATGTTACATCTACTTCTGTTAGTAATAAATTAATATTAAGTGAAATGTTAAAATTACCATCGTTATCAACTTTATAATCTCCGGTATATCTCATACCATCAATTATAACTTCCATCTTCTGCATCTCTATTTTAATATCAAATTTAGTTAGAGCAAGTTTTAATTCGCTGGTGCTGCTGTCTGAAACTGTTGTACATTTATAAGTACCATCAAATTTGGGTGTTGTTATTAATTCACAGGAAACCATGGAAATTAATAAAATCAATAAAGCTGTAATTTTTAGTAAATTTCTTTTCATTTAAAATTATTCTCCTTAAAAAATTTTATAATAATTTTACATGGTTAAAATTAATTTAATATTAATAGTTTTAAATAATTACCATTTTATATTATTATTTAGATATGAAAAAAATGTTGTATTTAATATTTCTGATTATTGCAGTTTTAAATAGTTGTGTAACATCATCATCGAGAAATCGAGGCAGTTTAAGTGATGCAATGGAAAAAGCAAGAGATGACTACCCGGATAAAAGAGAAGTTCCATCTGAACCAAATAGAAATTTTCCTAGTGATTCTTACCGAAACGATCCATATTATAATGACCCTTTCTATAAGAATCCTCGATATTCTGAGCCTAATTATAATGACCCTTTTCCGGTTATGCCTGCTGAGAATAGCGATTATAAACCAGTCCAAAAGGACATGTTTACTATTTTAAGAGTAGGTTCAACAATTTTAAGTGGTCCATTTGCAAAAAGTTCTTTTAATACAGAACTCTTGGTAGGAGATGATTATAGTAACGATTCATTGTTTTTATATGGAAAGCTTCAAATAATAGAACTTGAATCTAATCATCAGATATCTAAATCCCTGCATCCAAATCCTATTATTCTCTCAGGAGGGGTTGAGTATAGAATATATCCTTTAAAAGAACAGCAGATATTTTCACCATATCTGCTTGGAAGAGCCGGTGGAATATTTCTTTTCTGGGATTATAAGAATAAACTATATGATGAGGATCAAATATCTATTGAGTCTGATGTACTGGGAGGTATAACACTGTCTCTTGGAGTAGGGTTGGATATTTTTAAAACAGATAAATTTAGAATAGGATTAACTTTAATCCCAAGTGGATATTTGTATGGAAATCAAACTATTCAAGGATTTTATAATGACTATTTTACACCCAGTGGAGATCTGTTATTATCCGGAGAAATAGGAATAAAATTTTAATTAAAAGAGTTAATAATATACATTTTATAATCACTATTAATATTTTTAATTAAAGGGTTCTCTATCTCAAACAAGAGTCTGTTTTGTGGCTTAACCAGATCAATACTCTCCTGATAGTATGATTTCCAAAGTTCAACAAGAGAACCATCATTAAATGCTCTAATTAATCCTTCTGTTACTCTTTTAACAGCTTCAGTATTACCCTTTGAAGTATAAAAGAACCGGGGAAGAGGGTAATACAGCATTAATGATTTATTTAAAATCAAATCTTTTATACTAATAAAATTGCTCATCTCGTCTTTCACTTCATTTATACCTCTGGATAAGAGATCACCTCTATTTTTACTGATCATATAAAACAGTGACTCGTATTTTGGTACTTCTACCAATTTAAAACCTGAATTTTTAAGAATCTCTATATCTTTCCATCCAGAACCTTGGAGAATTGTAAATTCTTGAAGTTCTTCTATACTCTTAATATTTTCTATAACTTTCTCTTTTTCAGGAGATACAAAGAAAACCCTGTACCCGACAATACCTAAATCAACAGGGAAGTTTACATAATCAAATTCCCTGCAATCATCCTCATTTGCAGACTGTTTAAACATAGGGTTTTCGAAAATATTATTCTTTAGGTTAAACCGCATTCTATCAAAGTTCATAACACCACTGGGTTTTAGAATGTAAGATCCATAGGTCTCAACTGTTTTATCCAGTGCAAGTTTTAAAACTGCATTATCATAATCATACCTGGAGTCTTTATCTCCTTCTGGAGTCCTGAAAGTAAAAACAGTCTGAGAGTAAATCAGAAATGATAGAGATAGTAGAAGAAAAAAGTATAATCTTTTTATTATCATAATTATTAATATTATAGCATAAGTAATCTATATTCAAATTAATAACTTTCAAAAATAAAAATTAGTAATATAATTAGGGCATTATGAAACTCAGAATTTTAGCATTAGTATCCTTTTTTACTGTAACTTCTTTATTTTGCCAAATTTTAGATCCTGCAAAAGTCATATCTCAATATTTGCATACTATTTATAATGCTGATAATGGTGTAAAAGAAGTTCTGGATATTGTTCAGGATAAAAATGGATATTTATGGATAGCATCCTATGATGGCTTAATCAGGTTTAACGGGAGAGAATTTAAAAAGTATAATAATTCTAACAGAGATGATCTTGAATTGACATCAGCTAGAGCTCTTGCAATAGATGATGATGGGGCTTTGTGGATTGGCTCAAATGATAATGGTGTCTCTTATTTTAAAAATAATGAATTTAGTTCATTTACACAGAAGGATGGTTTACCAAATAACTCTATTAGAAAGCTATTTGTTGATAGTAGAAATAATCTATGGGTTGGAACTGCCGCAGGTCTTGGACTTATAGAAGATGGTAAGTGTAAAGTCTTTACAACTTACAAGGACTTAAATTTATCACAAGTGCTTTTTATTACTGAAAATAGTTTGGGTGAGGTTATTATTGGTATAAATCGTGAAAACGGACTTTATAAATATAGTAATGGAATTATTAAACCTTTTGAAATTAATCCCATTTTTAGTGATAAAAATATTGATTATATTATTAGCAGTACCAGTAAAAACATATATTGGGTTTTATCTGAATCTGTATTATACAAAATTGAGAATAATACAGTTTTGGGAGAGTATAAAATTGGAAATTATATCAGGGATAGTAAATTTGTAAATTCCTATGGATTGTATATGGATAACAGTGACTCACTGTGGGTAATTGCAGATGGTGGATTAATTAGGTTTCATAATGAAAAATTCGATTTTTATTCAACTAGTCAAGGATTAAGCGATGATATGGTTAAAGTTGTTTTTCAGGATTATGAAGGGAGTTTATGGGTTGGTACCGGTGGAGGTCTAGATAAATTTGTTGAACCAAAATTCACTTTAATTGATACAAATCAGGGTTTAATCAATAATGGGGTAAATGCTGTTTTGGAAGTTGGAAACAATGTATGGATTGGAACAAACTCCGGAATTTCCATATATGATAATAAAAATAAAAGATTTATTAAAGATGATGTAATAAGCACAATAAATCAGAGAATCAGGCATTTATATTTGGATATGTCTGGAAATATCTGGATAAGCACTTATGGAGATGGAGTAATAAAATATACTCTGGATAAGAGATTAATATATTACAATTCAGATAATGGTCTTGCCGGAAACAAAGTTAGAACCGTTTTCGAGGATTCTAAAAAAGACATTTGGGTTGGAACAACAACAGGTCTATCGAAAATAGATGGCAATTCTATTACCTCCTATAATCTTAGTAACGGTATGGAGTTCGAATACGTAATGTGCCTTATGGAAGATTCATCAGAACAGTTATTGATTGGAACAGATGGTGGAGGGATATTAATTTTCAAAGATGGGAATTTTATTAACCGAATAACTAAACAAGATGGGTTAGCAGGAGATGTAATTTTCAGGTTTCACGTAGATGATAAATCTGCTGTATGGATTACAACAGGAAGTGGAATTAGTAAGTTTTATAAAGATAAATTAATTAATTTTACAATAAAAAATGGCCTTCCAACTAATGCTATATTTCAGATTATAGAGGATAAAAATAATAAATTCTGGGTTACAACATCCGATGGGATCTTTAGTATAAATAAAGAATCATTTCTTAGTATAGAACAAAAACTGGATATAACATTTTATGATAATAAGAGTGGCCTGGGAACAGGTCCTGCAGCAACTGCCTGGGGTATTATTGACAGGTATGAAAATTTATGGATTCCAACATATAATGGCGTAGCTCTACTTGAACCGGAATCCAATAAAATAAATTCAGTTCCTCCTAGAGTTGTTATTGAGGATGAAATAATAATTGATAACATATCATATTATAAGAATGATAATATAACATTAAATCCTGATAGTCGAAGGGTAATTTTTAATGTTTCAGCTTTAAGTTATCAGGTTCCTGATAAGGTGGTTGTACAGTATATGTTAGAAGGTTTTGATGAAACCTGGCTTCCCAAAACCACTAAAAATGATGTTCTCTACACCAATTTATCTCCGGGAGTTTATAAATTACTGGTTAAAGCTTATAACAATGATGGAATTGAATCAGATAATATTGCAGAATTTTCATTTACTAAAAAGCCTCATTTTTATGAAACACCTTTATTTATTATAGTTGTGGTTTTTTTATCCCTATCAATGCTTTTGCTTGTTTTAATAAATATTCATAATATTAGAACACGAGTTCTTAAAAACAAGATATTACTTCAGGAAAAAGAGATTGATTTTGAAAAGAAGGCAAAATTAAATGAGATGAAACTTACAAAATCCTACAGTCGTTTTGTTCCTCACGAATTTCTCCAACTATTAAATAAAGATAGCATCCAAAGTGTTCAACTTGGGGATCAGATAGAGATGAAGATGGCTATTTTGGTATTTGATATAAGAAGTTTTACAACAATATCTGAAACTTTAACTCCAGAGGAAAACTTTAATTTTTTAAATTCGTTTCTTGCTATAACAGTACCTATAATTAGAAATAATGGTGGTGTTATCGATAAATACATTGGGGATGCAGTTATGGCACTTTTTCCTCACAGTGTTGAAGCAGCAGTAAAAACTGCTCTTGAGTTGCAAAATGAAGTGGC
Source organism: Spirochaetales bacterium (assembly GCA_003247135.1). Lineage (GTDB taxonomy): Bacteria > Spirochaetota > Spirochaetia > DSM-2461 > DSM-2461 > Thiospirochaeta. Next base: position 171,371 of record QKAW01000011.1, on the reverse strand, counting down.
AAAGTTTAATCTGGAGAATAGATGCTTTCAAAATAAGTTTATTAGCATAGGTATAGGAATACATTTTGGATCAATTATGGTTGGTACAATTGGTGAGACTAACAGAATGGATGCAACCGTAATTTCAGATGCTGTAAATGTCTGCTTCAGACTTGAGTCATTAACAAAGGAGTATTCAGAAAGCATAATTATAAGTGAAAGTGTAAAAAATATTATAGAGGATACAGGATGTTTTAATATCAAATTTATTAATAATGTAGTTGTAAAAGGGAAAACAAATTCCCTTAATATCTATTCTGTAATATAAATTAATCTATCTTATAAAATATTTATAGATTAATGTAATTGATAGTATAACCAGAACAATTATAAGAAAAAACTTAATTAATTTATCACCCTTTTTAATAGCAAGATGTGAACCTATGTAATTTCCAATCATATTTGTTAAAGCCATAGGAATAGCAATTTGGAAAAATACTTTACTACTTATTAAAAATGCTGTTAAAGCTCCTAGGTTAGAGATAAAATTAAAGACCTTTGCATTTGCATTTGCTTCAGTAAGATTTAGATGAAGAAAGAGATAAAAAAGAATAGTAAGAAATGAACCTGTACCTGGTCCAAAGAATCCGTCATAGAAACCAATAATTAGGCATATAAGGGGGATCTTAACAAATAAATCTGAATTAGTTAGTGTTCTTTGCCCTGTAATATTTTTTCTTGGAAACAGAGTTGCAACCATACCAATTGGAAGCATAAATACTATAATTCTTCCGGCTAATTCAGGAGAAAATGAAATTATTAACCTTGACCCGATAAAAGCACCTGCAAGAGCAAAAACTATTCCGGATAAAACTATTTTTATTGAGATTTTACCTTTATGGAAAAAATTAATCGTTGCAACTGAAGTTCCAAGTGTCGCCTGGAATTTATTTGTTCCTAAAGCCATTTGTGGTGGTACCCCGGCTAAAATAAATGCAGGAATAGTTAAAAGACCACCACCACCAGCAATGCTATCTATAAAACCTGCTACCAGGCTTACACCTGATAAAATAATAATTGTTAGAATACTCATCTAGTTCACCCTGTAGTTTTCAATTATTTTTTTGTATATGTCGTAACCTTGTTTAAGTTCCTCGATATCAATAAATTCACACTCAGTATGAGCCTGTTTTATTGAACCTGGTCCAAGTATAATAGATTTAAAAGAGGATGAGAACTGGGAGGCATCAGTTAAATATGCTACGGTTTCTCCTCTGTTCCCGGAAATACTCTCAGCCAGTTTTACAAAATCTGATTCAGGGTCTGTATGCAGAGAGTCATATAGAGCAGATGAAACTTCCAGATTTAATCTTTTTGCTTCATCCTCTATCTCTTTTATTACGTCGTTTGTTCTGGCATCCGGCATGGCTCTAAAACAAATTTTACATCGGCTTTTTGCTGCTGTAACATTCATTGCACAGTTAAAATCTGTAATTGTAATATTTAAACTGTTTGTAGGTGGGTTAAAAATACTATTTTGATAGGATTTATCAATATTATACTTCTCTTTAAGCCTGGAAATAAAATGTAAAAAAGGTATCAGTTTAAAGTTGGCACTATCACCTTCGGTTGTACTGGAGTGAGCAGCTTTTCCATAAGCTGTAACCACTATCTGACCAATTCCTTTATGTGCATAGACAGGTTTTAACTCTGTAGGTTCTGTTGCAATACCCCATAGAGGTCTAATCTTTTTTAATAAGATTGATTCTCTTGCAAGAAAAGAAGCACCTTCACAACCTGTCTCTTCGTCTGATGTAACAACTACAACAATAGTTTCATCACTTTTCGTATCGATAATTGCATTAAGAGCAGCAGCTATAGGGCCTTTCATGTCACAACTCCCTCTCCCGTAAAGTCTTCCATTCTCAATATATGGTTCTAACTGATCCTCTTTAGCAAGAGGAACTGTATCCGAGTGCATAAGGAATACCAATCCATTTGGTTTATCTCCTTTTTTAGCAACAAAATTGTATTTCTCGACACTATTTGAATCTTTATAAGTTAAAACCTCAAGTTCAAATCCATTTTGATCAAGAAGATTTCCTATATACTCAATAATTTCTCTATTTGAATTTGAGCTAACACTGTTAATTTTTATCAGATCTACAGCTCTATCTATTACATTCTTTATCATTTTATTAACTTAGCATAAATAATAAATGAAATCAAAAAAATTATGGTTTATACTATAGGTATAAAGGCTGATTTATAATGAAAATTGAGACAAAAAGAACCGTACTGTATAATAGACATAAAGAACAAGGTGCAACTTTTTCAGACTTTGGTGGTTATACCATGCCTCTATGGTATAATTCCGCAGTAAAAGAGCATATTAGCGTCCTAAAAAATGCAGGGCTCTTTGATACGAGTCACATGTCAATAATAACAATCCATGGTAGCGATAGTCATAAGCTGATAAACAGAACATTTTCCAGAGATATTACAAAGTATAAGAATAATCGGGCTGTATATGGTCTATTTCTAAATACTGACAATACAGTTATAGATGATGCAATAGTCTATAAGATTGATGATGAAACGGTGTTAATCGTTGTTAATGCGGGTATGTCCTCTCCAGTAATAAAGTTTATAGAGTCCCAAAATGTATATGGAGCCATAGTCAGTGATAAAACAGAACTGTTAGGTAAAGTTGATATTCAGGGGCCATACTCTTTAAGAATAATGGAGACTCTCTATGGAAAAGAGATGTGTAACAATTTTCCTTTTTTCTCCTTTAAAGGAACTTTTGATGATGTATTAATATCCAGGTCGGGTTATACAGGTGAGTTTGGCTTTGAAATAATTGCAGACATGGAGAAAATTCCTAAAATATGGGATAGTTTACTTGAAATTGGGAGAGAATATCAAATAACTCCATGTGGTTTGGCAGCACGAGACTCCCTAAGGGTTGGGGCAAACTTGCCACTGTCACACCAGGATATTGGGGCTTGGGAATTTGGTAATACACCTTGGGATTTTGCTCTGGATAGAGAACCTGGTCTAAAAGGAGTTTATACTTACCCCTTTGTTGGTTATGACCTTCGAAAACTTCATAGTAATAGTGGAGATGTTATATATAATAACAAGAGTATTGGTCGGGTTTTAAGTTGTGTTACTGAAGTCTCTTTAACAAGAGTAGATAATAAAATCTTATCTGTAACATCACCGGATTTACCAGAAGATACAAAGGTTAAGGGGCTTGTCTCAGGCTTTCTTCAGGTAAACAGAAAACTGGACTATGGCGAAAATGTAATACTTTCAGACTTTAAACGAGAGCTGAAAGTAGAGATTGTAAAAGATATAAGACCAAATAGAACAGCAAAAAAATCAATAGAGTATATTAGGAGAAATTATGAGTAAATTCCCTGAGGATTTAATGTATGCAGAGACCCACGAATGGATAAAAAAAGATGGAGATCTTTTTTTAGTTGGTATTTCAGATTATGCCCAAGAACAGTTAGGGGATATAGTTTATGTTGACTTTCCAGAGATTGGAAAAGTTATAAATATAGGAGAACAGTGTGGAGAGCTTGAATCATCCAAAGCTGTTTCAGAGATAAATATGCCTTTCAAAGGTACAATTGTCGAAGTTAATACAGAACTGGAGGAGACACCGGAATTAATAAATGAGTCTCCCTACGATGCCTGGATTATAAAAATCAGGGCAGAGAATAGTTCTGACTACAATAACCTTTTAAATAGTAGGGAGGCACAAAAAGTAATAGAAGGTGATGAATGAGCTACATATCCCACTCAGAAGATGATATAAGGAAAATGCTTCAGGAAATTGGAGTTGACTCTATAAGTGAACTTTTCAGATCTATACCTGAAACACTTAAATTAAGTGGTCCCCTAAAACTTCCCCCGGCTCTCTCTGAGTGGGAGTTAATAGATTATATGGAGAGAATCTCCAGTGGAGATGGAGTTAATAAATCTTATCTTGGTGGTGGAATATATAATCACTATATACCTTCAATTATTCCATACTTAACATCCAGGTCGGAATTTCTAACATCATATACACCTTATCAACCTGAAATATCCCAGGGAACACTACAGGCTCAGTTTGAATTTCAGACTTATATCTCATACCTATTGGGAATGGACTACTCAAATGCATCAATGTATGATGGTGCTACAAGTTTTGCTGAAGGGGTTTTATTATCATCAAGAGTTACTAAATCAAATAAGGTAGTAGTCTCCAGAGGTATAAATCCAAACTATCTGGAGGTTTTAAAAACTTACTGTTTTGGTGCAGAGCTTGAGATTATTGAACTAGAATTGGACTCTTCAGGAAAGACTGATTTTTCTAAACTCCCAAATCTGGAGGATATAGCATCTATATCTGTTCAATCTCCAAATTACTATGGTGTAATTGAGGATCAGGATAAAATTAGACCATTAATTGGGAGTTACTCGACTCTTTTTATATCTGTTTTTACTGAAATTCTCTCCTTTGGGCTATATAAACCTCCTGGGGATTATGGAGCTGATATTGCTTGTGGAGAGGGGCAGAGCCTTGGTATTTCCAAAAGTTACGGTGGTCCATCCCTGGGGATATTTGCATTTAATCAGAAATATTTACGGCAAGTTCCAGGTAGACTTGTTGGTCAAACCCTTGATAAAAATGGTAAAAGGTGTTTCTCTCTGACTTTAGCAACCAGGGAGCAGCATATTAGACGTGAAAGGGCGACAAGTAATATATGCTCTAATCAGGGGTTATGTGTAGTTAGTGCAATAATTTACCTCTCTCTATTAGGTAGTGAAGGAATTAAGAAACTGGCTAAAATAAATTTTAATAATGCAGAGTATTTAAAAAAGAGAATAATAGAAGCAGGAGGCAGATTAAAATACACGGGAGAGACTTTTAATGAGTTTTGTGTAGAATTCCATCAGCCTGAAAGATTAAAAAAACTTGAAGAACTTGGTGTAATTCCTGGCTATAAAATTGGAAACTACTATCTTATTGCGGTAACCGAGAAATTCTCCAGAAAGGATTTGGATGAGTATATAGATGTAATAGGGGGCTCCTAATGAACTACAATGAACCATTATTATGGGAGAAGGGAGAAGGATTGACTACTGGTTACTCTTTTCCTAAAGAGTCTGTTCCGCAAACGGAAAGCAATAGCAGGCATTTAAGGGATAATTTCTTTCTACCCTCTTTTAGTGAACCGGTAGTTGCGAGACATTTTACACGGCTCTCTACCTGGAATTATGGAGTAGATACGGATATTTACCCATTAGGTTCCTGTACAATGAAGTATAACCCTAAAATTCATGAGAGAATTGCTCAACTTAAAGGCTTTTCAGATAGTCATCCATTGCAGGATGATAATTACTCCCAGGGGGCATTGGAGATTCTATACAAAACCGGGGAGTATTTAAAAGAGATAACTGGAATGGATGATGTAACACTTCAGCCAGCAGCTGGTGCCCATGGCGAATTGGTCTCAATGTTAATGTTTAAAAAGTATTTTAAGGAACGAGAGGAGAATAGAACAACAGTTTTAATTCCGGATTCTGCCCATGGAACAAACCCGGCATCCGCAACAATGTGTGGTTTCAAAGTTAAAGTTGTACCTATAAACAGTGACGGATATTTAATGCCTGAAGTAGTTGAGAAATATATGGATGAAAGTGTAGCCGGTATAATGATTACAAACCCGGGAACTTTGGGTCTATTTGAACCTTATATAAAAGAGATATGCGATATAGTTCATAGTAAAGGGGGCCTAGTCTATGGTGATGGAGCTAACCTAAATCCCCTTCTAGGACAGATTAAAGTTGGAGATTGCGGTATAGATGCAATGCACATTAATTTACATAAGACATTTTCAACACCCCATGGAGGAGGAGGCCCGGGTGCTGGACCTGTTTGTGTAAAAAAACTTTTATCAGACTACTTACCATCTCCAGGTGTTAAGTTTAATGGAACAAATTATTATATGGATTACAATAATCCCAAATCTATAGGAAGAGTACATGGATTTAATGGAAATTTTTCCGTTGTTTTAAAAGCCTGTTCATTTATTTTAAGTCAGGGTGCTGAAGGTTTAAAAAAAATTAGTGAAGTAGCTGTTTTAAATGCAAATTATGTAAGGGTTAAACTGTCAGAATTTTACCATATTCCCTACAGTGCAGACTCTATGCACGAAGTACTTTTTACCGACAAATATCAAAAAAAGATTGGAATATCTACCTTGGATATAGCTAAAGGGTTAATTGATCGAGGTATACACCCTCCCACAATCTACTTTCCTCTTGTTGTATCCGATGCTTTTTTACTTGAACCAACTGAGAATGAGTCCCTTAAATCCCTCGAACACCTGATAGATATATTTATAGATATAGCTAAGGAAGCTGAGTATAATAGTCAAAAACTAAAAGATGCTCCTACTAAAAGTGTTATTAATAGAGTCGATGAAACCCTTGCTGCAAGACACCCTGTTTTAAAGGGGGAAATACTTGGCAGAGATTAAAATATTTCAAAAACTTGTTAACTATCCCTACGGTATAGAGATTATGTATCACTATCACAGAGAGAGAGTTGAGAAAAAAATTGATGATACTTTTCTTATTTTGGAACATGAGCCTGTTTTTACTCTAGGGAAAAGAGGTGGCAGAGAGAACATTATTATAAAAAATGATATTCCTGTTTATGAGACAGAACGTGGTGGTAATATAACATATCACGGACCTGGACAAATTATGATATACCCTGTTATAGATTTAAAAAAGTTAAAGATGGGAGTAAAAGAGTATGTTACACGACTTGAAGATATAGTAATTGAACTTTTTAGAGAATTTGGAGTAGATGCAGGCAGAAACTGTTTAAATAGAGGTGTTTGGGTTTTAGATAAAAAAGTGTCTAGTGTAGGGGTATTAATTCGTAGAGGTATAACCCTCCATGGTATTGCAGTAAATATTAATAATAGTCTAGAGCCATTTAAATATATAAATCCCTGTGGACTTAGAAGAATTGAAATCTCCAGTCTGGAAGAGCAGATAAATGATAGGGTAGAGTTAGATTTTGTAAAAAACAGATTAAAAAATATAATAAAAAAAACTTTTCCGGAGTGTTTTTTTGACTAGAACTAAGCCTGAATGGCTAAAAGTAAATATTCCAGTTGGTGCCAATATAAATTTTGTTGAGAATTTATTATTAGAGAGTGGAATTAATACAGTTTGTAAAGCCGCTAAGTGCCCAAACAGACTTGAGTGTTACAACTCTAAAACCGCTACATTTTTAATTTTAGGTTCAATCTGTACAAGAAGTTGTAACTTCTGCAACATAGAGAAGGGGATTCCTGAAAGTATTAACAATAGTGAAGCAGATAAAATAACAGAAATTGTTAATAAACTTAACCTTAAATATGTAGTTATAACATCAGTTACCCGGGATGATCTTCCAGATGGAGGTGCAGAACAGTTTTATAAAGTTTGTAGCACACTAAAAAAAATAGACAGAAAAGTTGATATTGAAATTTTAATTCCCGATTTTATGGGGGATGAAAATTCTTTAAATCGTGTAATAGAAGGTAACCCCAAAGTAATTAATCACAATATAGAGAGCATACCAAGATTATATAACCAAGTAAGACCAGGTGCTAATTATATAAGAAGTCTAAATATATTAAAATATATCAAGTCAAGGAGTAGTATATTAACAAAATCCGGTATAATGCTTGGGCTTGGTGAGAGTATGGACGAAGTTAAAGATGTACTAAAAGATCTTAGAAGTGTACATTGCGATCTGTTAACTATTGGACAGTACTGTCAACCAACAATTAAACATTTGCCTGTATCAGATTACATAACTCCGGAATTATTTGCAGAACTTGAGGAGTATGCTTTATCTATCGGGTTTAAAGGTGTTGCTTCAGGTCCTCTGGTTAGAAGTTCATATAATGCAGCAAAATTATTAAAAGGAGTCTAGTTTGTACGATCTTGTAATTATTGGTGGAGGTCCCGCAGGATATAAAGCTGCTTTAAAGGCTGTTAGTTTAAAAAAGAGAGTTGTATTAATAGAGAAAGACAAACTAGGTGGAGTTTGTCTAAATAGTGGGTGTATTCCAACCAAAACACTACTGCACTCTGCAAAACTCTTTAAAAAATGTATAAATGCCTCTGAAATCGGGGTAAATGTATCTGATATAACCTTTAGCCAGAAAAATGCAGTATTGCACAAGGATCAGGTAGTTAAAAATCTAAGAGAATCTCTGGAGTCCCATCTAATAAGAAGTGGTATAGAGATTGTTTACGGAGAGGGGTGTATTACTTCGCCAAACTGCGTAACAGTAAACAACAGAGAATTAGAAACAGAATATATCCTAATTTCAACCGGTTCAAAAAATAGAATTCCAGATATAAAGGGAATAAATTCAGATTATGTGTATGATAGCAGCTCAATTCTTGATTTAAAAGAGACTCCTAATAAACTTGTTATCATCGGAGGAGGAGTAATAGGTTTAGAATTTGCTTCATATTATTCAAGCATAGGAACCGAAGTAACTGTAATAGAAGCATGTGATTCAATTTTACCGAATATAGATGAAAGATTAGTAAAAATATTGATTAGCCAGCTAAAAATAAAACTTATATTGCAAGGGGTTGTTAACAAGATAGAAGATAAAAAAGTTACATTTCAAGTAAATAATATCGAAACCGCCCTTGAAACAGATGCAGTCCTTATCTCAGCCGGGAGAGTTCCTGTGGAGAGAATGGAGGTTAATGAGTATCTGATGAGTGCAACCAGGAATATATATCTGGCTGGCGATGTTACAGGACAAACAAATTTAGCACATGTTAGTGAATATATGGGGGAACTGGCTGTTAACAATATGTTTTTGCAACAAGAAAAAGTTAACTTGCAAAATATTCCCTCAATAATATATTCAGACCCGGAGATCGCTACAGTTGGTTTAACTCTAAAAGATGCAAAAAAACAGATAAAGGAAATTATAAAGAGTACATACTATTTAAAAAATAATGGACGATATCAGGCTGAATCAGGAGATGAGAAAGGTATCTGTATAATTGTTGCAGATAAAGAAACAAGAGTTCTTCAAGGTGTTCATCTAGTAGGTTCCGGGGTATCGGAAATTATATCCATAGGGGCTTTAGCAATAAAAAAGAGAATGACTATAGAGGATTTTAAGGATGTTATACTTCCTCATCCGACAATTTCAGAGTCTATTAAAGAGAGCATACTTTTTTTATAGTTTATTTTCTGTTATTATCAACTATGACTTTAGAGATTGATACACATACCCATACAATAGTAAGCGGTCACGCATATAGTACATTAAACGAGATGGCTCAATCGGCAGCAGAAAAAGGTTTAAAAATCTTAGCTACGACTGATCACGGTCCTTCAATGCCAGGAGGGGCTCATCCATATCACTTTCATAACTTGAGAATTCTACCCGAGACTATTTCCGGTGTCAGGATTTTAAAGGGTATAGAGGCAAATATAGTTGACTATAACGGATCATTGGATATGCCAGACAGTGACATAGCTAAACTTGAGCTTGTTATAGCAAGTTTTCATGAACCCTGTATAAAACCTGCTGGAAAGAGTATTATTACAGATACCTTACTTAAAGTTCTTGAAAATAAAAACGTACATATTTTAGGCCATCCGGAAGACAGGAGATATGCTTTTGATTATGAAAATGTAATTAAAATGGCTAAAGAGAGTAATACTCTAATTGAAATTAATAACAGCTCATTATTACCTACAACATTTAGGGAAAATTGCAGAGAAGGTATAATAAATTTACTGGAAGTCTGTGCAAAAGTTGATGCAAAGATAGTTCTGGGAAGTGATGCACATCACAGCTCCTCTGTTGGACGATTTGATTATGCTGTAAAATTGATTGAAGAGATAAAATTCCCAAAAAATCTAATTATTAACCGATCATCCAAAGATTTTTTAGATTTTATAGGATTAAATTAATATGATAGAGCTTATTTTTGTAAGACATGGACAGACTGACTGGAATCTGGAAGGAAAACTTCAGGGGATTCTGGACATTCCTCTTAATCAAACCGGATTAGAGGAAGCAATAATTACATCTCAAAATATAAGTAGAGATTTTAATTCAATTATTTCAAGCCCTTTAACCAGAGCTTTAAAGACTGCCCAAATAATAAATAGTAGCTTAAATCTTGAAATTAAAACTGATAAAAGATTAATGGAAAGAGATTTTGGTAATTTATCTGGAGAGAAAGCCAGTTTTGTTAAAAGTATGGAAGAGAATAATAAAAACGAGTTTAATGTAGAGTCTATTGAAAACTTTAGAGATAAAATTCTTGACTTTATTAAAGAAGCCAGTTTTTTTGAGGAGGGGTCATACTTAATTGTAACCCATGGCGGTGTAATTATTACTTTATTAAATTATTTAAGTAATGGTGAACTTAATTGGGAAAATACACCAATAAAAAATTGCTATTTAACCAGTTTAGTATATAATGGTGAATGGAAAATAAATTATTTTAATGAGAAAAATTTAAAAAAAGTATATTGTTAAATTAATGAAGAAAAAAGTTATAGCGATTTTATTTACACTTCTATATATCTCTATTCCTCTATTCTCTGATGTAAAAAATGGATTTGTGGATCTTTCAGATTATATATTTGATGATGAAACTATTATCGATTTATCGGGAGAGTGGATTCTAAAAACTGATAATTCTGAGTCTATTGTTATAGTTCCGGATAAATCACCGCCAAATAAGAATTTTGTAACATACATTATTAAAATCTATATAGATCGAAGTGAGCATTTAATGCTAACTCCAGTATTTATAAATTCACTGTATAAGATCTACCATAATGAAAAGCTTTTAGTTGAGAATAATCAGAATAGACCAATATATACACCCATTACCCTTGAACCGGGAGAAAATCTTGTGGAACTTCAGATGTATACCCCGGATGATAAACTAGGCGGATTTAGAAAAACACCTAAAATCGGTGGATTTAATGCTGTATTACAAAAGTATGAATTAAATATACTAAGAGATACAATTATATCTGGTTCATCACTAATAATTTTTCTATTTTTTATTGTTCTATACCTAAATTACAGAAGTGAGAAATATACCCACTATTTTGCATTGATTTGTTTTTTTCTTTCAATAAGAGGTTTGGTTGTTAATGATAAGCTAATATTTAATTATATACCCACACTATCTTTTTTTATTGTGTCAAAACTGGAATATTTATCCTCATACCCATTACCTGCACTTGTATTAGCATTTTTATATTTCTATTATATAGATGAAAAAAAGTATCAGAAGGTAATTAAGGGGTTTATTATTGTAGGTGTTTTATTCCCTTTAAGTATTATCTTTCCATCTGTTGTTTTTATGAATATTCTTTATCCTTTTTATATTTATATGGTTATTGTAATTTTACTAATTTTTATAGTTATGATTAATTATATAATAAAAAAGGTTCCTGATGCTAAAAGAATTACATTTAGTATTCTGGCTCTGGCAATTGCCGGAGTAGTCGATTCTTTAATAACTGTTTACCATATATTGGATTTTTATATTCTTCCAAGTGCAATGATATTTTTTATTGTTATGATGTCAGTAATTGTATCCCAAAGAGAGATTAGAAATCAGAAAAATTTAATTAAAATTTCAGCAGATAACCAGAATGTTATAAAATATCTTAGTAAATTTGTTCCAAACTCATTTATAAAAGCTGCAGGATTCGACAGTTTGTTGGATATAAAAAGAAGCGACGGGGTAGAGAGAACAATGACAGTTGTTTTTTCTACAATTACAGACTTTCAAAGTAGTATGAAACTAACAGAAGGGGAAAAAGTTATTGATAAGCTAAACAGATGTTTTTCTATAATTGGACCAATTATTATGAAGCATGGTGGGTTTATCGATAAATTTATAGATGAAACTGTAATGTCCCTTTTTCCGGGAACACCAGACAATGCTCTTGATGCAGTTATTGAGATTAATCAAACCTTAATAGAGTATAATAAGAAGGAGAAATCTACTTCTCCTTTAAAAATGAGGAGTGGAATTCATAGAGGTTCACTTTTTATCGGAATTGTTGGTGATAATAACAGATATGACGCAACAGTTATATCTAATGTTGTAAATACAGCAAGTAGAATTAACTCATTTAATTCGAAATTAGATAGAGATATTTTAGTAAGTGAAGATTTCTTAAATTCCATGGAAAATATTGATAAGTATAAAAACTTTTATATGGGACGTGTAAAGTTAAAAGGTAAAAGTAACTATATAGGTATTAGATGTATCTATTGGGACAGAATAGAAGAAGCAGATAATCTATTTAGTATCACAATGAAGAAGTTGGAGAACAGCAGTTTATATGATATTGAGAATGTACTATTCAGTATTAAAGGTATGCATCCAAATCATAAGCCAACACTCTATTATCTGGATTTAATTAGAGAGAACAAAAAACTGGAGGATCTTAATAAATGATAAACAAATTATTTTATATACTCCTTTTAGTTATACTATTCTCTTGTAATGACAGTGTTATAGAGTTAAATGATAAATGGGAAATATATAATGAACAGTTTGTTAAATCCGATAATATTTCCTCCCCGGTTAAAGAAGGTGAATACTACTTTACAGGTAATCCTCTTAAGTCCAAAAAGAATAAGGTTTTCAATTATGGATCAATAAAACAGAAAATTGATATTAAACAAGGGGTTAACTACTCTCTATATTTATCCGGTATAATGTCTTCCGGGAAGGTATGGATAGATAATGAACTTTTGTCTTCCTACGGAAGTTTAGGTAACAATATTGAAAATAGCACACCCTGGATTAAGAGAGATGTTGTTAATTTTATTCCTGATAGTGATAAAATTGATCTTGTTATAGAGTTCTCAAATTTCTATTTTAAAACAAAATATATAGCTAAATGGATTGTTCTAGGAGAAACAAAAAATGTTATTAGTCTATATATAAAGCATCAAAGCAAAGATTATTTTACGACAGGTTTATTAATAATATGCGGAACACTATTTCTACTAATGTTTATTGTAAATAGAAAAGAGAAACATAACTTATATTTTTCCATGTTTACCCTATCCTATGGAATAAGATCATATCTAATAAAAAATACAACAATTCAGGAATTTATTCCTGAAATGACCTGGATTATGGAGTATCAATTCAATAAAGCCAGTGAGATATGGGCTTTAACATTTATCCTTCTTTTCTTCCGATCACTATTCAAAGATGAATTCAAATCCATATTGATCAGGATTTTCGCTATAGTTGCTCTATTAACCTCATTTACAGCTTTTCTGCCACTTGAAATTTTTAATAGATATAACTTGTTGCTTTTAATGCATTTAGAGGTATTAATTGTTGGACTAGTTATAATTTATAAACTGATAATATGTGTTAGAAATAAGAAGAAATTTTCACTTTATGCATTAATAAGTATTGTTTTATTTTTTGGATCAATAGTATTTGATATTTTTGCAAATAGAATAATTATATCCTTTGATTACTACTCAGCACAGTTTGTTATTATAGTTGTTATCGCAATGTTTTTGATGATAGGTAAAAACAGATCTGAAACTACAAAAGATCTTTTTGAGAAAACCATGCTGAATATAGATATTAAAAATGTTTTCTCAAAGTATGTTCCATTACAGATTTTAAGTAATATCAGTACAAATTATCTAAAGGCTAGCTCTCCGGGAGACTATGTTATTAAAGCCTTAACAATAGTTTATATAGATATAAGAGATTTTACAAAACTATCAGAAGGCTTATCTCCAATAGAAAATTTCCAATTGGTAAACCATTTTTATGAAATTGCAGGAGATGAGATTGGTAAATATGGAGGTTTCATAGAGTCTTATAGGGGAGATGGGGTTAAAGCCATTTTTGAAAATGATCCTGGAGATTCAATATCCGCTGTATCAGAAATTAGCAAAAAAATTATAACTATTCCTGATTTAAAAATTGGGACCTCAATTCACTTTGGAAAAGTTGTTCTGGGAAAAATAGGATGTAATGAGAGAATACAGGCAACAGCTATTTCAGATGTTACAAGGATTATATCAGCAATGGATGATTTTATTTCGAGAATGGGAATAGAGTTTATTATCACAGAAAAAGTTTTTTTCTCCTCAAATATAAGTAACAACAGGGTTTTATATTTAGGTGATATTTTATTAAAGAATGAAGAAGATTCAATAAAACTTTATCAGGTCTTTCCTGAAGATTATGCTCTGGATCCACTTTTTAAGGATACTTTTAGTAGTGGGATTAATATGATAAAGAATAAAAAATATGTTAGGGCACTATCTTATTTCAATTTAGCAAATATTTATCAACCTGAAAATAAACTTGTTCTTTACTATATCACACAGCTGGAACTATTTTTGAATGAGAAAGGAAGCCTATTCAGATTAAGAATGTAACATAGATGTTAAATAATAGATTTACATTACTGCTTTCATAATTTATAATTCCTTAATATATAATAAATAAAATAAATTTACAGAAAGTTTAAATATAATATTTACATATAAAATTGAACTGTGTAAACTTTTGACACAATTATTATTTAAAGGAGACTTCATGTCAGGTCATAGTAAATGGGCTACAATAAAGCATAAAAAAGGTGCTCTCGATGCTAAGAGAGGAAAAATATTTTGTAAAATCATTAAAGAGATTACAGTTGCTGCAAGAATGGGGGGGGGAGATGAAGAGACTAATCCACGTTTAAGAACTGCTTTATTAAAAGCAAAAGCAGCAAATATGCCGAAAGATAATATATCCAGAGCAATTAAAAAAGGTTGTGGTGAGACAGATGGAGCTATATTCCAGGAGCTTGTATACGAAGGTTACGGACAAGGTGGTGTTGGTTTAATAATTGAAACACTTACAGATAATAAAAATAGAACAAGCGCAGATGTTAAATCAATTCTTAATAAAAATGGTGGTTCATTAGCAGCCACAGGTGCGGTTTCCTACCAATTTAACAGAAAAGGTGTTTTAACCTATGAGGTAGAGGGTAATGATTTTGATGCATTATTTGAAACAGCTTTAAATGCAGGTGCTGAAGATGTAACCAGCGATGATGTTATTGAAGTAATAACTGATCCATCAGATTTTGAGGCAGTATTAAATGCTTTAGAAGAAGCTGGTTTTGTTCAATTAGGTGCTGAAATAACAATGGTTCCTGATAATACAGTTGAACTGGACGAAGAGAAGAAAGAGAAGCTTCTATCATTAATTGATAAACTGGAAGATCACGATGATGTGCAAAGTGTATCTTCAAATATGGCATAGGTGTTTAGAGTAATTGGTATAGACCCCGGTCTGGCAAATACAGGCTGGGGAATTATAGAGAGTGATGGGGTAAGGTTTAAATATATTAAACATGGAACAATAGAGACTCAAGCCGATATACCATCTACTTTGCGATTAAAAGAGATTTACGATAAACTGTGTGAATTAATTAATCAATACAAACCTACCCATGCAGGTATAGAGACTCTGTATTTTTCAAAGAATGTTTCATCAGCAATGCCTGTAGCTCAGGCCCGGGGAGTTCAACTTCTGGCTCTTGGTAATTGCAATATTCTTACCGGAGAGTATACACCAATACAGATAAAGCAGGCTGTAGTAGGTAATGGCCGAGGAACAAAACGTCAAGTGCAGGATATGGTTAAGTTATTATTAAAACTTAGTAGTTATCCTAAACCAGATCATGCAGCAGATGCTTTAGCAGCTGCAATTTGCCATGTAAATAGTGTGAGGATCAATGTATAATAGTTTAACAGGGAAAATTACAGAAAAAGGTATTAATCATCTATGTCTGCAAACAGGTGGTATAGAGTGGTTATTAAATGTTACTCTTTATACACTTGACAGTTGTCATGTTGGGGAAGAGAAACGAATATATACCTATCTTCAACACAAGGATGATGGGATGACTCTCTTTGGTTTCTCTGCTAAAGATGAGAGATTGCTATTTCTGGATCTAATTAAAGTTGATGGAGTTGGACCAAAAGCCGCACAGAAAATACTTTCTGGAGTTAAACCCGAGGAATTTATCCGATGCCTTGAAGATGAAGATATTGATCGTCTAACAAAAATTCCAGGCTTAGGCAAAAAGACTGCACAAAAGATAGTTCTAGCTTTAAAAGGTAAGCTTAAACTGGAAGATAACTTGGTTAAAGAGAGTACAAGAGATAGTGTGGATAAGGAAATTCTGGACTCTTTAATTGCTATGGGATTTGATAAGAAAAAGGCAAAGCAGGTTTTAGTGGATATTATTACAAATTCTGAACCCATGGATGAGACTGAAATCCTTCGATTATCAATAATAAAATTAAGCACATAGGGTAAAATACATGGACAATTACGATGATGATAGTTTACTCTCAGGTGAACCACTATTTAACGAAGATTCAGAAAGACTTGATAACCCCATTAGACCAAAACTGTTAAAAGATTTTCAAGGTCAGGAAGATATAAAAGAAAACCTTAATATATTTATCACTGCAGCAAGGGATCGTGGAGAAGCTTTGGATCATGTTTTTTTAAATGGCCCACCGGGTCTTGGGAAAACAACCCTAGCAAATATAATGGCAAATGAACTTGGGGTAGAAACCCGTGTAACTTCAGCCCCAGCCATGGATAAACCAAAGGATCTTGCAGGTCTATTAACAACTATCAGTCCAAATACAGTTTTTTTTATAGATGAGATTCACAGATTAAAACCAACAGTTGAAGAGATGTTATATGTGGCTATGGAAGATTATGAACTAGACTGGATTATTGGACAGGGTCCCTCAGCCAGGACTATACGTATACCAATACCTCCTTTTACATTAGTTGGAGCTACAACCAAACCGGGGAGAGTCTCAAGTCCACTTTTTACCAGATTTGGTATAAATGTAAGAATGAACTTCTATAATGATAATGAGTTAAAGGATATTATAACAAGAAGTGCAGATATACTAGAGATTAGAATAAAAGATGAGGCTGCTCTGTCATTAGCCAAGTGCTCAAGGGGAACTCCTAGGGTTGCAAACAGATTATTACGAAGAATGAGAGATTTTGCACAGGTTACAGGAGATGGTGTAATAACTAAAAGTATAGTCTCGGAAGGCCTATTACGTCTTGAAATAGATTCCTATGGATTGGAAAAACATGATAGAGAAATACTTAAAACTATAATAACAAAATATGATGGTGGCCCAGTTGGAGCTGAAACCCTGGCAATTAGTGTAGGTGAGGGAATTGATTCTCTTGAAGATTTTTATGAACCATATCTAATTCAACAGGGATTTATACAGAGAACAGCAAGAGGAAGAGTTGCAACACCATTAGCTTATAAGCATTTAGGAATTAAACATAATGAAGATCAGCGATTACTCTTTTGATTTACCAAAAGAGCAGATAGCCCAATACCCTCCGGAAGAGAGAGGTACTGCAAATTTACTTGTATTAAACAGGAATAATCAAAGCATAACCCATAAGAACATGCAGGATTTTACAGATTATATAGATGATAACACAGTAGTTGTTTTTAATAACTCAAGGGTTAGGAAAGCAAGACTTTTTGCCAATACTGCAGATAGTGGAGGCAGAGTTGAATTCTTTATGCTTAATAAATCCGGTGATAAATCCTGGGAAGTAATGGTTTCAAAATCAAAAAAGCAGATTTTGAATAGGGAGTATCTTTTCGAAGGTGGTGCTAGGGGTAAAATTGTAAAAATTATATCAACAAATCATAGAATTGTAGAGTTTGATGTTGATATTGATGATGATTATCTTAATAGCTATGCTCATATTCCTTTACCTCCATATATTAAAAGAGATGATGATAATGCTGATTCTGAAAGATATCAGACTGTTTTTTCAAAAGAGATAGGTTCCTGTGCAGCTCCTACAGCATCCCTTCATTTTACTAATGAGATATTGGATAAGATCTCAAAAAAGGGTGCTGATATTGCATTTGTTACACTTCATGTTGGTCTTGGGACATTTGCTCCGGTAAGAGCTGAATATCTTGATGATCATGAGATGCACTATGAAGAGTTTCATATTTCTGATGAAAGTGCCTCTATTATTGAAAATGGGAAAAAGAACGGAAAAAAGATTCTAGCTGTTGGAACAACTTCGGTAAGAACCCTTGAATCTTCTTGGTATAATGGCAAACTGATTAGAGGAACTCAGTCTACTAATCTATTTATTAAGCCTGGATATAATTTTAAGGTCGTTGATAAAATGTTTACCAATTTTCATACCCCGGAATCAACACTTCTAGTTTTAGTTTCAACTTTTGCTGGTAAAGAATTTATTGATAGAGCTTACAAAGAAGCAGTCGAAAAAAAATATATGTTTTTTAGTTATGGAGATGCAATGCTTATTGAGTAATTAATAAGTATTCTCATCCATATTTTCAAATTTTTCCCTAACTCCCTTTAATCGAGTTAGGTGTTTATCAATAATTTTATTATAATCCAACTCTCCGGTTTGTATCATATAGTGCTCATCTTCAAAATATATAATATCTTCAATATATAAAAACATGAATTTATCATCATTAGCCCTTGAAGACCATTCTACAGCATCAACCCAGTATTTTTTTGCCTCCAAATAGTATAATTCAGCCTCTCTTAGACTCTTTAAATTATACTCTTTCCAAGGGGCATTGTAGAAATATGCCTCCTGTTTATCTAAACCTTTTGCTAGTTGAAGATATGAATCTACAAGCTTCAGGTTTAAATGCATAAACATTAGATACCTGTATTTCTCCCACTCTGTTTCATTTTTTATAGTAGCAATAGCATAGAGGGGATTACTAAAAGGAACCCCTAAGGCAGCCTTCAAATAGTAAATATTTCTATTTACATCATTGGGATATTGATAAA
The DNA here is from genome assembly GCA_003247135.1 of Spirochaetales bacterium. GTDB lineage: Bacteria > Spirochaetota > Spirochaetia > DSM-2461 > DSM-2461 > Thiospirochaeta. The sequence continues at coordinate 152,409 of QKAW01000011.1, read as the reverse complement.
AGTTCTCTACATAGAGATTATAAAATCCTTCCAGATATTTAATGTTGTAGCAAAATATTGGGTTTAAGCTGATTGTTATAACTATAATCAGGAGTATTTTCTTCATTGTAATAATTATCGTATAATATTCATTATTTCCTTAGTTATATTCTCCGGTGTTTTTGTTCCATCAATAATACTTATTTTAATTCCACAATTTTTATATTTATCTAATGCTATTTTATAAAAGGAATCAACTTTCCTCTGGTATTCATACTTTTCAAAAAGTTCAATTTCCAATCCTCTGCTACTTATTCTCTCCTGACATATTTCAACTGGAGTAGATATAAATATAAGATGTTCCGGTAAGGGAAAATCTTTATTAATGTTATACACAAAGTCAAACCCGCATTCTGGAGATTGATAAGCTAGAGAACTAAATAAAAATCTGTCGGAAATAACATAGTTTCCAAGTTCAATATTATGTAAAATTCCATTTTTACCATAAATGTGTTCATGTCTATCAGCTACAAATAGTTTGCTTATACTTTTAGGTTCAAGTACAACCTGTTTTTTCAGAACTGATCTTATTAACTTTCCAATAGGATTATCTGTTGGTTCAAAAGTTTTAAATACATTATTCCCGGAGTTCGTTAATTCTTCTGATATTTTGTGTAATTGTGTTGTTGTTCCGGCACCATCAAGTCCTTCTAGCACAATAAATTTTTTAACAACTTTTGTTTCCATTTATTCCTCTTTTTATATAATATAAAACCAGTGAATACTAACATAAAAATATTACTAATTATACTTATACACGTAATTTTTCAGTTAAAAGTGTCTACTCAGGAGATAATTATTAAAGTTCCTGAAAAATTTAATGAAAAAGTATTACCATTACCACCATTCCCCCTGGAAATAATTTCACAATTAAATGTCGAAAATTTGGATAATAATATAGATAATATCGAGATCAGATCAGTTGATATAGATAAAATAAATTACAAATACTGGTATGAATTTCTTAATAATACAGTACATAAAAAGTCACAGATTTATCAGTCTATCTCAATAGATACTAATTTTGAGGATATTACATTAGGTCACTCTATAGATTATCAGAATAATAATTTCGACTTTACTGCTTTTAGTAAGGTAGGTATTTCTATGAATCCACTTAATCTCTATATAGGATTTAAGGAATTTCGTCTTCCATTTATATTAATAGCAGAGTTTGAAGAACTTTATCCATCAATAACTTTAAAAGATCAATCATATGACTATTACTGGAGTTTCTACCTCTCTAACAGAGAAAATAACAGTATTAAGATAAAATATAAGGGAAATTATAGATTAAATTATCTCCTTGAATTCAATTATGTAGATAAAAATATTTATGGTTCAGGTGGTCTGGGTTACGATTTCTTTAAAATTGGCTTATCTTTTCAAAAATTAGTTTTATTTCCTTATCTGGATATTTATCTCAAATTAGATCCTTTGTTAATGAAATTTGAAACTTTATCCTTGAATAATGTTATGGATTACAGAATTTCTATGCATTATAAGAAAAATAACATGGATTTTTCTCTTCTGTTAGGTAGTTTGATAGATAATGAATACAGATTAAAAACAGGATATCTTTCAATTGGTGAAAACCTTTTTTGGGGCAAAAGGGAATACAGTATCTCGGCGAATGATTTTAGAATTGTTTCCAGCTTTATCAATGGAAACTTTACAGGTATAATCGAGTTTAATATGGATTTTATAAATAGCTATATCTACCTTGTTGGTATAAAATACAGAGATATTTTTAGGTTGGATTCAAGTCTGACTATTAAAAACAATACTATTTATGAAGTTGGAATAAAATTCAGATACAATTTGGGAGAGAAATGAAAGAGTTACTATTAAAAAACCTTATATCCTTAATTCCTATAATTCTTTTATCAATAGTTTCTTTAACTTTGATAATATATAAAATTATATATTTTTATTCTATTCGAATAAGAAAACAGTCAAGAATATCAACATCTCTTGATGAGCTTTTAAAAGGGAATTATTCCAGTGCCCTTGAGTATATAGAAAAAGATAAATCTCCAACAGCAGATATAATCAGATATGAGGGTAAGTTACTAGGGGAAGGAGATAGGGATTTTTTCTCCCATAAGGTAGAGGCTTTTGCTCAAAGGAAGATATATGAGATGGAAAAATTCGTCTCCTATCTTTCCTCGATTGCAAATTTGGCAACTCTATTAGGCCTTTTAGGAACTGTTATTGGTATGATATTAACCTTTTATAATATGATGATTAGTAAAAGCTCAGATCCCTATACCTTGGCTGGTGGGATATCCCAGGCTTTAATAACAACAGCAGCAGGTTTAATAACTGCTGTTCCAGCTATTGTTAGTTACTCTATTTTTATATCAATAATTAAAAGGCATATTAGTTCGATGGAGAGCTCCAGCTCAGAGATTCTTGCTGTTAAGGAGTCTTAAATGAAACTTAAAGGAACTCTTGAGGAAGAGAGTATTTTATTGATAACTCCATTAATTGATATTATGTTTCTTATTTTAATATTTTTTGTGCTTAACAGCAGTTTTACAAAAAATAGGGCAATACAGGTAGAGGTCCCCCAGACAATATCCGGATCATCAATCGGAGAGATTGAATCCCATATTTTACTAACCCTTGATCACAAAATATTTATAAATGATAAAGAATGTACAAAATCAACATTCTCTGTAGCACTTCTTGATAGTATAGGTAATATTGAGAATCCAGTTATTATTATTGAAGGTGATAGAGGAATCTCTTACGATTTCCTAATGGAAATTATGGATAGGGTTAAAGTACTTAATTTTAATAATATTCAATTAGTTGTTAAAAGATTATGATTAATAAAATTCCGGTAATAATATCTATATTATTTCACACACTCTTTTTTATTCTACTTTTTAAATTGTTGCCAAACAGTCAACTTAAGGAACCTGAACAAGTTAAAATAAATATAGAATTAATTGCTAAAAAAGATGAAAAAGAGTTAGAAAAAGAGGATATAAAGAGTAGTGATGTCGATATAGTAGATAATCCGGTTATTAATGATATAACTATTGATAATCCTGAATCTGGTAATTATCTTGAAGAAATTGTTAAAACAATACCAGATTTGGTAGTTAGGAAAAAAAAAGAAGAAAAAGACGACTCGTTATTTACTAAAGGTTTTAGTATTGCAGAATTTGAGGAGTCTTTATCATCATTACTCCCGGATGAAATTTTTATAGAAAATGATGATACTGAAGATAATGTAAAAATAGAGTGGGAAGGAGAAAAGAGGGATATTATAAATAATAGTAATATCGATTTTTCAAAATTTCCAAAAGACTCTTTTACAGGTGTCGGAGTTCATGTTGAATTTATGGTAAACACTAAAGGAGAAGTGTATGGTGCGCAAGTACTACCACCTGGTTCTGGATCAATGGATTTTGATATACTTATAACCCAGTATGTGAGTAAATTTACTTTTAATAAAAGTGATCAAAAAAGTAAAGGGGAAGTTTATATTGTCTATAAAGAGTAAAATATTTATTCACTCAGTACAAATTCTCACTTTAATTTTAATGGTTTTTATTACTGTATACTCAATAAAACCAGCATTATCCTATTTACAAGGTATTATTAAAGATTATCAGAAAGAGCTAATTGAAAACATTGAAAAAACCACTCAGGTAAAAATTGAATATGAATCAATCTCTCCTCTTATTGTAGATTCAATTATATTAAATGGAGTTAATATTGAAAGTGTAAATAAAAAAAATAGTATTTATATTCCCAATATTACAATTAGATATAACTTTATGAATATACTTCGTTCTTTTTGGTTTAAATCTGGCCAAGCAAGTGTAGTTTCTGCAGTTTATATTAATGGAGGAAGGGCAGATCTTGATTTTGAAGATGAGTGGCTTTTATCTAAATTAAGGGTTACTGGAATTTCAAATTCTGTTTTAAGTACACGGGTTGAGATCAGAGATGTTGTATTAAATTTAAACTATGAATTCGTATCAATACAAATAAATAATTTAAATGGCTATATTTGGGAGAAAAACAGAAAATATTTGACAAAATTAAGTGCAGAAGTTGAATATTTATCAAAATTGTCTTCTGAGTTGAAGAGTATTTCAGGTTTTATAGAATCCAGAGGATATTTTAAAAGTACATTTGTCGATCTGGTTAGCCAAATAAAGGCAACAAATATTGTAACTAATCTGGGTAAACTAAAAGATCAGAAGATTAATTTATCAATTAATAACAATAATCTGGAAATTGCTAGTACAGATAATAAAGCTAATTATAAATATATGTATAATTTACATATTCCTAGACTGGAAATGTCTTTTGACTTCACCGGCAGTAAGTTCCATATAGAAGATATTTTTCAACCGGATCAGGATTTCAAATTACTGGATATAGGCCTTGGGAGTTCTTTTACCGGGAATATAAAGGGTAGCTACAACTATATAGAAAATAATTTTATATATGATTCAATGGGGAAATTGTACTTAAAAAAGGTATATCAGAAATATCCTGTTAACCTTGATTATAATATAGTTGGAAATTTGGATGCAGTTAGGATTAAAAATCTTAATATTTATACACCTGATGGTAATATTGGATATTACGGTAATCTTGATCTACACAATTTCTACCCAAAAGGTAATTTTTATTTAAGAGATATTAAAGTTTCGGATAATTTAAAATTGAATTCTGAACTTATTGTAAAACCTGTAAACGATAGTTTCATTAGTGTATATGTGAATTTTGTAGAAAGTAACGGTATAAAAATCAGCAATATTCCTTCTATTATTTACTTGGATGAAAAAAATATCAGCCTTCAGGCTGTAAAAAGTGATATAGATGGAAAAGTTTCTATAGCTGCTAATTATAACAGAAAGGAAAATAAGGTAAATTCAACAATTCAGGTTAATAATCTTAATCTTGAGTACCTGGATAAATTTAATTATCCACAAATGATAAAAGACAATTTGATAGGAAATTATTTAACATTAAACTCAGAAATATTTTATGATCTAAGCAAGGTTACTTATAATATTAAAAAATTAACAGTATCAAATAAAAAGTACTCAGATTATATAAATCTAGCAGGAAGTGGAGTAAATAGGGACTTTAATTTTAATAATGTTTCTATAAAAATCCCTGATATTAGTTTTCAAGGGACTGTTTCAGGTAAATACAGGAATCCAGCAATTCAGCTTAACGTAGATGCTTTAATAAATGATAATAAATATCAATTTGCAGCAGATATAGAAAATAATTTTATAAAGATTGCCGGTTCTTATGATTTACTGCTACAGCTCTCACTTGATGACACAAAATATTTAAATGTTTCTGCAAATCAATTACCAATTAATTACAAAGACTTTAAAACAGTATCTTCTTTTAATCTTAAGTCAGCACTTTTTCAGGATAACTCATTTCTCTTTTCTTTGCCTGAATTTAGTACAATAATTAATCATAACAAGCTTCCATTCTCTCCACAAATCTCCTTTTCCATGGATGCTACAGATAAATATGTATATTTGAATAATCTGATTTATAAAGATGACTTCACACCATTAAAGGGTTCTATAAAAATTAATGAACTAAATAAAGATGTTTATTCAATAAGTGGAGAGTTTCAGGAAACAGATTTAGAAAAATACAGTATTAATTCTGTATTGGAATTTAAAGAAAAAAAACTCTCCTTGAACTTAAATCTGAAGAATTTTTTACTTGATAGATTATATAATAAGGATCTTAAAGGAAGGGCGAACCTGGTTCTGGATTTTACTGGAGACCAAAAAGTTTTTAAGGGTTCTGGTTCTTTAGATTCAAAGAATTTTAAATATGTTAGTGATAATTTAGGAGTAAATCTTAAATTCAAATTTTCTGAGTCTTTAATATCAATAACAGATCTTAAAGGATCATTTAACAAATCACAATATAGTGTACCATTAGCAACTTATAATTATATAAATGGAAATATATTAGGAAAAATTACCACTCAAAATTTTATAGGTGATTATATTTTTAATAGCAATATGGCCATAAATTTGTCTGTAAAACCGGTATTTTTGATAACAGATATAAATTTGGACCTTTTAAATAGGCTTAATGGTCAACTAACTATTCAGGATTTTAGTCATGGAAGTGAAAAGTTATTTGAAAATAAGGTTTTTAGACTATTTAATAATAGTGTTGGTTTACAGGTTTATTCAGTAGATAGAAGTTTAAAAGCTCAATATTTCCATAATACCGGAGAATTTAATGCAAAATTACTTAAACCAATGTTTTTGGAATCCTCAATTTCAGGTCATATAAAAAACGGAACAATAAATCTTACAATGAGTGATATTAATCTGGATGCAATTTTTGCAAACTCCTTTATCCCAAATAATCCATATCTTAAGAGAAAAGCAGCTCTCTTTGATAAGCTAAATGTTAGAGGGCAATTGAACATTAGAGGTGATCTTAGAGATCCACTTTTTAATGGACTCTTATGGGCTGATTCAGATTTTGATGTTACATATCTGGGAGGGAGGGTTGAACCTTCCAGACTTAATCTGAAAATATATAATAATACACTAACTATTTTACCTGGAGAGCTACTAATTGGTGAAACCGGAAAAGTAAAGGTAGATGGAGAGATTCTCTTTAAAAGCTGGATACCGGAAACTATTATTGTAAATTTAAAAACTTTTCCAGAAGAAAAGATTCCTGTTAAATTTCAATTTGGTAGAATTCTGACAGATGCAAACGCATATTTCGACAATCTTATCTATTATTGGGATAATACAGGTGGGTTATTAACTGGTAAAGTTTTTGTGGAGGATGGTGTAGTATATTCAGAATTAATTAATGTAACAGATTATAACCCTTCTAGTGTTACATCTAGTAACTCAAATTTTGAAATAGATCTGGATGTTGAGATAGGAAGTAACAATAAGCTCTACTGGCCTAATCGAGATATTCCAATTGTAAATGCTACAGCAAACCCGGGGGATACTATAAAGGTTAATTTTAAATCATCAACTATGGAGTTTAGTGTTATGGGGGATGTATATATCGTAAAAGGAGAAGTTGACTATTCAGGGGAACCATTTATTTTGACAGAAGGTATGGTTAAACTGGATCTTGCAAAAGGTAATATAGATCCATATATAAAAGTTATAGGAACAAAAACAGTTTTAAATGATGATGAAAAGCAGGTAAATGTTGTTTTAAATTTCGAAGGTGGTTTTTTCTCTGATTTTAAGCCGAATTTCAGCTCAAATGATCCATCATTAAGTCAGGATGATATTGACAGATTAGTTGGATTAGCGGTTGTTGGTGGGGACAATCCTGGAGCATTGGTATTTGATCTGGCAGATGAACTGTTTGTTTCATACCTGACATCAAATATTGAAACTGGTATAGAAGAAATAACCGGTTTTGATGATGTTAAAATTAAATCCGGATTCCTATCTTCTATTTTTACAAACATTACAAATTATTCATTTGATACTGGAGATAATACTGTATATAATCAGAACTTATCAGAAATATTTAAAAATACCAGCCTTACAATGGGAAATTTTATTACTGATGATTTCTTTGTAAAAGGAAAAGTCGGAACAAATTATGTAAATAATGAGTTAAAACTAGGGGTTGATCTAGGTTTTACTCTTTATTCACCATTTTTTCAGGTTGGATTTAATATGACGCCAAAATTATCTAATGATTTTGTTTTTGAACCTGAATTGGCACTCTCTATAGAGTGGAATTTTAACCCAATTTTAGGTTTATTAGAGGAGAAATAATGAATATAGTTAAAAAAATTCTATGTCTAATGTTAGTTTTTGCCGGAAGTTTTTCTTTTGCCCAAGAGGATGATTCTTGGGTTCAGGGAAAAATAATTGTAGACGTTGAATTTGAGGGATTAAAAAATATTGATATTAATGAGTTAAATGGTATAGTTTCACCATATATTGGTAAAGAATTCAGTGACGATCTGTTTCTTGAGTTACAGACACTGATGTATGAACTTGACTATTTTGAATTTATAATTCCTAATGCCAAACCGGGAGATGATACAAAACAGACAGTAATACTTGTATTTAATGTTCAGGAATCTCCATCAATATCCAAAATTCTGTTTGAAGGAAATAAATCCATTTGGAGTAACGAGTTGTTTAATACAATTGTTGTTAAAGCCAAGGATATTTACTCAGATTTTAAAGTTCAGAATGCTCAGAAAAAACTTGAAGAACTTTACATTGATAAAGGATACTCCAATGTTAGTATTGAAGTTAAAAAAGAGAGTGATGAAGAGAAAAACTCTGTTCAGTTAATTTTTAATATTAATGAAGGAGAACAGACTCTAATTCGAGAAATAAATTTTAATGGAAATAATCTTTTTGCTAATGATAATAAATTAAGATCCTTGATTGCAACAAAAAAGAAAACCTTGTTTGAAAATGGTGTTTATAAGGAAGATGTGATACAGAGCGATATTCTTACTATAGAAGGTTATTATCATAGTAATGGTTATATAAACGCAAAAGTTATCGATGTTAAAACAACTATTGAGGATGATGAGAATAAACCGCAAACAAAAAATATGTATATAGATTTCTTTATAGAAGAGGGGGATGTATATACATATGGTGGAATTAAATATAATGGTAACAGTATTTATACTGATGCAGAATTTGATAAATTTGAATTTATGAAATTTGGTGACGTATACAATAAAAGCAGCCATGAAAAAAGATTTATAAAAATACAGAGTCTTTACTATGATAATGGATATATTGAAAACAGTTTCCATGATCAAGTAGATATTGATGAAGAGAATAAGATCGTTTCCCATGTTATTTCAATAATTGAGAGAGGTGTTGCTTTAGTTGGAGACATAACTGTTTCCGGCAATGCTAAAACCAAGGATATTGTTATTCTAAGAGAGATTCAAATAAAACCTGGAGATGTTTTTAGTCGACAGAAAGTTTGGGAGTCTCTAAGTAATATAATGAGTACAGGATTATTTTCCAACGCAGTTCCACAGCTTAATCGATCCGAAGATGGGAATATGGATCTTGTTTTTCAGGTAGAAGAGACAAGCACTTTAAATTTAATGGGTGGAATAACTGTTTCCGGGGCAAACTTTGAGCCGGCATTATCCTTCAGTTTAAAGGATTTAAACTTTTTGGGTATGGGGCGAACCTTTGGTGGTACACTAAATTTAGGAATTGAATCACAATCTTTCTCACTTGAGTATAACGAACCTAGAATCTTAGGAACTGAGTTTTTTGGTGGCGGATCATTATCCTTTACCCATGAACAGAGTGATATTCTTCAACTTCAAGGTACAGACTCAACAGGGGCTGAGTTTCCTAAACTTACTGGTGTAACAGATTATGCTGGTTATCAGGAGTGGTTAAATAAAGGAAATACTATAAGTAAGGACGAAGAGGACCTTCATTCTTTTGATATCTCATTTTCAATTTCAGCAGGGCACTTATGGTATACTAATTTAGGTCGAGTAAGAGCTTCCAGTGGTTATACTACATCAATGGAATCATTTTTCAGAAATACAGAGATTATTCCTTTTAAAACAGAGTATAGAAAAACCCCGGGAGAGTGGGAATTCTCGGATAGAATTTGGGCAAGAGGTGTTCTTGATAACAGAGATACTCCTATTGGTACTTCTCAAGGTTATGGATTCTCCCAGAATTTGACTTTTGGTGGATTACTACCTTTATACCATACTTCTGATTACATAAAATCAATTACTAACGGAGATCTGTATTTTAAACTTCTAGATACACCTGTAACTGAGGATTGGGATTTTCTTCTATCACTTAGATTACATGCAGCATATACAAGAATTTTCAATAAACCAGGTATGACTTTGGCTGCAATAGATAGAAATGCTAGAATTGATGGTATGTTTGTTGGTCGTGGTTGGTCTCCTGAAGGGGATGGGGTAGCTCTACTTGATCTAAAAGTTGAAATTAATGCACCTATAGTTCCTGGAATGTTTGGAGCATCACTATTTTTTGATGGTGCAAATATTTGGAAAGAGAATGAAGAAACAACTAAATTCGCACTTGATGATTTTAAGTTCTCATTTGGATTAAGTCTGGGAATAACAAATCAGATAATGCCTATATCATTTTATGTTGCTAAAACATTCAGAACAAATAATGGAGTAGTTGAATGGAGTCCAGAGAGCTCATATAATAAGATTCCAGGTGGTTTTGCAACATGGGGAATTGCTATAAACTTAAACTATTTATTGCAGTAGGGGAGAAACATGAGAAATAAAATTTTTATAATTGGCTTACTAATCATATCAACAACTTTAAGTGCTGTTGATTTAACAAAAGTAGGTGTTATTAACATAAACGAAATATATACAAGATTTATTAAAGAGTCTGCTGATGCTAGAAAATTCGATGAATATAAGAAAAGTATTCAGGAGGAGATCTCAAAGAGAAAAATTGAGATTGATCAAATTGATAAAGAACTGATTGAAGCCCGGGATGATGATAGAATTGATGATGTTGCAAAGCTTGAAAGTGAACTTCAAATTAAAAAAATTAATCTTCAGGAGTATACTAAATATAAAAACAGAGAGTTAAATGCAATGATCTCTTCCGATGCCACAAAAGAGGATTTCTCAAAGAAACTTCAGGAGGCGATTATGGAAGTAGGTTTGCAAAATGGCTTTTCTGTAATTTTTCAATCCAGTGATGCCAACATTATATGGTATCATAATGAAGTTGATATAACTGAACTAGTAATTCAGGCATTATTAAAATAGGAGAAGTAATGGAACTATCTAAATTATACAGTAAGAATATATCCAAGATTTTTAAAAAGAATTTTGACAAGGATGTATCAAAATTTGAATCAGACTTTTTACCTGTATTTGTTGAGTGTTGTAAATTTTTCAATGAAGATGTAGCCACTGAAATTTTTAATAGATTCGTAACAGATTCTGATAGAGAGTTTAAAGATGCACTTTATAATCTTGTAAATGTATTAGAACTTTTTGAAGAGAATTATGATGTGGAGAATGACCCTTTATCTGATGATGAATGGGAATATCTTAAACTGATTATTAATGAAAGCACAGATGAGCTTGATATAGACCTTGTAAAATATATAATGCAAGTAATGCTTGATCTCTCTCATTTATAAATAAAAATCAAGAAAATTAGGTATCTACCGATAAGTTAAATATGAATAACTTAACAGTAGATCCTAATACTTTAATGAGTAGTAATAAAGCAAATTCACTTCAGAGTACACTATCAAAATCTAAGGATAATGAAAAACTTTTACAGAGCTGTCAGGATTTTGAAGCAATGTTTATTAAGCAAATGCTTAGTTCTATGAAACAGACAGTAAATAAATCAGGATTTATAAAAGAGAATATGGGTGAAAAAATATTTGATGATATGTTAAGTGATGAATATTCAAAAAAAATGGCATCAACATCAGGTTTTGGAATAGCCGAAATGATGTATAAACAGTTAGCTATTAAGAAATATCAATAAGCATATTATCTATGTCTCTTGTCTTTTATAATTTCTCTGAGTATTATAAAGCTAGGAGTCGTAATGTCAATTCAAGTTAAAATAATAAAGAGAAGTAAGCAAAAAAGAGTACCCGCAATACAGTGTGAAGGTTCCTTAAGTGTTGAGTTGGGTGAAGCTATAGCTGAAATGTTACCGCTTCTACTTGAGGTTGGTACTCCTTTACCACAAATTTCCAAGTTACTTTGGGGTAAACAGTGCTAGTTCTAGGTATAGAAAGCTCATGTGATGAGTGTGCAGCTTCTGTATTAAAAGATGGTAAAAAAATATTAAGTAATGTTGTAGCAACCCAGATTGAAGATCATAAATTGTACATGGGTGTTGTACCAGAAATTGCTTCAAGAATTCATACAGAGTGGATTTATGGAGTAGTTGAGGAGGCACTTGAAACAGCTGGAATAAAAATTAATGAAATTGATGGAATCGCTGTAGCAAACAGACCTGGTTTATCAGGTTCTTTAATGGTTGGTGTTTCTTTTGCAAAAGGTCTCTCTTATGGGTTGGACAAACCTATAATTGGTATTGATCATGTTCAAGCTCACTTATATGCACCTCATATTGAGCATGATATTGAATATCCCTATATAGGTCTTTTGGTTTCAGGTGGGCATACTGTAATTGCTATTGTAAAAGCCTTCGATCAAATGGAGATAATCGGTTCAACAATCGATGATGCTTGTGGTGAAGCATTTGATAAGGTTGCAAAATTTTACAATTTTGGATATCCCGGTGGGAAAATTATTGATGATCTTTCAAAAAAAGGGAATTCAAAAGCATTCAATTTTCCAAGATCAAGTCTTCATAAGGGGGATCATAGATATGATGTCTCATATTCAGGACTTAAAACTTCAGTAATAAACCAACTTGATCAATTTTGGGATGGTAAAAGTGATAAATCACCTGAGAATATAGCGGCATCATTTCAACATGTTGCTATAGATATGTTAATTAAAAAAGTTGAGCGAGCAATTAAGGATACATCTATTAAAAGAGTTGTTGCTGGTGGTGGTGTAACAGCTAACAGCTATCTTAGAGAGAGGTTAGAAAAACTGCATGGAATAGAAGTCTTTCTACCTTCACTGAAATTGTGTACTGATAATGGTGCTATGATAGCCGCATTGGGTTATGAATTTCTTAAAAGAGGATACAGGGATAACCTAGAACTCACTGCTATTTCAAGAGTTATGGCTTTTCGCCGTGGTTACCCTTGATTTTATAGTCGATAATCTATAATATCTTTAAGGATTTAACCCAAACACAAAGGATGAGATAATGAATTACGATTTAGACTCTGCAGTAAAGAAGATTCCTAATTTTCCAAAAGAAGGAATTTTGTTTTATGATATAACAGGAATACTAATGAAGCCTGAGGCTTTTGATCATGTTATTAATAAAATGGTAGAGTTGTATAAAGATAAAAATTTAACATCAATTGCTTGTGTTGAATCCAGAGGATTTATTTTTGGTGCCCCATTAGCAAAAGAGTTGGGTTTACCTATAGTTTTAGTTAGAAAAGCCGGGAAATTACCTGGAGATATATATAAAAGATCCTATAAACTGGAATATGGTGAAGCTGTAATTGAAGTACAGAAATCTGATATAAATTCTGGTGATAAGGTTTTGTTGGTTGATGATTTGCTGGCAACAGGTGGCACATTGCAAGCTGCAACTCATATGTTTCATGAGGCAGGAGCCCAGGTAACTGATATTTTTGCTGTTATTGGACTTCCGTTTTTAAATTTTAAAGAGAAATTTAAAGGAATTAAAGTAACAACATTGATAGATTATCATGATGAAGAAATTTAATTGAACCGCCCTAAGGCGGTTTTTTTTCAAATACAATTGATTTAATTTGTATATATATGCATAATTATTGAATAAATATAGAGGAGTATGGATGTTAAGTATATGCTATCTCGTTTTAAAAGACGGAACAGTGTTAAAAGGAAAGAGTTTTGGTGCAAAAGCTCCACTTTCAAAAGAATTGATTCAAGGGGAGATTTCAGCTGCTGCTGGTGAAGTTGTATTTAATACAGGTATGACTGGGTATCATGAAATATTAACTGATCCATCTTATACAGGGCAACTGGTTTTAATGACTTATCCACATTTAGGTAATTATGGGTGTGATGATAGTTGGTCAGAGATTGGTCCTGAAGATAGTGGTGATAGATCTGGAGTTAAACCCTGTGGTTTTATTACAAGATCTTATTACGATGGTCCAATTCCTCCTGAAAGAGAGACATTGTCAGAATTCCTCAAAAAAAACAATAAATTTGGTATATCAGACCTAGACACAAGAGCTTTGACATTAAAACTAAGAGATGAGGGAAGTATCGACGGTGTTATCGTTTCACCGGAAAATGGTAAAAATCTTTCTCAAAATGAGATAAATGATATTTTAAAATATTTAGAGACTTTTCCATCTATGGCGGGAAGAAACCTTGTTGAAGAAGTTGGAACTGAAAAAATAGTTGTTGAAAATGAATCCGGAAAAACCCATGTAGTACTTTATGACTGTGGAGTTAAAGCTAATATTGTTCGGGAGTATGTAAAGAGAGATTGCAAGGTAACAATTGTACCTTCTTCAACATCTTCAAGTGAAATATTATCCCTTAAACCAAATCTAGTTATGTTGTCAAATGGTCCAGGAGATCCTGCAATGTTAACTGAGCAAATAGAAACTGTAAAACAGTTGATAGGAAAGGTTCAGATAGCAGGAATTTGTCTGGGACATCAGATAGTTTCTTTAGCATTGGGAGCTAAAACATATAAAATGAAATTTGGACACCATGGATGTAATCATCCTGTAAGAGATGAATTTACTAAAAAAGTTTTTGTTACATCACAAAATCATGGATTTGCAGTAGACAAAGATACACTTCCAAAAGGAGTAGATATTTGGCTTGTTAATGCAAACGATAACTCAGTTGAGGGAATTATTCATAAAGAGTTTAATATTCAATCATGTCAATTTCATCCTGAAGCAGCACCGGGACCGGAAGATTCCGAATGGATTTTTGATGCATTTATTAAGGGGTTAAAATAGTATGCCAGCACGAAAAGATATTAAAAAGATTTTAGTAGTAGGATCAGGTCCAATTGTTATTGGTCAGGCTTGTGAATTCGATTATTCCGGAACACAGGCTGTAACAGCATTAAAGGAAGAGGGGTATCAAGTTGTACTGGTTAATCCAAATCCTGCAACAGTTATGACTACTCCAGGAATTGCAGATGCAATTTATGTAGAACCTTTAAAAGCAGAATATGTAGAAGCTATAATAAAAAAAGAGAGACCAGATGCCATATTATCAACAATGGGTGGTCAAACAGCATTGAACCTAACATTAGACCTAAACAAAAAAGGTATATTGGAAAAATATAATGTTGAAATCATTGGAGCTGGAATAGAATCTATTGAAAAGGCTGAAAATAGGGGGGAATTCAAAAAAGTTGTTGCTAAAGTAGGTTTAGACTCCCCTTACTCAATAGTTGCTTCAAGTGTAGAAGAGGCGATTGAGTTTGAAAAAGAGATCGGTTTTCCATTAGTAATCAGACCATCATACACTTTAGGGGGTATGGGTGGTAATATAGCATTTTCAAGAGAAGAGCTGGTGAGAATAATGAAACGAGCAATAGCTGAATCTCCAGTTGGAACAGCACTTGTTGAAGAGTCATTAATTGGTTGGAAAGAGTACGAAATGGAAGTTATGCGGGATAAAAATGATAATGCCATTATCGTATGTTCCATAGAAAACATAGACCCAATGGGTGTTCATACCGGAGATAGTATAACAATTGCGCCAGCACAAACCCTGTCTGATAAAGAGTATCAGCGAATGAGAACAGGTTCTATTGATATATTAAGAGAAGTTGGAGTAGATTGTGGAGGTTCAAATGTACAATTTGCTACAAAACCTGACTCTGATAGAATGATAGTAATTGAGATGAATCCGCGAGTTTCAAGATCATCAGCTCTAGCTTCAAAGGCTACAGGATTTCCAATAGCAAAATGTTCTGCAAAACTTGCTGTTGGTTACACTCTTGACGAAGTAATGAACGAGATTACAGGTATTACAGCTTCATGTTTTGAGCCTGCACTGGATTATTGTGCTGTTAAGGTTCCAAGATTTGAGATGGAAAAGTTTCCTACAGCTTATACAGCCCTTGGAACCCAGATGAAGAGTGTAGGTGAGTCTCTGGCAATAGGAAGAACAGCTCTTGAAGCTTTAAATAAAGCTATTAGAGCCGCTGAGTATGGTTATGATGGTTTGGTAGAGATGAAAAATGTATCCGATGCTGAAATTCAGACAATACTTAGATCTGCTCATCCAAGAAGAATATTCGCAATCTATACTGTTCTTAAGCAAAAAGGACCAGATGCTGTTAAAGAGTTAAACGAAATTACCGGATATAATAGATGGTTTTTATACATGATGTGTCAATTACTTGACCTTGAAAACAGACTTCAGAGCAATCCTTTAACTTCAGAACTTCTTGAGGAAGCAAAAAAGGCTGGATTATCCGATGATAGAATTTCATTTCTATCAAAAAATAGTAAGAATGAAGTTTTCAAATTACGAAAAGATAATAATATAGTTCCAACTTATCACTTTGTTGATACTTGTGCAGGAGAATTTACTGCTCAAACACCTTTCTTTTACTCAACTTATGGAGAGATTAATGAAGGTGGTCAATTATCAAAAGATTCAGTGATGATTTTGGCATCCGGTCCAAACAGAATAGGTCAGGGGCTGGAGTTTGATACATGTTGTACCATGAGTACACTATCATATAAAGCGATGGGTCGTAAAACAATTATAGTTAACTCAAATCCTGAAACTGTTTCTACAGATTTTAAAATTTCAGACAGACTATATATGGAACCTTTAACACCTGAGTATGTAAAATCCATTATGGATAAAGAGGGTGTTAAGGATATCGTAGTTCAACTAGGTGGACAAACTCCATTAAATATGGCTGAAGAATTGGAAGCTTATGGTGCTAATATTTTAGGTACAAGCGTAAAAGGTATTTTTGATACAGAAGACAGGGGACTTTTTGCTAAACTTGTTAATAAGCTCGGTTTAAGACAGCCTGAAAACAGAATGGCAGGAACCTTTGATTTAGTAAGGAAATATGCTCAGGAAATTGGATATCCGGTATTGTTAAGACCATCTTTTGTACTTGGTGGAAGAAGTATGTTTATAGCATATAATGACCAGCAACTTGAACAATTTATTGGTAAAGGTATAGAGATTTCAGAAGCTAAACCAGTACTGGTTGATCAATTTTTAGAAGATGCATTTGAGTACGATCTAGATGCTGTCTCTGATGGGAAAAATGTTTATGTTGGTGGTGTAATGCAGCATATTGAAGCTGCAGGGATTCACTCTGGTGATTCAGCTTGTGTTTTCCCTCCCTATAAGTCAAATCCTAGAATCGAACAGGAAATGGTAGATGCTGCAGTAAAGATTGCAAGAGAGATTGAAGTTAAAGGATTTTTAAATATTCAGTTTGCTTCTAAAAATGATATACTTTATATAATCGAGGTAAACCCTAGAGCAAGTAGAACTGTTCCATACCTCTCTAAAGCTTCAAGTGTAAATATGGTTGATGCCGCAGTTAAAGTTTGGCAAGGTATTAATTTACAAGAACAGGGTCTTGTTGATAGTACAGGAGTAACTGTAGGAAAATGTACATGTGGATGGGCTGTAAAAGAGGCTGTGTTCTCATTTGACAGATTTGATATGATTGATCCTGTTTTAGGGCCTGAGATGAAATCTACTGGAGAAGCAATTGGAACTGGAGATACCTTTGGAGAGGCATTTAGTAAAGCCCAGGCTTCTGTAGGGGCAAAATTACCAAAATCCGGGACTGTATTTATCTCAGTAAATGATAAGGATAAAGCTGCAATGCTTCCAATTGCTCAGAAACTGGACAAACTCGGTTTTAGAATAGCAGCTACCCGAGGTACTGCAAACTTCTTATATCAGAATGGAATTCTGGCTGAGGTTATTCAAAAACTTCGTCAGGGTCATCCTCATGCTGTAGATTATCTGGCAAGTGGAAAAATTTGTCTACTAATAAATACACCAATGGGAAGCCAGTCTGAGATTGACGATGGTTATATAAGATCAGAAGCAGTTAAACTAAAGGTTCCATATACTACAACGATCAGTGCAGCAGCAGCTGCTGCCGAAGGTATTGAACATTTAATTAATAATGAAATTGTTGTAAGACCATTGGCAGAAATGAATGTAGGTATTAAACTGTAACAGAATAAGTGTACTTGTAAATATTATGCAAGTACACTCTTAGGAGTTTTTTATGAAAAAGTTTTTTTTGTTTTTTTTATGTATAACTTTATTTTCATGTACAACTACAATAATAAATTTGAAAGATAATCCACAGAGTTACATAGGAAAGAGTGTTAAAATAAATGGAGAGATAACAAAAATTATTAAAATTCCATTTACTGATTACTCTCTTTTCGAGTTCAAGGATAAAACAGGAAATATACTTGTTTTCTCTTTAAAAGATCATGTGAAAGGTGAAAATCTGACAATTACTACAAAGGTTATTGTTTACGACTCTTCAGAACAGGAAAAATCAACAAAAATAATAATTGATAATATTGAAAATTTTATTCTTGAAACATTAAAGATTGATGAATCAAAGGTTAAAAAAATCTCAGATTTAATAGCAAAAGCTGCAGTAAAAATACTAGATTCCATGAATGCATCATATTTTCTAATTGAGACAAATTAATGGCAGATGAAAATCTATTAAAAACTAATGGCATTGTTTACTTTCCTCCTGTTAAAACTTTTGATGAAGCAATTAAAATATATAATGAATGTGGAGGGGTAATAATTCCTCTAGAGGAAGATGGATTTCTAGTAGATGAAGTAGATAAGATCTCAAAACTTTATGGACTTTCATTTACTGAAATTGAGGCACTTTTTAGAATGGTATTAACTGATAACTCAGTTCCTGCTTCTGAAGTTGATGATATTATTGAAAATTGGAACAAAGAAGAATTAACAGATAAAAAATAATTTGATATATTAATAAATAAAACAGATATATAATATTTTTTGTGAATAAATATGCAATATCTGTTGTTTTAATTCTATTTTTATCCTGTTCAAAAGAGATCTCACTTGATTCTTTAAAATTGTATAATGGAATTTATGATCTAAAAAAAGATAGGAATAACAGTTTTATTTTTTTGACAAATCTCGAAAATTACTCACATATGATGGCATTGGCAATTATAAATGAAACCGGGAATATAAGATATATTCATCAAATAAACAGAGTCGGTAATGTGGATGTTAATGGGAGCTATGTTCATATAATGAGTTCTGAAAGCTATAATTCTACAGTTTATGAAGGTAGTAATAATGATTTAGTTTTTGAGGTTATTAATGGAAAATATGAAATTTCCTTAAAAACTCTGCCTATAAAACAGTTCACTCTCGGAACTGTGATTCAGACAGAGGGAATGTATGATTCTATTTTTATAAAAAGCAATAAAAATTTTACATCTACCAAAAAATACAGATTTAACTATCTATTACTGGATAAGAACTTTAATAAAATAGAGATGGGAATTGTTTTTTTAGGAGAATATTTTCCTCAAAATATAACTTATTTTTCTGATAAAATTTTCTTCTCAGTTAATGATAGAGTCTTAAACTATAGCGATCTACATAGTAATATAAATTCAGTATATACCTTTAATAGTGATATTATTAATTTAAAAGTTATTAATAAAACCCTGTTTGTTTTATTAAAAAATTCAATATATTTAATATCAGCAGAGGGAGACATTACTAAAGGGTATAATTTATTATTGGATATGGAAGATTATTCAGCCCAAAGTATAATGGAGTGTAACGATAATAGTATTGCGGTATCATTTATTAATATTAAAGAAAATAAATCCATAATTAAAGAGTTTAATATATTCGGCAATCAATTGAATGAGTATTTACTAGACAGGACAATTATTGGGGATTTTTATCTGATTAAGAGTAATCAACCTAGGGTGTTATATTCTACAGGTAAGGAGCTTTTAATAAAAGATTTGTAAGATTTTTAATTAGTTGTTATAATGTAAAAATGAGAAATATTCTGATTTTCACTGTAATTATCCTATCAATCTCATGTAAAAGTGTAGAAGACTGGGGAGAGAATCCGGTTTTGCACCAGGATACAGTTAATTTAGGAAAAATTTACGTTGAATATCAGAGAGAGTATCTTGATTTATTAGAGACAAGAAATAGTTACAATGTTCAGGAAAATCTAACAATAGAACAGTTAGATGATTATTTGATTACTGAAAAAAAAATAGTTTTAGCATCACAAAAGGTACTGAATAGCTGGTTTGATTTTTACTTAAAACTTAGACAGGATCCAGGGTTTAAACAAGCATTTAATGGCCACTACTACTTTAGAAAAGGAATTGAAATATTAAACTACTCTGAAAAAATGAAAAAGCTTAAAGCAGACAGTAGAGCAAAAGATGCTAAGTTAATTGCTGAAATTGATGATAAAGAGAGTCTTTCCAGGCAAGCGGTAGGGGAAATTGTTGCTTACAATTTTACATATACAGATACGGAGATTCTTTATTCAGAACTTAAGAAGCTGTATAATTCAATTAAATAAATTCTTCATAAGAGTCATAAAATTCAACAACCCTTTTTAGCATTATATCTTCATCAAATTCAAAATAACCTCTAAAAAACCGTCCTTTTAACATTTCTGGAATCCATACAATATCATCTGCCCACATATTGTTAAATGGAATAGTTGCTGTATTACACCAAAAAGGATCAGCTTCATCACTCTCCTTAGGTTCACCTGTATAATTATCAGTTTTAAAAACCCATCCCATCATTGTAAGACCATCTAAAAATTTAAAATATAATTTGCCCACTAGAACCAGATCTTCAACTTTAAGAGATACCTCTTCCAATGATTCCCTGTATGCTGCTTCAAAAGGAGTTTCTCCATCTTCAATATGACCTCCAGGAACATTAACTTTTCCAGCACCTAATCCCCTTTTTTTATTAATTAAAAGAAGTGAGTCTTTATTCATAATATATGTTACTACAGCGTTTTCTTTGTAGTATCGTTTATCATATTTTTTCAATTCATATCCTTAATATTTATTCTGTAATTATCAGTAATTTCACTAATTTCAAAAGTTTTAAATAAAACCCGTTTCTCTTTGGCCTTTACTGGTAGCTCTTTAACTGAGATAAAATTTATATTTATTCTGCTTTTAACAATATTGTAATCATCAATCCATTCAATATCACCATTTAAAATAGAAATTTCTTTATTTTGCAGGTTTTTTACAGTTAGAACTAAACTCAGATAATTAGTTGTAACACCTTCAGTGATGAGAAATCGGTTTTCTGATACTTCTATCCTATCCTGAAATCCACCAGAAAATATGGTATATATATTTTTACCTTCAGTTCTCTCCCTACCTTTTAGGGTTTCTATCTGCTTTATTTCAATAACTATTTTGCTAATTGATGGAAACTCTCTATGAGAATTTTTCATATATGAGAAAGGAATTAATTCATTTAAAAAATACTCATTTCCTTTTATAGATTCAAATTCATCTGTTACAATTTCGCTCCCTTTTTTATCATACCAATGAATACTTCCTTTTAAAAAAGTAATATTTTCTTTCTCTGACTTTACATTAAATAGAAGATTATAAACAAAATTATCTTCAGTTCCTGAAATCCTAGATTCAATAACTGAGATAACTGGTTGGGCTGTATGCCTCAAGGGTTTAATCTCTACTAAAATCTCTCCAGGGGGTAAAAAAGTAGTTCTTTGATATTCAGTTAATACTTTGTTCTCAGGTTTTTTTGTTAAAAAAAAGGGTAAAGGAATGATAAGAACAATAAGAAAAAAAAGATACTTTTTTTTAAAATTAAAATTTTTTTTATTAGTTTTATCCTTTTCTTTGCTTTTTAATAATTTTTTAAAAAGCTTTTTGTTTACTTTTTTTACTCTCATTAGTAGTAGATTTAATGACTTGGCATTTGATTCTTCACTTCCGTAAAATGAACTGCTCTCATTTAAAATATTGTAATATAATTCTAATATTTTAATATTTATAGGTGATTTGTAGATTGCCTCTTCTATTGATATAAAAGCATTGTCCCAATTTCCATTAACAAAATTTTCTTGAGCATTTTGATAATGATTTAGAGCAATATTTTCAACTTTCTCCAGATCAGACTTAGAAATATTATATTTTTTTTGAAGTTTATTAATATCTTGTATAGAGAGAACTACATCATTATCAATTAATTCTCTTAATTCTAGTGTATAATGTTTTATACTTTCTGGATCTCTACTCTTTTCATCCATAATTTAAAATACAGGATTTAAGGTAAATAATCCATAGATCTTTAATAGTGATAATTAACATTAATTAACACTCAATGCAAAAAAAATAGCTAAAATAAAAATAATTGTTGACAATTTACTATTCTATGGTAAATTGTAAACAATAATTGTAATGATATTTAAATTATGTATAAACCCTTTCAAGGAGTTAAAAAATTGCAGGAAACTACAAATAAGCCACTATTATCTGTTAAAAATCTAAAAAAGACGTTTGGCTTAAAAACTGTTGTAAACAATGTATCTTTCGATGTCTATCCAGGTGAAATAATAACACTTGTAGGTGAAAATGGAGCAGGAAAATCTACACTAAAAAATATGCTATGTGGATTATTAGAACCTACAGAAGGTCAAATTTTCATAGAAGGTCAGGAAGTAAAAAATATTAATGGGTATGAACATGGAATTTCTGCTGTTCATCAGGAGTTGAGTTTATTTGGAACTTTAACTGTGGCTGAGAATATATGTATTACTCAATTACCGGGTAAACCAGGAAATGTTAACTGGGTAGAAGTTGATAATATTGCACAAAAGCAGTTAGACTTTTTGGGTATAGATATTGATACAAAATCACTTGTTGAAGATCTAGGAACCGGTAAACAGCAAATTGTAGAGATTGCAAAAGCCCTTTTACATGCTGATAAGCTTCTTATACTGGATGAACCAACAACTTCATTAACAGCACCTGAGCGGGAAAAACTTTTTATTATAATGGAAAGATTAAAAGAACGGGGTGTTGCAATTATATTTATTTCTCACTTTATGGATGAAATTTATAAAATGGGTGATAAATATATAGTATTAAGAGATGGTCATCAAGTTGGAAGTGGTTTCTTAAAAGATGTTCCCAGAAATGATCTTGAAGAGATGATGGTTGGTAGAACAATTGGTGAGTCACAGATAGATCTTAAGCCACCTCAGGAAGTAGATGCTATACGTGTTGAGAATTTAAGTTCTTATGATTTTCATGATGTTTCATTTACTGTAAAAAAAGGTGAAATACTTGGTATAGCTGGACTGGTAGGAGCTGGAAGAACAGAACTTGTAGAAGCAATATTTGGAATTAGAAAATCTAAGGGTAATATATTTATTAATGATAAACTAGTTAGCCCTGTTACAATCTCAAAGATGCTTGAAAACAATGTTTCTTTAGTAACAGAAGATAGAAAGACAAATGGTATTTTTGGAATCAGATCTGTTAGAGAAAATATTTCTGCTGCAACTATAGAGAGTTTTGTAAACAGAAAAATCAAGGGATTTGGTTTTAGAAATGAGGAAGAAAAAACAATGGAAGTTGTTAAAGATATGAATGTAGCAATTCCTCATATTCAGTCAAAAATTAAGAGTTTAAGTGGTGGAAATCAGCAAAAAGCAATAATTGGACGATGGTTATCTACTAAACCTCAAATTTGCATTCTTGATGAACCCACAAAAGGTGTAGATATTGGTGCTAAATTTGATATACATACAATGATAGGAGAACTTGCAAAACAGGGTGTTGCTGTTATTGTTGTGTCATCTGATCTACCTGAACTATTACAGATTTCACATAGAATTAAGGTTATGCGTACTGGTCATATGGTAGGTGAGTTTAAGCGGGAAGAATTCAATTCTGCAAAAATTATTTCTATGGCGGCAAGTTCTGCTTATGAAAAAAAAGAGTAATAAGGAATAAATAATGAATATAATCAAAAAATACCTATCAAAAAAAAGATGGGTTGCTATTGTTTTTGCAACATTTTTTTTAGGTGTAATACTTACATTTGTTTCACCTGTTTTCTTAAAATTTAACAATTTACAATCTGTTTTAGTTCAGGCCAGTGTAACGGGAATTGTTGCAGTAGGTATGACATTTATTATTTTGACCGGTGGTATTGATATCTCATTGGGAGCAATTCTATTTTTTACATCAGCACTGTTTGCTAAAATAATAGTAGGTACAGGTTCTTATATTTTTGCATTTGTTGCAGCAATTGGAAGTGCTTGTCTATTAGGTTTATTAAATGGATTTCTTGTAAATAAGTTTAAAATGAGCCCATTAATTACAACATTAGCAACATATACTATGTATCGAGGAATGGCTATTCATCTAACATCTGCTCAAAATGTTCCGGTTCCAAGAGAGTTTGGTTTTATAGGAAATGGAAAAATTGCAGGTATTCCTGTTCCAATCATACTGTTATTTATTGTTTTTGGTATTGGAATTTATTTATTAACTAAAACAAGATTTGGACTTTATGTTAGAGCAATAGGAAATTCATCCCAATCAGCTATAGAATCTAATCTACCTGTAAAAAAAGTAACTTTAATGGTCTATTTAATAGGTGGTTTTACATCTGCTATTGCCGCATTAATACTTTTAGCTAGGGTTGGTGGTTTACAATCTGGAATTGGTATTGGTGTTGAGTTTACTGTAATTGCTGCAGTTGTTTTAGGTGGTACAAAATTATCCGGTGGAGCCGGAACTGTAGTCGGAAGTGTTATTGGAGCTATATTTTTAGTTCTAATAGATAATGGACTAAACCTTATGAATGCCTCCCCATATATTTACGATATAGTACGAGGGGCTGTTTTATTAACTGCTGTTATTATAGACAGGGTTTCAATAGTTAGACAGACTAAACATTTATTAGAACAAAAAGCTATGAGAATAGAGAGTTCTAAGAATATTTAGCTGAATATAAAAAGAGTATAGGAGAAATTTATGAAGAAAATGTTCGGATTAATACTGATTTTTGCAGTATTAAGCACAGGATCAGTTTTTGCCAATGGAAACAAAGAGGCAGCTGGTGACAAACAAATTACTATTGGTCTATCTGTTGACCAGTTATTTGAAAGTAGAATTGCAACTAACAATGGTGTTAAAGCTGAAGCTGCAAAAAATGGATTTAAAGTTATTGAAGTTGTAGCTGATGGTGATGCTCAAACTCAAAACTCACAGATTCAAACATTAATTGCTCAAAAAGTTGATGCAATACTAGTTTGTGCTGTTGACCAAAATACTATTGAAACAGCTTTAATGAAAGCAAAAAAAGCAGGAATTACTGTTATTTCATATGATAGAGATTTGCCAGGTAGTAAATCTACTTCTGCATCATCAGCTCCGGATTCAATTTCAGATGGTTTAAACTGTGGTAAATATGTAGCTGAAGCAATTAAAGGTAGAACTGATAAAGTTGTTATTCTTGAGTTATTAGGTGCTTTAAATGACCAAAACGGTATCGATAGATCAAAAGGATTTAATGATGCATTAAAAGGTAAAAATGTTGAGATTATTCAAATGCCAACAGACTGGGCTTCTGATAGAGCTTTAGCTGCTACACAAAATGCTTTCCAAGCAAACCCTAATATTGCTGCTATTTTTGCTGCAACAGATACTCAAATTCCAAGTATTGAAACAGTATTAACAGATATGGGTAAATTAAAGAAAATTGGTGAAGATGGACACGTAATTGTTGTAGGTATCAATGGTAGTTACGATGGTTATGTTTCTGTTAAAAATGGTACAGCAGATGGTATTTCTGTAATGGACTGTAAAACAATTGGTGAAACTGCTGTTAAACTAGCAATTAAAGCAATGAAAGGTGAAGCAGTTGAGAAAGTAGTTGTTCCTGGTAACTTCTATACAACAAAAAATATTGAAGCAAACAAAGCTTCAATCTGGGGAGCTAAATAATATAATGATTAAAAATGGAAGCATGGCTAAAAATTCTCTTAATGTAATACGAAATTATCCTGCTATTCCAATAATTCTATCGTTACTATTAGCTTTTTCTTTATTATCTCCGTTTTTCCTAACGGGGATAAATATGGAATCCATGATGGCTGCCAATGCGGTAATTTTAATTGCCGCTATTGGTCAGACATTTGTATTACTTACTGGAGGGATAGATTTATCTGTTTCGACAGTTATTAGTGCAAGTGCTGTTTTATCTGGAGTGGTTATGGCATCAACACAGAGTGTATTTCTTGGTGTCATTACAGCTATTAGTGTAGGGATTTTATTTGGATTGTTTAACGGAGTACTTATTGGACACTTTGGATTAACTCCTTTTATTACCACTATGGGAACACAGTTAATAGCAAGAGGTATTGCATTTGTTGTTTCTCAGGGAATAGCTGTAAAAGGTACACCTGATGCAATTGTGTTTTTTGGATTTTCTTCATTTTTAGGAATTCCTTACATAACACTTGTAAGTTTAGGTATTCTAATAATTTGTTCAATTCTGTTAACTCAAACAACCTGGGGAAGAAAAATAATTCTTTTAGGTAGTAATAGAAAATCTGCAGATTTTGTTGGTATAAATACTAAAAAAATTGAGATGAGTGTATATCTACTTTCAGGGTTTTTAGCAGGTATTGCTGGTATAATAAGTGTTGCTAATCTTGGAAATGCTATTCCAGGTGTTGGAGATACAATACTCCTTATAATAATTGGTGGTGTTGTATTAGGTGGAACAAGTATGAATGGTGGAGAAGGTTCTGTTCAAAGAACAATTCTAGGAGTTGGTATTTTAGCAATATTAACTAATGGACTTAACCTAATAGGTATACCATTCTACGATCAGTTAATTATACAGGGTATATTAATTTTTATTGGTAATGGTTTAGCAATGAAAATCAGTAGTAAATCTAGCTTGGCAATGTAACTATGATTAAATAAAAACTTATCAAATTTTTATGTTTGATAAGTTTTTTTATTTATAAATATCTGTTTTTATTTTATTAAGTTTCATTTAATGTTATCCTAATAATTATGTATGGAGAACATTAATGTTAACCAAGTATCTATCTGAAGAAGAAAAACAAAGCGGTCAAAAGCTAATATATAAATTTCAAGCCTTAAATGGTATGGCGTTTAACTTTATGGGGGAAACTCCAGTCTATTTAATGGCGATACATTTTGGTGCATCAAATATTGAACTTGGATATATATCTTCTGTCATATTTTTATCTGGTTTTCTATTAGTAGTTCTTCCTCGAATTCTTGCTGGAAAAAATCTGATTAAAGTACAATCAACTGCATGGCTACTTAGAGGGCTGGTTATTTTACTCTATTTAACACTACTGTTTTTAAAAGGTAGAGCTGCAGTTTTATTAATCCTAATAGTTTATACTATGTTTTGCTCCTTTAGAATTGTTGGGGTAGTTATCTGGAATCCTATTGTGCGTATGCTTACTACTTCACAAAATCGAGGAGAAGTTTTAGCACAGGGAAATATTGCAAATCAAAGTGCATCAGTAATATCAAAACTTTTAAGTTACATAGTTACATCTTTTAAGTTTTTCTCAGGAATTTCAGGATTGTTATTACTCCAATTATTTGGAGTGTTTTTTAATACAACAGCTGCTATTATTATAAAAAAGATCCCATGTAGAGAAACTGTAGAATATCATAAGAGCAGAAATCTTTTTGTAATATTCAGTGACTCTATAAAGAATAAAAGTCGAAGATATCCATTACTATTAAAATGGCTATCTATATTTTTACTAGTTCTTAATGGGTTAACAATAGTATTTATTAGAAAAGAGGCTGGGTTTACTGCAAGTTTTGTTTTTTTGTATACTATGGTTGTTGCTTTAGCAAATATATTAACAGGATTATTTGGTAAAACTTTCGCTGACAGAATTGGAAGTAGACCACTTTTAATAATAATGAATTCACTATTGTCTATCTGTCTTATAATTTGGATGCTTCTTCCTGTTAATGAAACCAAAACTGTTCCAATCTATTTTTACTATATAATTGGTTTCTTTTCCAATTTTTTTCTCTTATCAAATAATGTTTTAGTAGACAGATTGGTTGTAAATTCTATGCCGGAAGATGATTCCTTTAGTTATAATGCAATGATAAATTTTATAACAGCATTTTTCTCATTAGTAAGTGGTCTTTTGGGTGGTGTTTTAATTGATTTTGGAACTAAAACACACTTAATATTACCTAATTCATACTCACTTTTGTATTCTGTTATATTTGTAATAAGTATATTAATGGTTT
Source organism: Spirochaetales bacterium (assembly GCA_003247135.1). Taxonomy (GTDB): domain Bacteria; phylum Spirochaetota; class Spirochaetia; order DSM-2461; family DSM-2461; genus Thiospirochaeta. The sequence continues at coordinate 124,353 of QKAW01000011.1, read as the reverse complement.
TAATCAGTCTTCAGATAATTGATAAAGGAAGTTTAAGTGCAAAAGAGACAGCAGCAATTCTTTTTTCATTAGAAGACCTGAAAGCCTATAGTACTATAGGTAAATTAAATTCACAGGATGATCCAATAAAAAAAATCACTTTAATTCATTCGATAAGTCAAAATAGTGCTTCTATAGCTACTGAAGAGCTCAGATCTATAATGGCAAATCCATTATCTCCAATTAAGGGGGATGTTATAAAATCATTATTTACTAATCCAAGACCGGGTTTATTGAATGATTTAATAACAGAAGCTTCTGATGATGGTTCTTATCATCAGTTAAAAGCTATTTTTGCTTTAGGTGCATATAAGGAAAAAAAAGTAGAGGACTTTCTTATAACTCTACTTAACAGTTCTAATATTGCAGTTAGATCGAATGCGGCAAAATCTTTAAGTAGGATAGGTCATAAAAATTCTCTGGATCTAGTAAAACAGCAATCAAAAGAAGCAAGTAATCCCCATGATATTTTGAACTATCTGATTACATTTAGAAATATGGATAGTAATGGAGAAATTTTTAGAGAAGTTTTTAATATACCTCGAACCTTGAATAAAGGAAGTTTTAGGGAGAGTTATTACTCTTTAACAGCTGATCTACTGGGGTTTAGACCTCAACTCTCTTCGATTTTTAGTAATAAGAAAATTAAAAAAACAAGTGGTTTAAAGGATTTTGTACACCAGACCAGGGATTTAAACAGTTTTAACGAAAACCACAAAGAGCTTTTATTATGGTTTGAGAAAGGTGAGTGGGATAATATATGGAATTTCTGCTATAAAGAATTAAATAATAGTATAATGGATAAAAGTAGCTTAGATTCGGAATTAATTAATTTACGAGAAGCTATCATCAATGAGGCTCTTAATAGGAATAAATATAGTGATGTAGAAGATTTACTCTATGATGATGCTTTAGCTGCTGTATATTTTACACATCAATTATTAGTTCGAGTTATGAATAGATAAAAGGACAATAAGATGAATGATATTATTAAATCATTAATTAAAAGAAAGTCAGTAAGACAATTTACTGATAGATTAGTTGATAAGAGTGTAAAAGATCTTATAGTTAATTCAGCTTTAAATGCACCAACTGCCGGGAATCAGATTTTATATACAATCCTTGATATTGAAGATCAATACATTAAAGAGAAGTTAGCAATTTATTGTGATAATCAGCCATTTATAGCAAAAGCTCCCTATGTTTTAATTTTCTTAGCTGATTGTAAAAAGTGGTATGATGCCTACAGCTATGCAGGTGCAGAACCAAGAGTTCCCGGTGTTGGAGATATAATTCTGGCATGTGAAGACGCTTTGATAGCTGCACAAAATAGTGTTATTGCAGCAGAATCACTGGGACTGGGTTCCTGTTATATAGGTGATATTCTGGAAAATAGAGAGAAGGTGGTTAATCTACTTAATCTTGATGAGTATGTTTTTCCTGTTACAATGGTTGTTTATGGCTATCCTACAGAATCTCAGTTAAAGAGGGATAAACCAAAAAGATTCGATCCAGAGTTTATAGTACAGAAAAATGTATATAAACCATTATCAAAGGATAGGTTAGAAAAAATGTTTAAGTTACAAAGTAACAAAGAGAATTATAACTTTGAAGATGAGATTAGTAAATTTTGCAAAAGAAAATACATGTCTGATTTTTCTATAGAAATGAACAGGTCAGCAGAAGAGTATTTAAAGGTTTTTTTTAGGGATTAAAAACATGAATAATATGATGAAAAAATTTTCATTATATGGTTTTCTTAAAAATCTTGATTTTTCAGAACCATTTATAATTTTATTTTACCTCTCTCTTGATCTTAGCTATTTCCAGATAGGAATTTTAGTAGGGTTTCTTAATATTTGTATAAATATAATGGAAATTCCAAGCGGTGCATTTGCTGATCTTTATGGAAGAAAAAATGCAATGGTTATAGCATTAGCAAGTTATATTGTATCCTTTTGTGTATTCTCTGTTTCCAACTCCTATGCGCCGCTTTTTTTTGCCGTATTTTTTTACTCTATAGGTGATGCTTTTAGATCCGGAACCCATAAAGCTATGATCTTTGACTGGCTTAAAATAAACAATAGATTAGAAGAAAAAAAAATGGTATATGGTTTTACCAGATCATGGTCTAATTACGGGAGTGCACTATCAGTTATTATCTCTACACTTATTGTTCTATTTACAAAGGATTATAAGCTTGTTTTTATTCTATCAATTATTCCGGGAATTATAGGGATAATCAATATAATCTCATACCCTGAAGAGTTAAATAAGAAACAGAACTCTGGATTTAAAATAAAGCATGTTTTAGACCATACTAGAGAAAGTTTAAAAAAAACATTTTATAATAAAAATATACGACTACTTGTACTTCAGGGGTTAGGCTTTGAGGGTTGCTTTGATGTATCAAAGAATTATTTGCAACCAATATTAAAATCCCAGGCTCTGGTTCTTATTACTTATATCACACTTCCTGAGAGAAAAAGTATTGCAATAGTTGTTGGTTGTATATATTTTATACTTCATATTATTTCTGCCAGGTCATCAAGAAGTGCTCATAAATTTTCAAACCTATTTAAAAATGATCAAAAAGCTCTACTTTTTATTATTTTCTCCAGCTCAATTTTGGCTTTTGTATCGTCCTTTGGATTATATTTTAATCTATTTTTTGTCTCAATATTAACATATATAATCTTTTTTATTATTCAAAATTTATGGAAACCAATTTTGGTTTCGCAATATGATGATTTTGCCGAAAGTTCAGAACAGGCAACAATTTTATCAATAGCTGCACAAACTAAAACAATTGGAGTTGCATTGTTAGCACCTATTGCCGGATTTATTGCAGACAATTATGGGATAGAGTTATCTATGTTACTAATTTCTCTGTTACTTGCTGTTATTGGTCTATATTCCAGAGTCCAGCAGAACAAAATTATCTAGATTTTATTATTAAATATGCCATAAAGGTGTACTCCCCTTTGGCATCTCCAAACACTACAGATAATTTACCGTCAGATACAGTCACTTCTTTAGTTCGTTCTGAACTTGCCAAACCACTCTCGTAATTGTAAAAATTTATACCTTCTACAGTTACATTTTGTCGATCAGAAGTAATTTTATTAGGTCTTCCTATGCCAACTGTAACTTCATATTTTCCATTTTCAAGATCAAATTCAAATTGATTTACTTTTCCATAATCATCATATAAATAACTTTTCTGAGATTCATTAAATCCTGTTTCATTACTATAGTTGTATTTTTGTACTGAAGAATTATCAATAGCGTAACCTAAAAAACCGTAATGATCAGTATCATTGTATTTTGTCCAACCAACTTTGATATATTCATTGTTCTCAATTACTAATGGTTCATTAGAGGGTAAGCCTGCAGGATTTTGAAAATTAATATAATAGTTATCTTTAGGTCTGACAACTGTTGTAGTTAGTTTTGGTATCTCATTCAAGGTTCCTTCTATATAAGATCCTAAATCCCATTTAAGTCTCATCATTGCATCAGCATCAGAAGTCCAGCTTGTTACACCAGTTGTAACAGAATTTACAATTTGATCCACATTAGTGATTTCATTTGGAACAGGATGAGAATTTTTATTAGCAAGAAAAAGATATTCATAATCCTCAAAGCCTTCTCTTAGTAACTCTAATCTGATATTAGGCTTATTATTATCAAAAAAAATACTTCCATCATAATATGCCCAGCCTCTAACTCTATGATGCCATGAAACCCAAGGAATTATTCTCTGATTCATTCCTTGTAATTCAACTTTTGTTGGATTAAAGTAAGGGGCTGGATCCTGAGGAAGAGAGTAAAACCATACTTTCTCTCCATATTGTACATCTCTTTCCCATGCATAATCCTGTTTGTAATGCTGAACTTCAGAAATCCAAATATCATAACTTTTTCCATTTATAGTAGGATATAAAATATTTTCTGCAATCTCTTTTTTAGGCTCCTCACTTATAGCTAACCGTAAATTGGGTGCAGATTTTTTAGTTAAATTTAATAGAAATGCTGCTAAATTATAATCATCCTGATTTTGAGGTTCATTCATTACATAGTAGTATACTTCATCGTTAAAACTGTTATTAACAAGGTAGTTATCAAGAGCAGCTAGATATTTACTCCAGGCACTATTATATTCATCGTTACCATATTGATTAGATCCTATTGAAATATTTGCAAAAATATCTGGTCTGGGTCTACTGTTATCAACAAATTGAAATGCCATCGCATTTGGGTAGCCACTTCCAAGCCAGTTTTTACCATGTATATATTTTTCTGCTAAATATTTAATTCCCCAATCCTCACCTTGATCCTCTTCATCATAGAATTTTGTATAGGGAGTTGGCCAGGTAATACTATATTTAAAACCACTTGGCCATGTTGGACTTTTGGGGGTTAACCTATGCTCGTAAAGAGTTCTGTGATCCTCCTCACCATTTATTGATATGTTAAATTGAGATGAAAAATTAATCTTTTCTGGAATTGCAAAATTAAATACATGTAAATTAACAGGAATTATTACACTCTCAGATTCTCCACTTATAATTAATTTAGTTTTATAATCACCAGAGCTTGCACTTCTGGGTATGTAAACAGTAACCCATATTGGTGTTAAATCAGATTCAGATATGTCTATACTAGATCCTGAAGGAAAATCAGATAAAGTTTCAGCCCATCCATTCTCAAATCCTACTTTTGACAATACTATTCTCTGTTCTGATCCAATGCCTTCAAATTTTTCCATAGTAATTTTGATAGGTGAATTTTGTTTGTTTAATATAATTTGAAATGGTTCAAATTCTCCTTTTGCAGAACAAATATTAATTCCTGAATTTTGATTAATTGGTAAAGCATCAGCAACATTTACTTTATTAGTCACAGGGGTTGTCCAAATAGTCAGGTCATTACTACTTTCACTTAATAGATATGTAAAGTTTGAAATTTCTTTTATCTGACCGTTATCAATAGTAGTCTTTTGATTATTTTCTGAATCAACTACTGATTCCTTATTAAGAATAGTGTTATCGCAGCTCATAATTATAATTAATAATAAATATATTAGAATTTTTTTCATAAAGATTATTATATAACTCTTAACTTTTTTTAATATATGCCAAATGGTATATGTTTTAATTTTTTTTTATTGATAATATTTAAGCAATAAAAATGGAGCTTAATATGAAATTTAAAATTATCTTTTTATTCATTACATTTATTATCACTTTATCTTGTGACAATAATTTAATTAATAGTTTTGCAGTGGATGAAAAGGCAAGCTACAATAAATCTGATTTTAACAATAGAGAAATTGTCGTAACTAATGTAAGTGAATTAATGGCAACAGTTTATTCCACAAAAGAGGGGAATGTTACAGTCTTGATTAAAGATGGTGAATATAAGTTAACTGACAGATTATGGTTAACTGGTAGTAATATAACATATAAAAGCTTATCAGGTAATCGAGATAGTGTAATAATCAAAGGTGCTGGAATGAATGGCAATATTGGCTGGATTTTTAGTGTAGCAGGCTCAGATTTTACAGTTCAGGATTTAAGTTTAGGTGAGGTTAAATACCATGGAGTACAAGTGCATGGTGAACTTAACGCCGATAATATAAATATTGTAAATGTAAGGTTTTTTAATATAAACCAGCAGATGATAAAAGGTTCATATAATAAATCCAATACTCCACAAAACCACAGTGATAATGGTTTGATAGAAAATTGTCTTTTTGAATATACTTCTGGTATTGCTAATCAATACTATTGCGGTGGAGTTGATATACATCATGGAGAAAATTGGGTAATTAGAGATAATGAGTTTAAAAATATTAAAAGTCCATCATCTCAGTTATCTGAAGGTGCGATTCATTTTTGGAATGACTCTAAAAACATAACAGTCGAAAGAAATAAAATTATGAATTGTGACCGTGGAATTATGTTCGGTTTTGATAACTCACCACATAACGGTGGTTTAATAATTAATAATATGATTCATACAACAAGAGATACTGGTATTTATTTAGCAACTAGTTCTGATGTTAAGGTGTACAATATTACGATCTATCTTGATTCAAATTATAAAAATGCAATAGAGTATAGATTTTCATCCTTAAGTAAAAATTTCATAAAAAATAATTTGACTAATGGTTTAATTTTAAAAAGAGATGGTGGTTTAGCAGAGGTTGATAACAATATAACTAATTCAGATTTATCTTGGTTCGCTAATGTCATGGAAGGGGATCTTCATCTAATAAAAAATATAGATACTGTAAACAATCAGGGATTATTATTAAATGAAGTAAGTCTGGATATTGATAAGGAGACCAGAGTTATGGATAAAATTGATATTGGAGCAGATGAATTAAATATATGAAATATATTGATATGCATATACATTTAGAGGATTATTCAGTCACAGAGTTAGATTCAGATACTATTTATGTCGCCAATAGTGTGGATATGTACTCATATTTGACTATGAGGAAAAAATTTTCTGATTGTGAAAATGTAAAAATCTGTTTTGGATTTCATCCTGCATTTGTAAATAACTTTACTTTAACTGATAATAAACTAGAGTCTCTTTTAATTCAGAATAAATTTGTTGGTGAGATTGGTCTGGATTTTTTCTGGGTAGAAGACAAAAATACTTACAATTTACAGATTAAAATTTTTAAAAAACAGCTAGAAATAGCTAAAAAATACAACTTAGTGCCAATGATTCATACAAAAGGGGCTGAGGTTGAAGTATTGAACCTACTAAAAGAATACAGAATTAATAATGCGCTTATTCATTGGTATTCCGGACCAATTAATTTAATAGAGGATTATTTGAAACTAGGATCTTATTTTACTATAGGCCCGGATTTATTAAAAGGTGCAGAATTATATAAATATATTCCTTTGGAAAGAGTTTTTTTAGAGACAGATAATCCCACAGGTATTCCATGGATTATGAATGTTAATAGTAATAATAGAGGTTCTGATATTAGATTAATGTATGAAAAATACTCATCTCTAATGGGATTAACAGATGAGTACTGTAAAAAATTATTTTATAATAATTATTTACAATTATTGAGAAGTTAAACAAGGAAACATTAATAATTAAAATTCAACATTATACTCTTCAACATTTTTATATTTGCTGTCTGACTCTTCATACTTTATTGATACTCTATCTTCAATCTTTGTTATAATAATCTCTTTTGAGATTGATGAAGTCATAACAAAAACCTCATTCGGAAGTGTATCAAGTGTAAAGTAATAAAATGAATCACCTTTAACTATATCTGAATTAATTCTTTTTATGATTCCAGTTGCTTCATTTAAATTAAAATTATCTGTAATAGAAGAGTCACTAATCTTCCTTTTTAGTGCAGTCTTATAGTTTCTTAAAGCCTCTTCCGTAGTTTCACCAATTCCTAGTATTGTATAATCCTCAACAGAAACCATTGAGATCATTTTTATTAATCCGGCTTTATCCTTTAGAGAAAGGATGTAGGTCGCTTGTCCCAGTACATTATACATAATCGGAAATGTAGCCTTATATCCCTTTTCCTGAACCTTTCCTTCTGCAGAGCCCATTGAAGCAGTCTCTGTAGCACCAGCCTGCCTGTAGTACTTAGTTTCTTTCGTTCTTGTATTAACCATTATAAAACCAACAGTTGAGTCATCAGCTCCTGCTGAAGTTAATCCCGAATACCAATAGCTGTTTCCATCTTTTCCGTAAACAAGAGACATTCCTGGAGTTAATGTTAAAACCCCATCCTCTGAAAAGACTGAATTCCAGAAGCCCTTTTTGTACTTACCCCAGTTATTAATCTGTTCTTTTACTATAAATTCCGGTTGGATTCTATCAACCCATTTAGGAGTCTCAGTTATAGAATAGCTTTTGATATTTCCATTAACAGCGTTAACTATAATTGTTTTTACAATTTCTCTACCACTATAACCAATAACTTTATTATACTGGGATAATACCCAGAATGGATTTCCATCATCATCAATTTCAAATGTATAATCTGTATAACCTTTGGTCATAAATCCATTAAAGTATATATGTCTTTTAAGATCAGTAGAAAAATAAGCGTCCATTTGATATTTAATTCGCCCTTTGTTCTGTACGAGTTTAACATCCTGGGGGTTGGTTGCAGAAACCATTATATAGCCTTTTGACCCTTCTTTACTTGATAACCATTTAAAAAAAGATCGGTGGAGAAGTGGGGCAACCCAATAAAGCTCTCCTTTATAAGTTTGTATATTGAAATTTCCTACATAGGAACTTGAACCTAAAGCGGGGTCTTGCCCTATTGTTTTATCTCCCAATCTAGATGCCATACTTTGGTCAACTAATCTTATTTTATCAATGTCTACCGGAGATATGTCTTCAGTAAAAACACTCTCTTTTACTTCCCCAAGTAATTGCTGATATTTTTTAGAGTTCCAAATAGGGGTTGTTATCAATAATGGTATTATTGTTAAAAAAAGTAGGGAAATTATTGTAATTAAAGTACCTGCTTTATTAAATTTTTTACTTTTACCAGCCTCAATACTCATTATTGTTAATCCTATAAACATTACATATAATGGTAGACCATAGAAATTAAAATTTATAACAGGCATTGCAAGGTAATAAATAATTGCATAGAGAACAGTCACACTACTGTAAATAATAATCTTTTTATTTTTTTTTAATATTTTTTCCATATTACAATTATCATTTAATAATGCTGCTTTATCAATTGAAGTTTATAAAAAATTTAATATACTAATAAATAATTAGGAGAGTTATATGAATTTTTTAAATAGGATCGAAGATTTTGATAAAGAGCTGGAAAATTCAAAAATTGTGGTTACAATTTTTAGAGCAGAGTGGTGTCCAGATTGTACTTTTATAGATTCTTTTATTGATGATACATTTAAGAAGTTTGAGGATAATATATATGCATTCAATATTGATATTGATAAATTTCCAAATTTAAAAGAGACTTATAAAGTAAACGGTATTCCTAGCTTTATTGCCTTTAAAAATGGAGTAGAAATTAACCGCTTTGTAAATAGAGCAAGAAAAAGCAGGGAAGAAATTTCTGACTTTTTAAGTGAAACTGAGAAATTTTAACTCTGCTTATTCTTTGAAACAATTAATTTATTAAACCACCAAATGGAGTAGGAGATCATTAATATCAGATTAATTACTCCCCATGATTTCCAGATAGAGTTATTGTACAGACTCTCTATATTCATTAAAGGGGTAATACCCTGTATCATAATAAGTTAATGTAAATTAATAAAAATAATATCAATTTTTTATATTTTTTACTGACCAAACAACTCTTTGCAAAGCTCCTAACATGGTTAGAATAGACATAATTATATAAGGTGTTAACAACTTATCAGGAAAAATATAAAATAGTGTATAGAAGATAATTGTTTCAAGACCTTCAATTACTCCTGTGGGCTTATTAATAGATGTTTCCATTTTTCTTGTTAATATTTTAGCAGGTGTAAGTAAACTTACTTTAAAAATTTATTTTAACAACTTCTATTTGTATTATTCTAGGCTCATGATTTTATCATTATTTGTGTTAGAGCTGATAGATTAACTGTTGCTGCATAAGTCTCGCCGCTAGTTTAAAAAACAGCTTTAATAGATAGAAATAAACTAGGTGGAAAAAGTTTAAAACACTATATATCCATACCCTACAATAAGTTAAAATTATATAAAATTATTATTTAAAAACTTTTTTCCAAAAAAGTAAGATTTAAGCTAAGAAGGTAGATTTTTAAAAGCCAATAGTTTCTCAAACTGTGAAATATCCATTGGTTTACTAAAGTAAAATCCTTGAAAATAGTGACATCCCATTTTAACTAGCTTATTAACCTGTTCTATATCTTCAACTCCTTCAGCTACTACTTTCATTTTAAAATTTGAAGCTATTGATAAAATGGCTTCTACTAGTATTGTATCATTGGAATCATTATTAATATCAATAATAAACTCTCGATCAATTTTAATAATATCAATTTCCAGTTTCTTAAGATAAGTTAACGAGGAGTACCCTGTTCCAAAATCATCCAGTGCAAATTTAAAACCTTTTGATCTTAGGATAGATATTTTATTAATTATTGATTCAAAATTTCCAATTAGTATATTTTCTGTAATTTCAAGAAGAAGATATTGTGGTTCGATATTATATTGGTGAGTATATTTTAGTAGGGTCTCAACAAAATTATCCTGGCGTAGCTGATTTATACTAATGTTAATAGATATATATTTGAATGGGTTATTAAACATGCTAAACCATTTTTTTATATTTCTGCAAATATTATCAATTACCCACTCTCCAATTGGAATTATTAAATTAGTATCCTCAGCAATAGGTATAAATTCTCCAGGAGATATAAACCCTAATTCTGGATGTTTCCATCTTAGTAGTGTTTCAGCACCTTCTAATACTTTTGTCTCTCCATTGTAGATCGGTTGTAAATATGTTTCCAATTCTCCTGTTTCTATTGCTGTTCTAAGATAGTATTCAATTTTCAACCTGTTTGAAATTATGCTATTCATTTCATGCCTATAAAAATGAGTTGTACCTCTTCCATCATTTTTGGCTTCATACATCGCTGTATCTGCATTTTTAAGCAAGTCGTCTATATTTTCATCTTTATTACAAAAAAGAGTAATTCCTATGCTGGTCGATGTAAATAGCTTATGATCAAGGTATATGAATGGTTCCTGTAATTTTTTATGAATTTTTTGTGCAACTTTATTTACAGAAATAATTGATAAATCTTCATTATTATTAAGTTTTGGTAACAATATAACAAATTCATCACCACCAATTCTGGAAACAGTGTCTTCATTTCTTAAAATATTTTTTATCCTGTTTGATATATCCTTGAGTAATAAATCCCCAACCTGATGCCCTAAGGTATCATTAACATTTTTAAAATTATCTAGATCAAGAAATAGTATTGCACCAAAATAATTATGTCTGGAAGCTTGGGTAATTGATTGTGTCAATCTATCTTTTAAAAGCAATCTATTGGGAAGACCTGTCAGGCTGTCATGATACGCAAGATGCCTAATTTTCTCTTCGATTAATTGCATTTCTGTTCGATCCTGTACAATTCCTACAGCACCCATTATTTCCTTGTTTTTATCATATAATGGAGAACAGATTAGAGTAATCCATATTTTACTTTTGGAAAAAGTTGTTATATATTCACCCTCATAAAATCCATTATCTGAGTTAAACACTGATGTAAGTGCATCTAAAATTCTTTTATCTGTTATATTGGTCAGTTTATAATTTACTAAATCCTGTTTATCCGTTTCAAGAATTTTTGAAAATTCTTCATTGCAATCATATATTATATAGTCAGGATTATAATAGAATATACCTACAGGTGCATGATCAAATATAGATCTGAATTTATTCTCGCTAAGTGTTAATTTTTCAACACTTTTCTTGTGTTCTTCTTCAAAAACAAGGTTGCTATATATCATTTTGTGTATTTGTCTACTTATAGTAATAATTAAGAAAAAAAATGCTAAAAAAAGTAAAGAAAGAGAGTTGTAGAAAGATGTTCTATAAAGAAGCATCCTTATTATTACAGGAATTATTAATGCTGACTGGAAGGATATAAGGAAAAATAAATTACTCGATAATGATGAAATTGCTCCAATAGCTAAACCTAAAATTACAATTAAAATTATAAAATCATACTCTATTGATGACGTAAAAATTAAAAATGGTGTTACACTCCAGGTAATTGCAGTGGTAAACATTAGATAATAAAAAAATCTGAGATAAGTTTTATACTTGTTACTATTTTTTCTGTATAATACTATCGAATAAAGCCTGGTTGCTATAATAATAGCTAGAAAAAACAGCCAGAGGGATAATGCAAAAAAATCACTTTTATTAAAAAAATAAATATATATAACAACAGCTGCAAATAAATTAGCTAGTAGACTATTTTTTGATGAATTATACAAATAGTTGAGTTTTTTTATTTCAATCATTGGGATAGCTTTCTCATTATGTTTAATCATACATTATTCCCTATACTTATAATTAAAGTATGAAATAAATATTTTAGCAATTATATTATAAAAAGAATCTCTTTATCTAATGAAAATTCAAAAATGATCGATACTCTTTATAACTAAGGGGAATAATCATGAGAATGATGGGAATAACTCTAAATAAAGAGATTAATACAAAAGAATTAACCAGAAATGAAACTCCAGGAAATATCTCAAAGGAAGGAAACTTTAAGACTGACTATCTTGATAAAAGTAATGAAGCCAAAAATAATGGACTTAAAGAGAGTTATTCGGAAACTGATCCAAAGGAAGTAAAACAATTTAAAAGAAAAATTGTAAAAAAAGATGACTCTGTTAACAAGACAAAAAAGCAAACAGTAAATAGTAAAAATAAATATGATGAATCAAAACCTACTCCTTTTAATGAAAAAAATAATGAAAAGAGTGAAGGTATAAATAGTAAAAAAATCAATACTGATAAGTTGACAAACGAAAAAACAAAAAAAACAAAGAATTTAGATCAGCATAAAGTTTCAGATAAAAAAAATAGTGAAAAAGATATTTCAAAGAATTCAGATATATCAGAGACATTACAGAATATTTCAACAATTGAAACAAAAGAGAAAATTACCAAGAAACTGGATCATAAAGAAAATGAACTGGACAAAAAAGATAGTAACAGTGTTGAAGGCATATCTGGAAAAGAAAAAAATCTACTTACAATCAATCACTCTGCAGAAGTTAAAAAAGAGGTTAATGTTGATAAAAAAACAGGGAAAAAAGTTGATAAAAAGGATGATAAAAAATCTGATTCCGGCAGCAAAGATAAAATAATAGTTAATGATTTAAGAAAGGCGGATATTGAAAAGAACAAAATAAATTTAATTAGTAAGAACAGTCTTGAATCAGATAGTGAGAGTGTAAAAAACTCAGATCAGGAGCTACAAGCAGGAAAAAATATAGTTTTGGGTGCTACTGAAATTACAGCTGAAGGTGATGGAGGCAAAAATCAAGCCCCGGTAACTAAAGAGTTTTCATCATTACTAAAACAGCAGCTAAAGGATTTTGGAAATAATGACATAGTTAAACAGAGTCGGTTTATTTTAAAAGATAACAATATCGGGGAGATAAAACTTATTTTAAAGCCGGAATCTCTTGGGGAAGTTAAAATAAATCTTAATTTTAAACAAAATAGTTTAGCGGGGCAAATTGTTGTCGAAAATAGTAATGTAAAAGAAATTTTTCAAGAAAATATGAACAATCTTACAAGAGCGTTTGAAGAGCAAGGATATGAGAACACCAATTTACAGTTATCATTAAATGATAAAAAGGGTTCAAATAATTCTAACAGGCAAAATGAAAATAAGCAGTATTTTAGTGAAAGATTAAAAAGAATTGATAAAAACGGGAATGTTGTCAGAGTTGGTTTTGCAAATACTGGAATTAACTTAACAGCTTAGGAGGGAAGTTTTGGAAAATGTAAATATGTCAGGGGCAGAGTTTGCAAAAGTTAACAGCGATGTAAACAGTTTTAATAAGGCTTTAAATAATGGCAAGGTAAAAAGTAAGGATATGGGTAAGGATGAGTTTCTTAAAATTTTAATAACTCAACTGCAGAATCAAGACCCTACAAAGCCTATGGAAGATAAGGAATTTATCTCGCAAATGGCACAATTTTCATCATTAGAACAGATGAACAATTTAAATAGTGAGTTTGCAAAAGTTGCTATCAATTTATCCAGTAATCAGGCTGTTTCACTTTTAGGCAAGAATGTGACTCTAATGGATTTAAATGGTAATGAAATAAGTGGAAGAGTAGAAGCTGTACGGAATGGGGATAAACCACAAGTTCAGATAAATAATAGATTATACGACTATGCTAGCGTAGAAAAAGTTTCAGAGTAAGGAGTGTAGAGCTTATGATGCGGTCATTATATGCAGGTGTTTCCGGTTTACAAAACCATCAAGTAAAAATGGATGTATTAGGAAATAATATATCAAATGTAAATACAATAGGTTTTAAAAAGGGGCGTGTAACCTTTCAGGATATGATATCACAGAATATGGCAGGAGCTTCTAAACCAACCGAGGAACTTGGTGGGGTTAATCCTAAACAGATTGGTCTTGGGATGTCTGTAGCTTCAATCGATACAATTCACACACAAGGGTCTTTGCAAACTACCGGTGTTAGAGAGGACTTAGCAATTCAGGGTGAAGGTTTCTTTGTATTAAAAAATGGAGAAAAAGAGGTATATACAAGAGCAGGTGCATTTGGTGTTGACAAAGATGGAACTTTTGTAAATCCAGCGACAGGATTTAAGGTTCAAGGATGGTCTGCAGAAATTGTTGATGGAGAAACTATAGTTAATACAGCAGCTGATCCAGGGGATTTATATATTCCCATTGGTGGGAAAGATGCTGCTAGAGCAACAACAGAGGTAGAGTATGCATGTAACCTGCAAAAAACTACACCTGTTATACAGCCAGGAGCTTCACCTGCAGAGATAGCTCAGGGGACATGGACAGTTACTAAAGATGTTTATGACTCTTTTGGTGAGAAGCATAAGTTAAGGGTTGATTTCATAAAAGATCCGGATTTTAACAATCAATGGATTGCAACAGCAACTATAGACGCTGAAACAGCAGCTGGATCAAATGCTAGAATTTCAATTGGCGGTGCAGAGGCAGATGGAAATGAGTTTAGACTTCAGTTTGACAATTTTGGTACATTACAAAGAGCATTCTCCGGCGATGATATTAATGGTGGAATTAATACCGGAGATTTAAATGTACAGATTACTTATGATGTGCAGGGTTCTAATGTTGATACAGCAACAGAAGGGTTTCAGCAACAGACATTTAACTTAAATCTTGGGGAAGTGGGAAGTAATACATCATCTATTACACAATATGGTTCTGCAAGTTCTACTAAAGCATTTGCTCAGGATGGTTACTCAATGGGATATCTTGAAAACTTTCAAATAGATCAGAGTGGTAATATAACAGGTATATATTCCAATGGAACAAACAGGGTTTTAGGACAGGTAGCATTGGCAACATTTACTAATCCTGGGGGACTAGAAAAATCAGGAGAGACTAACTTTGTTGTTTCCAATAACTCAGGGGATGCAAATATTGGTCCAAGTGGAATTGCAGGGAAGGGTAAATTTATATCTGGAGCTCTGGAGATGAGTAATGTTGATTTAGCTGGTGAATTTACTGATATGATAGTAACTCAAAGAGGGTTTCAGGCTAATAGTAAAACAATAACAACTTCTGACCAGATGTTACAAGAACTTCTAACATTAAAGAGATAATTAGGTGATTCAGGTAACGTTATTAGGGAAACATGGTGATGGGTTGTATTTAAATCCTCATCAAATAGAATATATACAATGCAAGCCAGATACAACAATCGTTATGTTAAGCGGGAAAAAACTGGTTGTTGCTGAAACATATGAAGAAATTTATGAAAGAATAGTGAGCTACCGAAAAGAGATTGGTGGCTTTAAAAACGAGGAATAGAAATGGATTTAGCATCAATTGGTGGAATTGTTCTAGGATTTGGACTGATTTTTTGGGGAATACTAATAGGTGGTAACCCCATAATATTATTTGGGGATTTACCATCATTTATTATTACAGTTGGTGGATCATTTGCCGGGATGATTGTAATGTCTCCAATAAGGCGAATAGTCAATCTTGGGAAAATCTTTGGCGTATTTTTAAATATGCAGGTATTTAATAAAGAGGAAATTATCAGCCAATTAGTAGCATTTTCCGAAAGTGCAAGAAAAGAGGGGTTATTAAGTCTTGATGATGCTCTTAACGATGTAGAGGATGATTTCCTTAGAGGCGGAATGAGACTTGTTGTCGATGGTTCTGATCCTGATGTTATAAAGTCAGTTCTTTATAGTGATCTTGATAAAATTGAAGGTCGACATCAGAAAGGGATAGATTTCTTTGGAAACTGGGGAACATTAGGGCCAGCTTTTGGTATGATTGGTACACTAATTGGACTAATCGGTATGATGGCAAACCTTGAAGATATCTCTTCAGTTGGTAAAAACATGGGTGTTGCTTTAATTACCACTTTCTACGGATCAATTCTTGCTAACTTGATTCTTATTCCAATTCAAAAAAAGCTTATTGATAAGCATGAAGATGAAATGCTGGTTAAAGAAATTATGGTTGAAGGTATTCTTTCGATACAAGCGGGTGACAATCCTAGAATCCTGGAACAAAAATTGTATACTTTCCTTGCTCCAAATGAGAGACCTTCTGGTGGTGGAGAGGAATAAAAATGGCTGATCAGGAAAAAAAATGTCCAAAATGTGAAGATGGTGCTCCGGCTTGGCTTGCAACCTATGGAGACATGGTAACACTTCTTATGTGCTTCTTCGTTATTCTTATGAATCCTGAAGCAATTGATGGAGCAAGGTTAGAGCTGATATTGGCATCATTTACAGGATTAGGACCACTAGAAGGTGGAAATACACTGGAAGTTGGGAATTTGGCAGAATTAGGTCACTCAGTAATGACACTTCCATCAAAAGCAAAGGGTAGAGGACTTGATAAGGCTAGAAAAAGTGCAGTTAGTCTTTTTGCTCCGGAAATTAAATCAAATAAAGTTATGATTAAAGAAGATGAAAGAGGACTTGTTATTTCTCTTGCCGGTGACTCTTTTTTTAGACCAGCCAGTGCTGAAGTCGATATTGAAAGATCTCGTGAAACACTTAAAAAAGCAGCTGATTTATTAAGTAGTTCCTTATTAAGTGATAGAAAATTCAGAATTGAAGGTCATACTGATTCAGGAGCTGTAGACCCAAATGGACGATGGCCTAGTAATTGGGAATTGGGAAGTGCCAGAAGTAATAACGTACTAAAATATATGGTAGAATTTGGTGCAACTGAAAATCAGTTTAGTACCGCATCATTTGCAGATACTGTACCGGTAGATACAAGTGGAACTCCAGAAGGTGATGCGTATAATAGAAGAGTGGAAATTATAGTATTAGCTGATGGGCATTTATAATAGTAGATTAGCTAATCTATTTGCAATATGTGGTTATTTCTGATATTGTTATTGATTATATAAGATAGGTGTGAATTATGTCTGATGAAGAAGAATTATCAAATGCTATAGAGGGTGAAGACGGATTTGAGGGTGGTGGTTCCCCCTCCGCTGGTGGTAAATCAAAAAGCGGGTTAGTAAAGATATTAACCTGGATTGCAGGAATTGTCTGTGGAACTATATTTATTGTTACAGTTGTTGTAATAACGATAAAGATAATTGACAGAGGAAATCAATCCCAGAGTTTTGCTCAAGTTTCAGAAGAATATAACACGAAACCACCAATTATGAAATTTTATGAAGAAAATATGCCGCAAATAAGAGGTAGAACTTCAGACAAGGTTCCTCAATCTTTTATTATAGAGCTGGCATTGGGTTATCCGGAAGATAGAGCTGTTGCCCTTGATGCAGAAATTACTCAAAGATTACCTGCAATTGTAGATTTAATCAGAAGTTATTTTAATAGTAAAAGAGCTGATGAGCTATCATATGAAAATGAAGAATTTTTAAAACTTCAGCTTAAAGAGAAGATTAACCGTATATTGACTAGTGGTCCAATAGAGATGGTTGTATTTACAAAAAAAGATATATTTGCTTACTAAGGTGGCTAGTAGATGACAGAAGTTCTTTCCCAGGATGAAATTGATCAACTTTTAACGGTTATTTCAGCAGGGGATGTTGAAGGTGAAGACACAAAACAGATAACGGACAGAAAAAACATAAAAATTTATGATTTTAAACGTCCGGATAAATTCTCAAAAGATCAGATAAGAACTGTTTCTGTAATGCATGATGCGTTTGCTCGTCATACAACAACTTCCTTGTCAGCTATGCTTAGATCCTTGGTAAATGTTCATGTTGCTTCTGTAGACCAGTTAACATATGAGGAATTTATCAGGTCTATACCATCTACTACTGCATTAGCATTAATTAATATGGATCCTTTAAAAGGATCTGCTATTCTTGAAATTGATCCAGCTATTACATTTTCCATGATTGACAGATTGTTTGGTGGTCCAGGTGAGAATTCCAAGGTAAATCGAGAATTAAGTGATATTGAGCAGTCTGTTATTGAGAGTATTATTGTTCGAATTTTAGGGAACTTACGAGAGGCATGGTCTCAAGTAATCGATTTACGACCAAGACTTGGGAACATTGAGACAAATCCTCAATTTGCTCAGATCGTTCCGCCTACGGAAATGGTTATTCTGGTTACTTTGGAAACAAGAATAGAAGATGTTGAAGGAATGATGAATTTTTGTATCCCATATTTAACCCTGGAACCAATAATTTCAAAACTTTCAGCACAATTTATGTATTCAACAATTAGACGTGGATCTACCACAGAAAATTTAAATATATTAAAAGAGTCACTTTCAGTTATAGATGTTCTACTTTCTGCCGAAATAGGTAGTATGGAACTTCCGGTAAAAGAAGTTATTTCAATACAACCTGGAGATACAATTAGATTACCAAATGTAAAAATTGGAGATCCAATGATTTTAAAGATTGGGAATAAAGCAAAATTCAAGTGTAGGCCCGGAATGGTAGGAAATTCTGTCGCTGTACAAGTAACAGAGAAACTGGAAGAGATAACACCGGAAGAGTTTGAAGAATTATCAGGGGAGGATATGGAGGAATGATGAGTGACGGATCACTTTCACAGGATGAAATAGATGCATTATTATTTCAAGGAGGTAGTGATACTACTGAAGAAATACCTATGGCTCCATCAATAACAAACTCTGATAAAGATAGAGTTTTATCTCTAATAGATCATGCAAAAGATGGAATGGGAAAAACACTTTCCGGAATGCTTGGTAGAACAACAACAATTAGACTGGGTAATTCTTCTGTTACAGATAGAAAGAATGTTCTATTATCAATGAATGATGAAATAGTAGAAATAAAACTTGATTATACAGGAGAGGCACCTGGTGACCATCTCTTTTTAGCTAGTAAAAAAGATGCAATTAAAATAGCAGGTTTAATGTCTGGACAGGATGGTATAGAGCTTGATGCTATGGCCTTAGCTTCAATTGGTGAAGCTATATCTCAAATAACAGGAACTTTTTTAACATCTGTTGAGCGTGAAATTAGAAAAAATATATCACCTTCATCGCCGGAAGCTCAGGGTATACCCAAAAACATGGTTCGTTTTCCTGATGGAGATTTTGTTGCAGTTGAGCTAATACTAAATATTGATGGGGAAGGAACAGTTACTTTAAATGAGTATTTTGATTCATCAATTGTTTCCGCAATGAGTTCTGTGCAACCTTCTGCTCCAGCAAATAATCAATCTCAGCAAAATATGTATAATAACCCACCTCAGCAGAGTAATCAGCAATCATATAACGGCATGAATCAGCAATATCAACAACCTATGATGAATAATCAGATGCAGCAACCTATGATGGGTGGAAATATGTATAATCAAATGCAGCAACCTATGATGGGTGGAAATATGTATAATCAGATGCAGCAACCTATGATGGGAATGCCAATGTATCAGCAGCAAAATGTACAGGGTGTACAGTATCCAAATTTAAATCATGTGGATTTAAGCGGTGTAGACAGTAGGAATATCGGTTTATTAATGGATGTTTCTATGGAATTAACTGTAGAACTCGGTAGGACTAAGTGGCAGATTAAAGATATTCTTGGAATTGGGAAGGAACAATTATTGAGCTGGATAAATTGGCAGGTGAGCCTGTTGATATTTTAGTAAACAAAAACCTTATAGCAAGAGGTGAGGTAGTTGTTATTGATGAAAATTTTGGAGTAAGGGTAACTGAAATTGTTTCAAAAGGAGCAAAATCTGCAGAGAAATAAGCTATTGCTTTTTTTTATTATTCTTTCATTCTGTTTATCTGCTCAGGAATCAGCAACTCAGACTGACCAAGGTACAACAACTGAAAATAATTTAGCTATAAACTCTACAGGAGATAATAATCCTAATCCTATAAGTGTTGATGGAGGAATTGGATTACAAGACTATCTGGTGGTAATATTTGTATTAATTCTGGTAATAGGAGCTCTTTATGGAGTACTTAAAGTAATAAAAAGAGTTGGTGGAACAAGGTTTGGTGTGGATAATGATTTAATCCATATTTTATCAACAAAAACCCTAAAAGGTACTACTGCTTTACACTTGATTGAAGTAGGCAAGCAAATATTTCTTGTAGGGGCTACTGACCATAGTATAAATTCCATTGCTGAAATTACCGAGCAGGAGACAAAAGATATGATAGCATTAAATCTTTCTGCAGAAGATGTGAAGCATAAAACATTTTTTCAATATTTTTCAGAAAAATTAAAGGAAAATAGACTTTCTAATGATGGAGACCAGGCAACTACATCATTAAAAACAAATAAAGATAGATTAGAAAAATTTTAGTTCACCTAATGGGGGGGGGATGAAAAAAATAATTTTATTACTAGCATTTATTTCAATGGTAGTAAGTGTTAGCGCTCAAGTTTCAAACGGAAATAATCCTTCTAATTCCCAAATTTTTGAGGAAGGGAACACAACCTTGTCTTCTATCCCTTTTGTAGATTTAGCAATTAGATCTCCGGAAGATAACAGAGAAGTTGCTATTTCAATTCAATTACTTCTTTTTTTAACAATATTAACACTTTCCCCATCTTTACTGGTGCTATTAACAAGTTTTTTACGAATTTCTATTGTTCTGGATTTTGTCAAAAGAGCACTCTCATTACAGCAAGTTCCTCCAAATTCTGTAATTTTGGGAATATCACTATTCATAACAGCATTTGTCATGTGGCCAGTTTTTACTGATATGTATGATAATGGGTTTAAACCATTCTCTGATGGACAGATAAATACATCTGAAATGTTAGATGAAGTAGAAAGTCCTATTAGGCTTTTTATGTATAAACAGATGAATGGAAAACATGAAAATATTTCACTTTTTATGAGTCTCAGAGAGCTCCCTGCTCCTAATAGTTTGGAAGATGTCCCAACACATATTTTAATACCAGCTTTTGTATTAAACGAGATAACAATTGCATTTCAAATGGGAATACTAATTTATATACCATTTATAATAATTGATATGATTGTTGCATCTACTTTAATGTCAATGGGAATGATAATGTTACCACCGGTTATGATCTCTATGCCCTTTAAATTGATTCTTTTTATT
Source organism: Spirochaetales bacterium (assembly GCA_003247135.1). Lineage (GTDB taxonomy): Bacteria > Spirochaetota > Spirochaetia > DSM-2461 > DSM-2461 > Thiospirochaeta. Next base: position 102,993 of record QKAW01000011.1, on the reverse strand, counting down.
GCAGTCGATGGTTGGGGTTTAATTGTCAAATCTCTGGTAAGAAGTATTTTGTAGAGGTGATTTATGGATATAGCAATTTTTTCTGAAGTTATGAAGCAGGCAATAATTACAATAATATTGGTTTCATCCCCGGTATTATTAATTAGTATGATTGTTGGATTAGTCGTTTCAATATTTCAGGCTACGACATCAATTCAGGATCAGACTTTAACTTTTGTTCCTAAGATTATTGCAATATTCGCAGCATTAATTATATTTGGCCCCTGGATGAGTGATACATTAGTAGATAGAGCTACATGGATTTTTGGGTTAGTTTCCCAAGTTAAATAATGTTTTTAGAGAGTATAGCAAATAATTCAGATATATATTTTCTCATTTTTGCAAGAATTATAGCCTTGTTTATGACGTCTCCAATTTTGTCGGACAATTCTATACCGGCAGTTGTCCGAAATTCTCTGGGATTATTGGTAACAATTGTAATATTTCCTTTTGCATCAAACTATATTGTACCTGATAATGCTGTAAGTTATATATTTCTTGTTCTAGGAGAAGTCTCTCTGGGGATAATTACCGGTTTTTTAATTACACTTATTTTTACTGTATTTCAGCTGGCAGGGCAGATGTTTGCAGTTCAAATGGGGTTTGGAGCTTCCCAGGTTTTTGATCCTATGTCCCAGGTTGAGATACCTGTTATAGGGCAGATGTTTAACTTTATGGCACTTTTTGTATTTATCACTACCGGAGCATTTCAGAAAATATTTTTGATTGGAGTTGCCAGATCGATAGAGTTTGTAAAAGCGGTTGATCTATTTAATCAGCAGGAGTTCTTAATAGACAGAATATTGTTTGCATTCTCTTCATTATTTTCCCAAGCATTAATAATTTCCTTTCCAATGCTTGGAACATTAATACTTTTATCTGTTACTATGGGGTTACTTGCAAAGGCATCTCCTCAGATGAATCTTATGATGGTTGGTTTTCCCATCCAGATTACAATAGGGTTTATAATGATCAGCTTATCATTACCATTTTTAATAGAAAAATTTAATATTGTACTTGATAATAATTTTTATCTAATAGCCCAAATATTTTCAAAGGTTGCAAACTATGGTGGATAAAATTGCTATAGAAAACGTTTATGATTTTTCAAAAGATTTAGATTATAACTATATACATTTACAATGGTTTGCTGCAGAGGATGAAGGCAGAACTGAGGACGCAACAGAACAAAAAAAGAAAAAGAGCAGGGAAGAAGGAAAGGTTGCTAAGTCTTCAGAATTGGTTGCTGCACTGGTTGTTTTACTCCCTATATCAACAATTGGAGTACTAGCTTCTTTTTTTTGGGGAAAAATGATAAGTATGATGGAGTTTTTCCTTTCAAATATTGATAAATTTGAAATTATGGAGTTGGGCCGTATAGTTCCTATTTTTTTTAGCTTTTATGGCCCTGTAGTAGGTCCAGTTGCAGCAGTAGCATTTATTTCTGCTGTTATGGCTAACTTATTACAAGTTGGTTTTCTTTTTACAACCAAAACTATAGAGCCTAAATTTGAGAAAATAGCTCCAAATTTTGGAAAATACATAACAAAAACACTTTTTTCAATGGAAGCTGTATATAATTTATTAAAATCTATTTTTAAGATCGGAATCATTGGATTTTTAGCGTATCTTAATGTAAAATCAATAATACCTAATTTAGTAGTTTTAATGAATTATTCTGTAAATGAATCCTTTAAACTAATTGCTGGTACTGCTTTTAAAATGATGGTACAAGCGGCTGTAATAATGCTTGCTATATCAATACCGGATTACATGTTTCAAAGAAGGAAGCATCTTGACTCCTTGAAAATGAGTAAACAGGAAGTTAAGGAAGAGTACAAACAGATGGAGGGGGATCCACAAGTTAAGGGAAGATTAAAACAAAAAATGCAGGAGATATTAAATAGTACCATGATTCAGAATGTTCCAAAAGCAGATGTAGTTGTTACAAACCCGACACATTTTGCTGTTGCATTAGAGTACGATAGTGATACAATGATAGCACCAAGGGTTAGTGCAAAAGGGCAGGATAATATTGCTCAGAATATAAAAAGAGTCGCTAAAGAGAATGGTGTTCCAGTAATTGAGAATAAGCCTCTGGCAAGAGGGTTGTATGCAGATACTGAAGTTGGAGATACTGTTCCTGAAAATTACTGGAGTATTGTTGCTACAGTATTGGCAGAAGTTAAAAGAATTGATCGATCAATAAGGGAGTAGAATAGCAGAGTGGCTAGTATACAGGAAAATGTTAAAAAAGTTTTAGGAAGTAATAGTGGAGATTTTGCTCTTGCATTTGCAATTATTGGATTAATTGCAATCATTGTTATTCCTATGCCAACAGGATTTCTGGATTTTCTTATGATCCTTAATATTGCGGGTTCAATAGTTATTATTCTTTCAGTAATTTATTCAAGAAATGCCCTTGATTTTTCACTTTTTCCAACCATGCTTTTAACTTCTACAATATTTGGACTTGCTTTGAATATAGCTTCTACAAGACTTATTTTAACAAAAGGAATAGAATTTTCAGGTAAAATGGTAAAAGCCTTTGCTACAGTTGTTGTCGGAACAAGTGGTTCAGAGGGTCTAGTTGTAGGTGTTGTTATTTTTATTATTATAATTGTTGTGCAATTTATGGTAATTACTAAGGGGGCGACAAGAGTTGCAGAAGTTGCAGCCCGGTTTAGTTTGGATGCTCTTCCTGGGAAACAAATGTCTATAGAGGCTGAATTTAATTCAGGAGCTCTAACAGAGGATGAAGCCCGTAAAAAGAAAGAAGATTTACAAAAAGAGGTTAATTTTTACGGAGCTATGGACGGAGCTAGTAAATTCATCTCAGGTTCTGTTAAAGCAGGACTTGCAATAACGTTTATAAATGTTATTGCAGGATTAATAATTGGTATTACAATTCGTGGAGAAGCCGCAGGAGTCGCTGCAGAAATCTATACAAGACTGACTATCGGCGATGGTTTAGTATCCCAAGTTCCAACATTGCTAGTTTCATTTGCAACAGGTTTAATGGTAACCCGATCTATTTCTGATGGAACTTTTAGTAGCGATGTAAAGAATCAGTTTACACGTACCTCAAATATTTATTGGGTATCATCGGTATTTTTACTAATGTTGTGCTTTGTAAAGGGTTTCCCTTGGTATCTTCTTGGTCCTTTGTCCATTTTAAGTGGTTATTTTGCTTTTGTCTTATCACGAAGTGAAAAAAGAAAAGAGGAAAAAGCAAAAATTGAGGAAGCAGCAAAAGATAAATCTGTAAAAAAAGAGCCGGAAGAGATGGCTCCTGTAGTTCCATTAGATCCTTTGGCTCTTGAATTAGGTTATGGTTTAATTCCACTTGTTGATCAAGAACATGGAGCAGAATTACTAAATAGAATTACTAAAATAAGACGGGAAGCTGCTTTGGATCTAGGATTGGTAGTCCCACGGATTAGAATTGTAGATAATATGAGGTTGGAGCCAGCCGAGTACTCTTTTAAAATACGTGGTGTTGCAGTTGGAAAAGGTGTTATTAATTTAGGGCAATATCTGGCAATAAATCCGGGAGGAGAAAGAGAAGAACTTCCAGGAGTAAAAACTACGGATCCGACCTTCGGTTTACCTGCAATTTGGATAAATGAAGATGTTAGGGATTTAGCAGAGCGTGAAGGTTATACCGTTGTAGACTCTCCATCTATTATAGCTACACATCTTACTGAAATTATAAGAAATTTCGCTCATGAAATTTTAGGAAGACAGGAAGTAAAATCAATAATTGATGCATTGAAAGAGGATTTCTCTGCCGTTGTTGATGAAGTAAACAAGGAATTCACAGTTGGGGATATACAGAAAGTTTTACAAGGTTTACTAAAGGAGCAGGTTTCAATAAGAAATATTGTCTCCATTCTGGAAACATTAAGTGATTTTTCTGGAGTAACAAAAGATACAGGTTTTTTAATAGAAAAAGTTAGACAATCTCTTGGTAGACAAATCTGTCAGCAATTTGTTTCTGAGGACAATACATTGTATGTTATTACAATAGAGCCAAAATTTGAACAAGAGATAATAGATTCAGCTTTAGAGACAACTTCTGGAAGAATAGCAGCTCTTTCACCAGAAAGACAGAGGTTATGGATTAATAGTTTAATGAATGTTATGCATAATGTTGGTAACATGGGATATTATCCAGTTCTTTTATGTTCTGAGTCTGCAAGACCAATAGTAAAAAAAAGTATAGAAAGAGATATTTCTGATCTAGCGGTATTATCAGTTCATGAAATATCGGATAAAGTAAAGGTAGAATCATTGGGATTTGTCTCTATAGAGGAAGTTAAAACATGATGTATTTTACAGAAAAAGGTCGTAATCATCAGGAATTAATGTTGTTAATAAGGGATAAGCATGGGCCGGATGCTACAGTCTTAAGCAGAAGAAAGGTATCTATAGGGGGCTTCCTTGGACTTTTTCAGAAAGAAGGTTTGGAGTATTCCGGTTATGTAACAACAAGTTTAAAACCAAAGCTGAATTCTGATGATAAAAGAGAGAAACAGAAAATTCTTGAAAGTATTAGTTCAAATAAAAAAAGTGAAGATTCCTTTCAGAAAATACTTGAAGAGGTAAAGAGTTTAAAAGATGAACTTAAAAGTGTTCCTGCAAAAGAGAGTGGGGATCTGCCTTCAATTTTAGCAATTGAGGAGTATCTATATGAAAATGACTTCTCCATATCATATATAAAAAAAACACTGGATAGATTAAAAAGTGAATTAAGTTTTAGCGAATTAAGCGATTTTGATGTAACCAGAACCATTGTAGATAAATGGATCGAAGAAAGCATTAAAGTTCATGTACCTAAAAGTCGTAGCAAAAATAATATTTTTATTCTTGTTGGACCCACAGGTGTCGGAAAAACTACAACAATAGCAAAATTAGCAGCTCAAAAAGGCCTAGGATTATCTGGTAATAATAAATACTCTGTTAGAATGCTAACTATCGATAATTACAGGATTGCAGCAAAGAAACAGATTGAGACCTATGGTGAAATTATGGGAATACCAGTAGCTTGCTGTGAAAACTATGAAGACTTAAAAACAGAAATTGATGCAAATAGTGATGCAGACTATATATTTGTCGATACTATAGGTAAAAGCCCAAAAGATTTTGTAAAACTAGCAGAAATGAGACGAATCCTTGAGGGATGTGGTCATGACTGTGAGGTGCATCTAGCTTTTAGTGCAACAACAAAAACATGGGATATAAGAGAGATAATGAAGCAGTATGATCCTTTTGGGTATGAGTCAGTAATTATCACAAAACTTGATGAAACAACTAGATGTGGTAACTTAATCAGTTTGTTACACGAACAGAAGAAAACAGTATCCTTTATAACAACTGGGCAAAGGGTTCCACAGGATATAGAGGTTGCAACAAAGAAAAAAATTATGTCATTACTCGTTGGTAGTAAACAGATAACAAGAGGATAAACAGATGGCAGATCAAGCAGAATCTTTACGTGAATTAATGAAAAACCAGAACAATGCTGTCACAAATACAGTAACAATTGAAAATGAGCAACCCAAAGTAAAAGGAAATACTCGAATTATTGCAGTATCAAGTGGTAAAGGTGGTGTTGGTAAGACAAATATATCAGCAAATCTTGCAATCGCTTATGCAAAAATTGGGAAAAAAGTTGTTATTTTAGATGCTGATCTTGGATTAGCAAATGTTAACGTCATTTTAGGTATTATCCCTAAATACAATCTGTATCATGTAATTAGAAAACAAAAGACCATGGAAGAGATTGTATACGAAACTGAATATGGAATCAGAATGATAGCAGGTGCTTCAGGTTTTTCCAGAATCGCAAATCTTTCAGATGATGAGAGACATGAGTTTATTTCATCATTTAAAGTATTTGATGATGCTGATATTCTAATAATAGATACAAGTGCTGGAGTTTCTGATAGTGTTTTATCATTTCTAGAAGCAGCAGATGATGTTATAATTGTTACAACACCGGAACCAACTGCAATTACTGATGCTTATGGAATAATAAAAGTTATGTCAACTGAAATTGACAGGACTGATTTAAATATTAAGTTAATAGTGAATAGAGCACAATCTGTAGTTGAAGGTAAAAAAGTTGCAAATAGAGTAATAAATATTGCAGGTCAGTTTTTAAACCAGAAGATTGATTATCTTGGATTTGTCTACGATGATATTGCAGTTCAAAACTGTGTCAGAAAGCAAAAACCTTTTACTATCTATGAACCAAAATCAAAGGCGTCTATCTGTCTGGACCACCTTGTTCATAGACTTGAAAACATAGAATATGTTGAAGGAAAAGGTTTAAATAGCTTTATTCGTAAGTTCGTAAACAAATAGTAAGTAATAATTGCTTGACTGCAGAGGTTTTTTTACTTAATCTAATAAGGGGATTAATTTAAAAAGGGCAATATGAATTTAAAGAATATTAATAAAAAAATTGTAGCATATTTATCTCTTTTTGGTTTTATCCTGAGTTTTATTTCGGGTATAATTTCCGGGAATAATTTTATTAATATCTTTATAAGAAGTATCTTTTCTGGTATGATTATCGGATTGCTAATAGTTTTAATTAATATAGTAATAATGATTTATCTTCCGGAATTACTGGAAAACAGTGCAGAAGAAGAGCTCGATGATTTGGATTCTGATGGTCAGGTAGATATAGTAATGCCAGAGGAGAGTTATCAGGTTCAGGTTGATGATGAAACTATGGAAGATGAGAACAGTAATGGAGATAGCAGCAGTGTTTCCGGGTTTAACGAAGTTGGATTTAATAACTTAAAAAGTTTGTCAACTTCAGACGTATCTGGTGATTCTGGGAATTCTGGCTCTGGTGGTTTTGATGATGAAGAAAATTTTAGCCTCGAATCCTCTTCCAAGGCATCCGAAGAGTTGGGTAAGCACTCTATAGATGAAATGGCTAGGGCTGTTAAGACAGTACTTAAAAAAGATTAAAAAAAGGGATGAGCATGTGTGATGTAATGATTGACGGAATGACTGAAGCTGAAGTATGGGATGAATATAAAAAGAGTAATTCACCAAAACTTCGTGAAGCTATAATTGTACAGTATGCCCCCCTCGTTAAATATGTTGCTGGGAAGTTAGCTGTAAATATGCCCAGTAATGTCGATTTTGATGATCTGGTAGGATACGGAACCTTTGGTTTAATTGATGCAGTAAGTAAATATAATCCTAATATGGATGTAAAATTTAAAACATATGCTGTTACCAGAATAAGAGGTTCAATTTTTGATGAATTAAGGAGTCTTGATTGGGTTCCAAGATCTGTTAGACAAAAAGCAAAGGAAGTAGATACAACTGTACAAATATTGGAATCTCATTTAGGTCGTGTAGCATCTGAGGATGAGATAGCAGACTATATGAATGTATCAGTTGATGAACTACGAAAAACCCTTGTAAAAATTAGTGGTACATCTTTATTATCATTAAACGAACTTTGGAGTACAGGAAATGATAATGATAAAGTATCAATACAGGACAGTATAGAGTCTCCAAGTGCTCTTCAACCAGATGTAATGATAGAAAAAGAGGAGATTAAACGTGTTATAGCTGAAGCAATAACAGAGCTCCCTGACAATGAAAAAAAAGTTTTAGTTTTATATTATTATGAAGAGTTAACTTTAAAAGAGATCGGTAAAATATTGGAAGTTACAGAGTCAAGAGTTTCTCAGTTACATACAAGAGCAATTGTTCGATTGAGAGGTCGTTTAACAAATATAAAGAAAGGTCTATATTGAGGTTTTATGATATCAGTTGATGATTTCCGAGTTTATATGAAGGAACAATTACAACTTGATAGAGATAGAGTTTCTGTTCAGGTAGTTGGTCAAACTATTGATGATGCACTTTTATCTGCCTCTATGGAACTAGGTCTTCCTAAATTTAGTTTAGAATATGAAGTTTTAGATAAAGGATCTAAGGGTTTTTTTGGTATAGGAAAAAGAAACTGTATTCTTATTGTATACCAGAAAGAGAAAAAATCCCATGATTTACTTAGTGATACAGTCGATGATTATGGTCTCAATTCTGAAATTCTCGTTAATGAAGATGGATATTACACAATACATCTATTTGAATCTATTGCAATGTTACTTGTTCATGAGCCTGTTGGAACAGGAATCCCTGTTGAGTTTGAGGATGTTATAAATGGCCTGCATAACAGAGGTGTTATTAATTTCGATGAAGATAGAATCAGGGAAATTGTAAATGAAAAAACAGGTAAATTTGAAAGAGTTGGTTCTTATAAACACATTCCATCCAATGATGCTTCACTTGAAATCTCAATAACTCCTGATGAGCTTACTGTTGAAATGATTGTAACTCCACCAGGGATGGGGGGGGATAGCCTTACAGAACGGGATATTAAACAGGGCCTTGATATAAAATCAGTAGAATTTGGAGTTCGTTTAGATATGATAGAGGATTTTATTCAGTATCCAATTTATAATGAACCATACATTATTGCGGAAGGTCAACCTGCTGTAAACGGTGAAGATTCCAAACTTATATATAGTTTTAAACAGACTGGAGATATAGATTTAAAACAGGATAAAGATGGTAGGATAGATTTTAAGGAGTTGAACAGATTTACAAACGTTGTAGAGGGTCAACCACTAGCAACTATTAAACCTCCTGGCGTCGGAATAGATGGTAAAACTGTCTTCGGAAGATATATTCCTGCAACAGATGGTAAAATGATTGAGATTAAACTTGGTAAGAATGTATCTATTGTTAATGAAAAAACTGTAGTTGCAGATGCCAGTGGCCAGGTACTTTTAATAAATGGTAAAATAACAGTTGAAACAATTCTCGTTATAGATGGGGATGTAAATGTTGAAACTGGTAATATCAACTCCCTTGGTTCCGTAGTTATAGAAGGAAATGTTGAAGATGGTTTTACAGTAAATGCTCAAGCTAATATTGAAGTTAATGGGTATGTTGGTAAATCTACCCTAACATCAGGGGGAGATATTATTGTTAAACAGGGTATTAATGGTGGAGCTGGAACAGAAATCTCAGCTGGTGGTAGTGTTTGGTCAAGTTTTATTACAAATTCAAAAGTTGATTCCGGTGATAGAGTAATTGTTAGTGATGGTATAGTTAACTCGCAAGTTGATGCAGCAAAAAAAATATTATGTAAAGGTAAAAGAGCTAAAATTGTTGGAGGTCACTTAAGGGCCGCTCAGGAGATAAATGCAGCAGTTTTAGGAACTTCCGGAGGAACTGAAACTATAATTGAAGTTGGTTTTGATCCAAAAACTAAAGCAGAAATTGAAGAGTTGGACGGTAAACTAAAAATTATTACAAATAAACTAGATGAAGCAAGTAAGAATCTTCACTCTTTAGTGAAAATGAAAAAGATGAATAAAGAGATTTCTGAAGAAAAAGAGAACTTTTTAAAAGAGCTAAAGATTGAACATAACAGGTTAACAGCACAAAAAAGAAATTTAACTGATGAATTAAATGATAAAAGAGAGTATTTAACAAACTTATCAAGTGAAGGTATTGTCGGAGCTTCCAAACAGGTCTTTACAGGTGTTATAATAAAAATTGAAGATAAGGATTATGAAATAAGAAATCCTTTTAAAAAATCTGTATCATTTGTTCTTCATCCGGAAGGTTATGTTACAACCAAAGACTATGTGGATATAACAGAAGATATTGAAAGGAAGAGTATTAATGTCGATAAAACCACTTGATCTTCAAACTTTATTCTTAAAAATGGCTAATGTTGGGAAAGAACAAGCTTCAATACAAAAATCTGTAGAAAATCAGCAAGCTCGTGAAGCAAATCAGTTAGTTAAAAAAGAGAATGACCGGGATCACTCTGTTAATAAGGCAGAGGAGGATAAAGATTCTGAAAAAATTAAAGATAAAGAAAGTAATCAACCAAAAAAACAAAGGAACAGTTCTGAAAATAAAAAAGATGAAAAAAGTGAAGATAGTGAAAAAGTAAATTATTTTACAGATCCGGAACGGGGTCACAAAATTGATATCTCGGGGTAAAAATGAATACTGTTTTAATATGTCTAATAATTTGCTCTATTTACAGCTTTATTATATATAAAATATTGGATATAAAATTAAAGAAAAGTGTAAAAAATAAAAACTTTTTAAGAGAAGTGCATGAAGAGATAAACTCATTAATTACTCAGATAAATGAGACATCTGACAGAAATGTTCTTCTTGTAGAAAATCGTTTAGAAAAGTTAAATAATCTCATTTATGATTCAGATAAAAAAATTATAATTTTAAAAGAAATCTTATCTGATGCTAATAATAAAATTATTAATAATAAAGAAAAGGATGAACCAGCTACAACTTCTTCAGAAAAACAGCCTCTTGAAATTGAAATAGAAGATGAAGAGATGATTGATACCGAGGAACCGATAGTAAATAAATCTATAAAAGATGATTCTTCATTATCAAAAAAAGACAGAATTATCCTTCTACATAAACAGGGTATATCCTCAGCTGTTATTGCAAGACAAACTGATTCGACAATTGGTGAGGTTGAGACAACAATCTCAATTGACAGAGGATAACTATGTCAGATTCAAGGGATTTAAATAAAAATTTTATAATTGATGCTCAGAGAATTCTGGATAGATTAAATACCCAGTTAACAAATGTAGATATTTCAATACCTAATATTTATCGTGAAATTCACTCTTTAAAAAGCGCAGCAGGTTTTGCAGGACTTTATCAAATGGAAAAAGTAGCCCATAACCTCGAAAGTTTTTTATCATCTGTCAGAAATGGAGAGGCCAGTTTTGATGATAAAATTGAAAAAGTTCTTTTTTTATCACAGGATTATTTTATAAAAGACCTAAATTCATGGAAACTAGAAAACAGTGAAATAGATGCAAAATCTTTACTAAGCGAAATTGAAAATGAGAGCATAGTAATTAAACCGATATCTATTGAAGTTGTAAATGAAAACCCAGATAAAAAAAGTTTTTTTACACCATTTGAAATGATTCTCTTAAAAGAAGCTATGTATAGAGGTGAACAGTTTTATAGAATAGTTTGTCATATTGACCAGGAAGAAGAGATGAAATACCCAAGGCTTTTTCTTGTTGTTAACAATCTTGAAAAAGTTTGTAATGTTGTTAAGGTTTTTCCAACTATGGAGCAGATAGTAAATAATAAAGATAAGGAAATTACTCTCTACTTAACAACAGATAAGAATAAATCCTTTATATATAATGAACTCAGTTTTGATAGAATTAAAGAAGTAGAGGTTCTCAGATTAGATTATCAAGGTTTTTTTGATAATACATTTGAACAAACAAGTAAAAGAGAAAATACTCTTTATGGAAAAATTATAGATGTCGAAACTACAAAACTTGAAGAGATTTTTAACTACTCTCTGGATTTGCAAAATAAACTTCTTTATGAAAATATAGTTAGTCCTGATAAGAAAGAGGTTATTGAGGAGTTAATATCAGGTTTAAAAAACAGTATTATCTCTTTAACCACAATTACTGTTAATAAAGCATTCTCTTTTTTTAATCAATATACAGAAAAAATGGGAAGAGATTTAGGGAAAAAGGTAAATTTTAAAATTATTGGAGGAGATATCTCTATTGAGAGAAAAGTTGCTGAAATTTTAAAAGAGATGATAATGCAACTTATTAAAAACTCAATTGATCACGGAATTGAGAATCCAGAGGAAAGAACTGCATTAGGTAAGCCAATCTTTGGAAATATAACTTTAACAGCAAACAGAATTAAAGACTCTATAGCTATAACTATTGAGGATGATGGAAGAGGTATAGATCAGAATCTAGTCGTTCAGAAAGGAATTAAGGAGAATTATATAGAAAAAAATGATGATATATCACTGTTATCCCTAATTTCCAGATCTGGTTTTACAACTGCAAAAGAGATTAGTTATTATTCTGGTAGAGGAGTTGGTTTAGATATTGTTGTTAACAGGGTAATTGATAAGTTGGATGGTAAGATAAAAATAGAAAATAGAAAAGGTGAAGGATTGTCTTTTCATATTCTGATTCCACCTTCTACATCCTTAAAAAAATATACAGTATTTAAATATAGAAACAGATCTTATGGATTGTCTGATATTAATGTTATTAAAAGGGTGTCTCTTGATCCTGAAGCTGTAAAAAAGGGAGAGAGTTCAAAGTTAAATTATATATATAACAATGTTCCTTATCCAATATTTACTCCCTGGGGAAGATTAAGTAGTAGCAGTGAAAAATTAAATGAAAAATTTGGATTTATCTTGAGGTATTTAGGTAAAAAGGCATTTTTTCCTGTTGATGAGTTTATTCTGGAAAAAGAGTATTTTTCTTCAGCACTTACATATCTTGATACAGATTCTCCTTCACATAAAATGATCAAGTATGGTGATAAACTTGAAGACTTTACCCTAATAATGCCATCCATTATTAATGCCTAAATTAATTATCAATATTGTGTTTAATTGACACTTGTTCTATTTTTTTAATAATATACTGTTATGTCATATAATGTTGGAGCATTCTGTTTAATAAAATTAAACTGTCTTCATTATATCAGTGAAGATTTCTATATTTTTTTTCTATATAATAATATAGTATCTTATCATAATTTAATAATAGATAAAAATATATCAAGATTACTTTCAAAAATTTATTCTAAAGATACATTTAAGTTAATAATATCATATATATTTGATTCATGTCTTTTTCTAATAGTAATAATACGTAATAATATAAAAAAAATTATTTATAATAGTAATAATTCATATATAATGTTTATAAATACGAAAGTTGATGAATGTTTTGTATAAATTGATTTCAGCATTTAATTGTTGCATTAAATGGGATAATGTATTTCCATGGTTGACGACATTGACATAAGATAGATTCTAATATAGACTTTGTGGCAATTTGTTGCCATAAAAAACAGTGAGGGTAAAATATGATAAAAAAACAGGGTTTGTATGACCCAGCATTTGAACATGATGCATGTGGTGTTGGATTTATAGCAAAAATTGACGGAGAAAAATCTCATGACATCGTAAAAGATGGAGTTCAAATTCTTTGTAATCTCGAACATCGGGGTGCTGTTGGTGGAGATATGAAAACTGGTGATGGTGCCGGTATGCTTATCCAAATACCTCATAAATTTTTTAAAAAAGTTACCTCTTTTAATTTACCTGATGCAGGAAGTTATGGAGCAGGTATGCTGTTTTTACCTATTGATAAAAAGAGAGCTGATGAAGCTGTAAAATTAACAGAGAGAGTTTTAAAAGAAGAGAATGTTACTGTATTAGGGTGGAGGGATGTTCCGGTAAACCCAGAGTGTTTAGGAGAGCAGGCACTTTCAGTAATGCCATCCTTTAAACAGTTATTTGTAAAAATAGGTGATTTATCTGGAAGTAAACTTGAGAGAAAGCTATATACTTTAAGAAAAATACTGGAAATTGCTGCGAGTAAAGAGGGATTTGAACAGGAGGAGTATTACTTTCCATCATTCTCTTCAAGAACATTCATATATAAGGGAATGTTCGTTTCTGCTCAGTTTGAGACATTCTATCCAGATTTAACTGATCCAGATTTTGAGTCAGCTATAGCCTTGGTTCATCAAAGGTATAGTACAAATACATTTCCTACTTGGCCTTTGGCTCAACCTTTTAGATACATCGCTCATAATGGTGAAATTAATACTCTTAGAAGAAATGTTAATAATATGAAAGCCAGAGAGGCATCAATAGAATCACCACTTTTTGGTGAAGATTTAAAAAGAATGTTTCCAATTGCAAATGCTAAAGGTTCTGACTCCGCAGCATTTGATAATGTTTATGAGCTTTTAAATCAGGGTGGACGTTCTTTGGAACACTCTATAATGATGATGATTCCGGAAGCATTTGGATCCAAATATCACATTTCTGAGGACAAAAGAGCCTTTTATGAATATCACTCAGCAATAATGGAACCATGGGATGGTCCTGCAGCTATGGCTTTTACTGACGGTACAAGAATAGGTGCAACCTTGGATAGATCAGGTTTAAGACCTGCCAGATATACAATAACCAGAGATGGTCGAATGATTTTAGGTTCTGAAACTGGAATTATTGATGTTGAACCAAAAAATGTACTATCAAAAGGTCGTCTAGCTCCAGGTGGGATGATTGTTGTAGATACAAAACAGAAAAGAGTTTTAAGTGATAGAGAAGTTAAATCTATAGTTTCAAGAAATAAACCATATAGAAGATGGTTAGAGCAAAATGGAATACATTTAAAAGGTCTTTTGGGTACAAGTGGTAAAATTACTGTAGATGCAGATACATTGGCTCTTAGATTAAGAACTTTTGGTTATACTATGGAAGATGTTCATACAACAATAACTAATATGGCTGTTAACTCACAAGAACCTTTAGGTTCAATGGGTAATGATTCTGCACTAGCTGTTTTATCTGAAAAACCTCAGTTACTTTTTAACTATTTCAGGCAGTTGTTTGCACAGGTTACAAATCCACCAATTGATCCATATCGAGAAAATCTTGTTATGTCATTAATGAGTTTTGTTGGAAAAGAGAAGAATTTATTAGATGAAACTCCTCAACACTGTAAACAGTTAAAACTTAAACATCCGATATTAACCAACGATGATATTAGAAGATTAAGAAATACCCAGAACGAGGATTTAAATACAGCAACTGTTTCAATGTTATTTAAAGTGAATCAGGAAGGTGGGGATTTAGAGAGAGCTCTGGATGATCTTTGTAAAAATGTTGAGAAAGAAGTTGATAAGGGTAATACATTTATTATTTTAAGTGATATTGGAACAAGTGAGCACATGGCTCCTATACCTTCTTTATTAGCAACTTCTGCTGTACATCACTACTTGGTAAATGTTGGTAAAAGACATCTTGCTGGTTTAATTATTGAATCTGGTGAAGTTAGAGAAGTACATCATTTTGCAACATTAATAGGTTTTGGTGCTTCAGCAGTAAATCCTCATCTAGTATTTGAAGCTTTACCAGAGTTAAAGGAACGTGGATATATTCCAGAAAATATTACAATCCCTCAAGCTGTAGATAATTATGTAAACTCAGTAAAGAAAGGTATATTAAAAGTAATGTCTAAGATGGGTATTTCTACACTAAGAAGTTACCGTGGAGCGCAGATTTACGAAGCTGTTGGATTATCTTATGATGTGATTAATAAATATTTTACTAACACACCTTCAAAAATAAGTGGAATTGGTCTTGATTCTATTGAGAAGGATGTTATTGAAAGACATACAAAAGCCTATTCAAAAAATGACACAAATACTGGTCGTTTAGAGTCTGGTGGAAAATATTCATACAGAAAGTTCCAGGATAAACATCTGTTTACTCCAACTGCTGTTATTAATTTACAAAAATCCGTAAGAGAAGGTAATTACACAACTTTTAAGAAGTACACAAATGAAGTAAATAATGTAAGTGAAAATTTATGTACTTTACGTGGCCTTTTAAAGTTCAAGCAGGGAAAATCTGTTGATATTAAAGAGGTAGAGCCAGCATCAGAGATTGTAAAACGTTTTGTATCTTCAGCTATGAGTTTTGGTTCATTATCTAAAGAAGCTCATGAATGTATGGCAATTGCCATGAACAGAATTGGTGCTATGAGTAATAGTGGTGAAGGTGGTGAAGATGAATCACGATATACACCTCTTCCAAATGGAGATTCTGCAAAGAGTAAAGTTAAACAGGTTGCATCTGGTCGTTTTGGAGTAACAAGTAATTATCTAATAAATGCTGAAGAGCTGCAGATTAAAATGGCTCAAGGAGCAAAACCTGGTGAGGGTGGTCAGTTACCTGGGCATAAAGTTAACGATGTAATTGCAAAGGTTAGACATTCAACTCCAGGAGTAATGTTAATATCACCTCCACCGCATCATGATATTTACTCAATTGAGGATTTATCTCAATTAATATTTGATTTAAAGAATGCAAATCCAAAAGCCAGAGTTTCAGTTAAACTTGTATCTGAAGTTGGAGTTGGAACTGTAGCTGCAGGTGTTGCAAAAGGTAAAGCAGATATGGTTCTGATTTCAGGATCTGATGGTGGTACAGGTGCATCTCCTTTATCAAGTATTAAATATGCAGGTTCCTTCTGGGAAATTGGTCTGGCGGAGACTCAGCAGACTCTGGTTCTAAATAAATTGAGAGATAAGATCAGAGTTCAGGTTGATGGACAGATAAAAACCGGTAGAGATGTTGTAATTGGTGCATTACTTGGTGCAGAAGAGTTTGGGTTTGGTACAACAACATTAGTAACAATGGGTTGTATCATCATGAGAAAATGTCATACAAACAGTTGTCCTGTTGGAATTGCTACTCAGTGTAAAGAATTACGTGAAAGATTTAGTGGTAAACCTGAAAATATTATTAACTTTATGATGTTTATAGCTGAAGAAGTTAGAGAGATAATGGCTGAACTTGGTTTTACAAAATTTGATGATATGGTAGGTCGAGTTGATCTTCTGGAAGTTAATAAAGCTGTACAACATTTTAAAACAGAGGGTCTTGATTTTGGTCCAATTTTACATAAGGTTGATGTTCCAAAAGGTTCTTCTTTAAGATGTACTTCAGGACAGCAACATGATTTTAGTCTATCATTAGACGATAAGTTAATAGAAAAGGCAAAAGATGCCCTGGAAAATGGAACTCCTGTTCAGATTACACAAAAAATTAGAAACTGTAACAGAACTGTAGGTACAACATTAAGTTCTGAAGTTGCTAAGAGATATGGTAGCAAAGGTTTACCAGATGATACTATTAAAGTTAAGTTGGATGGTGTCGGAGGTCAATCTCTAGGAGCTTTCCTTTCTAAAGGTATAACTTTTGAGATTGAAGGTGAGACAAACGATTTCTTAGGTAAAGGTTTATCTGGAGGTAAAATAATTATTTATCCACCAGCTGATATAACATTTACTACAAGAAGAAATATTATTGCTGGAAATGTTGCTCTATTTGGTGCAACAGGTGGTGAAGCTTATATAAATGGTATGGCTGGTGAGCGTTTTGCTGTAAGAAATAGTGGAGCTTTAGCTGTAGTTGAAGGTGTAGGGGACCATGGTTGTGAATATATGACTGGAGGTACTGTTGTTGTTCTTGGTAAAACTGGAGTTAACTTTGCAGCAGGTATGTCTGGTGGTGTAGCTTATATTTTTGATGAGAATCAGCTGTTTGATACAAATTGTAACCTTGAAATGGTTGATATAGAGTCAGTTGTTGATGAAGAAGATCAAAAGTTCCTTTATAAGACTATTGAAAAGCATATTGAGTATACCGATAGTTCTGTAGCTAGGGATCTTCTTAAAAACTGGGAAGAGTCTTTACCACTATTTGTAAAAGTAATGCCTTTAGATTATAGAAGAGCATTGGAAAAAATTAAAGAAGCTGAGATGCAGCAATCAGATAACTCAACAATTACTGAGGAGGTATATAACTAATGACAAATGTATTTGGTTTCCTGGATAAAGAGAGAAAAAATCCTCCATATAGAGATGTTCAAGAACGAATTAAAGATTATAAGGAAGTAACTACTACTTTAAATAAAGAGGAGTTAACAGATCAGGCTGAGAGATGTATGAACTGTGGTATTCCATTTTGTCACTCCTATGGTTGTCCTGTATCAAATCTAATACCTGAATGGAATGATGCTGTATATAATAATCAGTGGAAAGAGGCATACGAGCGTCTGGAAATTACTAATAATTTTCCTGAATTTACTGGTAGAATATGTCCAGCACCTTGTGAAGCATCATGTACTTTAGCGATTAATACAGATGCTGTAACTATCAGAGAGCTAGAGTTAAATATAATTGAAAAAGCTTTTACAGAAGGGCTTGTAGTTCCACATCCACCTGCAGTTTTAAGTGGTAAATCTGTTGCTATAGTTGGAGGAGGTCCTGCAGGACTTGCTGCAGCTCAGCAACTTAGGAGAAATGGCCATGAAGTTACTGTTTTTGAAAAATCAACAAAAGTCGGTGGATTATTAAGGTTTGGTATTCCTGATTTTAAACTTGATAAATCAGTTATTGACAGAAGATTAGGTATTTTAAAAGCAGAAGGTATCTCTTTTGAGAATGGTGTTGAAATTGGAAAAGATATTTCTGTTAGCTATTTAAGAAATAAGTTTGATGCGATACTGGTTACAGCTGGTGCTGGGCAACCAAGAAATCTACCTGTAGATGGTCGGGAGCTTGATGGAGTTCACTATGCAATGGAATTTTTGAGTCAGTCAAATAAAGTTGTATCTGGGGAGCTTAAAGAGTTAATAATAAACGCTAAAGATAAGAATGTTCTTGTTATTGGTGGTGGTGATACAGGTTCTGACTGTGTTGGTACCTCAATAAGACAGGGAGCTAAATCTGTAACTCAGATTGAAATTATGCCAAAACCTATGGATTGGACTAAACCTCATAATCCAGACTGGCCGGATTGGCCAAGAATTCTCAGAACTTCTTCATCACATAAAGAAGGGTGTGAGAGAAAATGGAATGTTGCAACAGATAAATTTACAGGAAGTAATGGAAAAGTTACAAAAGCTCATTTAACTAACATTGACTGGAAAACTTCTGAAAATGGTGGTAGACCTGAAATGATTAAATTAGATAGTTTTGAACTTGATGTTGATCTTGTATTTCTTTCCATGGGATTTGTACATACAGAACATGGTGTTTTTACTGATCAACTTTGTTATGAGGGTGTAAAACTTGATGAACGAGGTAATATAGCTGTAAAGGATTTTTGTGCAACTGATGATGGAATCTTTGCTGCCGGTGATGCAATTACTGGAGCATCCCTTGTTGTTCGTGCTATCAATAGCGGTAGAGAAGCTGCTGAAAGCATAAACAAATTTCTAAGTAAGTAGGACTATAAAAAACCACAGGTTAGCCTGTGGTTTTTTTAACTGTATTTTTTAATTGTTTCCAATATTATTTCTATGTTATCTAGGAAAATGTCTACAAGAGTTGGATCAAAATGTTTCCCTCTTTCATTTTTTATTAAATCAATAATTTCTTCAATTGGCCAAGCTTCTTTATAGCATCTTTTGTGGTAAAGCGCATCAAAAACATCAGCTAATGCCGTAATTCTCCCATATATATGAATTTCATTTCCTTTTTTACTATTTGGATAACCTGAACCATCCCATTTTTCATGATGCTCATAGGAGATTATAGACGCAGCTTTTAACAGTGGCCTAGTTGAGTTTCCTAAAATATCCCTTCCTATTTCTGTATGCTTTTTCATAATTTCATACTCTTCTGAAGTGAGTTTTCCAGGTTTTAAAAGAATAGCATCTGGTATCCCAGTTTTACCGATATCGTGTAGGGGAGAAGCCATTGTAATCTTGTCAGCTTCTTCGTCTGTTAATCCAGATTTTAAAGCAAGAAATCTGGATACCTGTGCTACTCGTAATACATGATTGGATGTTTCCTTTGATCTTTTTTCTACAACTTCACTTAATGTTTCTATAATTTCTTTTTGTGTATCAAGTATCTCATTTGTTAAATGGATATTATTAAATGCTACTGATACATTATTAGAGAATATATCTATCAAATTTTTATCAATTTCTGTAATGGGCAAATTACTTTCTAAAAAAATTAAATTGATAAGATTATTATCGTTTTTAAAATAACCTACAAATATTTTTTCTTCAAAGAAATTATGCTGTAATTCCAGTGCCTTATTAAGATAGGATTTAACTTTATCTGACAAAAGCTCACTGTCGGTTTTGAATTTAAAAACACCGGTTTTATGATGTAGAGTAAATTTATTATCAGATACATCTAAAATAAAGCCGTCAACGTTACTATTCTCATAGGTTGAATCCTTTGTCAGGTTTAATAGAGAAATCATTTCTACAAGCACAGATTCTGCAAATTTCCGTGTACTTTTAAACTCCATTATATTACTTGTTGACTTTATTATTTTTTCAAGCCCCTGTTTGTTTTTTTCTATTATATGCAGGTCTCTATATGACCGTAAAGCTGTCATTACAGTTGTATAGAGTTTAGTTGTTGTTAACTCTGTTTTTTCTTTATAATCATTAATATCATATTTTGAAATAACATCTTTTTCAGGGGCTGAACCTGGCTGACCAGTTCTTAGAATAATTCTTATAAGTTTGTTATTTAAAATTTCTCGAATATCTTTAGCTGCAAGAAGACCTGCGTCATCAGTTTCCATAACAACATCTAATAGTAAAACAGCAACATCCGGATTTTTTTTAAGAATTTCTATTGTCTCACTTCTGGAATAAGCATCTAATATTTCAACGTGTCTATTTTCGTAAAGAAAATTTGAAAGAACAATTTTAGTTATTGTATGTATCTCTTTTTCATCATCGGAAATAAGTATTTTCCAGGGTTTATATATTAATTTACTTTGTTCTTCAATTTCTTCTGCAAAAATAAAATCATCCATAATATCAATTGTACAGGAGTGAAGATAAGACGTCAAACAAATTATAAATAAAAAAAGCATCTTTTTAAGATGCTTAAACTCCCCCAGACGGACTTGAACCGCCGACCTAGTGATTAACAGTCACCCGCTCTACCAACTGAGCTATAGGAGAAAACAAGGCTTTATAGTTCCCTTAGAACTCTACTCCCCCAGACGGACTTGAACCGCCGACCTAGTGATTAACAGTCACCCGCTCTACCAACTGAGCTATAGGAGAAAACAAGGTTTTATAGTTTCCTTAGAACTTTACTCCCCCAGACGGACTTGAACCGCCGACCTAGTGATTAACAGTCACCCGCTCTACCAACTGAGCTATAGGAGAATATTTCTAACAACAAGCAGTAATATATATAAGAGTTAAAAATGTGTCAATATTTTTAACTCTTTTTTTTGTCTATAAAAGTTGCTTTATTAGTGCATCAACTACATCTGTTTTTTCCCATGGAAATTCATCTCTACCAAAATGACCATAGGAAGCTGTAGGTGCATAGATTGGTCTTTTTAAGTCTAGGGTAGAAATTATACCAGCTGGGGTCAGGTTAAAATTTTCCCAAACAGCTTTTTCAATTAAACTATCATCAACCTTACCTGTATTAAATGTATTAACAAAAACTGATACTGGTTCGGCAACACCAATAGCATAGGCAAGTTCAACTTCACACTTATCTGCTACATTTGCTTTAACTATATTTTTTGCAATATATCGAGCCATATAAGCAGCGGATCTGTCAACTTTTGATGGATCTTTCCCACTAAAAGCACCCCCACCATGTGCTGCTGCACCACCATATGTATCTACAATAATTTTTCGGCCTGTTAATCCGGCATCTCCTTGAGGTCCTCCAATAACAAAACGACCTGTTGGATTTATATGGTAAATTGTATTTTCATCAATTAAATAGTTAGGTAGTGCTTTTTTTACAATCTCCTCTATTAAACCTTCTCTTATTTCATTGTAAGTAATTTCTCTGCCATTTCTATAATCATCATGTTGATGGGATAGTACCACAGCAGGTATTCTGTATGGTTTTCCGTCTCTGTATTCAACTGTTACTTGGCATTTTGAGTCTGGTCGTAAAAAATCCAGAATTCTGTTATGTCTTACTTCTGAAGCTCTCTTCATTATTTCATGGGAGTAAAAAATTGGTGCTGGCATTAAATGAGGTGTTTCATTACAGGCATAACCAAACATCATTCCCTGATCTCCTGCTCCCTGCTCCTTGTGTAATCCAGCTCCTGCTGTAACTCCTTGAGATATATCTGCAGATTGTTCATTTATAACTGATAAAACAGCACAGTTCTGGTAATCAATACCATATTCCGGTTTGTCATATCCAATTTTTTTAAGAGTGTTTTTTACTGTTTGAATTATATCTATATAACTGTTAGTGGTCATTTCTCCACCAACAAGAACCATTCCTGTTGATGCAAAACATTCACAACCAACTCTTGATTCAGGATCATTCGTTAGTGCAGCATCTAGAACTGCATCTGATATTTGATCACAAATTTTATCAGGGTGACCTTCGCCTACACTTTCAGAAGTAAAAGTGTAATTGTTTCTATAAGCCATTATTAGCCTCCATTAAATATAAACAACAATATATTATAAAAATTATATTTATACAAATAGTGATGAGGTCAATATAGAGTAATCTTCACTCTTATTAATGATTTTACATCTTAATTTTTCATTCAAGGCGGTTATTGTAAAGCTAATTGTAATAACCTTGTCTCTAAAACTAAGAGAGGCATTATGTATTTCAATATCTTTTTTTAGGTTTAAACTATCTATACTTTCATCAGTGTATATAAAAATTTCACTTTCTGATAAAGAGTATATTTTTCCTGAAATATATGAAAAATCCTCAGGGTTCATAAAGCCAATACAGATGTCACCATTTTCAGGATAGAATATTTTTTCTTTATTTACAGGAATAAGTGTATTTTCTAAATATTCTTTGTAACTATCGATTTTATCTGGACTTAAATTAAAAGAGCCTTTTAAATAAACAAATTCATTACTCTCTTTCTCATTTAATTCGTCATCTAAAACAAATATGCATTCATCTTCTTTATAGGTTTCTCTTAGAGATGACAATACAATTTTCCAAACCCTAGGAAAATCATTTTTACAATAATGAATTATTGAAGGATTAATTTCACAAAAATTATCCATTGCTTTTAATGGATTCTTATAATGAATAATTTCAGCCCCAAGGGATTTATATAGAGATTTTATTTTATTGCTGTATTTATCGATACCAATATAGACTACAATCATCTATTACTCTGTTCCAAGATTCATTACTTCATAGGTTGTTATATACCAAATTAGGTCATTCTTCTCCAGATGATATATATATTTCTTATTTTCTACATAATCCGGAAGTTTAAATTTTGCATATACTATTACTGTAGCCTTATCCTTGGTGTAGCTTGTATTAGTAATTTCAAAAGTATAGGGTGTCGAAATCATGGCACTTTCAACATTTCCATCCATTATATCTTTTTTGAAATTATCCAGCATTGTTAATTGTTCCTCTTCTGTGCCTCTTCTGTATCTTCTTTCTCTGTCTTCGTTATCTAAAAAAAGTTTTTTTAGATCTAGATATAGGAAAAATTTGTTCCATTGTGATTTTTGTCTGGCAATGATGGTATTTTCAACTACTTTATCAGGTGATAATTCAGCTTTCTTTAAAATTTCTTTTGTAACTTGTTCAACCATAATTTCTTCTGATTCATCAGCACTTCCAGACATTACAGAGAGTATCAGGCTGTTACTGAGTAATGGATATGACACTGTCCCATTATTAACTTTAGTATGAAATGTTGCTGTAACATTATATAACCCTGGTTTATCTATTATTATGTATTGGGCTAAATCTACTATGAAATTATATTCATCACCTGGCTCTAGTCGAACTTCTCTTACAAATACTGGTTGATTTGTGTTACGTGCTATGATAAATTTCTCTTGATGTGGCAGTATTTCCTTTTTTAATGTTTCCACTTTAAAATCAACGTTAAATGATCGTTGATCCGCAATATCAAATGTTTTGGAAGAAGTTGTATTATTTTGTAGGAGTATTTTAACAGGAATACTCTTGTTGGGATAATATATGGTTTTATTAAAATATCGTATTGTACATTGCAAGTTGTTATCTTCAGCAAAAACTATTGCTGAAATTAATAATAAAAATGAAAGTATAATATATTTTTTTAGCATTTATTCTCCACACTTGTTGTTGTAATTTTTTATAATATCGGATGTTTATATGGTTTCATTATTAGAAAATAAAATTTTATCTCTATTAAATAGAAGTAAAGATTATAATATTATTTCTCAAGGCTTTATAGATCGTGATTTTCCTATAGAAATTAATGGTGTTCGGGGTGGATTTGCTTCATTTTTGCTTTCATCTCTTAACCGGTATACTAAAGAAAATTCTGTTGTAGTGGTTCCATCTGAACAGGATGCAATTGACCTATTTAATGATATAAAATTGTTGACAGATGATGTTCAAATACTTCCTTGGTGGGGTACTATGTTATATAAGGGGATTTCCCCTGGATCTCAGATTTTTGGGAGAAGGGTTGATTGTCTAAATAATATTCTCATTGGAAAAAAAATTATAACTATTGTATCCCTTAGAAGTTTTATTACAAATCTTCCGGATCCTGAATATTTACTCCCTTTTATTAAAAAACTTAAAGTAGGTGATGAAATTGATCTTTTAGAAACAAATAACACTTTAAGTTTATATGGTTATAATAAGGTTCCAAGAGTAACCATTCATGGAGAATTTGCTTTACGTGGTGAAGTTCTGGATTTTTTTCCCCCTGGATCCAGCGAAGCTGTAAGAATAGTTTTTGAGTTTGATGAAATAGAAGATATAAAATTTTTCGATCCTGTAAACCAGATATCAACTGATAGTGTAAAAGAGATATTTTTATATCCTGTAAAAGAGGTTACATGGAGTGAAGATAGAATTAAAATTTTACAGGAGAATTTAGGTAATTGTTATAATGGAGATATTTCATCAATCATTGGAAAATTAAAGGAATTCAGAGAGTTAAGAGGGGAGGAGCTGTTATATCCTCTAGCTTTTGAAAAGAAGTTTTCAATTTTGGATTATTTAAAACCCAACTCACCAGTTTATTTTATAAACCCAGAGTCATTAGAAGCCAGGGCAGAATCCCTGGACCGAGAATATCTTGAGTTATATACAAAAGCATTAGCATCAAAACTAATTGTCCCTTCTCCTAAGGAAGTAATGTCAAAATATAAAGATTTGTATGATTCCAGTTTAAGTAAAGTTTTGTTTACAGGACTTAAACAGCAGTATGATATTACTTCCCCTATTATTTCTAATTTTGTCTGTGAATCAGGAAGATCTTTTTTTGGAAACGTCAACTATCTGAAAGAAGAATTAACCATGTATAAAAAAGCAGGTTATGCTGTCTTTATTTTTGCAGAAAGTAAGTCTCAGGGTGAGAGAATTTCTCATATGCTAAAGGGCTATGATGTTACTGTAATTACAGAGGGCATATCATCCGGATTTATTTTACCTGATCTTAAAATAGCTGTTATACAGGAGAATGAAATCTTTGGTAGAAGAAAAAGAAATGCTTCTGCAGTAAAAAAGGTTAAATCACAAATAATAGACTCTTTTATTGAACTTAATCCTGGAGATTATATTGTCCATGTGAATCATGGTATCGGACTATTTAAGGGCATAAAAAGGATGTCAGTTGGAGGTAATGAGAGGGATTATATAACTCTTTTATATGCTGAAGAAGAGACGGTTTTTATACCTATAGAACAGGTTAATCTTGTTCAGAAATATATTGGACAAGAGGGCAGTAATCCTAAGCTTGACCAGATTGGTGGTAAAAGTTGGGCAAAGAAAAAGAATAAGGTCCGGAAAAGTGTAGAAGATTTGGCAGATATGCTTATTCAATTATATGCCAAGAGAGAGAGGGCCGTAGGATTTGCATTCCCTCCTGATGATGATTTTCAAATTGGCTTTGAAGCATCATTTCCCTATCAAGAGACTTCTGACCAGTTAAATGCTATATCAGAAATAAAAGAGGATATGGAAAGACCAAAACCTATGGATCGTTTACTTTGTGGTGATGTTGGTTTTGGTAAAACAGAAGTAGCTATGAGAGCTGCTTTTAAAGCAGTAATGGGGGGAAAGCAGGTTGCTTTTTTGTGTCCCACAACTATCCTTGCAGAACAGCACTATGAAAATTTTATTGAAAGATTTAAACAGTTTCCTATCAAAATATTTATGCTTTCAAGATTTGTTAACAAAAAAGATCAGCAAAATGTTCTAAATTTGTTAAAAGAGGGTGAAGTTGATATTGTAATTGGTACCCACAGATTACTCTCTAATGATGTTATATATAAAAATCTTGGATTAGTTATGGTTGATGAAGAACAGAGATTTGGAGTTAAAGATAAAGAGAAATTAAAGAATATAAAAAACTCTATTGATTCCCTTGCCTTGTCTGCAACACCAATTCCAAGAACACTACATATGTCTCTGGTAAAAATCAGGGATATGTCTGTTCTTAAAACTCCTCCTTATAATAGACAACCAGTTGAAACCTTTGTTCAGGAATTTTCTGAGGAGATTGTTGTAAAAGCAATCAGAAGAGAAATTGATAGAGGTGGACAGGTTTTCTTTTTGCATAATAGAGTCGAAAGTCTTGATAATGTTAGGCTTTTTCTTGAAAAACTGATGCCAGAAGTTTTAATTGAAACTGCTCATGGACAGATGAATCCCACAGATCTGGAAGATATTATGCATCGATTTATTCATGGTGCTTATCAGGTTTTAGTTTCAACTACAATTGTTGAAAATGGAATTGATATTCCAAATGTAAATACAATAATTATTGACAGAGCAAATACTTACGGGTTATCTCAATTATACCAGTTAAGGGGTAGGGTAGGACGTGGAGGTAAACAGGCATACGCCTATCTTCTGTATCCAGATAGTTCTGCTTTAACAGAAATTGCGATGAAACGTCTACAGATAATATCAGATTTTACAGAATTAGGAGCAGGTTTTAAAATCGCAATGAAAGACATGGAAGTTAGAGGGGCTGGGAATCTCCTTGGAAGAGAGCAGTCTGGTGAGATTCATTCTGTTGGTTTTGATATGTATTTACGACTATTGGAAGAAGCGGTTATAGAGAGATCTCCAGATGTAAAAGAGAGGGCGCCTGAAGTCTACCTTGAACTTAACTATACTGGTTTTATCCCGGATAATTACATTACCAGTCAAACGGAAAAGATGGAAGTTTACAAAAAAATTGCATCTATCGATTCTGATGGAGAGCTTGAAGCGGTTCATAAAGAGATTTATGACAGATTTGGGCCACTGCCTGATGAAATATTAAGTCTTCTATCAATATCTGAACTTAAGATATTATGTAAGGAACTTTGGATAAAAAGTTTAATTGAAAGAAAAAATATACTGGATATAGAGTTTGGAAAGCTAACAGCTATTGAGCCTGAGAGGGTTCTTAGACTTATTACTATAAGTAAGGGAAAAGTACGATATAACCCTTCTAGACCTAATTATTTGACTTTAGAAGTTGATCCAAATATTGGTTTAAAAGAGAAGTCTGAGTTTATCAGAGATAGAATTTCAATGTTAAAAACTTGATGATCCTTGATATTCTTGCATGATTTATGTAATATATATGCAATGGAAAAAAAGATAAAAGAAATTAAAAGCTACGTTTTGAGAGCAGGTCGAATGAGTCCTGCACAAAGAGCATCTTATGAAGAACTCTATAAAGATTACTCAATTGAATTTCAGAATAATTATATTGATTTGGAATCAGTTTTTCCAGGAAAGGATGTTATTGTAGAAATTGGTTTTGGTATGGGGGATGCAACATGGCAAATTGCTAAAGATAACCCGGATAAAGGATATATTGGTATTGAAGTTCATACACCTGGAGTTGGTAAGCTTCTTCATCAGATGAAAACCAACAATGTATGGAATATTAGGGTTATAGAACATGATGCTGTTGAGGTAATAGAAAAATTATTTAATAATGAAAGTGTTTCAGGGGTACACATATTTTTTCCAGATCCTTGGCCAAAGAAGAAACATCACAAAAGAAGATTAGTACAAAAAGATTTTATTGAAAAAATATTAAGAGTGTTAAAAAAAGATGGTTATATATATGCAGTTACAGATTGGGAAGAGTATGCTGAACAGATGCTTGATGTATTATCATCTATAGATTCTCTATATAATCCATATAAGGGTTATGCTACAGCTCAGGACTGGAGACCACGAACAAAATTCGAGACTAAAGGCCTTGATAAAAAACATAAGATTAATGAAGTATTATTCAGAAAAAACTAAAATGTTTTTTTAATATTAGTTGTGAAAAAAGTTACAATTTATCAGATTACACTAGGAGGCTAACCTGAATGAATAAAGAAGATAATTTAATAGACAGTTCATCTAGTCCAGTACGAACAAACTACTCTGGGTTAGCAAAACAGAATAACACAATACCAAGAGATCTATATGAAAAGTATAGTGTAAAACGGGGATTAAGAAATCCTGATGGAACAGGAGTAGTTGTTGGTCTAACAGAAGTTGGAGAAGTACATGGATATATAATGGAAGAGGGAGATAAGATTCCTCATCCAGGACGTCTTAGATATAGAGGATTCGACCTATATGACCTTGTTGAAGGATTTCAGAAAGAGGGTAGATATGGCTTTGAAGAGACATGTTTTTTACTTCTTTTTGGTAAACTGCCTACAATAGAAGAACTTAAAGATTTTTCACAGTATTTAGGAAATCATAGGGAACTTCCTCCTGGGTTTATTGAAGATATGATTCTAAAAGCTCCTAGTGGAGATATTATGAACAAACTAGCTAGAAGTGTTTTAGCCAGTTACACATTCGACAATAACCCTGATAGTTTGGAAATTGATAATATAGTAAAGCAGAGTATGTCATTAATTGCCCAATTACCAGTTATGGCTGCGTATGCTTATCAAGCTAAAAAACATTACTATGATAGACAATCCCTTCACATTCACTCTCCTGATCCTCAGCTATCTACAGCAGAAAATTTACTCAGATTATTGAGGCCAGATAAGGAATTTACAAAACTTGAAGCAGAGATTCTTGATCTCTCCTTGGTAATTCATGCTGAACATGGTGGAGGTAATAACTCAGCCTTTACAATGCATGTAGTTTCATCTTCCGGTACTGATACCTATTCATCTGTATCATCAGCAATAGGATCGTTAAAAGGTCCATTACATGGTGGAGCAAATATTAAAGTTCGACAGATGATGGAAGATGCAATGAAAAACATTGAACACTGGGACGATGTTAGTGAAGTTGAATCATATATAAGAAAACTTTTAAACAAGGAAGGATTTGATAAATCTGGTCTTATTTATGGAATGGGACATGCAATTTATACAATTTCAGATCCGAGAGCTGTTCTACTAAAGAAAAAAGCCAGATCCTTAGCTGTAGAAAAAGGAAGAGAAAAAGAGTTTCATCTTTATCACTTAATAGAAACTTTAACACCTAAGGTATTTCAGGAATTTAAGAAAACTGACAGAGTAATGTGCGCTAATGTCGATTTGTACTCAGGTTTTGTATATAATATGTTAAGTATTCCATGGGAAATGTTCACTCCTATATTTGCTATAGCCCGTATTCCAGGTTGGTGTGCCCACCGTATAGAAGAGATTATTTCCGGTGGCAAAATAATTAGACCTGCGTATAAAGCTGTTGCAAAGAAAAAAATATATAAAGAACTGGATAACAGATAGTTTCAATAGTCCAATAATTATTGGACTATTATCTATATTTTTGCTCAATTTCATAATTTGATTTTTTACGATTAACATATTATACTTCATTAAATGAAACTTTGAGTAATGGGTGGCTTCTTGAAGAGTATTATTCTTTATCCCGAAAATGACAGATATGTATTAAAACGAATATTTAAGATATTTAACTCAAAAGGCTTAAAAGCTGATGCATCAAAAATTGATAGAAATTGGAATCTAGAACAGTTAACTGCATTATATGCTGTTCTGGATGTATACTCACATGTATTTATAATTTTATCATCTGAGAATTTTAATGATGTATGGTTTACTGGACTTTTAAGCTATATTATTGGTTCAAATAAAGGGTGCTATTTTTATCTGACAGAAAATGATAATTCGATGAACAGGATCCTGTCAAAATTTAATTTTGGTCAAGGTTATGATAGTGTTGAGAATTATGCAGATTCGGAATTTGAGAGATGGAGTGGTATTCAAAGAAAGGAAATAGCCAGAAATAAGCTAATTGATAATGGCTTTGCTTTATCAACAGATGCAATGGGTGAATGTATTTCAACTGGTCAACTTGAAATTATGCAGAATTTTATAGATGCAGGATTTTCTGCATCAAGCAGAAATAATAAAGGTGTACCGATGCTGTGCTTGGCTGTTAGAGGTAGATTCTATGATATTGTAAAATATTTAATAGATATAGGAGCAGATATTAACGCTGTTAGTGAAGACAGGCATAATACTCCTATTATGGATGCAGCATCTGAGGGTGAACTTAATATTGTAAAATTGCTTGTTTCAGAAGGGGCTGATTTAGAAAATATTAGTAAAAATGGGCAAACTGCATTAATTTTAGCAGTTGGTGCAGGATTTATCGATATTTCCACATTTTTGATTACAGCAGGTGCTGATTATGAAATAAAGGATTATCTTGGAATGTCTGCAAAATCCTATGCAAACCTATTCAAACAGGATGAAATTCTAAAATATATGAAATAGTATATTACTCTACGGTCTCTCTTTCTTTTATTTTGTTTTGGAGTTCTAAAGATTGATTTGCTAACTCTTTCATTCTAATTGCGGGATCAAATTTATCATCAATTTTAAGACATGCATCCCAGAGTTCAATTGCTTCAGTTATCTTGTCATCAGCATAAAGTTGCAGCCCCTTTACATATAATGATTGTACTTGTTCTCTTTTTTCTAATCTTTGATAATCACCTAAATTTAATTTTAGCTCAATGCTGTATCTATGCAGAAAATCTTCGGGAATAAGATCAAGAGAGTAGTTTATGGCAAGTATATATTCATTCTTTGAGTCTTTATAATCCTGTTCCTGATTAATTATCTCACCAGGGTTCTTTCTAAAACTTATTTCTGTTCCTAAAGTAATTCTAGGACTATCTGGCTTTATTAAAAAACCTCCATGCAATGAAGCAATTTCTAATACTTGCATGGAGAAACCTACAGAGTTATGAAATCCTTCCCCTTGGTAAAAAGAGTAATTAACCTGATTATATTTACCATTAATAAATGTAGGATTTTGATGAATGTTAAATTGATATGAAAGATCGTAAGATATTTTTAGAGCTTCTATAGGAGAGTATGCTAAACCTATAGAGGCTAGAGTTGGTAGTGGATCCGGACCATCGATAAATTCCTGTCCAAAATTCATAATAGAAAAACCAATTGAAAGATTTCTGGCTCTGGATGTGTAAAATTTTAGAAAATTAAATTCTGATAAAATTCCAAAATCAATCATTGCAGCAAAAGATGATTGATTCTGAACATCGATTCTACTATAAACATCTGGTACACTTCTATATGCCAGATTAATATTAAAACCTATAGAAATACCGGAAAAATCAAAACCTCTTAAAATATTCCAGGATAAATTATTTTTTAAAACAAACTCAGAATAATGCCCTTTGCTTTCAGTCTCTGCCCATTGGTTAAATGCTGTAAATCCAATATGCATCCATTTCCCTTGAAATCCAAAGCCCATATCATTATAACGACCGGTAAAGGCTATAGTCTCCATATCAACATCTTCGATAAATTGATTATGAAAAAAAGATACTTCAGATAAATTTAGACGTGAACTTACAGAAGGATTTGCATTAAAAAAACCAATATTATTTGGCATTCCGGTAAATGCAGTTCCCATACCTTCATACTTACCTCCAGGAGGGATATATAGAGTTAAAAAAGAGTTTAGCCCACTATAATCATCGGATTCTTCCTTATTGATAAACATATTAAACATTTTTGCATAAAGTTCTTCCGCTTCTTCAGAATATAAATTTATAAGAGACAGTAATAATAATGATATAAGTAAGACTTTTTTCAATATACCTCCTATTTAACTATATTCCAAATTTTGCCGTAAATACGTATAATGAATCTATCGTCACTTATATTATATATTATAAAACAAATCTTGACAGGAGTACTAATATAGATGAAGCAATATTTCCTAGTGCTAGTAATTATATTAATATTCTCAAATCAATTATATGCAAAAGGAAGTGATGAAAATAGTCCAATTAATAAAGCAAAAGTACTTCTCGAAGAAAAAAAATATAACGAAGCTATAGCTCTATTAACAACTTATGTTGGTCAGAATCCAAGTGCTATTTATGAAGTACAGGATCTACTTGATGTAATTCGAAAAGAGAGAGAAAAAAGTAATGAAATAATGGATGAACTGATCAAGGTTTTATACGATGAAGAGGACTTTGATAAAGGTTTTGAACTTATAAAAAAACTGGAGGATAATAACCCATTTCCAGATGATCTATCAAAAACTTTCATGAAAAATGCTAGAGAAGGGGCAACCTTCGTTATTAATCAAAAACAGTTTAAAGAGTATATGGATATTGCCTATGACTACTTAAAAGCTGGAGAATATGGTTTAGCTCTGGATAACTATCTTCTATGTCTGGATTTTCATAAAGATGAATTTGATTTATTGATGAGCGAAGATGTTTCGGATGTACAAAATGTAGAACTTAATAAACTCGATGATGATGTTTCTATTAATAATTACTATACAACATTAAAAAATAGCTCATTTAAAGAGGTAGAGGAGCTTAAAACTGAGGTTGCAGAGTTAAAAGATTATATCTCAAAAATAATTAAAGCATATAATTCAGCTAATTCACTTTTAGATAGTACAAACATAAACCTGTTAGAATTAGAAAATTCCTTAAAAATATTTAGAGAAATTCCTAGCAGAGAAAAAAAATATAATTTGGTGTATAGTAATCTAGAGAACTATAACGAACTTTTTTCTAAAGTTTCTGTTAATGGAGAGAAGAGTAAATTTATATCTTATGCCATGTTAACAATGAGTGGAAGAAAGGATATAGACGAAGGGGTTTTTGCAGTTATAGGAGAGATGTATCCATTATATATTGACGGGTTAATATCCAAAATTGAGAGTAAAATTAAAAGTAACTTTAATAATGCCAGAGACTTATTTAGTCAAAAAAAATATTCACAATCAGAAAATATTTTTAATATAGTGAAAAATAATTTAAATGCCTTAAATATAACAGTTTCAATCTGGAATTCATTTATTAATATCGATAGTAATTTTAACATAGAAAGAGCTGATATCCTAAAGGATAAATATCCATATTTTGGTGATTCCATGCTAGGTAATGAGGTTATAAACTATTATATCAAATTATCAAATATATTAAATGAGAGAGATAAAGAGTATTTGAATAGTGATTTATTAGCACTTAGACAGTTTTTAGAACAACAACTTATAGATATTGATAGTGATAATAAAAGTGTTAGTTTTAGATCAGAGAGTATAAATAACAGAAAAATCCTTTCCTATAATATTAGTAGACAATGGGCTGAAGACTTGTTAAAAGAGTATCAGGCTGTAAAAAATGAATATAGAGAAAAGGAGATTGAAATTGTAAATAGTGTAAGTAGGAAAGCATATATAGCAATTTTTGGATTAGATGCAGATAAGATTGTTGATGGGAGTGATCTTATGGAGGAATCAATAATTAATGCTGCTAAACCAATTAATATTATACAAAATACAACCCTATATTTTGATATCAATAATACTGATGAACGAACAGTACCTACTTATGACGTTGAAAAAGGATTACAGAATCTTGAAGAAATTGAAGAAGAGTATATTCAGTTTATAAATAATCTGGAAAATTATATTAAGAATTTTGAAAATGAAAAAAGTTATATATTCTCCAATGAATTGTTTAAAAAAAGATATACAAGTGTTGAAGATGCATTAAATTCTGCAACCAGAAACAGAGAAATTCTAATATCATATAAAGAAGAGGCAAATTCAAAGATAATTCAGTCTAAGGAATTGGAAAACAGATTAGTTACAATTTATGAAAATGCTTTAACTGCTTTTGAAACTGAAAATTTCAATGAATCAAGACGTCTAATAGAGAGTGGAAAAGGAGTAGCTATTTCATCTATTTCCTATAATAAAAATAGTTTTGTTATAGATGAACTTATACCAGCTTTATATAATTTAAATAATGAAATTGTTCAGGAAGAGGCTAGAATTGTTATTAGAGATGTAAGAAAACTGATTACAGAAGGAAAAACAAAATATCTGGAAGGTTCCTATATTCTTGCATCAAATATATTTAGAGATGCTGAACTTAGATGGTCAGAAACAAATATAGAACCACATCCTGAGATTCCCTACTGGCTGGCATTAATAAGAGATGCTTTGGATATCGAGTCTGGTAGATATTTAAATGTTACCGAACCACTTTATAGTGTTCTTGCCGGTTATTTGAGTTTTGCAGAAAATTATTATGTATCTGGTTTAAAAGAAGAAAATAAGGTAAATAAGCTAAAGTTATATGCTTTAGCAGATAGTTATGTTGTAAAGGTTTTGGAAGTTAGACCTCTTAATGAGAGAGCAAGATTTTTACAGCTTCAAGTTTTAAAATCAAAGGATCCTGATGCCTTTAAAGTTATTTTCAGTAATGAGTTTAATCGTTATCGACTGGATGTTATAAAAGCAATAGATAACAACCCTTCCCTTGAGTCAAATCAGTTTCTTGATATTTTAGTTGCATACGAGGAAATAATTACAGATGCTTACAGACTTAATCCAAGATTATCCAACAGTAGAAGAAGGGCTCTTCTGGAAAGATTCTACAAACCTGTTTCTACTTCTGGAAAGTCAGCATCTCAAATTGAAAAAGAGAAGAATGAAAATGAAGAAAATAGAAAAAAGATTAATGAGTCTTACATAAGATTTAAGGATTTGCTTAAAATTGCTGATGATGATCAGAAAAGTTTAGTTCAGAGAGTTATTTCACTTTCAGAAGTTGCTTTAGGATTTAGAAGACTTCCTGTTGATACTTCAAATATAAGAGAAAGTAATCAAATATTTTTAAATGCTCAAAATAGGCTTAAAAATACAGATCAGACAGAAATAGATACATTAAATAGTATTCTTGCAGATTTAAAGCGTGCATTAACCCTTAATCCTGGAAATGATGAAATCCCTGTAGTAATGGATGAGATACTTGTAATGTTAGGTGAAGAATCAAACTTCCAGCTTGCCCCAACTGAAGATAAAATCTTTAGAGAAGCACAAAAAGACTTTATTGATGGTCGATATTATGATGCTAAAGATAAAATAATAGAAATTTTAAAGGCCAATAGTAAAAATAAAAATTATCCTAAATTAAAGGAACTAATAAATAGAGTCGAAATAAAGATTAAGGAAGAGATAACTATATAGAATGAGATTAAAATTCAGGCTTCTACTAATATTTATTATAATGATTCAAAGCTATCTATATAGTCAGTCTCTTTTTTGGGCTGAGAAAGAGGTTATTAGTACAGGTATATCATTTTTCTCAAACTTCAAATCAAGTGAAAAATATATATATGGAACCTGGCAGGAAGTTAGTTATTTTTCAAACAATATTGGTGGAATTTCAAGGCTGGTAATCAAAAGAAGTCTGGATGGATATACCTGGGAAGAAATAAATCATGATATAAAATCTGTTGAATTTTATGGAAATACACCTATCCAGAATTACAGTATCGATTGTGATAAAGATGGAAATCTCATTATAGCCTATGCTTATGGTGAAATTGCTGCTTTTAATAAGATTGATATTTATACTCTAAAATCAGAAAGTAATAAAATTACCAAACTTTCAACAATAGATTATGATAGATCAGTTTTATCACCAATTATAAATTTTAGAGGAAATAATGGTGATTTGGGTTATATTCTTTTTGTTACACAATTAAAAAATATTAGTAAAGAGATACAAGAGGATAATAGTGAATATTTTCTGGAGTCTGGAGCAATTTCCATTTTTTCTTCAACAAGTAGTGATGGGGAGAGCTGGAGCGAAAACAGTGAATTTATTAAGTCAGCATCGGATCAAAATTATCTTCCTGTTTATCAGTATTATAAAGATACAGAATTTGTTATTTATCAAGCTGTTATAACTTCTCAAAGTCAGGGTAATACATTTCAGCTTTATTTAAAAAGCAAGAATAAGAATGATACTAATTGGAGCGAAGATACTCTTTTAACTGATAATGATGAATTTGTTACAGGTCTGGGTAATCAGAAATATACAGAATTTGATAACCAGAGAGCATCTTTTATTTTAAGAAGTGAACAATTAGCTATAACTTGGGAAAGAAGTTTTGGGTATGAATCCTCTAAAATATATTATGCCAATTTTTCAAATATTGATGGGAAGTATAAACTTGTAAATAGTGAGAAAATTACATCAGGTACCCGAAGTTGTAGTAGACCAAGAGGTTTTGAGTTTCAAAATGAATTTTATCTTTTATGGTTTGATAATCAATTAGGTTCAAACGACATTGTCATGGCATCTCCTGATAAACAGTCTGGGTTATGGATTGAAAAATTGGTAAGTGATGATAGAAATTATTACTCTGTTTTCGGAGATTTTGTAAAATTTCAGAATACATTAAGAATTTTTTGGGAAGATCAAACAATTGATAGAGAGAATTTTAGTAATTCCAGGAGTAGAATACAGGCTCTTAATCCTGATAGGGATGTTACTTCTCCTATTATAACTTCTAATTACAAAAAAAGAGATAATAAAAGTAATGTTCGTTTTTCATGGACAAAACCCAAAGATTCATCGGGAATTAAAAGCTTTAACTATTCCTGGAGAAAAGAAGATGGAACAATAATTACAGAACAAAGAGTATTGTCCAATGTATTAATATCAAGTTTTTTAAATGCAGAGGAGGATGGAGTTTATATCTTCTCCGTATCAGCAGAGGACAATGCAGGAAACGTTTCTAAAATTAGTGAATACAGATATCTCCTTGATATAACTCCACCGGATAAAGTTATTTTCCCTGAACCAAGAACCGATGAAAAAGGATTTCTTACAAGTAATACCGGAGCTATTATATGGGATTCTTTCGATGACGATGTTGCAGGGTTTTCAAGTACACTTTCATTCTTAGGACAAAATTTTATTATTGACAATTTTAATATTGATAATATTAAACTTTCTAACAATTATTCAAAAACTCAATCAATGACATACTCGAATATTGATAATGGATTTTATGCTCTAATAGTTAGAGCTATAGATGAAGCCGGTAATATTGGAAAACCAGAAGCTCTAATTTTTAAATTAGATAAATATAAAGCAGTTACTTATATCTCATATATTAACTACACACAAGATAGTAATGGTGAGTTGGTAACAACTATTCATGGACGAGGATTTAAGGATGATGGAGATGTAAATGCAGTTATTCTGGATGCAGATGGAGTAGAACCTTGGGATTATTATTTTACTAATGAATCTAATGTTTTTAAAGTAGTTAGTGACAGAAGAATCGAGGGGCCTAATCTTGATGAGATTGAAGGTGGAACATACAGATTAGGAATAATTCATCCGGTAAGAGGAACATTTTTTACAAATCCAATAATAAAAGTTGAATCTACAGGAACTATAAAATTTGGTGATTTTACAAAAGGCTATGATGAAGTTTGGCAGAAAGTTAAACAGAAGAAATATAATATATCAATAGAGTTTGCAATTTTCATCCTGGTACTAATCTCGGGAGTAATAATTTTTGTTATTACTCTACTGAAATTAATATCGATATCAAATGAAAGTAAAAGAATAAATCATGATGCAAAGGCACTTGCATATGGAACTCTATTTTTAAAAGAGAAAGAGATAATAAGGATTAGAGATATGAAAAAAAGAGGTTTTGGATTAAGAGTAAAATTTACAGTTTTAATAATTAGTTTAATTTTACTTGTTATTATATTAATCAGTTTACCATTAGCTAGCTTTATGATTGATACCCAAAAAAAGAATTTAACAGAAGGTCTTGTTAACAGAACTGAAATCCTTCTAAATTCAATATCATCCGGGGCAAAAGATTATATACAAAATAAACAAGTTATAGACCTTGGTAACCTTATAAAAACTTCAGAAGCTATGCCGGAAGTTATGTGGGCTACATTAGTTGGTGTCTCTGAAACTGATTCAGAAGTAACAAATGCACTTTGGGCCTATACAGATCAAAAAGTTATTGGAAAATATGTTCCTCTACCTGAAGAGATAGATGAAACTGTTTACTCAGAAAATATAGTTAGTAATACAAGTTCAGAAGAAGTAGAATTCTTAAAAAACATTTATACCTTTGATAAAGGCAAATATATATTAAATAGTGAAATATCTTTTGAGGATGATTTAAAAGCAAGAGATATAATAACTAAAGCTGAATTACCAAGAGATATAGTGCTAGGAAATACTCTATACACAGATTCATTAGAAAAAGAGATTAAACAGTTAATAGAAAATATAGAAAAGAAAGGAACAGAAGAGCTTAAAGATAAAAAAGAGGAGCTTCTAAGATTAAATAGTGAAATTAGAAGTGCAACCGGAGCTAAAAGGACAGAGTTACAGGAGATTATTCTACTTTTAAATAACCAGATTAGTGATGCTTTAAAAATAATGTCATCTGTTACAGGACAGGTTCCTACAGTAGATTATCACTTTGTTGAACAGGTAGACTCATATCTTTTCTATAAACCAATTCTCTATGAAGAGACAGGTATAGATACTTTTTATAAAGGTATGGTTAGGTTGGAAGTTTCAACAGATACAATAAACAAAGAGATTACAAATTCTATAAAAAGTTTAACTATTAGAGTAGGTATTACAGCTATAGTTGCTATATTAATTGGATTTGTAGGAGCTCTTGTTCTAGCAACATTTATGATTAATCCAATAAAACGTTTAGTAGAAGGTGTTCAGAAAATTAGAGATACAGATGATAAATCTGAACTGAAAAATCATGAAATTGTCGTTAGGTCAAAAGACGAACTATATACATTGGCCTCAACAGTTAATCAGATGACTGAGGGATTAGTTAAAGCAGCAGCTATGTCCAAGGATTTAACCCTTGGTAAAGAGATTCAAAAAATGTTTATACCATTGGAACTTAATCCTGGAGGGGAAGGAAAACTTACAACAGGTGAGTTTGAAAACAGTGAAATTTCTGTATTTGGATATTATGAAGGTGCAAAGGGTGTTTCCGGTGACTATTTTGATTATAGACAGATTGATGAAGATCATTTTGCAATGATTAAATGTGATATCGCTGGTAAAGGGGTTCCAGCATCTTTGATCATGGTAGAAGTAGCAACTATTTTTCTTGCATATTTTAGAAATTGGGATAAGAAAGTTCAAGGTTACAAAATTGATGAGCTAGTTTATTCAATGAACGATCTACTAGAGGAAAGGGGTTTTAAAGGGCGTTTTGCAGCATTTATTGTTGTTATACTAAATACAAAAACTGGTAAATGCCACATGTGTAATGCTGGAGATAACCTGGTGCATGTTTATCGAAGCAAAAGTCATATTATGGAGACTTTAGAACTGCATGAAGTTCCTGCCGCTGGAATATTCTCCTCTGATATGCTGGAAATGCAGGGAGGATATAAGGTTGAAACCACGACATTGGCAAAAAATGATATATTATTCCTTTTTACAGATGGAGTGGAAGAATCAAAGCACCTTTTTAGAGATGAAAATTACAATGAAATTGTCTGTACTCATCCTGGTTTAAAAGAGGGTGAACTTCATGATACCCATGCCGTAAATGAAGAGTTTGAAGAGCTTGGTGTCCCTCGAATAAATGAAATTCTACACTCGGTTATTCATAAAACAAGATACTCTTTAAAAAAATATCATTATCCTCAACCAGAAGCAGAATTTACATTCGATTTTACCTCTTTGACAGGTGCCGTAAAAGATGCTGTTCTTGGTCTTATCGCTGTAGAGAAAATATTCAGATTAAATCCAGACCCGAGTGCTACAGTAGAAGATACAATAAAAATAGATAAAGTAGTTAATAATTTCCTTCTAGAGCATTTTGAGCAATATTCAGACTACTACAGGTTTAAAGTTGATAAACCTGATGATAAACAGCATGATTTTTTCTCCCATATAAAAGAAGATGATCAATATGATGATTTAACAATTCTTGCAATAAAAAAGAAATAATATGAGAAAATTTTTCTGTCAGAATTGTAATAAAGAGATTCCTTTATATGCTGAGGAATGTCCCAGTTGTGGAAAAAAATTTGGTTCAGTTCTTTGCCCTAAGTGTAATTATAAGGGTAAATCTGTCAGTTTTGCCAATGGATGTCCAAAGTGTGGTTATTTAAAGAACAGAAAAAATACTCCAGAAAAAGTGTCCCTGATAAGGTTTGTCTCTTTATTCTTACTTTTATTAACGATTATTTCTATTCTTATAAAAATTTACTAAATAAGAGTAGTATAATTAAGCCCAATAATTAAATAATTGAAATTATTAAATGATAATGATAATCCAAGAAAACTTTGAGTCTCTGGAATTATTCTATAAAATTCCAAACTGTGTATATAACTTATATTTTTGAAATCTTCTGTTGTAAAACCACCAGAGTATCCTAATCTTGTTTTCTGTGTAATATAATGGTAACCAATCCCAGTATTAAAATAACTTTTCAGTCCATCAGTAATAAAATACTGTGGAGTAATGGTAAAATTATGATTTGCTAAACTTAAAGTAATTGGTATATTTAAACCGATTAAATTTTCTATCATATTGGAATTATTAATAAAGTTGGTATTAAAACGATACTCAATATTTAATCCATACTTTAAATTATTTATACTATTAGCAAATAAAACTCCACAAAAAAGTTCCATACTATTTTCATCTTTAATTTTATTGAGCCTATAATTAAAACCTGTATGGAATTGAAAATGAGAATTTAATGTTGCTGATATAGAGAATGGAAGAAAAAAGTCAAAGTTATTAATATTATAACTACTACTAAAATTAGTTTGAATTATTGAAATTGAGTTAACTTCAGCTGTTGCAGCATTTAATAAACCAGAAGATGAATTTACTACAGGAATATTATACAAAAAAAGATTATCATCAACCTTAAAGTTTTTCTCTGTAGAAGAGTTCCCGGAAGAAACTTTTATTATATAATCTCCATTCTCAACAAATTTTAAACTATTTATTTTTTGTCCAACATTCACAAAATAGTTCCAATCATTTATTAGAAATTTTTCAGAATAAATTGTAGAAATATCATTATTTATTTCAATTAAAACCTCACCTGGACCATTTACTGATATTAATAAAATATTATCTTTAAAACCATCAGTGGCATAAGGATTAAAAACAGTTTTTCTTAAAGATATTTTCTCAATATTGAATTCTGCTTTAGTAAAATTAAGGGAATCCACAATATTTAGGCCAGTATCAATATATATTTCTTTTGTTATTGTACTATAACCAAAACTTTTAACTTTTAGAGTATATGAACCAGTAGGTATCGTATCCATGTTTCTTACTTCATTGTTATCAAGATAAATTTTCATTTTTAATATATGGCTATCTATTTTTAAAATACCATACTCCCGTTCCAGAGTAAAATTGAAGACAATTCTTGTTCCATCTTTAAGATCCACCCATTGATTAAAACTTTTATAGCCTGCCTTTTTTATTTCTATATAATAACTTCCTTCAGAAACATTACTTAAACTTATATACTCTCCGGTAAATTCACGGCCATTAATTAAAATTGTGACTTCAGAAATGGATGAAATAAAATCAAAACCTGAAGAGTATACAAAATCTGTTGTTACATATTTACTAGACATATAATCAAATTCATTAAAATACTCTATTATTACTTTTTCTTCAGTTAATTTAAATTTATCATTTTGACTAAATAGAGAGACTAAATTAGCAATTAACATAATTATTGTAATATTTTTTTTCATTATTTCCTCTTTGATAAATAATTAACTTGACGATATATAGTATATAGGAAATGAAATTATGCACAAATATATTATTATAATTTTTTTATTAGCACAGCTATCTTTATATTCTCAGGATTTGTTACCAGAACTGCCAATGGGATTCAGGGAAATAGTTATTGGAATAACCCTGGATCAAGCAAAGGAAATTATTCCCGCAGATGGAAATTTCAATTATAGAGGAGATCCTGACGTAAGTATGCTTTTAGTTGAAAATACCTCAATAATAGAAACAAAAGGGTATAATTATATACTTAATGGGTATTTTCAGTTTTATAATGAAATTCTATATTCAATTACATTAATTCTAGATACTAAAAAAATAGATTATTATACAATTTTCACTCAGTTTATTAATAAATATGGAAAATATGATTCACTGAATCCTGATGTTGTCATCTGGGAAAATGATAATGTAAGAATTTCACTTGAAAAACCTCTTACTTTAAAATATGTTGGAAAGGATATTTATCAAGAAATAATTGATGGGGATGTAACTGAGAAAGCAATCCAGGATCAATTGAAAGAGGATTTTATCAATGAATTTTAAAATTTTATTTTTCATAATTCTTCTAGCCTTTTATTCATGTAATGATGACACTCTATTAGATTTGGAAATTGGGGATAAAGTTCTACATATAGAAATCGCTTCAACAGATGAAGAGCGTATGAAAGGTTTAATGTATAGGGAATCACTTAAGATGGATAGAGGAATGCTATTTATTTTTGATCAGGAAAGAGCTGTATCTTTCTGGATGAAGAATACTTTCATACCTCTATCTATAGCATATATTGATAAACGAGGAAAAATTCTAGAAATACACGATATGTATCCCCTATCTACAAATCCTGTTTCATCAAAAGGAGCCTCAATAAAATATGCATTAGAAGTAAACCAGGGGTATTTTGAAAAAAATAATATTAAAATTGGTAATTTTATTAATATAGAAAAGATTAATGACTACTTAAATTCTTCTAAATAGTCTTTACCATCTTTGTTTATTAAAATTTGTACTCTTTTTTCGTAACTTTCCAGAATCTTTTCAAGCTCATTGGCTATAGATACTCCCTCTTCGAAGGAAGATATAGTCTCATCTAAAGATTGGTTTTCATCTTTAATTTTAAGTGCAATATTTTCAAGTTTTTTTAAATTATCCTCAAATTTCATCTGTAATCTCCTCAACTTTTGCTTTAATTATTCCTCTGGAATAAATCACTTTTATCATATCATTACAGGATATCTCACTATCTTGAATTGATATATCATCTTTAGTAACCCAAGAATATCCTTTTTCAAATAATTTGAATGGGGATAATTCATTGAGTATTCTATGCATCTCCTCTGTTTTATTCCTGAATCTCTCAAGTTTCCACTCTGTTTCTGAAATAATTGATCTTTTTAGAGAATCAATATGCAAAGCTCTGTTCTCTATTTTAGAATACAGAAGTTTATTAACACTCTTTTTATCAAAAATTGATATTTTATTTCTTATTATTGAAAGTTTTAAATTTATTATATTATAAAGAGAATTTTTAAGGTTTAAAATATGCTCATATAATTTCTCTGAAGATTCTGTAACAATTTCAGCTGCAGCTGATGGTGTAGCTGCTCTAATATCTGCTGCTAAGTCACTAAGAGTCGTATCTATTTCATGACCAATACCAGTTATAACAGGAATTTTTGAATTACATATCGATAATACCATTTTTTCATCTGAAAAAGGAAGTAAATCTTCAGTGCTGCCACCACCTCTTGATATAATAATTAAATCGCATAGACTCCTTTCATTCGCATAATTTATCTGGCGAACAATGCTATTACTAGCCTCAGAACCTTGAACAACAGAGGGAAGAACTATGATATTTGACATTGAGTGTCTTCGTTTTAGGACTTTTAAAATATCCTGTAGTGCAGCACTGGTAGGAGAAGTTATAATTCCTATGTTTTCTGGAAATCTGGGTAGTATCTTTTTTTTTGACGGGTCAAAATAGCCTAATGATGCAAATCTTCTTTTTCTCTCTTCAAGCACAAGGAGAATATCTCCTTCACCGAATAACTCTAATTCATTGCAAATAATCTGATAAGTTCCTCTTTGGCTGTATAGAGAGAGTTTTCCTTTTATCTTAACTTTTAAACCATCTTTGGGCTTAAAATTAACTGA
Source organism: Spirochaetales bacterium (assembly GCA_003247135.1). GTDB lineage: Bacteria > Spirochaetota > Spirochaetia > DSM-2461 > DSM-2461 > Thiospirochaeta. The sequence goes on along the minus strand of QKAW01000011.1, from coordinate 59,031 downwards.
ATACGTCATATTCTTAAATAAAACAGCGCTTATAGTAGAATCATTATCTTTTAAAGAAAAATACCAATGTCCAGTAGATGATGGTCTAAAATTAGATAACTCTCCCTCTATATTAATAGAATAGAAAGACTCTTCTAAAACACTTTTAATTACATTATTGAGTTCTGACACAGAGAAAAGATGGTCATGTAAATTCATTGTTAAAAAATAGCACTATTCTTCAATATTTTCAATCTCGTCCTCCAATGCTTTTTCCAATGCATCTGCAGCTTCTGCAGACTCTATAATTGCAGCATCAAGAAAAAAATTATCTATATTGTATGGTAGTTTTACAATAAAAAGTATTGTTGATATATCATCTTTTTTATGAATAGCCCAGTTACCTAGATACTTACTTGAATAGTTGTCGATTAGTAAATAGTTTGTAAGTTTATCTGGAACAACCCTGTTTTTAAAGGTTTTTGCAATTGATATAATCTCTCTTATTTCTACATTTTGAAACTCATTAGTATTATTTCTAATAATAACACTCTGCGTTCTTCCTGTATTTGTTGTATATTCTATAACAAAATCCCCATCACTATCCCTTGTATATTTATAGGTAGTATTGTCTAAAATACTTTTTATTGAAGAAAAATTTTCTGAATAAAGAGATATACTTATTAAAAAAAATAGTAATAAAAAATATTTCATACACTTATATTATTTTTTAATAATTAAAATCGGTCAATAATTATTTTTTTTTACCGATGTAAATATTATGAAAAACATTGCAATTGTTAATTTAACAGATATTTCCAGTTATTTTTATGAAAATATAAAAGGAAAGAAACAGATTGATATTATAAAAACATATTCTGAAAATTTACCTTATATTGATAAGATTATATACCTTACTAGTACCAGAGACCTGGATTGTGATAATTTAATTTTTTATGAAAACTGGAATAAAGAGTTATTGATAAATACACTGTTTAATGAGTCAAAAGGGTATGACAATCTTTTTTATTATTATGGGGATTGTCCATTACTAGATAAGAAATTAACTGAAGAGATGTTTGGTGATCATATAAATTATTATGCAGAGTATACATTTGCCGATGGTTATCCTTATGGTTTAACACCAGAAATTCTTGATGTAAATATTTTAGAGGCATTAACGCTGTTAGCTCAAAATCAGAAAGATAAAATTGACCGAAATACAATATTTGATATTGTAAAAAAAGATATAAATTCCTTCGAATTAGAAACGAAAATTTCAGAAAAAGATGTTCGTCTTTTAAGGGTATCCCTAACATGTGATTCAAAACGGAATTTTAACCAATTATTAAGAATAATAAACAGTGGCGGAACTAATGCTGCTTCAATAATCAAAATTTTGGATGAAAAACAGGAATTACTTTTTGTTGAACCGAGCTATTTGACACTGGAAATTACAAAATTAAAAAAACATAATACGACTTATCTACCAGAAAGAGTAAATTCATCAGATTTGATGAATATTTCAGACCTGGATAAAATATTAGCAAAAATGAAAAAATATTCAGAAGATGTAATAGTGTCATTTGTCCCTGAGTATGAACCCACAACTCATCCTGAATTGTTGAGTATAATAAAATTGATCACTAATAAGTATAATTTTGAACTTTTTATGGAAACTGGTGGTATTGGTTGGAGTACAGAACTTGTAGAAGAAGTTAAAAATAATAACAAAATTAAAATAATTGTAACTCTTGATGCAATAAATCAGGATATTTACACTTCATTAAGAGGATTTGGTCAGGCAGAAGCGGAAAGTCTTACTCATACTTTAATAAATAATGCATCTGACAGAATTTGGGTTCAGGCAACAAGAATGAAAAATAATGAAGCTGATATGGAGCCATTTTTCAGGCATTGGCAAAAATTCACCAGTAATATTATAATTCAGAAATATTCAGATTATTGCAAAAGACTTCCTGACTTAAAAGTAGCTGATTTATCACCTCTTAAAAGATTTCCTTGCTGGCATTTAAAAAGAGATCTTCATATAAATAGTGATGGTTTCGCACTAATCTGTTTTTATGATACTGAATCAGAGTATAAATTAGGTTCATTATTGGATGATAATATTGAAACTATAATGGAAAGAAAAAAAGATATCTATATTAAACAAATAAATTGTAATTATACTAAACTATGTGGGTTATGCGATGAATACTATACATACAACTTTTAACAAAGTTAATACAAGTTATACCGTAATTGGTAACAAAAAGTTAAATGAAAAAAAAGATAATGAGACCGGAATTTCTGCATTAATCCTTAATAGGGGAGGAAGGCCTTATAGGCATGATTTATATAACGAACTCCTTAAACTTCAAGTAGATGAAGTACTATCAATTGAACTTGGAGCCAAAAGTCATTTTGATTTAGAGAAAGAGAGTGTTGAGAATGAAAATCTTAAATTTCTTATATTAAAGGATGAAGTATCTCCAGGAGAGATGATTAATATTGGTGTTTCAGAATCTTCAAACAAATACGTTATAGTGTTGTGGGATGATATGATAATTAATTCAAAAGCAATATCATACAGAGTTTTTGATAAAATAATCACAAATTCAAATTTATGTACAGTTCCTCTTATTTTTGATAAATCCAATGAATCTATCCCTACTTTCATGACTCCCTTATTTCACAAAGAACTTTTAAAGGTTGTTCCTTTGGGGGAGAATAATCAATTAAAAACCCTTTATCCATTTATGTATGTAGGTTTATATAACAAAGACAAATTTATACAAATAGGTGGCTATGACATTGGTATTTTGAATACTTACTGGCAAAAACTCGATTTCGGACTAAGAACATATATGTGGGGTGAAAAAATTTCTGCACATAAATCATTTATTATCAATCTTGGACAAAACGATAAAATTATTGAAGACATAACACCGGATAAGGATTATCGTCTATACTGTCTTAAAAATCTCTCTGTAGTAATAAAAAAAGATTCTGGTTATCTCCCTATAAGAAGATTTTTTCCTTATTATGAAAAGTCTGGAAGTTCTCTTGTCCAAGCTATTAAAGAGTTTAGAAGTGTAAGAAAGTGGGTAAAACTGAATAAGTATAGATTCAAAATCAACGCTCATAAATTAACCGAACTTTGGGATAAAGAATGACAGGAGTAATTTTACAAGTAAGGCTTGACTCCACAAGACTACCGGGAAAAGCACTATTAAAACTTGAAGATAGAACAGTTATAGAACATGCTATGAGATCATTAAAAAAAGTAGAGACAGATATACACATCGTTGCTACAACCAGTGACTCTGTAGAGGTTTTAAAACCTTTAGCAGAAAAGATGAATTTTGAGATTTATACAGGTTCTAAAGAAAATGTGCTCTCAAGATTTATTGGAGCTATAAAAAAGTATAATTTGTCTCAGTTCGTTAGGGCTACAGGAGATAACCCCTTAGTATCCTGGGAATTAGCTAATATTCTCATAGAATTACATCGTGAAAATAATTTTGATTATTCTGGATTTATAAATAATCCAGTAGGAACAGGTGTGGAAGTTGTAAATAGTGATGTTTTAATTAATTTAGAGACCCTTACTCAGGATAAATATGATTTAGAGCATGTAACGCCATATTTATACAGAAATAAAGATAAATATAAAGTATTTCAAAATGATGCCCCACAAAAATACATTCTAAAAGACAGTTTTGTTACTATTGATACAAAAGCTGATTATGATAGGATTGTAAAGTTGTTTCATGAATTGTATCATGGAGAAACTATACCTGTAGAGAGTGTTATTGAGTGGTTAAAAAAAGAACGATTGGATTATACCCGTATATAAGTGAGAATTCAGGCTTTGGTCATCTAAAAAGATTATTAAAATTTTTAAATGATGATAGATTCATAGTATATTTTCTCCAGGAAAATACCTCTTGGCTGAAATCAGCTTTGAAAATGATGGATTTGAGCCATATTGAAGTTTTTTCAATAAGCGAAATTATATTGAAAAAAATAGAACTTGATTTTATTATTCTTGATAATAAGCAAACTGATACTTTTCTTTATGACCAACTATCTAGAATAGCACCGATTATTTCTTTAGATGAAGGAAGTTTATCACGTGAAAAGTCTTGTTATACTATAGACATATTACCAAACCTTCTCTCTGTTAAACCAAATTATTTTAATCCAGGGCTTTTGGATTTAGAAATAATAGATAAAAATTTCAAAAAAAGAAAAAATATTAATAAAGTATTGATTACTTTTGGAGGCCAGGATCCATATAACTTAACAGAAAAAGCAGTTGATTTACTAAAAAAAAGATACGAATTAACAACGGTTATTGGTCCATTATTCAAAAAAAATGATTTTGGAGTAACTAAAATTGTTAATCCAGAGAAGCTGTCAGATATTATTCCAGAATTTGATATTGTTATAACATCTTTTGGAATTACAGCTTATGAGGCTGTTGCATTGTCTACTCCAGTCGCTTTATTAAACCCAACAAAATATCACACTCAACTGAGTAAGAAAGCTGGTTTTTACATACTTAATGAAAAATGGTCTATTAATTATAGTAAAGCAGTAAAAAAAAGTAATACTATAAATATAGGTAATAAAGAAACATTAACAGATTTTATTTATAGTTTAAATTTAGTTGATAATAAATGCCCTATTTGTAACAAAAGAAATAATAAATCAATAGAAAGATTCAAGTTAAAGACCTACTATAAATGCAGCAATTGTAAAATGACATATATGACATATCATGGTAAGAAAACTGAATATACCCATAACTATTTTTTTGATGATTATAAAATACAGTATGGCAAAACTTATTTAGATGATTTTGAAAACATAAAAAAATTAGGTATTCAAAGGATAGAACATATTTCCAGAAGACTAGAAAAGAATTCCACAATAGTGGATATTGGTTGTGCCTACGGACCATTTCTTGAAGCTTTAAAGGAATCTGGATTCAAACCTTTTGGAATAGATGTATCATCTGATGCAATAGATTATGTTAATAATGAACTAAAAATTGATTCTATGGTTTCATCATTTCCATTGGATAGACCATTAACTCTAAACAATGGGATTAGTGGAATAACCATGTGGTATGTTATTGAGCATTTTGAAAATATTGACCTTGTTTTAAGCCAAATAAATAACTTACTTCCTTTAGGTGGAACATTTTCATTCTCAACTCCTAATCTTGCAGGAATTAGTGGTAAGAAATCTTTAAGGAAATTTTTGCAGATGAGTCCTAATGATCATTATACATTATGGGAACCAAAAACTGCAAAAAAAGTATTGAAGCAATATGGATTTAAAGTATATAAAATCAATATAACTGGTCATCATCCTGAGCGATTTGGAGGGTGGGCGAAAGGAAAAGTTTTAACTAAAATTGTAAATTGTTATAGTAAGATCTTCAGTTTCGGTGATACTTTTGAAATTTTTTGTATAAAGGATAATAATTTATGAATATATTAATTCTTGGCGCTGGAATTATGCAAATACCCGGTATAAAAATAGCTAAAGAGATGGGTCATTTTGTTTTATGTGCAGATGGAAATTCCAATGCCCTTGGCAAATCTTTATGCGATATATTTTATCCAGTAGATATTAAAGATAAAGAGAAACTTTTTGAATTGGCCTTCAAATTTCATGAAAAACACACTCTGCATGGAGTTTTTACAGTAGGCACAGATTTTTCATCAACAGTAGCCTGGATAACTGAAAAACTAAGCCTTCCTGGTATCTCTTATCAGTCTGCCCTTAATGCTACAGATAAGGTTAGAATGAGGAATTGTTTTAAGGAAAACGGTGTTCCATCACCTGACTTTGTTGAATATTCAAATGAAATGAGTTTGGAAAAAGCTATAGAACACTTAAAATTTCCTCTAGTAGTAAAGCCTGCAGATAATATGGGTAGTAGAGGGGTTCAGAAAGTTAATACATATAATGAACTTGAAAAAGAGGTTGTTAAATCTTTGGAATATTCCAGAACTTCAAGAGCTGTAATTGAAGAATTTATAGATGGAGATGAATTCAGTTTAGATGCTTTAATAATAGATGGGGAAGTCAAAGTTTTTGGTTTTGCAGACAGAGAAATTACATTTCCACCATATTTTGTTGAAATGGGGCATACGATCCCATCATTAATAGATGAAGTGAAATATAAAGAAATTTGTGATGTTTTTTCAAAAGGGGTAAAAGCCTTAGGTTTAAACTATGGTGCCGCTAAAGGTGATGTAAAATACAGTAGTAAAGGACCAGTAATCGGTGAGATTGCAGCCAGATTATCAGGAGGGTATATGTCGGGATGGACTTATCCTTTTTCAAGTGGCAGAGATTTAATAAAAAGTGGTATAGAATTAGCACTTGGTTTAAAAGCATCAATTTTGAATAGTGAAGATATAGGACACTCTGCAGCAGAGAGAGCCTTTATTTCAATCCCGGGAATTGTAGAGAAATTATATCTACCTCCTACAGATAAAATAGAAAATATTGAAAGATTTACTACTGTTAAAGAGGGTGATAGAGTCATTTTTCCTACTAATAATGTAGAAAAGTGTGGAAATATTATATGTTATGGGTCGGATAGAGATACTGTAGTTAAAAAAGCTGAAAAATATGCATCAGAAATTGTAATTAGATTAAAGGATAATAATTGGGAAACTGATCAGTTTTTATTTAATAGCAAGAATAAAAAAGCTCCAAAGGCATTTGATTTCGATATAGGATTTCTTAATAAGCTTGATGAAGATATTGAATTTGTAGATGAAGTTTTTTATGTAAAGAAGATTGATAAAATCATCAATTCAAGAAAAAAGGATTGGCAAAAAAGAACAGTAAATCAAGTACTTAAAATTTTATCAGAATATCATAAAATTGAATTTGTAGATGATAGTAATTGTGGATTGGATTTCTATAAAGCATTAATTAATGGGTCATTGCAAGGAGTTTTGTACTATCTTGATTCTGTCAAAGATTAAACTTTTATTTATATATCTGTTACTATCTCATCTAATTTTTTGTCAAAAAACATCTTTAATGGATATTATTGATAAAAGTGGTGCAGAATTACGCTGGAATCCTTATAGAGAAAAGGGTTTAATTATAAAAAATGACCTAGTTATTTCATTTTTGGTTGGCAGCTCAACAATAGTTGTAAATAGTAAAGTTTTTACCGGTTTAGAATTTACATATAGTGAAGGTCAACTTTTTTTAAATAAGGAGTCTGCTGATCTCCTTTATAGACTATTAAAAATAGATCAGGAATATTTTGAAATTGTAAAAGATGAAAATCTTTTTAATATCCCTGTAATAATTATTGATCCTGGACATGGAGGAAGGGATAGTGGAGCAATTGGTAAACTTGAAAATATAGTTGTTCAGGAAAAAGAGGTTGTGTTAAATATATCTAAAATGGTTGTAGAAAAATTGAGAAATGAATATTCCCATAAGAAAATTCTTATGACCAGGGATGAGGATTATTTTTTAACACTTGAGCAAAGGGTTGATTTAGCCAATAATATTGAGCTTGAAGCAAAACAGGCTGTTATATATATTTCAGTACACGCTAATGCATCTTTGAATAAAAATGCACAGGGATTTGAAGTCTGGTATCTACCAAAAGGTTATAGAAGAAATGTGCTAGACAAAAATCTGGATGATAATTTGAAGCTTACTACCATAATCAATGCTTTAAAAGAGGATGAAATCTCTCTAGAGGGGCAAGAGCTTGCCGGAGATATACTCGATGGACTAAATAGCACTATTGGTAATATGAGCTCAAACAGAGGCCTTAAAGAGGAAATTTGGTTTGTGGTAAGAAAAGCAAATATGGCTTCTGTTTTAATTGAGGTAGGTTTTGTTACTAATGAATTAGAAGGTAGTAGATTGGCAGAGAAGGAATATATTAAAAAAATTTCAGATGGCATTTTTAATGGGATAGTAGATTTTGTAGATAGATATGAGAATGGAGAAAGATAGTATATGAAAAAAAATATTTTTTTATTAGGAGTTATTTCGGCATCATTTGTTGTTAGTATCCTATTTATTATTTTTGAAGATAATAATTATACAAATTTATCTTTTAAATACAAATATGAGACTGAAAACAGGTATGTTTATGAAGATAGAAAGGTTTTGCTTGTCGGTAATTATAAATATAGGGCAAAAAGAGTCTTAGATGAATATTTTCTTGGTCCACTTTCAGTTTTTAATAAAAAAACAGTTCCATATTATTTTACATACAATAAATTTTATGTTAATGGATCAACTGCATATCTTGATCTCCCTGTCTCAATAATAAAAATTTCAGAAAATAATAACATGAGTTTAGATGAAACATTTGAATTGATAACTTTTAACATTATTAAAAATACAAAACGGATTAAGGAAGTAATTATAACTGTAGATGGTCAGACAATTGGATCAGGTCCTTCTCTTTTAGAACTGCCTGGTAAGTTAATAGAATAGAAAAAATAATAAATATTGTTGACAAACCTTCGTTCCTTAGTATAATTTTCAATATAAATAAGTTTTTTTTTAAAAGAGATAAAGACAAAAGGAGTACTGCATGAAAAGGTTATTAGCTCTATTAGGGTTCACCTTATTATTAACAACAACAGTTTTTGCAGAAACAGCGACTATTATAGATTTTGCTGACCTAACTGCTGATCAAGATGGTCTGAATACTGCTACTATTATAGATTATAGCAGTGTTGCAGGAACAACCTATGATGAAAGTGATAAACAATTAATGAAAGAATCACTTTTTGTAGAAAGCTGGGATGTTATTTTAAACAAGTCAGCTCAAAGTGTTACAAATAACAGATTATCATTTACTCAATCTGTTATGGTGAAAGAGTCTGCCAAAAGATTTGCTGGTGAGCAAGTTTTAGGTGTTAGAGTTCATTTCCCTGAAAACTTTGATGCTAATGCTATGGTAAAACCTCCATTTGAAATTCCGGCTTATATGCCATCTGATGAGCAAAAAGAGCAAGGAATAAGAAGTGGAAACAAATTTGATGGATACGGAGTATTAAAAAATGTTGGAGCTATTAAAAGTATCTCTGTTAATGTTTACGGAAGAAACTATCCACATAAATTAATCCTTGTATTTACAGATTCTGATGGAAAAGAAAAAAATGTACCAGTTGGTGATCTTGATTTCAACGGATGGAGAACTTTAACTTGGAATAATCCAAATTATATTTCAGAAGTTAAATATAGAGAGTTAAATACTGCGCCTATATATCCAGTAACTTCAAATAGTCTTATTTTGAAAGGTTTATTAATCAAGAAATCAGCAAACAATAATGGTGGTGATTTTATATCATATTTCAAAGATATAACAGTTACATATGATAAAGCTATTAGAGATGATGTTGAATCTGATATAGATGATGAAGCAGTATGGGGTATTCTTGCTAACAGAGAAGAAGCAAGAAGAAATAATGAATTAAGAACATTAGGAAATGATCAAATCCTTGAGTATTTAGAACAAAAGAAAATGGATCAATTAGGTAGTGTTGTTGATAAGAGAGAATCTATTCCATTAACTGAATCTAATGCAACTAGTGAACCAGAAGCAGCTGCTACTAATCAATAGTCTTAATTATATAGATTTTAGCCTCTCATTTAGAGAGGCTTTTTTTTACTTTAAATATTTTTCTAAAACAAATAATACTTGTTTTTTTATATTTTCTTTTAAATTAAATAAATTTTCTGGAGTTTTCATAATAATGTAAAAATGAAGACATGAATTAAAAATTGATGTTATTATGTCCGCAATTAATTCAGGGGAATCAGTAAATTTCAATTCTTTAATAAGTAGATCATAAGCTGGATGGTAAAAATGTTTTCCTGTTGTTAACTGAAAATATGAGAAGTCTACTTTCGATGATAAAAAGGGATAATAGATGTTAATGTTTTTTGCATTAAAATCAACCATTAAATCTATAAAACTTAATGTTCTGGATAAAGGTGAATCTCCATATATATTATCATTTACAAAATTAAAACACTCAATTGCTATTTTACTCATTGATATGCATATTAATTCATTAAAATTTCTAAAATAGTTGTAGATTGTTGCATAAGAATATCCGGCCCGATCACCAATTTTCTTTGTCGTTAGATTTTCTAATCCATCTTCTTTGATAATATTTACTGTGGCATCGATAAAATAATTTGTAATGCGTTCTTTCTGTATTTTTTTATTGTCCATAATTACCTCATTTTTATTATGCTAAAAATATTATTAAAAAACAACTTGACATCTAAGCGATATGGCCTGAATATTAACTATATTAATAATATTAATGCCATTAATATTTAGGGAGAATTTTATGGAAAGTAAATTACCTGTAAATCAAAAAATTATTTATTCTATAGGACAATTAGGTTGGTCAATATTAATAAATATTGTAAGTCTACAACTTGTATATTTTTACATGCCACCACAAAGTTCAGGTTTACCTTTTAGAATAACACAAATAACTTTTCTTGGAATATTGAATATAATAACTATAGTAGCAGCTAGCGGCAGACTATTTGATGCTATTACAGATCCATTAATTGCAACATTAAGTGATCGTTGGAAAGGAAAAAGAGGAAGAAGAACACCTTTTATGCTATTTGGTGCAATTCCATCTTCCATTTTTTGCTTTTTAATGTTTTTACCCCCATTAAGTAGTATAAGTATTGTCAATATAATCTGGTTATTTTTTACACAAGCACTTTTTTATCTTTTTTTGACTATATATGTTACACCTTTTTTTGCATTGTTGCCGGAAATTGGACATAGTTCTGATGAAAGGTTAGATCTTTCAACATACATTTCAATTACTTATGCATTAGGGATAATTATTGCAGGACTAATACCTAACTTTAATGAATATATTGCAGTTACTTTTAAAATTTTAGACAAGACCAGAAGTCTTCAGATATCTATTGGAGTTGTTGCAACTCTAGCTGCTATATGTATGTTACTTCCAGGACTTTTTTTTGATGAAAAAAAATACTCTTCTGGTAAAGTTTCTAATGTTCCAATGAGAGAAGCATTAAAGAGAACATTTAAAAATGAGAATTTTAGATATTATGTAGTTGCTGATTTTTCTTATTTTGTTGGAATTACAATAATTATGACTGGTCTTATATACTATATTACTGTTTTATTAGAATTACCGGATACAATAATGGGAATTCTACTCCCTCTTATGGTCATTATATCTTTTATATTCTATCCTTTTGTAAATTTTTTTGGTAAAAAATATGGAAAAAAATTATTAATAGTAGTTTCATTTTTTATTATGTCACTTATCTTTTTTGCGATTTTCTTTTTAGGGAAATTTCCATTCTCTAAAGTTATGCAAGCATATTTTGTTATTATTTTATACTCTATACCCCTTTCATTTCTTGGGGTTCTTCCGAACTCTGTATTAGCAGATATTGCTGAGATAGATGCTATTGAAAGTGGCATAAACCAGGAAGGAATGTTTTTTGCTTCCAGAACATTAATGCAAAAAATGGGTCAAACAATAGGAGTTTTTTCATTCGCAGCCTTAACTTCCTTTGGTAAAGATATAGGAAATGATTTTGGAATAAGATTGAGTGGATTATTAGGATTTGTTCTTTGTCTTTTGGCAGGAATAATTTTTATGAAATATAAGGAAAGATATAAAGCTAAAGGGTAGAAAGATGTTGTTTATTTTGATTATTTTAATAGTTATTTTTTTTGGGGGATTCTACTTTTCAAATAAAGTTTTACTTGTAGGTTTAAAGGATGAATCTCAGGTATATAATGATGCAATTAAAAACGAGGGAGTTTCAAAAGACCTTATAGATACTGCAAAAAAAAATGGTTATTTTATTAAATCTTCATTTGGTTATAATTTATATGCTACACGTATAATTGCTAAGGAACTAAATGAAAAAGTTGTGTTTTTAAGTCATGGTGTAGGATGTAACTATATTTCATCATTAAAATATGGACAAATATTTCTTGAACTTGGTTTTGATATAGTTCTAATTGAACATAGAAGACATGGACGTAGTGGGGGTAAGTTATCTACATATGGATTTTACGAAAAAGATGACATTCATACAATTATTCAGGAAATTAGGATAAAATTTCCTAACTATAAGTTTTTAGGTCTACATGGAGAATCTATGGGTTCGGCAATTGGAATACAATATGCAGGGAAATATAATGGTGTTGACTTTTGTATTTTTGATTGTCCCTATTCAGACTTAAAGAATCAGTTGAGATATCGATTAAATGTAGAGTTTAAACTTAATGGTTTATTTATTATGCCATTAGTTAATTTATTTATTTATTTAAGAGCTGGGTTTAAATTTAAAGATGTTTCACCAATCAATTTTGCTAAGAAAATTAAGTCTCCCATACTCTACATTCACAGTAAGGAGGATAAATATATACTCCCATCAATGTCTCAAGAATTACTATCTGTAAGTAATAATAAAAGCAGACTTTTTATACCTGAGCAGGGAGATCATGCAGAGTCTTTGTTAAAAAACAGATATGAATATTATAATAATATAAAAGAATTTATTAATAATATAAAACCAGGTAGTTAGCCTGGTTTTATATTATATACTCATCATTTTATCGATTCTTCGCTGATGTCTTTCACCACCAAACTCTGTATCTATAAACTTATCAAGCATATCTTCTACACTATCTTTATATTCAATTCTTCCACCAAAAGCAATAAAATTTGCGTTATTATGATTTTTTGCCATTTCAGCAGTGTAGGAATTACTTAGTAAAGCACATCTGATACCTTTTACCTTATTTGCTGCAATTGAAATTCCAATTCCTGTACCGCAACATAGAATTCCAAATTCACAATTGTTATTTAAGAAATAGTTACAAGCTTCAACCGCTTTATCCGGATAATCAGCAGATTGATCTTGGTCAACACCTAAATTAATAATTTCAAAACCTCTTTTTTCAAGATGTTGAATAATTCTATTTTTTATCTCTATTGCACCATGATCGTTTGCTATAACAATTTTCTTTTTCATTTATACTCCTTTGAAAAAATATTGTATACTAAATTTTCATCTTAATAAAGTAAAATTTTCTCACCAATTTGTAATTTGCTGTTTTTATTCAAATTGTTTAAATCTAGTATTCTGCTATAAGGAATTTTTGTTTTTTGCGCAATCAACCATACAGAATCGCCATACTCTACAGTATAGTAATTTTTATCATCATAGTATTTCACTTTACTATCATCTAGATAGTAACCGGGTAGTTTAATTTTTTGTCCAGAATGAATAATTGATTTTGAATTTAGACCATTTTCCTTGAATAATGATACTAACTTTATATTGAATTTTATTGAAATACTAGACATTGTATCACCAGGTTTTACTATATATTCTTGGAGATTCATATTTCCATTACTCTCAGTAATATAAGTGTTGTTGCTTTTAGGAATCATTATTTTTTGCCCTATGTATAAAATATTACTGGATATATTATTTAATCTTTTTAGTTTAATTATTGAAGTATTTGATAACATTGATAGATAGGACCATGTATTTCCTTTTTTAACAGTATAATAGGTAAATCCGTTGTTTTTAATAGTTTGATTACTATTAATAAATGTAATTGCTTTACTTTTAAGATTTATCGGTACTCTAATTTCCGAATCATTTGAAGGATCAGTTATATTTCTTTTAAAGGATGGATTAAGCTTTTTAAAATCATACATATCTATTTCGAGGAAATTCACAAGATCTATTAAATCAGTACCACCTGGCAATAATAATGTTTCATAATTGTTATCTAAATTAAAGGATATAGGCTCAAGACCAAGAATTTCCAAATTTTTCATAATTTTAATTATTGCCATAAGTTGAATAACATATTTATTTGTTTCAGATGAAAGTAAACTTGTCTCAATTAGTGCAAAGTAATTATCAACTTTTGCTTTTTCAAGTGCTCTTGAAATTCTTCCTTCACCAGCATTGTACGCTGCCAGAGCTGTATACCAGTCCCCAAATAAATTATACAAATATTTTAAATGTTTTATAGCTTCATTAGTTGCTAATAACGGGTCTCTTCGTTCATCGATCCACCAGTTAATTTTTAAGCCATAACTTTGAGCTGTAGAGGGCATAAATTGCCAAATACCACCTGCTCCGACTCTGGAGTATGCACTCGTGTTATATCCACTTTCCAGAAATGGAAGATATAATAAGTCTTCTGGAAGATTGTTTATCAGAATTAACTTTCTTATAGATGATATATATGGCTGAGCATTATTTATCCATAGTTGAAGCAGCTCTTTTTTATCTCGAAGAAAATATTTAAAATAGTGAGCTACTTCAAGATTAGCTTTAATTTCAAAATCATCAGATCTGTTTAGTATTTCCAACTCTGTAGTCGTAAATGGTGTATCGTTTATTATTTTAGGATAAACACCACCTTTTAATACTGTTAAATCATATTCATCTTCAAGTTTTTTTTGAGTATCATTTATATCATTGCCTAAGAAAGAATTATCTGACTCTTTATTATAACTATTAATCTTCACTTCAGAAACAATATTATCTAAATATATTTCTGGTTTTTTATCTTCTTTTAGAACTGTTTTACAATTTGTAAATAGTATTAATAAAATAGTAAGACCAAAAATTTTTCTCATAAAAAAAATATCGTCTATGAAATGCAAAAAATTAACTTAATAATGTTTCATCATTTATAAAATTTTCAGATCTGATATCATGAAACTTCTGGATTAACTCTTCTACTGTTAAGTTACTTTTTTCTTGCCCAGAAATATCAAGTATTATTTCACCTTTATCCATCATAAGAAGACGATTACCATATTTTATTGCATGCTCCATATTGTGGGTAATCATCATAGCAGTTAAGGAGTACTCATCAATAAATTTTGCTGTTAGATCAAGTACTTTCTGTGCATTTCTTGGGTCAAGAGCTGCTGTATGTTCATCAAGTAGTACTAATTCAGGATTACTTAATACCATCATTAACAATGTTAATGCTTGTCTCTGCCCCCCTGAAAATTGACCAACATTATCCTTTAGTCTGTTTTCCAAATCCATATCAAGAATTTTCAGCTTCTCTTTAAACTCATTTCGAATTTTATTATTTAAAGATATTTTTAACTTTTTAAATCCTTTAGATCTTGTTATTATCATATTATCTTCAAGAGTCATTTTTCCAGCAGTACCAAGAAGAGGATTTTGAAATATTCTTCCAATATATTTAGACCTTAAGTGTTCCTTTACAAAGGTTATATTGTTGGAATTTAGAAAAATTTCCCCGGAAGTAAGGGGCTGATTTCCAGATATAGCATTAAAAAGAGTAGACTTCCCTGCACCATTACTACCAATAATAGTTATAAAATCTCCTTTATTAACTTCAAGATTAATGTTTTTTAAAACATGATTTTCATTGATAGTATTTATATTAAAAATTTTATTAATATTCTTTAGTTTAACCATTTGAAGATCCTTTTTTCTTTAATGCTGTAACAGCAAGTATAATTATTATTAGAATACCTGTAAAAAGTTTATGATCAGTAGGATATATCAAGAGAGGTCTAGAAAGAAACAATATTCCCCTGTATATAATAGCTCCTAAAATAACCCTGGAGAGTAAGAAAATAATTTTGTTACTTTTAACTACTAATTCCCCTATCATAACTGAAGCAAGGCCAATAATAACAACCCCAATTCCCATATTTATATCAGAGAATTTCTGATACTGAGCTATAAATGAACCTGCTATAGCAACTAAACCATTCGATAATGCTAAACCAATTATTTTAAGATGTTCAGGATTCATTCCCTGGCTAATAATCATCTGTTCATTATCTCCAAGAGCACCTAAGGCTAAACCTAAATCTGTATGAAAAAAGTTATTTAAAATAATAATCAATACAGTAACTATTAAAATAAAAATTAGTAAATAAGATACAGCTCTATCTGTTGTTACAGGAGTTATAAGAGTAGAGAATTTTGTTAAAAGTGTAGAGATTTTATTTAAAGATACAAATGGTGCTTTTAGTATTCTCATATTTATTGAGTATAACATTAGCATTGTCAATATACTTGCCAGTAGACTAGGAACCTTTAACTTATTATGAATAATTGCTGTAATACTACCAGCAATCCCACCACAAATAAATACTATTATAAATGATATCCATAAAGGGATTCCCGTTAATAAGCATTTAACCATAACGGCTGCTCCTAAAGGAAATGATCCATCAACTGTTAAGTCTGGAAAATCAAGAATTCTAAATGTAATAAAAACACCTAGAGCCAAAATTCCATATATAAGTCCCTCAACGAGAATCCCTTCAATCATTTTATTCTCCTATAACTGTTGTTGCCTGTTTCTTAATAGATTCAGGAATGTTTATATTAATTTTTTTTGCAACATCAAGATTTATTACAAAATTTAAATCTGAAGGATCAGTCAAGAATACAGTAGGCATATCTTTTGTATCTTTTCCTTTAAGAACATCCAATGCTACCTTTCCAGAAGCTAAACCAATTTTATACATATCAAACCCCATTGAAGCAAATACGTCCCCATTCATTGCAGATTCTGGATCTGCAGACATTAAAGGTATTTTGTTTTCATTTGCAATCTCAAGAATAGCAGGTAATGCTGCAAAAATAGTATTATCGTTGCTTAAATAGAGTCCATCAATTTTATTAATTATTGATAGGGTAGCTTGTTTTACTTCCGATGTATTTGTTACGACAGCCTCAATGAATTCAATATTATTCTCTTCACAATACTTTTTAGCAAGATCTTTAAGAAAAACACCATTAGCTTCTCCAGAGTTATATATATGACCTAATCTTTTAATTGGTGTAATATCATTTAAAAGTTTAATTTGGGCAGCTACAGGAGTCATATCAGAAACACCTGCAACATTAGCTTCTCCTTTAGTCAATGATGATACAATTCCAGCTGAAACAGGGTCAGTAACTGCTGAGTAAACAACAGGAATACTATCTAAAGTACCAACAAGTGCCATTGCTGTAGGTGTAGCAATACCAATTGCAACATCTACTTTATCCATTTTAAATTTATTGGCTATTTGGGTAGCAGTACTCATATCTCCATTTGCATTTTGAACATCAAATGATGCATCCGGATACTCTTTTTTTATTGTATCTATAATTCCTTTTTCTATTGCATCCAGGGCTGGATGAGAAACAATTTTTGAAATACCAATAGAAATCCCTTTTTCTTTTTGGTTTTTTGAAAAAAGATTTGATGCATTACAAATCATAAGTAATAGTAAAAAAAATGAAAAAATTTTTTTGTTCATAATAATCTCCTTGTTCTTATTTATAGAAACATGTTTTCAATAAAGAATCAATAATATTACAAAATATTAATAGATAAATTGTTGTCCCTAAAAAAAGTTAGCATTATATTATAACTATTAGGAGATTAGTTATGAATAACAGTAATATTTATGAATATCAGGGTTCAAAGTCGGTTGAATCATCAGTTATTAAAAACATTTTTATATGGATGGCTGCGGGTTTGGCATTAACAGGATTTGTTTCACACGGTCTTTACACAAGTGGATTAGTTTTGCAAGTAGTTAAAAGCGGATTGATGCTTCCATTGATAA
This sequence comes from Spirochaetales bacterium, assembly GCA_003247135.1. GTDB lineage: Bacteria > Spirochaetota > Spirochaetia > DSM-2461 > DSM-2461 > Thiospirochaeta. The sequence continues at coordinate 41,353 of QKAW01000011.1, read as the reverse complement.
TTGGAGAATTTGCATTAGTATTTATTTTAAGCAGAAATATTATGAACTTTAAGGCTACTACAGCAATTTCTTTGTTTCTGATATATTCTGCATTAAATGGAATTACATTAAGTTCTATTTTTTTAGTTTATACATATACATCAATTTCAAACACATTTTTTATTACTGCAGGATTATTTGCTGTAATGGCTTTTTATGGAATGACTACAAAAAGGGATTTAACTAAACTAAGTACTTATTTTTTTATGGGGATCCTAGGAATTATTATCGCTTCCCTAGTTAATTTATTCCTGAGAAGTAGTGGTCTCTACTATTTAATATCATTTGCTGGTGTAATTCTGTTCACAGGTTTAACTGCCTATGATATACAGAAATTTACCAGAATTAGTAATGAAATTGGAAATTCCAATGGAGAATTAGAGATGAAGGTCTCTATTATAGGAGCTTTAAATCTTTATCTTGATTTTATAAATCTATTTCTTTTTCTTCTTAGATTTTTAGGTAGAAGAAAGTAATGGAAAAAGAAATTTTAAATTTAGGGAATGGTTTGTTAGAATTTATAAATAAATCACCGGTAAGTTATTATGCTGTAAAAAATGTTGAAAGAGAATTGAAGTTAAATGGCTATAAAGAGTTAAGTGAAGGTGACATTTGGAATTTAACAAAAAATCAAAAATTTTATATAAAAAGAAATGATTCTTCTTTAATAGCAACCGAGTTAGGGAATTTACTACCATGGGAGTCTGGTTTTCATATAATTGGTTCTCATACCGACAGTCCACTATTTAAAATAAAAAATGAATCTTTAAGGATAATAAACAACTCTTTAAAGCTGGATGTCGAAGTTTATGGTGGCCCAATAATAAGTACATGGCTGGATAGGGATCTTTCAATAGCCGGTAAAGTTATCTTAAAAAAAGAAAATCAATTTGAAAGTCAATTGATTGATTTTAAAAGAGTTTTAGGTACAATTCCAAACCTTGCAATACATCTTAATAGGGATGTTAACAGTGGATTTGAGTATAATAAACAGAATCATCTATCATTTTATATGGGAGAGTACTATTCTTCTGAAAATAGTAACAGTATTAGTCTAAAGGATATAGTCTCAAAGGAATTTGATATAGACTCAGATAAAATTGTAGAAATGGAACTTTTTTTATATGATTCACAGAAAGGTTCTATTTCTGGGATAGATAATGATCTTTTATCATCAGGTAGACTTGATAATCTCTCTATGGTGTATACTTCATTAAGTTCTATTATGGAATCAGGAAATTCTGATGTAACAAAAGTTGTTGCTTTTTTTGATAGTGAAGAAATAGGATCAACAACTTTACAAGGTGCTAATTCAAACTTCTTAAACTCATTTCTAGACAGAATTGTATTTTCATTAGGGGGAACATTTCAGGATTTTATGAGAGCAAGGTATCATAGCTTTATAATTAGTGCTGATGGAGCTCATGCTATACACCCAAATTTTACAGAGAAGCATGATCCTAATTATATGCCAAAAATTAACCAGGGGCCTGTAATTAAATTTAACGCTAATCAAAGGTATGCAACTACATCAGATTCTGCAGCTTATTTTGCTAATTTATGTTTAAATACAGAAATTCCATATCAGAAGATAATTAATAGATCAGATACCCCTTGCGGAAGCACAATAGGTCCAATGACTTCTTCATTATTAGGTATTAAAACAGTTGATGTTGGAACACCTATGTTAGCTATGCATAGTATAAGAGAAACCCAAGGTGTTAGGGATATTTATTACATGTTTAAGGTTTTAACAACTTTTCTTCAGTAGTTGAAAAAAATATTGATTTAATAATAGTATTTGATCTAGGAGATATTATGGATATTAATGAAAAAGCTTTGGAGTATTTAAAGCTAGAGAAGCACAATTTTTTTAGAAGTGAAGTTGAAAAATTATTGAATAATGGTGATGAGAATGAATTAAAAGAGAGATTCTATCAGGATCTTTCATTTGGTACAGGGGGCTTAAGAGGTGTAATTGGAGGCGGGTTTAATAGAATGAATCCATTTACGGTTAAAAAAGCTACACAAGGTCTTGCAAATTTTGTATTAAAAAGTAGACTAGGAGAGAAAAGCGCAGTTATAGCTTATGATTCCCGGAATTATTCTGATATTTTTAGCCTAGAAGCAGCTTTAGTACTTTGTGCAAATGGAATTAAAACATACTTGTTTACATCATTAAGAGCTACACCAGTATTATCCTATGCTGTTAGAAAGTTAAAAACAGATACAGGAATAATGGTTACAGCAAGTCATAATCCTGCAGAGTATAATGGGTATAAAGTATACTGGAATGATGGTGCTCAAGTTACACCTCCATATGATTCGGGTATAATTAACGAAGTTAATAAAGTTACTACAGATATTAAAACAATGGATAAGGATGAAGCAATTTCTAAAGGTTTATTAGTAATGATAGACAGTGAGATTGACGAGTCATATTATGAAATGGTAGTAAAAGAGTCATTAAGGCCACAACTTATTAAAGAAAAGTCTAAAGAGTTAAAAGTTGTATATACTCCTCTCCATGGGACAGGAACAGTTGCAATAGAGACACTCTTTAATAGACTAGGTATGCCAATATCCACAGTGCTATCCCAAAGAGAACCAGATGGAAACTTTTCTACAGTACCATTTCCAAACCCTGAAGAAGAGTCAGCAATGGAACTAGCTGTTAAACAAGCCATGGAAGAAAAAGCAGATCTTGTTATTGGAACTGACCCAGATGCTGATAGAATAGGGATAGCAGTTCCTGATAATGATGATTATGTTTTAATTTCAGGTAATCAGCTAGGGGCTTTATTAACTGATTATATCTTTAGAACTAGAAAAGAGTTAGGATGTTTACCGGAAAATCCAGCTTTTGTTAATACAATTGTAACAACAAATCTGCAAAACAGAATAGCAGAGAGTTATGGGGCCAAATCTTTTAAAGTTTTAACAGGGTTTAAATTTATTGGTGCTAAAATGAAAGAGTTTGAAGATGCTGGGAAATATAATTATGTTTTTGGCGGTGAAGAGAGTTATGGTTTCCTTGTTGAAAACTCAGTACGTGATAAAGATGCTATATCTGCTGCTACTATGACTGCAGAGATGACTCTTTGGAATATAAGTAGAGGAATGAGTGTTGTAGATCATTTAAATGAAATATACAAAAAATTCGGATATTATAAAGAGATTCTCATATCAAAATATTTTAAAGGTATCAGCGGTGCTGAAATAATGAATAATTTGATGTATACACTAAGAAATGAGACTCCTGTTGAGCTAGGTGGTATAAAAGTTGATTCATTAATAGATTATAAAAATGGAACAACAAAAGTTGTTAGTAGTGGAGAAGTGTTAAATAATATAGATCTACCATCTTCTAATGTACTACAATTCATTCTGGAAGAGGGTAGTATAGTAACAGCACGTCCTTCAGGAACTGAGCCGAAAATAAAGTTTTATGCATCATGCTGTTCTATAGCAGGTTTAGAAATTTCAGAAGCAAAAAAATCAGTAGATAAAAAAATAGAAGATATTGAGAATTCACTTCAGAAATATCTTAACTAATTTGTTTATGTTAGCTGTTACAATATTTTTATTGTAACAGCTCTTTCTAATCTAATATATCATCAGAAACTTTATAGTGAGGATCATCAACAACATTAACTTCAATAATCTTCTCTGCATTTTTTAATAAAATTCTGCAATCCTCTGATAAATGAAGAAGATGTAAAACTTTACCTCTTTTTTTATACTCTTCAGTTAACCAGTTTACTGCCTCAATTGCTGAGTGATCAAAAACTCTAGCATCTTTAAAGTCAATATAAATTTCATTTTGTGGTACATCAAAATTAAATAATCTTTTAAATCCTGTTGAGGATGCAAAAAATATAGCCCCATGAAGATCGTATTCTAGGGCACCATCTTCTCTGTTATATGACCTTACACCAATTTTCTTTGCACTTTCCCAGGCAAATACTAGAGCAGAAATGATAATTCCTACAAAAACTGCTACAGCAAGATCTGTAAATACAGTTATAATGCTAACAGCGATAATTACTAATGCATCAGATTTCGGTATTTTTTTTAATACATTAAATGTTTCCCACTTGAAAGTTCCTAGAACAACCATGAACATTACCCCAACTAAAGCCGCAACTGGAATCCTTTCAATCATTGAAGATCCAAATAGAATAAAAAATAATAGAAAAATGGACGCTGATATTCCTGATAATCTTTTTCTTCCACCAGACTCAATATTTATCATACTCTGACCAATCATTGCACAACCACCCATACCACCAAAAAGGCCGGTTATTATATTTGCAAAACCTTGGGCAATTGACTCTTTATTACTTCTTCCTCTTGTATTTGTCCTTTCATCGATTAAAGTTAGAGTCATTAAAGATTCAATTAATCCAACAGATGCAAGGATAAACGATGTTTTAATAATTATTTTCCAAATAGTTATGTCTTGTGGGATTGATGGGATTCTGAAGGTTGGTAAACCACCCTTAACAGAAGCAATATCTCCAACAGTTGGTGTATCAAGATCGAGTATTACAATAACTAGAGTTGAAATTAATATTGCAGCTAAAGCTGGAGGAATTGCTTTAGTAAATTTGGGTAAAAAATAAATTATTGACATAACAAGCAATATTATAACAAGCATCACAGTTATTTGTTGAAAATTTTTGTTTTCAAAAGATTTTAATTGAGCTTTAAAAATTACTATAGCTAATCCATTTACAAATCCATACATAACTGGTTCTGGAATTAATCGGACTAACTTACCTAGTTTAAACACTCCAAAAATAATCTGAATAATTCCCATTATTATAACCATGAGAAATAGGAACTCTTTAGTTTCTGGATGATTAATAAATAACTCACCCATTACAACAGCCAATGCTCCTGTTGCTCCAGAAATCATTCCGGGTCTTCCGCCAATAACTGAAGTTACAAAACCAATAAAAAAAGCTGCATATAAACCTACAATAGGTTCAACTCCTGCGACAAAAGCAAAGGCTATTGCTTCTGGTACAAGTGCTAGTGCAACTGTAAGGCCTGAGAGTAATTCAGTTTTATAACTTTTCGTTGTTTCTAAATTTATCATAAACATCCTTTAAAAAAATTGAGTTTAATATCATAAATAATATAATTGTTTTAATCTAGTGATAAAAAATGATAAATCTATTTGATCTTTTATTGTTTTTGTTTAATACTTACAACCATGGATAGTACAATAATAAACCCATTTTTGAAAACAACTATAACGACATTTTCACAAATGTTTAACATAACACCTTCTCTTGGGAAACCATTTCTTGTAAAACAACAGCTCGTTCATGATTGGAGTATTTCAAGTATTATTGGTATAGTAGGTGATATTGAAGGTATTTTGGTAATTAGATTAACTCAGGATTTAGCATTAAAGTTACTTAAGAAGTCTGGTATGGGTTACGATAATGAAGATGAGTGTAATGAAATGAAAATTGGTCTAATAGCAGAAGTAGCAAATGTTATTTCGGGTAATGCGCTACCGCTTTTGAGTGCGAAATCTTTAGATATAACGCCACCGGTTGTAATTCAAGGTCTAAATCATACTATATCCTGGCCAAGTAATTCACCTAAGATCGGTGTTCCGTTTATAACAGAACTCGGGGATTTTGAAATTCAAATAAGCATAACATCCTAAAAGGCAGGAGAGGAGGCAATATGTATAATAAAATTAATGAAAATTTTATAGAAATAACTCAAAATATTTTCCAAAAACTCTTTAATACAAGTATTAATGCTGGAGAATCTTATATAGTTGAAAAGAAAGATCATGATTGGGATATCTCAGGGATTGTTGGTGTAGTTGGAGATTTTGAAGGTGTAATTACAATAAGACTTAAAAACAGTTCTGCATCGAAATTGCTTGAGAAATCCAGATTAGATAGTCCTGAGATCTCACAACGATGGAATCTTATTAATGATATGATCGGTGAGATTGTTAATAATATAGCTGGTAATGTTTTAAGTAAAATATCAAAAAAGAAATTTACACATTCAGTACCAATTACTATACAGGGAGAGAATCATATACTTCAATGGCCTAAGTCTGCTCCAATTATTGCAATACCATTTGAGATGGAGTATGGAGTGATGGAAATTCAATATAGTTTGGAAGAGAGTAATGATTAATAGAGGTTCACTTTGGAACTAGTAAAGGAAGCTTTAAAAGAATTAATAGAAGGCGAATGTGAGGCTGTATTAAAGTACAAATTATTTATGACTAGAGCTGAAGAAGAGGGCTTTGTAAATGTAGTTTTTCTTTTTAAAGCTTTGATAATAGCCGAAGAAATTCATATAAAAAATCATACAAATGCTCTAGGAGAAGATTATAAACCTGAAATTGTCAAAGAACATATTTTAAATTCAACCCTTGAAAATATCGAAATTTCCTTAAAGAATGAGATAGAGGAAAATAAAAAACTTTACCCTAGATTGATAAAAAGTATAAAAAAAGAACTTAAGAGTGAATACGGTAAAGTTGCAAAATTATCCATGACTTGGGCAAAACTTGTTGAGAAAGAACATGCTAAATTTCTTAAAATTGCTCTAAAAAACCTAAAGAAAGGTGTCGATCTGGATTTTCATACAATCTCAATTTGTCAAGTTTGTGGTAATATTTTAATAAATCAGGTACCAACAAAAGAGTGTTCAATATGTGGACATGATGCAATATTCTTTACAAGTATTAACAGGTAATATAAATGAGATCATATAGTGATAAATTTCATCTACAAGGTGGAGAATTAATTAGACAGATAACTTTTGGCATGAATGATGGTGTTGTTAGTATTTTTGCTCTTTTAGCAGGAGTTGCAGGAGCAGGACAGGATTCAAAAACAATTCTTATAACATTAATAGCTGCAACAATAGCTGGAGCATTAAGTATGGCTGCTGGTGAGTTTATCAGTAGTAAAAGTGAATCAGACTATTTTAAACATGAAATTGAACAAGAGCATCTTGAAATACAGCTATGTCCTGAGATTGAACAGGAAGAGTTGAGAAAAATCTATGAGAACAAGGGTTTTTCCGGAGAGTTGCTTGATCAAGTAGTTAGTAAATTATCTGAAAATAAAGAACTTTGGGTTCGAGAAATGGTTATTGATGAATTAGGGGTAACTGATCTGGACCAAAAAGTAGAAATAAAATCATCTTTAATAATTTTTTGTGCTTTTATCATGGGTGCTTGTTTTCCAACACTTCCCTATGTAATCCTAATAAAATTCAATTTAGATTCAATGTTGCTATTTAAGATTGCCACATGTGTAACTGTATTAGGACTTTTTTTGGCCGGAGCTTTAAAAAAATTCGTTACCGGAGTTAATTGGATTAAATCCGGTATCGAAATGCTTATAGTCGGCTTTTTTGCATTTTCAGTTGCTTATTTGATTGGGATATTTATACCTTTTTAAAGAATTCATCATGTAAAATCTGAATTGTTTCTTCAGTTGTATTACCAGGTACAACAAATGATAAGTTTGTGTCACTTGATCCTAGAGAGATCATTCTAATAGGAGTGTCTTTTAAAGTTGCAAAAACTCTGGATATAAAAATTGAGTCTTTCCAGAGTTCATGACCTACAAGACATATTATACTATTATTCTCTTCAACCTTAACTCTTCCTAGTTCTAACAATTCCTGAACTATTTCATTTAAGTAACTCTTGTCATCAATTGTTATTGTAACTGAAACTTCAGATGTTGATATTAGGTCTACTGGAGTTTTATATTTTTCAAAAACTGAAAATAGTCTCCTTAAGAATCCGTAGGCATTTAACATTTTAGAAGAAGTTATATTAACAACAGTTACATTTTTCTTACCTGAGATTGCTTTTAAACCAATTTTATCAGTTGTTGAAGTAATCTTGGTACCTGCAGCATATTTATCCCCAGTATTTCTAACCCACACAGGAATTGATTTTTTTACCGCTGGTTGAATTGTTGCTGGATGAACTACTTTTGCACCAAAATATGCAAGCTCTGCAGCTTCTGAATATGTTAAATGGTCAATTGTAATGGCTCCATCAATCTTTCTTGGGTCACTGGTCATTATACCTGTAACATCTGTCCATATTTGAACTTCACTTGCATTTAATGCAGAACCAATTATTGTTGCAGTGTAATCTGACCCACCTCTACCTAGGGTTGAAGTAACACCGTCTAAAGTGGAACCAATGAATCCCTGGGAAATTAATATTTTCCCTGGTTGAGGTGTCACAAATAGTGGTATTAACCTTTCACACTCTTCAGAAATAATTTGTGCTGAGTTAAAATTATCATCAGTTTTAATGAAATCCCTTGAATCAAGAAGATCTGAATTAATACCTCTTTCAAGACATCGATAATAGATTAATATTGTTGATAATCTCTCTCCAAAAGATAAAAGAGTATCCATACTTCTAGGTGAACACTCTTTTAACATAGTAATTCCATTTATTAATGAGTCAAATTCATCAAATAACTCATCAATTCTCTCTTTTGCACAATTCAGATTATCCTCAGATAAGAAATCGTGACATACTGTAATGTGCCTATTTCTTAATTCTTCACATATACCTGTACTTTTTTCGTAATTTCCAACTTTTGCAAATTCAATTGCTTCAAGAATTCCATTAGTTATTCCACTCATAGCTGAAGAAACCAGGAGTGGAGATTTATCAATTTGTTCTAAAGTAATATCAATAGAATTATCTATCCATTTAGAGTTTTGAACTGAAGTTCCACCAAACTTTAAAACAATCATTAGTTTAGATACCCTAATGCAACATAAGTTTCTGCATTTAGTATTGCAGCACCTGCAGCACCTCTTATTGTATTATGCCCCATAATTGTCATTTTTATGTCACCAAGAGTGCCTTTTCTAATTCTTCCAACAGATGTAACCATCCCCTTATCAAGTAATGAATCTCTTAAAGGTTGTGGTCTATCATTTTCATCGAAAACAATAATTGGAAATTTAGGTGCGAATGGCAGGTTTTTCTCTTGTGGAATTCCCTTAAATGTAGATAGAATTTCTTTTACTTTTTCAACTGTAACTTCAGATTTTAATTTTATTGTTAAATTTTCAGTATGTCCGTCAAAAACTGGCACTCGGTTACAGTGAGCAGAAATAATAAAATCTGCATCTTTAATTTCACCGTTTGCTAAAGTTCCCAATATTTTCTGGGATTCAGTTTCTACTTTATCCTCTTCCCCACCTATATATGGAACTACATTTCCCAAAATATCCATAGCTGATACACCTGGATAACCAGCACCACTTATAGCCTGCATAGTTGAAACGTGTACCCATTCTACACCAAACTCTTTATGTAATGGCGCAAGAACCATTGCTATAAACATTGTTGAACAGTTTGAATTTGTTATAATTCCACCTTTATAAGGCTGAGATTTTATTAAATCAAAATGATCTGGATTAACTTCCGGGATAATTATAGGTACATCTTTATCCATTCGATGATTTTTGGAATTACTTATAACAATATGCCCTTTTTCTGCATAATTAGTCTCTGCTTCACCTGCTACACTTGCATCCATTCCAGAAAATAAAATTTTACTTTCAAGTGAATCTTCAACACTTTTAACTACTATATTTTTAATAGTATCATTTATTGGTCTATCTTGCTTCCAATTACAAGCTTCTGCATATTTTTTTCCTGCAGATCTAGGAGATGCAACCAACTCTTTTATTTCAAAAGTCGGGTGATTTTCTAATAAATAAATAAATTTTTGACCAACAGTTCCAGTAGCCCCTAAAATTGCAACAGGTATTTTTTCCATCTTTTACTCCAATTAACAATAAATTGTAATTTTTGTTAAATTACATTTTATAAGGGCTTTTGTCAATATTTCTTCGAAATATCTAAAGCAGTATAAATTTTTTAAATATATACAATAAAAGGAGATATTATGAAATATATAATAAGTATAGTAATTATTTTTATCACATTGAGTTGTTCTTTGAACAATGAAAAAATTTTAAATCAGAGAGTTTATTTAAAAAATGAAACAAGAACATTAATTAATAGTTTAAATACTCCAACTGTTAGTTTGAAACTTCTTAAAGATGGTGAAATTTACTCAACATTATCTAATGTTCAACTAACTGAAGATCTAGGGGGCTATTATATTGATTTGGATTTATTATCGGGAGGAAAATATACATTTAGTGAATTTTCTTTATATAGTGATGGAAAGTTGGCATATATTTTAGATGTAGATGCCGTGGCAAACAGTGAAGGTTTTACTCTATCTCTAGATGGAGTACTTTCTGTAACACCAAAAGTATACCTAAAAAAAGTTACTGGAATTGTTTATAGTAATTTAGAATATCAAACATTATCAGTTGATATTCAACTGGATGAATCATCAGTTATGGAACCTGTTAACCTCACTTTTCAGGTCTCTTCCAATATTCCTGATGCAACATTTCATATCTATAAGTATACTATTTATTGGGTCTCTGGACCAATATTAGAACAAAATCAAACCTTTGATATGGATACCGGGGATATTTATGATCCATTGGAAGAAGGTGATGACGATCCATGGGGTAGTGATAAATTTAAAATTGTTACAACTGACAGTCAAGGTAATGAAGTTTTTGTAGTTGGCTTTGCAGCTGAATGGAGCAAAAAACACATTCATTTAACTCTATGAATCATGTAATATATGGTTATATTATAACCATATATTAACACTTCTTTATATCAGTTGGATTCTCACCAAAATACTTTTTAAAAACTCTGGAGAAATATAAAGGATCGCTATATCCTACAATTTCTGCAATATCTTTAGTTAGCAAATTAAAATCCGTATTAAGTAACTCTTTTGCTTTTTCCATCCTATATTTTAATATATATTCAGAGGGTGTAATTCCTATATGATTTTTAAAAATATAGCTAATATAAGAAGGAACAAGTCCAAATTTATCTGATAATGTCTGATTAGTTATAGGTTTATTGTAATTTAAAATTATAAAATCTGCCATATCTTTAACTAGTTGTTCTTTTTGTGTTACTTTACTGCTTTGTGGTTTTAATAAATCTGATAATATTTCACTTATACCATTAATCATGTCACTTTTTGTAAAAGAATTTGTAATTAATTCTTTTATAATTTTATCAATATTTAGCAACAACTGATTTCCTGAAGTATTTTCAGAAAGAATGTAGAATGTAAAATGTAGGTATGCTTCCAAATCAATTTGAAATGTCTCTATTTTTAGAACATCATCTAAATTTTTTAATATAAAAGGTTGAATCATATCGTTTTTTAATGTCGTAATATCACTTTTAAATTCTTGATTTATCGATATAAATCTACTATCAAGTTTTTTGTCTGAAATATCAGGGTTATATTCAATAATTGACGCTTTAGAAAAAATTATACTGTTATGAAGTGCGATTCTTTGTTGATGATGCACTTTTGAAAGCGTACTTATGTCACGGATAATTGGTGATGAGCATAATGTTATAGGTATTTTATCTAGTTTATTCAGATGATTGAATAGATTTAAAAATTGATTCTCATTAAATGATGTTTTAGTAGATACTATAATTATTCTCTCAACAGAACTTTTTCCTGGTAAAACCCAGAATGTTGTATCAGTTAAAAATCTTTGACAAATCCTTTTTAGATCATACTTTTCCCAATAATATTTTCCTGGTAACAGATAATCATATTCACTAATTGGAAATGTTCCGGAGCAAAGTAGTAATATTTTAAATTTACTTTCATTAAGATAATGATCATATATACTGTTTTGAGGTATTGTATATATTTCATTATATAATCTTTCTTTAATAACTTCATATCTGCTTTCAGTTATTTGAGTATAAATTTTATTAAGCTGATTTTTGAAAATCTCTTTGTCTATAGGTTTTAATAAATAATCAAATATTCCTGATTGAAAAGCTTTTTTTGCATAATTAAAGTCTTCATAACCGCTAATTACAAGCTTAATAATACTTGGATAATTTGATTCAACATACTCCAAAAGTTCAAGACCATTCATTATGGGCATATGAATATCAGTAATTAGTACATCAACTGTACTGTTACTTATTATTTTTATAGCCTCTTTTCCATCATATGCGGTTCCAATAATATAAAAATTGCTGTTTACCTTCTCAATGTTTCTACAAATACTTTTTAGAATCGGTGGTTCATCTTCAACAACAAGAACATTTATCATATTGGTCCTCCAACAGTAATTACACCACCTAAGTTATCATTTAGGTTTCTGATTTGAAAATACATTTTATCATTGTATAACAAGTATAGTCTTGCAAATACATTTCTCAAACCCATACCACCAATTTGAAGATTTTGTATTATTTCGTCTGTTTTCCTGGTTGTTGTTTCAGATTTTAATTTATTCATTGAATCAATTATCTCATTACTAAATCCACCACCATTATCAGTTATGGATACAGACCAAAAATTTTCAAAAATATTTATATCAATAGAAATAAACCATGGAGATGGAACACTTTTGAAACCATGCTTAAAACAGTTCTCAACTAGGGGCTGGAGAAAAAATTTAGGAACTTTAACATAGTCTGGATAATTACCATTTATGGAATAATTAATTCTATTTTCATATCTTATATGCATCAGTTCTAGATAATTTTTTGTATGGGTTATTTCGTCGTTTAATGTAACCTCATTATTATCATATTTTGCTGTATATCTGATTATACTTGATAATTTATTGCAAATGTTTTCTATTTCTATAGCATCATACTCTTCAGCGATTGAGGATATAACAGCCATCATATTATGAATAAAATGTGGATTCATTTGTGCCTGTAAAGCAAAGAGATGGGATCTAAGTTCATCAGTCTGAGCTTCAATTTTTTCTGCAATTGAATCTTTTAATTTTAAAAGCATTTTTCGAAAGGCAATTTCAAGATGTTGAATTTGATCAATCTCTCCATCAATACTTGAAGAGAAATCCAAATTTCCAATATCTACACTATTTATTAACATCTGTAATTCATCAATTGGTTTGGTTAATTTTCTTATAACAAAGTTTTCTGTTGTTCGAATACCTATAATAAGTAATAATAAAATTAATAGTAATCCTCCAGCTAAAAAAAGTGACATTTTAATTAAATATACATTGTTTTTATATAAATAAAGTTTATATCCATAGTCATCAATATTAATTGAAACTCCAATTTGTTTCTCACTTTTAGTTATTCTGCTTTTAATTATCTCAATATTATTTATATCAACCAATTTGTAACTTATTGAAGGATCAAGGTCTAAAAATATTCTAGATATTTTTTTTATCTGTTGTTGTACTTCTATATAACCAACTTTATCTGATGATATATTTGAGTAATCAATTATTTCTCTTACTAGTGAAATAACCTGTTCCTCTGTTGATATTTTTGTTTTCAGGTAAAATGGATCTTTTCTTGGAGGCAGAAGAACCCTGAAATTTCCCATTTCAAACTCATATTTTACATTAATTAAAGTTTCTGTTTTATAATAATCTTTAATTTTATGTGCATCTATACTATCACCTATAGAGACAAAATCATCATAGTTGTTAAATAAACATATCCTGGAAGTAATGTTTTCATTAAGAACATAGGGTAAAATGGTGGTAACGACACTATTATTCAGGACTCTATCCTTTTCAAAAATATTACCTTCTGATGGATTTAAATATAGTTTTTTAAAAATATCTTTTACAATATAAAGGTCACTAGCCAGTTGTATTGCAGTTCTGTCAAGGTTCCATAAAATATCATATAATTGGTTTGTTTTAGCATTTGCAATGGAAATAAGATCTTTTTTAGTATTATTAGTTTCTATTCTATACCAGTAGGAAAAAAAAAGAATAAAAATTATAAGAAGCACAGAAGAAAAGAAAAACATATTTATTTTTACAATTTTATCCTTTAAACTCTGTGCTCTTTTACCCAATTATATATTCCTTTTATAATATATTAAGTTGTTTTTAATAAGTTTATCAAGTCTGGGTATTTGGAGTCATTCTCTTTTAACCTATCTCTTAACTCGAATTGATTAATATATTCTGAACAGCACCCTTTATTGACTATTCTATCAATATTAGAATTTTAAAATACAGTTGCTAATCTGGATTTGTATTCACTTATGGTCTTTGATGCATGATCATCAACCATAATAATCAGAATATTGGTTTTTTCAAAAATTATCCTTTAACTGCACCAGCTGTCATACCGGAAACTATATATTTTTGTAACCATAAATATACAGCAACAACAGGAATTATTGTTAATACTAAAGCAGTAAATACTAAATGCCAATCTCTTGAAAACATTCCATAAAAATTATAGATAGTTAAAGATACAGTCCATTGTTTTGCAGAATTTAAGAAAAACAGAGAGATATTAAAGTTATTCCAAACACTAATAATTGTAACAATTGTATTGGTTAAAATTATTGGTTTTAATATAGGCATCAGAATTTGAGTGTATAATTGAAATACATTACAACCATCAACAATTGCTGCTTCATCTAATGATCTTGGAACACCTTTTACAAAACTTGTAAATGTCATAACTGTGAACGGCATTCTTTGAGCTACAAAAATTAATATTACAGATATAAAAGATCCATACAAATTAAATGATTTTAAAAGTGAGAACATAGATGCTATTTGAAGTGTTATTGTTAATCCAAATATAAAATAATAGTAGAATCCATTTGATAGCTTATCATTTCTTCTTGAAATTGTTATACCTGCAAAACCACCAACTATTATTGTTAATATAGTTGATATAGATGTAATTATAAAACTGTTTTTATACCCGTTTAATATTTTTCCTCTTTTAATAACTTCAGCATAATTTTTCCATTGTGCATTTTTAGGTAAATTAAGATTAAACATAATCGCTTCAGTCTGATCTTTTAACGAACCTAAAATCATCATTATAATTGGTATAAAATAAAACATAGATATTCCAAGCAAAATTATGAATGGAATTATATTTTTTTTTCTTTTAATCATGATTTCCATTATGCTTCAACCTCGCTTGATTTTAATTTGTTATTTAATATAAAAGAAATTGTTACAACAACAAAAGCCAATACAATTGATGCGGCACTAGATTCCCCTAATAGACCTTGTCCAAATGCTCTAAAAGCAAAAGTATTCATAACCTGTGTATCAAAACCTGGACCACCGTTTGTTAATACGTAGATCAAATCGAAAACTCTCAGTCCCCCTGTTATACATAGTGTAATGACAACAGTAAATGCTGGTACTAATAAAGGTATTGTTATGTTAAAAAATGTATTAACTTTTCCAGCTCCTTCCATTTCAGCAGCTTCATAATAATCAGATGGAATAGCTTGTAAACCAGCTATAAAAATAATCATATTAAAACCAGCCCACATCCAGGATTCTATAAAAATCGTAGATGTTATAGCTGTAGCGTAAGTTGATAACCAGTCAAATGTTAAAAAACTTAAACCTATACTGTTAAGCCCATTATTTAGAAGACCGTTTGATGCAAGAATCGCTTTATACAATACTCCAACAACAGTTGTACTCAAAACACATGGTAGATAAAAAAGAGTTCTGAAAATTCCATTTCCAGGGACCTTTTTAATTAATATTATAGCTAGCATTAAACCAATTACAGTTTTTAAGAAAGTTGTTGAAAAGGCAAATAAGAGAGTATTACCAAGTGACCTTAAAAATATTGGGTCTGAAAATAGTCTTTGATAATTTAATAATCCTCTAAACTCAGGATTTTCCATTCGCATTATATTCCAGTCTGTAAATGAATAAAACAGACTCATCAGTACTGGCACAATCGTAAACAGTGTAAAAACCACTAGAGCAGGGACTATTAATCCTGCTGGGTAAAACATTTTCTCTCTTCTAATTAACATATTTTTTCCTTGTATTCATAAAAAACGGCAACCCTTGGATTGCCGTCTTCTAGTGAAATAAAATTACTTATCCCATCCCGGTGCTTTTTGTTCTTTCATAAACTTATCAACATCTTTTTGGAATCTTTCTAATAACTGATAACCATTCATCTCACCTGTTACAGGAGCTTCTTGGTAATAAACCCATAGTGTAGAACCATTTAATGAACTAAGAGGGTTTAAGAAAAGGTTCATTTCATTAACCATTTTACCTTTTAATACATAGTCGTTGTAAACATTTTGTGCATAATCTTTTAATTTCCCACCGTCTACATCATTTAAAGCTGGGAATCCAGGTCTATCGTTAAAGTATAATTTTGCATATTCAGGTCTTGAAAAAATCTCAAGAACTTCTTTTACTAACTCTTTGTCTTTTGATGCTTTGTTTACAACAAATCCTGTTGAGAATACAGTACCACTTATAATGTCTTTACTGTCATATGAAGTTGGAACATTAAACATACCAAAGTTACCATTAGGGAAAGCCTGCTCAACGCTATTTGCTAAACCAGTTGAACCGAAGAACATAGCTCCTTTACCAGTTCCTAATGCTTCATAAACACCATCAATATTTAAAGTAACAAAATCCTTATTAATCCAACCTTTTTCAAAAAGTGATAAATATTCATCAACTGCTGCAACAACTTGTGGATAATCAGTAAATTTAGCTTTGTTAGTTAAAATTTTATCTGCAAAATCTTTTGCAGCTTCTGCACTACCTAAAGCTCTGCTGTAACCAGCTGTCATCCAGATTTGTGGAACCCAGATATCTGAAGCTAGAAGAATTGGTGTTATTCCACCATTTTTTAAAGTTTCACAAACTTTCTCAAATTCTGCAACAGTTTTAGGAACTTCAAGACCAAACTTTTTAAATACATCTTTGTTGTAGATCATAGCCTGGAAACCACTAGTAGAAAGGAATGTATAGCTATAAGTTTTACCGTTGTATTCAGAAATAGAAGGATTAACTAATCTTTTAACCCAAGGTTGGTCACTTAAATCTTCGAAATATTTAGCTGGATCTAAAACACCATATATATGTGGAACATTATAATCCATTAAGTCAGGAGCTACACCTGAGTTTACTTTAATTTTTAGTAAATTTAGATATTGATCATCAGGTATTACCTGCATATCAATAACTATATTTTCTTCAGCCTCAAGTTTTGCAATCATTTCCTGTAGACCAGTAAAATTTCTGGACTGCATTAACATTGCAGAAATTTCTCTTTTCTTCTTTTTTTCCGGTTGTGTTGTAGTTGATGCTTCTTTGTTTCCGTTAGCAAAAACTAAGCCACTAATCATTGTCATCATTAATAACATGATTAATTTTGATAATTTTGACTTCATTATTTTCTCCTTGTTTTGATTACGAAATCTTAACCCTGGATTTTTATCCTAAAAATGAAAAAAACTAAAAAAAAACATGGATTATTACAAAAAAGTAGATGTTTTTGCAAAAATGTAGCACTTTAAAATATAGTTTTACATTTTTATATTATTTACTTATATATTTAGATTAAGTAATATAATTGAGTGAAAATTAATGAAAGATTTACTTACCGTGTAATTGATATAATTAAAAATGCAATTGATGAAGTTAATGGAAATGAAGTTCTTTTTTTAGGACGCCTGGATAGTGATGGAATAATAAGTTTAGTTGAAGTTGGAGCAAGAGGTGATGAAAATTCTGTTCCAGCAATATTTCCTCATATGATAAAGGGGGATGTGGTGATACATAATCACCCATCAGGTATTTTAAAACCCTCAGAACAAGATTTAAATGTAGCATCAATGCTGGGTAATGATGGAATTGGTTTTTACATAATTAATAATAGTGTTGATAAAGTTTATGCCGTTGTAGAACCTATCAAAATAAAAGAAAGGGTAACTCTTGATAATTTATCACACTATATAAAACCGGGTGGCTCTTTAAATAAAATTGATAGGAATTATGAATATAGAGAAGCACAAGCAAATCTGCTTGATGATGTTACCTTTGCCTTAAATCATGATTGTGTACTTGCTGCAGAAGCGGGAACTGGTGTTGGGAAATCTTTTGCTTATTTAATACCTGCTTTAAAATGGGCTGAAGAGAATGATGACAGAATTGTAATTTCAACAGGAACAATTAATTTGCAGCAACAGTTGGTAGATAAAGATATTCCATTAGCTAAAAAAATATTAAATAGTAAAGTCAAAACAGTTCTTGTTAAAGGGCGAGGAAACTATGTTTGTCATAAAAGATTTTATAGTGCCCTAGAAGAAGATTCTCTGTTTAGAGATGAAAATGATCCCCTTAATCTTATCAGGGAGTGGATAAAAAATAGTAAAACCGGAACAATTAGTGATTTGAATTTTCTGCCACCAAAGGATTTGTGGAGTTCCATTTGTAGTGAAACAGATACATGTACAGGGATAAAATGTGCTTATTTTAATAAATGTTTTTCAATGAAAGCAAGAAAAGAAGCTTCAACAGCAGGTATTATTGTTGTTAACCATCATTTACTCTTTGCAGATCTTGCTATGAGGCTTGAAGGTGCCGGATTTGAAGGAAGTGCAGTTTTACCTCCATTTTATAAGATTATTTTTGATGAAGCACACAATATAGAAGACAGTGCTACCAGCTTTTTTTCAGACAAATATAATAAATATAGCTTAATCAAATATTTAAATAGATTATATGGAAGAAAAATGGGCAAGAGATATGGTTCATTATACAAACTTGAGAAACTATTTAATGATCCATCAATAATTTCTGATGTTGATCCAATAATTGAAGAAATAAAAAGAAATGCAGAATCACTGGATCAACTTTGTTTAGATTTTACTTCTGGTAACAGTTTGCATATAGAGGGAGAGATAACTGAATCATTAACTTATGGAATACTAAACCCATCATTAAAACTTCAGAAATCTATACTCGACTTATCTGATAAATTAAGCGAGTTACTGGATTTAGTTGATGAAGACTTTCAAGACTATGATGCATTTATAGAAAGTTCCAGATTAAAAAGAAAATTTGAATCCTTCTCAACATTTTTTGAGAAATTTAGAAGTTATACTGAATATAGAGATGATATATTCTGGGTGGAAAAAGGTACAACATCTAAAGGTGATGTATTTATCAATTATACCATAACTCCAATTGATATTTCAGAATTAATGAACAAGGCTGTTTTTGAACCCTACTCATCTGTAATTTGTACTTCAGCAACTTTAACAGTAAATAACAGTTTTAATTTCTGGAAAAAAAGGGTAGGGATACAACACGTTATTACTGAAAGGGTTCAGGAGAAAATTTATGAATCTCCATTTAAGTACGATGAAAGAGTTTTTCTAGGTGTTCCTGTTGATGCACCACTTCCCACAGAAGATGGATATATTGACTTTATTAAGGATTATATAAAAAAAATTCTCGATATTACAAATGGTAGTGGATTGCTATTATTTACATCTTATCATATTTTAAGAGAAGTTTATGAAAATGTTAAACCATTCCTCGATAGTAAGGGAATAACTTGCTATAAGCAGGGTGAAGATGATAGAAGCAGATTGTTAAATAATTTCAAGGAAGATATTTCGAGTGTTCTATTTGCAACCGAATCATTTTGGGAAGGTGTTGATTCTCCCGGTGAAACATTAAAAGTAGTAGTAATTACTAAACTTCCATTTAGAGTCCCTTCAGATCCAATTATAAAAGCAAGAATGGATAGATGTAAGGAGAAAGGTGGAAATCCTTTTATGGAAATATCAATACCCGATGCAGTTACTAGATTAAAACAGGGGTTTGGTAGATTAATGAGGAGAAATAGAGACTGGGGACTTGTTTTTCTCCTTGACTCTAGATGTATAAAAATGAGATATGGATCAATTTTTTTAAATTCTCTCCCTCAGTGTAATTTTTATGCTGATAAGGGAATGAGTATATTGGGAGACTCTAAGGAGTTTCTTGAAAAAGGAGTAATGTTTGAGTGATGTTATTATCAATCTCTTAGAAGTTTCATTTTCATCTGAAGCGGAAAAAGAAGAGTTTATGTCATCTGTGGAAAATGATGAAGATGTTTTTAGTTTCGACTGTATAGGAGTAGATCTAATATTAGATTCAGTTTCTTTTAAACCCGTCGATGATGATTTTTTATTTCTGTTTTTAACAGATGATGAAGATGTAAAGGGTGAATTACAGGTTTTAAGTGAAAGTTTCCCAGGGGTCAGAATGAATTATCTCATAATTGCCCCAGGAAACAGAGAAGCTATAATTTCAATTATTATTGAAGCTGGTGAAATATTATCAACTCAAACTATTGTTGGTTCAGCAGCAAAATTAATTGGTGAAATGGCAAAAGGTGGATTTGCAGGATAGCAAAATCCCATTAATTAACAACTTTCCTATTGCATTTTTCATAATGGCTAAATTCAAGCTCAAAAGCACCGGTTCCACTTGTAAGTGATTTTAAATCTATAGCATATTTTAACAATTCTACTTGTGGTACTTTTGCTATAATAGACTGAATACCTCCTCCAATACTTTCCTGGTTTTGAATTTTAGCTCTTTTTGATGACAGATCAGATAAAACATCTCCAATATATTTTTCTGGAATAAATACTGTTAAATTCTGATATGGTTCCAACATAGATACACCAGCTTTTTCCAAAGCTACTTTAAAAGCATTCTTTGCTGCTAATTTAAAAGCCAGTTCAGATGAATCAACTGCATGCTCCTTGCCGTCAACAACTTCAGCTTTAACATCAACAATAGGGTACCCTTCAAGAAAGCCCTCTTCCATGGCTTCTCTTATTCCTTTTTCTATACCCGGCATATATCCTTTACTGATAACCCCACCTTTTATTGAGTTAATGAATTCAAAATCTTCACCTCTTTCCAGTGGATAAATCTTAAGTTCACACTTTCCATATTGTCCATGTCCACCTGATTGCTTTTTATAAGTATACTCTCCAGAACTTGGTTGAGTTATACTTTCTCTAAAAGGCACTTTAGGTTGTTTTTTTATCACATGGATTTTGGATATTTTGTAAATTCTATCAAGTATTATATCCAGATGAAGTTCTCCCATACCTGAAATGACGCTCTCTTTTGTTTCTGGGTTAAAGTTGACAATAAAAGTATTATCTTGTTCAGCCTCTTTATGAAGTAGTTCTGATAATTTATCTTCATCTTTTTTCTTTTCGGCTTCAATAGCCAGAGAAAAAATCGGTTGTGGGAGTTGGAGTGCTTTGAAATGAATTATGTGGTTAGGAGAGCAAATAGTATCATTGGTTTTTAAAAGATCTTGCTTGTTTATAACACCAATATCCCCGGCGGTTAATTCATTACACTCTATTAATTTTTTACCTTCAGCTGTATATATCTTATTTATTTTTATTTTTTTATTTTCTCTTGGAATAAAATGCTCACTACCAGGAACTAAGGATCCAGTTATAATTTTAACAAAACTTAATTTTCCACTAAATTGATCTATTGTAGTCTTAAATACCAATCCAGAAAAATCACCTTCCGGAGTTATAAATGTTGATTTCTCCCCAGTAATACACGGTTCCTCAACCCTATAGGGACAAGGTGATTCCAAAGCGATAAAATCCATTAATGGAGTAATCCCGGAATTCTCAGCTACGGAGCCACAAAAAACAGGAATAAATTTATTATCAAAAAGACCTTCTCTTAATCCTTTTTTTACATCTTCAATTTCAAGTGTTCCATTCTGAAAGAATTTGTCTGTAAGTTCATCATCTCCTTCTGCTGCAGCTTCTATCATCATCTCGTGATATTTATTAGCAATATCAGTAAACTCAATTGGTATCTCAACAGCTTTTTTTTCATCACCGTCATTACTTTTATAATATGCTTTCATATTTAATAAGTTAATAACTCCATTGTAACTATTACCTTCCCCCATAGGAATAGTTATAGGTATGCATGTAACTTTAAAATCTTTAATCTGTTCAATAACTGAGAAGTAATCTGCATTAGCTTTATCCATCTTTGTAATAAATGCAATTCGAGGCATTTTTCGTTTATCTAATTGCCTCCAGAGTTTTACTGATTCAATCTGAACACCTGATCTGCTACCAAAGAGAACAACTGCAGATTCAGTTACTCTAAAGGATGATATTACTTCTCCTGCAAAATCTGAAATACCTGGAGTATCAAAAATATTTATTTTTGTATCTTTCCAGTTTACATTACAAACAGATGAATGTATCGACATTTTTCTTTCAATTTCATCATCTGTAAAATCACACACTGTTCTACCTGAATCAACAGTTTCAGCTTTCTGAATAACTTTTGCATTGTATAATATTTGTTCGCATAGAGATGTCTTTCCAGTACCACCATGCCCACAAATAGTAACATTCCTTAAAGATGCAGAATTATATTCCATATTTTCCTCCAGAATTTTTTATATATTAATAATGGTAAGACTCAAAATCATTCAGGTCAAATATTTTTATTTTTAATAATGGAATCAGAACAGATTGAAAGGACTATTATTACAATGTATTATAATTTTATGATTCACAAGAACATCTTTAATTTAAAGGAGTTTCAAGGGCCTCTGGATCTTCTCCTGTTCCTTATCCGTAAAAGTGAAGTTAGTATCTATGATATTCCTATTCTTGAAATTACAGCACAGTACATTGAAATATTAGATAATCAAACTGATCAGACTTTGGAAGATTTAACAGAATTTTATCTTTTAGCTTCAACCTTGCTATATATTAAATCCAGAATGTTATTACCTGTAGAAGTTGACATAGAAGAGGAGGCAGAAGACCCTAGGACTGATCTAGTTGCAAAATTAATTGATTACCAGAAATTTAAAAAAATAACTGAAATAATGAAAACAAGAATTGATGATAGAGATTTAAAAGAAGATACAGTTAGACCTGCAAGACAGATTTTATATGATGATGATGTATGGAAAGAAGTTGAGATATCAGATCTATTTGCAACATATTCTTCCTTAAGAAAACTTAATCAGAGAGAAAAAATTGTAAGTATTAATGAAGAAGTGACAATAAATGAAAAAATCTCTTTAATAAATGAATTGCTTTCAGAAAAAAGTGAATTTCTATTTGACGAACTTATAAAAAATAGAAACTCATTAATGGAATTTATATGTGCATTTTTAGCAATACTTGATTCTATTAAGTATAGAATACTAATAGTCTATCAAAGTGTTCAATATGGAACAATTTTGTTAAAAAAGGGAGATAGTGATTAGATGAAAGTAATAGCATTAGTTGAAGCGGCATTATTTCTTGAAAGTGATCCAATTTCAACAGATAAATTATCAGAGAAAATTAATATACCTGTTGATGAAATTGAGAATGCAATTCTTTGTCTAAAGGCAAAGTATAAGGACAATGATTCCGGTTTATCACTTCTTGAAGTTGATAATAGTTTTTTAATGACGCCAAGCAAAGAGTGCTGGGAAATTTTAAAAGCAGTCTACGGGAAAAAATATGATGAAAAATTAAGTAAAGCTGCACTTGAAACTCTCTCTATAATTGCTTATTCTCAACCAATGACAAAAGCTGAGATTGATATATTAAGAGGTGTTTCAGCTGATGGAATGATAAGACTATTACAAAAGAAAAACTTAATTAAGGTCGTTGGTAAAAAGGACATACCGGGAAAACCCCCGTTATTTGGAACAACTAAAGAATTTTTGAAGCTTTTTAAATTAAACAGTATATCTGACTTACCAAAATTAAAAGATGAAGATAAGGAAAAATTTGAATTAAATGCCTGATCAAGAGAGATTACAAGTCTATTTAGCAAAATGCGGAATAGCATCAAGAAGAAAATGTGAAGAGATAATAGCACAAGGCAGAATCTCTGTTAATGGTAAAGTTGTAATTAAACCTGGAACAAAAGTTTCAAGTGAAGATACTGTGTATTATGATGGCAAAAAAATTGGAAAAGCAAAGCAAAATATATACTTAGCTCTACATAAACCAACAAAATACTTATGTTCAAATGCAGATCCTGATGATAGACCATTAGCTATAAATTTATTAACACCAGTATTTAAGCAACGTTTATTTAATGTAGGACGATTGGATTACTTAACATCAGGACTCATATTTTTTACAAATGATGGTGATTTTGCAAAAAAAATAACTCATCCGTCAACACATATTGAAAAAGAGTATGAGGTAATAACAAAAGATGAAATTCCTGTAGATTTGATGGAAGAGTTTAAGTCAGGAATTTATGTTCAGGGTGAATTTTTCAAAATGAAAGATTTTGAATTTAAGGGTCCACGTTGTGTACATATAATTCTTGAAGAGGGAAAGAACAGAGAGTTAAGGAAAGTTTTTTTATCAAGAAATATTTCTGTAAAAAAAGTGCATAGGTTAAGAATTGGCTGTGTAACCCTTAAAGGAATTCATTCCGGTCATTTTAGAAAGCTAACTGAAAAAGAGGTTAGTTTATTATTAAAAGATGCTGAATCAAAAGCTGAAGATAGGCCTGGATTGATAAGAAAAAAAGGAACAGGGCATTTAAAAACTCTCGAAAGAAGTAAGAATCTTAAATTGGATAATAATCAGAAAAGTATTACACCTGATTATAGAAAAAATTATTCTCAAGATGCAAAAAAATCCAAAGTAGATAATGGCTATAAATTCTCTTCAAATAAAAAAAATGATAGCACTAATAAAATACCGGGAGCCAAAAATACAGAAAGATTTAATAAAAATGAAAATAGAGAAATAAAATCCAGGTCAAATTCTGATTTTAGAAAAAATAAATATAATCAGAATAAAAGTAGAGGCCAGAAAAAATATAATAAATTTGATAATAAATAAATTGGAGTGTTAATACAAATATATGGTAGTAGCAATAGATGGACCAGCAGGTGTTGGTAAAAGCACTATAGCAGAAATGTTGGCAAAAAAATTGAATTTTTTTCATTTAAATAGTGGAAGCTTTTACAGGGGAATAACTTATAAAGTCCTAGAATTAAACTATGACATTACTGATTTTGTCAAAATAGTTGAACTGGCAGAAAAAATAAAGATTGATATTAAGGATCATGAACTCTATGTTAATGACGAGAATATTGAGAGCAAACTTCATAGTGATAGTGTTGATAAAAACGTAGGTTTAATTTCATCCATTCCGGAAATAAGGAATATAGTGAACCAGGTAATTAGAAAAATTGGTAACACTATCGACATTGTTATTGAAGGTAGAGATATAACAACTGTAGTATTTCCTGATGCAAAAGCCAAGTTTTATTTTGATGCAAAACCTGAAGTTAGAGCAAGAAGAAGATTTGACCAAGGTGTAAGTGATTTATCTCTTAATGAAATTATTAAAAGTATTGAAGAAAGAGATCAAATTGATAAAAATAAAATGGTTGGAAGTTTAAAAATATCCGATAGTGCAGAATATATTGATACAACATACTTGACGATAGAAGCAGTTTGTGACAAAGTATTTACTAAGATAAATGAATTAATTGGAACCGGGAGAACAGAACAGGTTATGACAGAAATGGATGCTAAAGCGGATCAGACAAATCTACAAGAGGAGTACCTAAAAGCCCTAGATACTATGGAAGAGGGTCAACTTGTTGATGGACAAGTTATACACATAGATTCAGATTACGTTTTTATAGATGTTGGGTATAAATCAGAAGGAAGAATACCTTTAGATGAGTTTGCAGGTGAAGAGCCTAATTTAGGTGATGTTGTATCAGTAGTAATTGTAAAAAAAGAAGGACGACATGGCGAACTTATTGTTTCTAAAAAGAAAGCTGACTTAAAAGTAGTATGGAAGGAACTAAAAATAGCATTCAATGATGGAACACCTGTTAAAGGTAAGATTGTAAAATCTATTAAAGGTGGCTTTGAAGTTGACCTTGGCGGTGATATTATTGCATTTATGCCAATTTCAAAAGCAGATATTGTTAAAGTTGAAAAACCTGAAAAATATATCGGTCTAGAGTGTGATTTCTTATTAGAGAAACTTTATGGCGAGAAAAAAGCTAATGTAGTAGTTTCAAGAAGAAAACTTCTTGAAGACAGAATGGAAAATAACAGAAAAGAGTTTTTTGAAACTAAAAAAGAGGGAGATATTGTTAAGGGGAAAGTAAAAAGTTTTACTTCTTTTGGAGCATTTATTGACTTGGGTGGTTTTGATGGACTTTTACATATAAATGATATGAGTTGGGGACATGTTTCCAGACCAAAGGATTTTGTTAAGAAGAATGATGAAGTAGAATTAAAAATTATCAGATTAGATGAGTCTGAAAAAAGAATTAATTTATCTTTGAAGCATTTTATTCAAGACCCATGGGTTACTTTTCAGGATAATTTCCATCCTGGAGATATTATAAGTGGTAAAGTTACTAAATTAACAGACTTTGGAGCCTTTATTGAAATTGTTCCAGGAGTTGAAGGTTTAGCTCATATTTCTGAATTATCTTGGGTTAAAAGAGTTAAGCATCCAAAGGAACTATTTTCTATAGGTGATCCGGTTGAAGCTATGATACTTGATTTTGATGTAGAAGAAGGTAGAATTTCTTTAGGTGTAAAACATGTGTTGCCAAATCCATGGGACGATATAATTGATAGATATCCTTGTGGTGAAAAACTAATGCTTGAAGTAAAAAAAGTTACTAATGCAGGTGCTTTCCTAGAAGTTGAAGAAGGAATTGATGGTTTTTTACATGTTGAAGATTTAAGCTGGGATAATAAAACTCCAAAACCATCTTCTGTGTTCACAGTAGG
This sequence comes from Spirochaetales bacterium, assembly GCA_003247135.1. Taxonomy (GTDB): domain Bacteria; phylum Spirochaetota; class Spirochaetia; order DSM-2461; family DSM-2461; genus Thiospirochaeta. The sequence goes on along the minus strand of QKAW01000011.1, from coordinate 14,567 downwards.
TGAGAAAATGGAGTGCTGTATTGTTGGAATAGATGCTGATTCAAGAAGGATAAGATTAGGTGTTAAACAGTTACACAATAATCCTTGGGAAGAGTTTGCTCAAAAAAATCCTGTTGGAACTATAATTGAAGGTGAAGTAACAAATAAAGCTGAGTTTGGAGTTTTTGTTTCATTAGGAAATAATATTGAAGGTTTAATTCATAAATCAAATCTTTCACTTTCTAAAGATGTTTCTTACGAAGAGGCATTAGAAGCTGTAAATAAAGGTGATAAATTACGAGCTGCTGTAACAGATATTAATATCTTTAAGCAAAAAGTTTCATTGTCAGTTAAAGAATTAGCTTTACATGAAGAGAGAAAAGAAATTTCAAAATATATCGATGCAAATGATGTTGAGGAAGATGGAACTTACACTCTTGGTGATATGTTAAAATAATAATCAAATAATTAAGGAAAAGAGAGACAGAGTCTCTCTTTTTTTTTAGGATTTAAATTGACAGAATTTATTCTACCTGAAGATATATTAGATAATATAGATAAGATTAGTAACTCTGACTTAAATCTTTTAATTGAGGGTGAAAGTGGTGTTGGTAAAGATTATATTGCAGAACTTGTTCACAAAAAATCAAAGAGATCTGAATATCCTTCTATAGCTATTAATATAGCTGCAATACCAAGTGATCTTCTAGAAAAAGAGCTTTTTGGTTCAATTAGAGGAGCATTTACCAGTTCTGAATCGAATTATATTGGAAAATTTGAGAAAGCTCACAATTCCACATTAATTTTAGATGAAATTGGTGATTTGACTCTTATGTTACAAGCAAAAATACTAGATGCAATAGAGAAAGGTATAATTCAACCTATTGGTAGCAGTGAAACAAGAAAAATAAATTGTAGAATAATTGCTGTCACTAATAAAAATCTGGAAAATAAAGTTAAAAATGGAGAATTTAGAAAAGATCTATTTTATAGGCTTAATGTTCTTAAATTAACTGTTCCACCTCTAAGGAAAAGAGTAAAAGATATTATTCCAATAGCAAAAAATATTCTGGAAGATTTAACGAGTAGCAGGGATAAGTACACATTTGATAAATCAGCGATTAATCTAATATTATCATACGATTGGCCAGGAAATATAAGAGAATTAAAAAATTCTATAGAAAGAGCTCTTGTATTGAGTGATAAGAAAGAAATTACTTCTGATTTTTTATTGCTTTCTTCCAATAATAACGTTAATATATGCAAGGTTACTTTAAAAGAAGCAATGAATGAATATAAAAATAAATACATATTACAGGTGCTTGAAAGTAATGATTGGAATGTTACAAGAAGTGCTAAAATTTTAGGTATTCAAAGAACATATCTATCAAGACTAATAAAAGAACTATATAATAAATGAGAGGATTTTTACTTTATGAAAGAGACTGAAAAAGAAACAATTAATCAAAAATTATCAAATTTTTTAACAAATAATAAAAAGATATTGTTTTTAGTATTGGCAATATTGGCATGTATTATTATTGTTTTTGGTATTTTATCAAAAATACAACAAAAAAATAGAAACATAATGGTAAATAAATCAGTAGAGATAGAAACTCTGTACCACGAAGTTTCACATACCGATGGAGATGTTGAAAGTTTTATAACTGTTGCAAATGAAGGGATTTCTAAATTTCCTGGGACTAAAGCAGAACTTATGGCTTATGTAAAACTTGCATCATATTATTTTGATGAAAAAGATTTTGAAAAATCTGAAGAGTATTATACTTTAGCATATACTAAATTCCCAAAGGATCTTGGTGTTACTGTTTATATGTTTAATGCAGCAATGTCACTAGAAGAACAAGGTAAGATTAATGATGCAATAATTATTTTAGAAAAAATAGTAGCAGATTTCAAAAGTGATAATCTTGAAGTTCCAGATAAATCCTACGATATACCAGAAGTTATTTTTAATCTTGGAAGACTTAATGAAGCAAAAGGGGATAATAATAAAGCAATAGAGTATTATGAAATCCTTGTTGCTGAGTATAAAAGCTACAATTTATCAAATTTAGCAAAAACAAGGTTATTAACAATTAAATAAATGAGATTTGTTAATGTCCTGTTTTTAACAGTTATATTTCTGTCAAGTTGTGGTATACCATCATTTGAATATGTGGAAGGAGCTATTTTGTTAAATAGCTCTTCTACTAGATCAGAATTTAAAATTGATGTAGAACAATCAAAAAACATTAACAGATTTCAATTATATGCTAGATATTACATTAATAGTAATGAATCAAAAAAAAAAGAAATTACAGATTTAGCATTAGGTGATTTAACTAAAGACTCTGAAAAGTACCTTTTTGAAAAAGGTTTTTCAATGGTAAAATTTACTGAAACTATTGACAGTGAAAATCAAACCTATTCAGAAGATATACTAATAAATACTACAAAAATTTTCCAACTATTATATGACTCAAGTAGTGATGAATCACTTAAACTTTATGACGTTAATGTTCCAGATAAAAGTTATTTCCTATATTTTGTTAATCAAAAGAATCAGAATTACTCTCATTTAATTGGAAAATATGCCGTTAATGAAAATGGGCATAGGTTTTTAGAACAATTTGCTAAAGATAATAATTTATCTGATAAAAACAGTTTGAATAGTACTATATATATTGAGTTTGCAGTTGTTAACAGAGGTATTAGTAGTTCTCTTGAAGCATTAGAAAGTATCCCAGTATATATTACAACATTAGATATACAAATTTAAAATTTTTGGAGTGATAAAATGTTACAATTAACAATACAAATCCTATTAATAAATTTTTTAGTTTCAGCTTTTGTTACTATAATAATTTATCTTATGAATAAAAAATATAGAGTTTTAAACCCCTTATTTTTATTCATTGTAGCATCCATTGGTACATTTATTGGTAGCTCAATTGCAATGCATATACCTATTTTTGAGGTTACAAATAATTCATTGACTTTAAAAAATATTCTACTTTTTCTTCCAGGACTTATGTTATCACTCTGTTTTATTTTTGTATGGATTAAAGGTAGTCGTTCAGAAAGTTATTTTTAAAAAAAGTAACATAATGTTATATAAATTTCATTTAATTAAATAGGAAGGATTATAATGAAGAAAATAATATTTATAATTTCAATATTTTTAATTATAGGGTGCCAATCATCAAACAATAGAGTTTTACGTGTTTCATCAGATATTGAAACAGATTTAAGTGGTAGATGGAATGATACAGATTCAGCTCTTGTCTCAGAAAATATGATAAATGATCTTTTAAATAGAGATGTATTAAGTCGTTTTAAAAAAAATGGAATGAAGCCTGTTTTAATAGTTGGCTCAATTAGAAATAATAGTTCTGAGCATATCAATGTTAATACTTTTGTTAAAGATATTGAAAGAGAGTTGATTAATAGTGGAAAAGTAAAAATTGTTGCTTCATCAACAGAGAGATTGGAATTACGAGAAGAAAAAGAAGATCAAAAAATTAATTCATCTTTAGTAACTACAAAAAAAATAGCTCAGGAGACTGGAGCAGACCTTATGTTAATTGGGAATATCTTTACAATTACAGACCAGTTAAATTCTACAAGGGTTGTATATTATCAAGTTGATTTAGAGTTAATTGATTTAGAATCAAATGAAAAGATTTGGATTGGAACTAAAAAACATAAAAAGGTAATAGAACTTGGTGGAACGAAATGGTAGTAAAGTATTTAAACTAGTAATTTTATTTGTTTTTCTAAATTTATCATGCTCAACAATAGTAACTAATAAATCACAGTATTCAGATATAGATTATAATCTGCATATTGGTAATACCAGTAAAGCATTACAGGGATTATTAGATAGCAGAGATCTTTTCTATTCAGAGAAGGATCGAGTATTATATTATCTTGAAGAAGGCATGTTATACCACTTTAATCATGATTATGAAGAAAGTAACAAATCTCTTACTAAAGCTGAATATTTTATTGAAGAATTAATGACAAAAAGCATTTCCAAAGGAATACTCTCAGGTGTTTTAAATGATAATGCATTACCCTATAACGGTGAAGATTATGAAGATATATATATAAATATTTTTAAATCTTTAAATTATATACATTTAAAAGAATATGAAAGTGCATTAGTAGAAATTAGAAGATTTGATTTAAAACTTAAAAATCTTGAGCATAAATATTCTTTAGAAATAAATAATTTCAATAAAAGTGAAGATATTACTGTACCAGAAGCAGAATACAATTATCATAATGATGCACTGGCTAGATATTTAGGATCAATACTCTATAGATATGTAGGAGCTATTGATGATAAAAGAATCGAAGATGATTATTTTATGAAAGCTTTTATTAATCAACCTTTATTATATGATTTTAATGCCCCAGATAAACCTGTTTCACATAATGATAAGGCAATTGTTAATTTGTTTACTTTTACTGGACTTATTCCGGAAAAAGAGGCTGAAACTTATTATGTCAATAATAGTGGAAATATAATCTATTTTGATTCATATAGTCAAAATATTGGTTTCAATAAAATTGTATATAAAGGGATGAAGGGCAGGACAAATTTAAAACTTGAATTTCCAACATTAGTAAAAAGAAGTAATCCTGTTGAATACATAGAAATTGTTGTTAACAACATTAGTTATGGTTATTTAAAAAAAATAGAATCTTTTGAAAATATCGCTTTGGAAGCTTTTAAATTGAGGCAACCTCTGATCATTGGAAAAACAGTTATTAGAGCAATTTCAAAAGCCTTAATTTCTAATATATCAGAAGATATTGTTGAAGATAATTTTGGCAAGGGACTGGGTATTCTAACTAATCTTGCAGGAACTGTTTATATGTTTGCTACAGAAAACTCAGATTTACGAGCTGCAAGATATTTTCCAGGAGTATCTTCTGTTTCTGAAATTGAATTAGAACCAGGAAACTATAATTTTTCATTTGTATATTATAACAAGAAAAATAAAGCTGTTTTTAAAGAAGATTTTAATAATATAGAAATTAGACAAGATAAATTAAATTTATTAGAATCTTCTTATATTGGTCTTTAACAGTAATAAATTATCCAATAATATGGTTTATATTTTAAATAGCAGCAATACACTCTATTTCTATTAAAGCATTCTTTGGTAAATTAGAAACTTCTATTGTTGATCTTGCTGGGTTTTCAGTTATATATTTTTTATAAATAATATTTACTTTATCAAAATCCCCAATATTTTTGATATAAATTGTTGTTTTTAAAATCTTTGTTAAACTGCTACCTGATGATTCCAATATAGCCTGAATATTTCTAAGAACTTGTTCTGTCTGTTTTTCTATCGAGTCATTTATAAAATCTTGAGTCTTTGGGTCGATAGAAATTTGTCCTGATGTATATATTAAATTATTAAAAATTGTAGCTTGAGAATATGGACCTATTGCTTTTGGCGCATCTGGTGTATTAACTCTTTTTATCATCTCTTATAGACTCCTTTACTATGTTATACCATTCTGTATCTGTTTGAGGAATGAATTTTAATAAAAAACCACTATTATGACAAAAAATTAGTTTTTCTACCTTTGATTGGCAAAAATCAATAATACTATCTGCTTGAAGAGTTCTAAAAAGTGTACGAATTCTGTTATCTTCTTTATCAAATCCATATATTACATGAATATTATTGTCATCAACTATTTCACTATCAATTGATTTTACAGCTCTAGCTAAATTAATTGGAGGTGGATTATTATAAACCAAAATATTTATATCATATATCTTTTCTATTTTAAAATTATTGTCTTTATTGAACCAGGATTTTGCGAGATTCTTATCATAATCAAATTCGATTATTGATTTAATCCCTTCATAAAAAATGGAAGTTATTAGTAGAGGGTTATCTTCAAATTGCTTTACTAATATCTTCTGACTAAAAGAGAAATAATTTATAGACTTGCTGTTAATTTTAAAATCTTCTAAAGAATTAGGTCCTTTTGTATCTACTTCTGAAACAAGTTTGATATAATCATGTAATTGAGTATCAAACAAATTGTTGAAATATGTTTCAAAAACAAGTAACGCTGAACATCCTAAACTTTTTTCTTGATGGTGATCAAAAAAGTTCTTAGCAGAATTAAATTTTAAACCACAGTCTATAAAAAAAGTTTTATTATCATACTGATTAGTAGTTATAAGTTCTGCAGCTTTTTCTGGATTTACTCGAATAATTTTTTCTGGTAATTGATTAAATTTGTATGCTAATAAAGAAATCGCAAGTATTTCATCCAGGTGAGCTTTTCCATTATGAGTAATAATTATATAACTCAAATTTTATCTCCTATCATAATATTATATATAAAATTTAGAGAAAATTGAATCATAATCAAAATTTTTTCTAAAATTGTAATGAGGTTAATATGAATATTTATAGTTTTTCATCCAATGGTTATGATGGTGAGTTAGTTCAGATAGAAGTTAACATTTTTACTCGCTCTCTGCCTGGTATTGATATAGTTGGTTTACCAGGTAGCGCTGTAAAAGAGTCTAAAGTTAGATTTAGGTCAGCTATTTTAAATAGTGGTTTTGATTTCCCAAAGGGTAGAGTAATTATTAATATGGCTCCTGCCGGTGAAAAAAAAGAGGGTGCCTTATACGATCTTCCATTTGCATGTAGAGTTATCACTAGTAGTGTAGATTCTAAAATAGATGGTAGTTTCCTCATATTAGGTGAACTTACCTTAGATGGAAGAGTACGAGAAGTAAATGGAGTATTATCAGCTGTCTCAAAGTCCTATGAACTGGGTATTAAAAGATATATTATTCCAAGGAAAAATGCTTCGGAGGCTCTTTTATTTGAGCTTGGAGAGGTATATGCAGTTGATACCTTAAGTGATGCATACAACGTAATAATTGGAAATGGAGTTCCACTCGAAAAAAAAGAAATCAACTTTCCAAAGATAAATAATAATAAGGATTTTGCTGATGTTATGGGACAAAAAATAACTAAAAGAGGATTGGAAATTGCAATTGCTGGTGGACACAATATCCTGCTTTTTGGTCCTCCTGGAGTTGGTAAATCACTATCTGTATCTTGTATCGATTCTATACTGCCAGATTTAACAAGGGATGAATCACTAGAAACAACGAGAATTTGGTCATTAGCCGGCAAACTTGAAAATCTGTCTAATATTATTCATAAACCACCTATTAGGAAGCCTCATCATGGTGCTTCACTGGAAAGTTTAGTTGGTGGTGGTAAAGAATATCTTCCGGGAGAAATTTCACTTGCGCATAATGGATATCTTTTTCTGGATGAAATATCCGAGTTTAAATCATCAATTTTGCAAAGTTTAAGGGAACCTCTTGAAGATAAAAGAGTTTCATTAAATCGAGCTTCTAACTCAACATGGTTTCCATCTAACTTTAGACTAATAGCAACTGCGAACCCCTGTCCATGTAGTAATCTTGGAAAGGAAGATGGAATATGCATGTGTTCAGAAAAAGAAATTAGAAGATACTGGAAGAAAATGGGAGGTGCAATTATAGATAGAATTGATATTCGAATTCCTGTATTACCAGTTAGTACATTAGAAATGTTGGGTAGTAAAGGGGAACCATCTGTCTCAATAAAAGAAAGGGTTGAGAATGCTGTTTTAGTACAGAGGAAAAGATATGTTGATAGCAATATAACATGTAATGGTAATATTACAGCTGGATATATTGATAAGTACTGTATCTTATCGGATAGCAGTAAAAAAGTTCTGCTAAAAAGCATTAAAAAACTCTCATTATCTTCAAGAGGTTGTCACTCAGTTTTGAAAGTTGCTAGAACAATTGCAGATTTAGAATTTTCAAAGAACATTAATGAAGAGCATATTTATGAAGCAATTTCTTTCAGACGATACGGCGATGAAGATTATTATTTCACTTAATTTATGAAGATAATCTTATTTAATCTGGCGTTTATATCTGCATAGTGTAATAAAAATCCTGTATAGCATTTTATCATCTAAGTTTTTAAGGGGATCTGCTTCAGGAAAGCAGTCAAACAGATAGGATATTTCATTTAAAATTTCTAGTTGATTCTCTTTTTTATCAGTAAAATATTCAGACAATAATTTTATTGCATTTTCAATTTTTTCTAATTCTTCTAAATAAATTTTTTCAGCTAAAAAACTATTTATCTTATAATCCTTATTTAAAGTCTCTTTATAACAGGATTGTTGATTTATATTTAAAATATCCTCTGGATCTACAAGGCTTATTCCTAATGGCATTCCGGTTTTAGTAATATCAAAAACTCTTGTGCTACCTAAAAGCAATTCCTTTGCATAAAGGGAATATTCATACAAGATCTCATCGCTATTTTCTATTAAACCAACTTTATTCTTTTTTTTTAACAAAGGTCTATTATAACATTGTATAAAAGTATCACCTGGGAATAGTCTATTCCATAAAATTAAAGATGATTTATTATATGGTGTTCCTCTGCTGTGAGTCTTACCTAATTTATATGAAAAATCCAAACCTGCCAGAAATATATTGTTTGTAGTTATTTTAAGGGCTAAATAAATAGCTGTAATTCCTACAGAACCCAGAGGTGGTATATAGTTGCTAAATAGACCACAATCCTTCAATTTATTAAGAAGGTCGGAATTATTATATTGCGTTACAATATAATATTTTTCTCCATTAATATTTCTTACTACATTAGGATAACTTGAAAGATCATAAATTACATTAATTTTTTTACCTATTGAACCGTAAAAATCTGGCAAATTATAAAACTGAGCCTCAAGAGCTACAACTGCATCCGGGATTATATCAGCATCAAGTAAAACCTGAAGTGCTGTATCGACGCAAAGAATAAATAAAGAATTTCTTAATCTTTGTAAATTAATAATAACTGACTCAATTGATTCTCCAGCACCTACAACAACTACAGGTTTATCAGTTTTAAGCATTTCAAATGGTTTCGCATACTTCAAATCTTTTAAATTTTTTATTGTATTTTTTATCCATAAGTGCCCCATCTTTATCATTGTATACCTGTTTTTCCAGTAGTTATGAAGCTGTTTAATTGCTAAATTATAATAAGAATCATACTCCTCCTTATACATTTGATAAGATGAATTAAATGATAGAATTTCACACCTTCTGAATATTGATAAGTCAAATTTATTGATTAAATTAAGGAAATCAAACCCATTATTAATGAGATTAATGTTATAAGATTTATCTGATATATTAAATAGTTCTGGATCTATTTCGATAGGAACTAAAATTGAAGATTCTGGTAATAAATTATTTAAATCATGAATTCCATAACCTAGAAGTGGAGAAGCAATTAAATAGATTGTATTACACTCTATATTTAACTGATTAATAATTTTAAAAATGTTTTTTTGTGGATCAAATTTAGAATATAAATTCTTACTTTTATAACTAACTGAAATTCCTCTACCTGTTTCATAGAGTAGAGGAATTTCAACTTGATTATTAATATCCATTATTTATAGACAATATCTTTAAATATCCTGGAAAGAAATTATCTTTATATTTATCAGACTTTACTATTAAATCCTCTGTTACTTGACTTTTATAATTCAACATCGCTCTATCAAGAGAATCTAGAACATACTCCATTGTGTTTGTTTCCTCAGAAACTTCATCTTTTAATTTAAAAACAGATATTGAATCTCCTAAAACTATAGGGTCTGAGACTTTGTTTTCCTCTAACTTAAACAGTATAGTAAAGAAATTTTCATTATCAAGGGCTCTTGAAAAAATAGAATCCTGGCTAACTCTATCGATTGATGTTGATAAAAGTTGTTCACCTCCATAGTTAATTGAAAATAATCCAGTCTCTTTTACCTCTAAACCGATTGAATTCAGATTATTATCCTCAATATTTTCAATCTTTGCATAGAAATAATCCTCAATTGTTCCCCGTTCATAGGAAAGCATATAATTTCTAATTACTGATAGATCAGAAAAATCAGGTTCTACAATCTCTTTGTTTACAGTTAGTAAAATAACTTGATTATTATCCTCTACAATAGCCGGAGTACCTCCAACTTTTAAGTTAAGAATTTCCGATGAATCATTAATTCCAAATACAGATTCCAATTCATATTCAAAAATTGATGAACTCATTGCACCACCATTATCCTTAAAATTATCAGTGGAATATTTTTTTGCCAGATCTTCAAATGTTGATTCGCTATTTTCTAAACTAGAAATTATTGTTTCTGCTGTACTCATTTTTTCGACAGTTATTCTTGAAAGCGAAAGTTCTGTAAATTTTTTGCTATTGTTTTTTGCATAATCCATTACTAATTCATCAGGATATTCTGAATAATTCATTGTTACATATTCAAAGTTTCTTTTATTGTCACTCATAGATGATATAAATTCCAAATATTTATTACTTCTTTTTTGCTCTAATAAAATTATATTCATCCAAGTATCAATTTTTAAATCTCTTTCAATGTTTTTTCTTATTTCCAGTTTTTTTGCTTCAGTTGTATTCTTAAATACCTTGGTATTAAAAACTCCATTCACATTATAGTAACCTGATTTTAAAACAGCATCATCTAATTGTTCTTTAGAAATTTCATATCCATTTTTATTAAATTCTTCTATCGCAGCAGCTTTAGTTACAGCTCTTTTGTAGGCTACTTGCGCAATTCTAGGATCCATTGAATCTGTACTATTATTACTTAAAGCAGCTAATTCTGTTCTAAAAGGAGTTTCATTTATAAAACTAAAAGTAATTTTCTCATCTCCATAAGAACCTAACTCTATATCAGCCATATCTGTTGTTCCTATTTGACCAATTGCAGGAGAAACTACAAAGCTTATTACTACAATAACTAATATAATTATTGAACCTATTAAAGCTCCTAAATTTCTTTTGTTATTTTTTTTCTTAAAATTATCAGTTTTTAATGCCATTAAAAATAATCCTTATATTTATGTTTCAGTAAGAAAAATTACCATGAAAGGAATTGGATGTCAACAATTTAGTATAAACATAAAATTTCTTTTAATATGAATACAGCATAGAAAGATATTTAATTTTTTGATAATATTTATAATATATAAGTAATATATTTAGGAGTTTAACTTTGATAAGTTGTAGTAATGTATCCCTTGCTTTTGGGAAAAGATCTCTTTTTAAGGATGTTAATATTAAATTTACTCCTGGTAATTGTTATGGATTAATTGGTGCTAATGGTGCTGGTAAATCTACATTTCTAAAAGTTTTATCAGGTGAGATAGAGCACGATTCAGGAGAGATAAATATTACACCAGGTGAAAGAATGGCAGTTCTTTCCCAAGATCACTTTGCATATGATGAATATACTGTTTTAGATACAGTTATTATGGGACATAAACGTTTATATGAAGTAATGAAAGAGAAAGATGCTATCTATTGTAAAGAAAATTTTACTGATGAAGATGGTATTAAAGCAAGTGAACTTGAAGGAGAGTTTGCTGAACTAAACGGTTGGGAAGCTGAAAGTGAAGCAGGTATCTTATTATCTGGTTTAGGTGTTACCGGTGATTTATATGATGTTTATATGAAGGATTTGGATGATACAATAAAAGTTCGTGTTTTACTTGCACAAGCATTATTTGGTAATCCAGATATTTTGTTACTGGATGAACCAACAAACCATTTAGATATAGAATCTATAAAATGGTTGGAAGAATTTCTTTTTAAATTTAATAATACAGTAATCGTAGTTTCCCATGACAGACACTTTTTAAATCAGGTTTGTACACATATTGCTGATATTGATTACGGTAAAATACAAATATATGTAGGTAACTATGATTTCTGGTATCAAACAAGTCAGATAATTACAAAACAGTTAAAAGATCAGAAACGAAAAGCAGAGGAAAAAGCTGCTGAATTAAAATCATTTATTCAAAGATTTAGTAGTAATGCATCCAAAGCTAAACAGGCGACTAGTAGAAAGAAACAATTAGAAAAATTAAATATAGAGGATTTAAAAGCATCTTCTAGAAAATTCCCATATGTAGCTTTTAAACCTGAAAGAGATGCAGGTAAAGTTATACTGGAAGTTGAGAATTTAAGTAAAACAATTGAAGGTGAATTAATTTTTAAAGATTTAACTTTTCAGGTAAGTGGTGAAGACAAAATAGCTTTTGTTGGTCCTGATAATCAGGCAAAAACTGTTCTTTTCCAAATTCTTTCAGGTGAAATTGAACCTGATTCCGGTTCTTTTAGATGGGGTGTAACAACTTCTCAATCATATTTTCCTAAAGATAATACCCTTTATTTTAATAAAGACATAAATATGACTGATTGGTTAAGACAGTATTCAAAAGAGCCAGACGATGCATTTATTCGTGGTTTTCTTGGTAGAATGCTTTTTTCTGGAGATGAATCATTAAAAAATGTTCAAGTTCTATCTGGTGGTGAGAAAGTTCGATGTATGTTATCTAAAATAATGCTGGAAGAAGCCAATGTTTTAATTATGGATGAGCCTACAGCACATTTAGATCTTGAATCTATAACGTCTTTAAACAATGGATTAATAGAATTTAAGGGAGTTATTATGTTTAACTCTCACGATCATCAGTTTATTGAATCTATCGCTAACAGGATAATCGAATTTACACCTAAAGGAATTATTGATCGTAAATGTGGTTTTGAAGATTATTTAAATAGCGATATAGTTGCAAAGTTAAGGGATGAAGCGTATGCCGATGGTTCCCATAGACAATTATCTATTTAAGGTATGTAGATGATCTATAACGTTGATAACAGTCTTGTTATTTATGAAAATAATTCTATTGTTGGTAAAAAACTAATTAATTTTGGTGATTTGGAGTATGTACATATATCTTTGGATGTAAACAGTCAAATGGAAGAGCATTCTCTTCCATTTGATGTTGATTTTTTTGTAGTATCAGGGACTGGTAATATTAAGATTGATTCTAAAAATTATTTATTAAGTAAAGCTGATCTTATAAGAGTAAATAATGGAGCTCAAAGAGCTCTCTTTACAAATAGTAATGAAAGAATGGAAGTCTTAGTTATCAAATCATTAAAAAGCTAAATTATTTATCCCAGAAAGGTAATATTTTCTGGGTATTATATAGTTTTTCATTTTCAAACAATTGTAACCAATCTTTATCTGTTATAGATTCCTCTAATGGTTGTTTAAATTCATAGTATGAGTTTATGTAACCTGTTCCTATTCTAGCTCCTCCAATACAATCTTTTAATGCTATATATACTCTTTGAGGTTTACCAATTCCTGAAAAATATTGGTTGTTAATATTATTACTAATTTGATAAAGTTTAAAATCAACTATATCTTCAAGGCTCTTTTTTTCTAATGAAAATAATCTATAAGGAATATTGGTAATAAGGTTCTTATCCTCTTCAGTAATAACCGAATAATTTAACTCTTTATTAATTATAGAGATAGTATCATTTATAATTTTATTGAAACTATTAAATTTATCCTTGTAATAAATATTAAAAAAGTCAAAATTAGAGTTATCGATTATCTCCTTAGAAAAATCGGATAATTCTTTAAAAAAATCTAGATTCGGTTCAATAAAATGGTTAGGTAAAAGAAACTTTGAGTGATTAAATGTTAAATCAATGGACATTTCTTGTTTATTATCAATATCAGAATTACTATAATCAATATTCTCTGCCATAAAATCAACAATTGACGTTTGGGACGTATATAGTATCTTTCTATTCCATTCACCACTACTCATAAATAAGAAATCGTTACTTTGTTCAAAGGTTGCTACTTTTTTTATAAGATAGTAATAATTATTCAGAATAGAGTTTTTCCAGAAATCATTATCAAAAATTTCTACATATTCTTGAATCTGATTCAAATTATTGGAATAAGTATCAAAATTAGGTTCATTATTAAATTTTTGATTTAATAGACTCTTAGATGTTTTATTACCTAATACATAAATGACTTCCAATAATGAGTTATCAAATTCCTTTAAGCTTTTATTTTTTCTTAAGTAATCATCTATTTTTCTTACATTATCTGTTTTAAAACAGGTAAATTCAAAATTTGTTATTAAACTATTTCTATATAGATTACTTACATTTTCATCATTTTCAAACCATGACGGCAAAATTGTAAAAATATAATTATCTATATTATTGATAATATCATCTACACTTGATCTATCTTTGCTGTTTATATATTTAGTTATGTTGTATAACTGAGTCCATTCACTTCTCAATTTATCATTTTCATTAATTATTTTGCTTAATAGTAAAATCATTTCAGGTGTTAAATTTCCGAAGGTAAGAATCTTTTGAATTATGGATAATTTGTCTGAATTTTCTGAATAATCAAGGGATTTAAGCTTACTTCTATAAAAATCTTCAGAATCTATATCTGAAAAATCTTCATTAATTATTAGACTTGCTAAAATTAAGCTTTCTTGTAACTGGGTTATAGACTTTGTATAATTCAAGTATTTATTGGTATCTGTAGATACATAATTAGAAAGTTCAGTTATAATTGCTTTTAATAAA
>QKAW01000047.1 GCA_003247135.1 Spirochaetales bacterium | reverse complement strand
AATTTAATTCTTTCTGCTTACTAATCAATTGATAGCTCCTAATAATACTTTTTAGAATTCTATCATAAAAAAAGGACACGACTACAAATATTTTTGTAAATCATGTCCTCATTAGTCAATTTATGACTTTTTCAGTGGCCTCTAATAAATGTGGGCTTTTTTATTTCTTTATGTTACAAATTATGAATAAAAATATTGGAGCATAAATGAATAAGACTGATCTTTTAACAGGAGATATTAAAAAACATATAATTAGGCTGGCTCTTCCCAATATAGGTGGAATGTTTGCAATTATAGTATTTAATTTGACAGATACTTTTTTTGTATCAAAACTCGGGGTTAATTCTCTGGCAGCAATGGGATTCACTTTCCCGGTTGTTATGGTTATTGGAGCAATTTCAACTGGAATTGGAATGGGTGCAAGTTCCATACTTGCAAGAGCCTTTGGAAAAAAAGATAATCACCTAATGAGTCGGATAGCTACCGATGGAATACTTCTTTCAATGCTCTCTGTTGTAATTATATCATCTGTTGGATTAGCAACAATTACCCCCTTATTTACTCTTTTAGGTGCAAAAAGTGAAGTAGTACCTTTAATTAGTGATTATATGACTGTTTGGTATTCTGGAGTAGTGTTTTTTGTTATGCCTCCTGTTAGTGACTCAAGTATGAGAGCTATAGGGGATATGAAACGTCCATTTATGGTAATGTTAGTCTGTGCACTTCTAAATTTAGTCCTGGATCCAATCTTTATATTTGATGAGATTGATTTGTGGATTTTTCATATTAATGGTTTAGATATGGGAATAAAAGGTGCTGCTCTTGCTACACTTATATCCCGGGCATGCGGTGCAGTTCTATCCCTCTCGTTTCTTGCTTTTAAATATAAACTTATTAATTTTAAATACAACTCAGTTTCTGAACTCTTAAAATCCTGGCATGATATAATAGCCATTGGAATTCCAGGTGCAATAGTAAGACTTCTGCCGCAATTGGTAAGAGCTGTAATAACAAAACTGTCAGCTATTGTAGGAGGAACAGTTGCTGTTGCATCAATAGCTGCAGGAAGTAGAATAGAGAGTTTTTCTGCAATAGTCAGTATGGCTGTAGGAGTTAGTTTAATCCCTATTATGGGGCAGAATTTTGGTGCCGGTAATATGGACAGAGTTGAAACTTCAAGAAAGATGATCCTGAATATCTCACTGATTTTTGGAGTTATTCAAACTGTTATAGTAATTTTCTGGGGTGATTTTTTCGGATCAATATTTTCAAAGGATCCACTAGTGATTGAGTATATACATAAATACTTAATTATAATGATGATTGGCTCAGTTGGTCTTAACCTCTACAACTGGATATCCGAAGGTCTGGTAGCAATTGGTAAAGCCAATTTATCTCTAATGCTAAATGCTGCTGGAACACTTTTATTACTAATTCCTGGACTTTTTATTGGTTCCAAAATTGCAGGGTTTAACGGTATGATTGCAGGTTTGGCAGCAGGACAGATAATACTGGGAATAATTGCAGAGATTATCAGTAAGAAAAAATTTACAAATTAGTTTATAAGAAGTTCAGAGATCCGTTTTAAACGGGTCTCTATATCACTTACAGAGATATATCTTGCTTCTCTAAGACACTCTTTTCCCTGGGCATAAACTAGAATGCCGGGTATAGTAAAAATAGAGTATTGCCCAGAGATAGATTCATCATTATTAAGATTAATATAAAACATCTCAAGATTTTCTATCTGTTTAACAACACTCTCTATTTTGTTTTTTAATACAGAACAGACTCCGCACTCAGGTCTAGATAGATAGAAAAGAGAGAATCCCCCCTTCTCTATCTCCTTATCCATCTCTTCTTTTGTAAACAATTCAGTCAATTAATCAATCCCGATAGCTTTTCGAAGTCTGAAAATTTTCTTTGAAGCAATCTCTCTGGCTTTTTCAGCACCTTCCATTAAAACAGAGTCTATATAATCCTTATTATTAATCAGATCATTATATTTTTCTCTTATTGGTTTAAGTTCTGCATTTACAACTTCAAAAAGTTCTGATTTTGCATGGCCCCAGCCCATACCACCGGCCCTATACCTTGCAGCAAGCTGATCCTGCTGATCTTTTGTTGAAAAAAGTTTATACAGAGAGAATACATTACAACTATCCGGATCTTTTACCTCTTCTATTTCCTGGGAGTTGGTAACAATTCTGTTCAAACTCTTTTTAAGTTGTTTCTCTGATAAAAAGAGCTCTATGGTATTCCCATAACTCTTGCTCATTTTTCTACCATCCAGACCAACTATTGTTTGAGTATTATCATCAATCACATACTCAGGAATAGTTAATAAAGAGTCATTATAATTATGATTAATAGCTTGGGCTATATCACAAGCCATTTCAACATGCTGAACCTGATCCTTACCTACAGGAACAACATTTGCATCAAAAAGTAATATGTCAGCAGCCATTAATATTGGATATGTATATAGACCCATATTAATAGCATGATCATCGGGATTATTCTTCTCTCTGTTTTTATCAACAGCAGCCTTGTAGGCATGAGCCCGGTTCATTAAACCCTTGGCAGTAAATGCATTTAATATAATATTAAGTTCAAAAGTTTCTATAACTGAAGACTGTTTATATAACAGTACTTTTTTAGGGTCTAATCCGCAGGAGAGCCAGGTAGCAGCTACTTCATAAACATATTGTCTCAAAACTTCAGGGTCTCTCATCGTGTTTATCGAATGATAATCTGCAATAAAAAGACGCGCATCATAACTATCGTTAGACACCATACTTAGTGCGGGTTTAATAGCTCCGAAATAGTTTCCTAAATGGGGAACTCCTGTAGGTTTTATACCTGTTAATAATACTTTTTTTTCCACCTGTTTCTCCTAAAAAATAAGATTAGTAAAAGATAACACTACTGGAAAATTTATACAATAATATTTGAATCTCAAATTATTTTCTCATTTAAGTTGATTTTATAAGAGACAAATATTATTCTTCTATTAATAATAATTATTAATAGGAGACTATATGGCTTTTAAAGTAAATGCAGATGATTGTATAAATTGTGCAGCTTGCCGGGACGAATGCCCAGTAGAGTGTATTTCAGAAGTAGATGGACACAGTTTCATTGCTGCTGACGATTGTATAGATTGCGGTGCATGTGCGGATGTTTGTCCAACAGAATGTATTTCTCAAGCTTAAAAAACTGATCTATTCATTATTGGTTTTTTAATTTTTTTATTGTTTCATAAGTCTATTAAATATATAATAGATTAATTTATTTGTATGAATAAAAGGAGAACTTAAATGGCTTACAAAGTAAATACAGCTGATTGTATTAACTGTGGTGCTTGTGATAGTGAATGTCCAGTAGAATGTATTACTGAGGTAAACAACGCTAGATCAATAGACGCAGATGCATGTATCGATTGTGGTGCTTGTGCGGACGCTTGTCCAACAGATTGCATAGAGCAAGCTTAATTTGAATCCGTCTTAATGGCGGATTTTTTTATATCATTTCACGAGGTCATTTTTGACAATAGAAAATCTTCATAACAGATCAAAAATCTTGCAAAATATTCGAGATTTTTTTAATTCCAGGGGATATCTTGAGATAGAAACCCCAATATTAAGTCCAAGTCTAATTCCTGAACCACACCTTGATATTTTTAAAACAGCTCATACCCACCCTTTTAAGAATAGTCGGGAAGCATATCTTATACCATCACCAGAAGTCTGGCTAAAAAGATTTTTATCTGAAAACCCGATTAATGTGTATGAAATATCCAAGTGCTTCAGAAACTCTGAGCAGTCAGGAAAACAGCATAATCCTGAATTTACCATGATTGAATACTATTCAATGGGATTTAATCATAAAGATACAATGGATATTACAATAGAACTACTTGACGATATTAATAATAAACTTAGCTTCTCAAAACTTCCTAAAAAGCATAGAGAGATGGAGATGGATGAAGCATTTAAACTTTATGCGGGTTTTAGCCTGGAACAGAATTACCATATTAATAACTTAAAAGATAAGGCAAAAGATTTGGGAATTTATACAGATATGTCTGATGATTGGGAGACAACCTTTAATAGAATATTTATTGATATCGTTGAACCGAATCTGCCTAAGGATGTTAATCTGTTTCTTACAGATTTCCCCTCAGATATTAAAACTCTGGCAAAAAATATAGATGGTACCCAATGGGCAGAACGGTGGGAGCTATACATTAACGGAATAGAGTGCGGTAATTGCTATACAGAAGAGGCTAATCCTGAAAAAGTTACAAACTATTTTAAGGAATCTTCAAATGTAGAACACCATGTTGATATGAATTATCCCTTGTTATTCAAGAAATTTCCCAAATGTTCAGGGGGAGCTATTGGTATAGATAGATTAATTATGGGAATACTTGGTATAGACGAAATTCAGGGGGTGATTTTATTTCCCTACCGTGATAATATCTAGAGAAATTTTATTTAAAGGAAATAATATGGGTCAAATTAAAGCCGGCGCAATTGAAAAAGGAATGTTTATTCTTGAAAAAGATATTCCATACTTGGTTACTGAGAGAGAGTTTGTTAATCCAGGTAAAGGTTCATCATTCGTAAGACTTAAATTAAAAGATCAAAGAAGTGGTGCCTCATTAAAAATCACACATAAATCCCAGGACAATATTGATGAAATCGATGTAACAGAACAGAGCTGTCAATATTTGTATACAGATGGTGAAAGCTTCGTTTTTATGAACAATGAAACCTTCGATCAGTTTGAAGTACCTTGCGATGGTCTTGAAGATGAAAAATGGTTCTTAATTGAAGGTGATGCATACCGTGTTGTAAGATGGGGAGAAGAGACATTAGGTGTTAAACTTCCGCCAAAAATGGATATGGAAGTAACTGAAGCAGAAGACGGTGTTAAAGGTGATACAGTTCAGGGAGCATCAAAATATGTTAAGGTTGGGACAGGTTTAACTGTTAAAGTTCCTATCTTTATTAAACAGGGTGAAATCATCAGAATTAATACAGATACAAAAGAGTACCAGGAAAGAATTAACAAATAATGATACATAAAGATTACATCAACAAAATTGTTGATCTTAACTACAACAAACAAAAATTGAAATTCAATCTTTCACAAGCACTTTTTAGCAGTTTTAGCATTGATGCCGGAACAAACATGCTTTTAAAAACTGTTGCGAAAGAGATAAATCATGAAGATGTCAAGTCTGTATATGATGTAGGCTGTGGTGTTGGTGTAATCGGTTTATCAATAAAAAAAAGTTTTCCTAATATTAATGAAGTTCTACTGCAAGACAGAGATACACTTGCAGTTTACTTTTCCAAAGAGAATGCAGCACTAAACAAAATAGATGAGATAAATTTCTCAACAGATCTGGCCCTTAATGGAGTTACTGATAAAAAATTTGATCTTTTACTATCCAATATTCCTGCAAAGGCTGGAGAGAAGGTTCTTATAAATTTCTTATCAAGATCAGGTTCATTTCTGACAGAAAATGGTAGGTGCTGTGTTGTTATTGTGGCTACTTTAGCAGATTTTGCTGAGTCAACTTTAAAAAATGCAGGTTGTGAAATCTTATATAAAGAGTTTAATAAACAGTATACTGTATTTCATTACCGGGGATTCTCTCCCAAATATTTAGATGATTTTAACATCTATATAAGAAATAGCCAGAAATTTGAATTTGATGATTACTCCTACAGCATGGATACAGTTTATAATGTAGGGGATTTCGATAGCCTTAGTTTTGAAACAACTTTAGGAATGGCGCTTTTATCAACCTATAAATTAAAAGGAAAGGCACTTTTTATAAATCCTGGACAAGGACATATTCCTGTTTACCTATCTATAAAAAAGGGAAATGACCTTGGTAAATTTTACATAGTTGGCAGAGATTCACTTCAAAACAGAATTACTGTTCATAATCTTGAAAAGAACAGAGATAAAATTGACTCCATAGCTGAAAATATACCATTTATAGACTCACTTCTTGAAAACCATAAAGCCACAAGTCTGGATTTTATAGGAATTCAGATTGAGCCAATCCCAGGGGCTGACTGGTACACAATGATTTTTAATTCTGCCAGAAATCTTTTAAAATCTGGGGGAAAACTTTTTCTTATTGGAAAGAGCTCTCCTATGCATGTGCTGCTAAAAGAGACAAAAGGCTTTTCTCCTGTTGAAGATAAAAAATTCAGAGGTTATAGAGCTGTTTTGTTTGAAAAAAACTAATCTAGTTTAGCATTGTAACATCCAGCTTTGGATATGGAATCTCTATACCATTTGCCTTAAATGCTCTCCATATTTCCAGATTAATCCATGATAGAGCTTCATACTTATCGTAGGAATTTTTAATCCAGCAAACAGACATCAAAGTTATACCTGAATCATCAAAAGATACAACTCTGGATCTTATCTCTTTGCTCTTTAATAAAAAAGGACACTCCTTACCCACATTTTTCATAATCTCCAATGCAAAATCAAGGTCTGTAAGATATGAGACCTGTACACTGTTTTTTATTATAATATGCCTATCATCAAAAGAGTAGTTATGCACAGGATTATCTATCAGTTTTGTATTAGGAATTACAATAGTTTCGTGCTCAATAGTACTAATTATTGAGTTTACAAATCTGATCTCGGTTAACTCACCCTCTTTACCATCAACAATAATATGATCACCAACTTTTACAGGTCTTGTTCCAAGAAGGATCATACCGGCAAAGAGGTTTGCAACAGTGCTCTGAAGACCAAAACCGATACCGATACCGATAATACCGAAAAGACCATAGAGAAGGGAGAGGTTAAATCCAATTAATGTTAACCCGAATAAAACAACAAGAGCCATTACAATATTTTTAAATACTGTTTCTGCCATGTTACTTGTTCCTGAGTTGATTTTTAAATATGGCATAATAGAACTTCTTGCGAATTTCTCTGCAAATTTACCAGCAAGCCGAGAGACATAAATTATTGGCAGAACCAGTAAAATTGTCATTATAGAGATCCCTTCAACAATTGGATGGGTTAAAACACTGGCCATAGCCGTTAAATAATCCGCAATTCTGGCACCAAGTAGATTAATTATAAAAAGGATGGTAGAGACAGCCAGTATTGCTCTTAATATATGTTTAGCCCAAATTTGAAAGGTCAGTTTTTTTTCATCCTGTAATTTTGACTTCTCTATACCTTTTATTAATGCTGATTTAATAATTTTGTATAATATGAATGAAATAACTATTGGAACAAATATTTTTAATAAAAACTCTAATGTATTAAAAGGCATCAAAAATTCGCCAATTTGAATCTGTTTGGTTAAAATTCCCATAACTACTTGAAAAAATTTCATAAATCCCCCAAAAATCTTCGTCTATTATACGCAATACAATGTTGTTGTAGAAGCATCTATCAAAAAATGTTAAAAAGTAATGGATAAATAAATATTAATTTCCAAATCTCCCTTGCGAACCCCTTTAAATAGTTGTATTATTTACAACAAGCAATTTTTGTTAAAATAAACAGAAGATATAAGGAAACATTATGGCAGGAAAAAAAATGGTTGTTATGGATGGAAACCAGGCAGCAGCACACATCGCTTACGCATTTAGTGAAGTTGCAGCAATCTATCCTATTACTCCTTCATCCCCAATGGGTGAGTACTCAGACTCTTGGTCTGCAATCGGAAGAAAAAATGTTTTTGGTGATACTGTAGAGATCATCGAAATGCAATCTGAAGCTGGTGCTGCTGGTGCAGTTCATGGTTCATTAAGTGCAGGAGCTTTAACTACTACATTTACAGCTTCACAGGGTCTTTTATTAATGATCCCTAACATGTACAAAATCGCGGGTGAAATGATCCCAACAGTTTTTCATGTTTCAGCTAGATCTTTAGCAGCGCAATCATTATCAATCTTTGGTGACCATGCAGATGTTATGGGTGCAAGACAAACTGGTTTTGCTATGACTGCTGCATCTTCAATTCAGGAAACTATGGACTTGGCTTTAGTAGCGCATTTATCAACTCTTGAATCAGATGTTCCATTTTTAAGTTTCTTTGACGGTTTTAGAACTTCTCACGAGTTACAAACAGTTGAAGAGATCTCTTACGATGAAATTAAAACTCTTATCAAACCTGAATATATTGAAAAATTCAAAAAAAGAGGAATGAAACCAGAAGCTCCAATTGTTAAAGTTGCAGCTCAAAACCAGGATGTTTACTTCCAGGGTCGAGAGACTACAAACAAGCACTATGAAGCAGTTCCAGGTATTGTTCAAAAATACATGGATCAAGTTGGTGAATTAACAGGAAGAAAATATAACCTATTTGACTATGTTGGTGCTAAAGATGCTGAAAAAGTTATTATATTAATGGGTTCAGGTTGTGATACAGCTGAACACGCAGTTAATTTCCTAACAGCTAGAGGCGAAAAAGTTGGTATTATTAAAGTAAGACTTTTCTGGCCATTCAGTGCTAAAGCATTTATTGATGCAATTCCATCAACATGTAAAAAAATTGCTGTACTTGACAGAACTAAAGAGTGTGGATCCCTTGGTGAACCATTATACCAAAACGTTGTTACAGTGCTTGCAACACAAGGTAAACATGATATTTCTGTTATCGGTGGTAGATACGGTCTTTCATCAAAAGAGTTTACTCCTTCTGATGTTAAAGCAGTTTATGATCACATGGATGGTAAAAATACTCACAACTTTACAGTTGGTATCAACGATGATGTTACTAACCTTTCAATTTCAGTTAATGAGAAATTTGATGTATCATCTTCAAAAATCAGATCATGTATGTTCTGGGGTCTTGGTTCTGATGGAACAATCGGAGCAACTAAAAACTCTACAAAAATTATTGGTCACAATGCAGGTCTTAACGCACAATCATACTTTGTATATGACTCTAAAAAATCTGGTGGTGTAACTTGTTCTCACTTAAGATTTGGTAGTGATTCATGTAACATGCCATGGTTAATTAACAGTGCAGACTTTGTATCTTGTAACCAACCATCATATATCGGAAAATACGATATGTTATCACCTCTTAAAAAAGGTGGAATTTTTGTATTAAACTCTGATTTTGGTGCAGATAAAGCATTTAACCACTTAACTAAAGATATGCAGGAATTTATTATCAAAAACGAGATTAAATTCTATAATATCGATGCTTTAAAAATTGCAGAAGCTGCTGGACTTGGAAATAAAATTAGTACAGTAATGCAGTCTATATTCTTTAAATTAACTGGATTAATACCTGAAGCAGAAGCTATGCAGTTATTAAAAGATGCAGTTAAAAAGACATTTATCAGAAAAGGTCAAGATATTGTTGACATGAACTGGAAATGTATTGATGATGCAGCTGCAGGTTTAGAAGAAGTAAAAGTTCCTACAACTATTACTGAATCTTTCACACCACCAGAATTTATACCTATTAAAGCTGATACTCCAGCATTTATTAAAGATATTTTAAGACCAGTTTCATTAATGAAAGGTGATGATATTCCGGTATCAAAAATGTCTTACGATGGTACAGTTCCAACTGGTACATCAAAATTTGAGAAAAGGGGTGTTGCTCCAACAGTTCCTGTTTGGTTACATGACAACTGTATCCAATGTAACCAGTGTGTTATGGCTTGTCCACACGCTGTTATCAGAGCTGCTCAAATTACTCCTGCTGATGTTGCTAAAGCACCGGAAGGTTTTACTACAATTAAATCAACAGCTAAAAACGAGAATGACTTACAGTACAGAATTCAGGTTTATACAGAAGACTGTACAGGATGTGGTGTTTGTGTTGATGTTTGTCCAGGTAAGAAAAAAGTTAAAGCTCTTGAAATGAAAACTCTAGCAGATGTAAATGCTACAGGTGAAGTTGCAAGAACTACATACTTCAACTCTTTACCAGAAGTATTTGAAGGTGTTTCTTTAAATACATTCAAAGGTACTCAATTCAAAAAACCTCTATTTGAGTTCTCAGGAGCTTGTGCAGGTTGTGGTGAAACACCTTATGTTAAGTTAATGTCTCAACTATTCGGTACTAGAATTGTTGCTGCAAATGCTACAGGTTGTTCATCAATCTATGGTGGTACATTCCCATCAATTCCATATACTACTGATAAAAATGGTAGAGGTCCTACATGGGGTAACTCACTATTTGAAGACAATGCAGAGTATGGTTTTGGTATGAGATTAGCTGTAGACGCAAACAGAAGCTTGTTAAAAGTTAAAGTTGAAGCAGTATTAGCTGCTGGAACTACAGCTGAATTAACTGCTGCTTTAAATACAGCAATGGCAAACTGGACATCTAAAGATGATGAACAGTTCTACAACCAGAAAGAAGTTGCTAAATTATTACCAGCTGCAATTGCTGCTGCTAATGGTCAAGTAAAAGAAGATCTTGAAAAAATCAAAGAGCTTTGTGACTACTTTATTGATAAATCTGTATGGATTATCGGTGGTGATGGTTGGGCTTATGATATTGGTTACTCAGGTGTTGACCATGTTGTATCTAACAACAAAAATGTTAATATTCTTGTTCTTGATACAGAGGTTTACTCAAATACTGGTGGTCAAGCATCAAAATCAACTCCAGTTGGAGCTGTTGCTAAATTTGCTAACGCAGGTATGAGAAACGATAAAAAGAACATGGCTCTTATGTGTATGAGTTATGGACACGTTTATGTTGGTTCAATTGCAATGGGTGCTAGCCGAGCTCAAACTCAACAAGTATTTGAAGAGGCTGAAGCATGGGATGGTCCATCAATCATCTTCGCTTACTCTCCATGTATTGCTCACGGAATTAATATGTCTAAATCTCAAAATGAGATGAAGAGAGCTGTTGACTCAGGTTACTGGCCTCTATTCAGATATAACCCGGCACTTCCAGAAGGTGAAAGATTCATTTGGGAATCTAAAGAGCCATCAGAAAGCTACCAGGACTTTATCAGAAGCGAAAGAAGATATACTGCATTAGAGAAAACTGCTCCAGAGCAGGCTGAAGCTCTATTTGCACAAGCTGAAGTTAACGCTAAGAGAAGATGGGACTTCTATAAGAAAATGGGAGAAATCATGTAATCTTTCTTAACAGAAAGCTACTTAAAACCCGAACTCAGGTTCGGGTTTTTTATTTTAATAAGAAATTTTAAAATGAAATGCAATTATTGAAGTGCTTTAATAATTAAATCAGAATCATCAGTTCCCACAGAAATTCGCAATAGACCATAGAAAAGACCTGCTTTTTCAAGGTCTGCTCTCCCCTCTTCAGATTTGAGCTCCTGATAATGAGCTAATAGAGTATAGGGCATAACCAGAGGAAAAACTGTACCTAGACTTGGACCTTTCGGAAGATTCAGACTGTCATAAACAGATTCAACAGGTTTATCAAAAACAACAGATACAACACCACAGAAGCTATTATCATCTTTTTTAATTTTATCCCAGTTCTTATTACCCTCAACAGAATATATATGTTTAAGACCAATCATTGAACCTAGATTCTTTACAAGTTTTTTTGCATTACTATTTACCTGTTCAATTCTGGATTTATAATCAGTTATTGAATAAGCCAATCTTTTAACAACTCTTGGGTAAAGAGGAACTCTATACTTTTCAATTTCCACAATACTACTCATAGAAATCCTTGTGGTTTCGGGAAAAATAACTGCTCCAGCCATTAAATCTCCTTGTCCAGAGGCATATTTTGTTAAACTTTCAAAAATAATATCACATAAGTTTCCAATATTAACACTCCAAGGTGTTGCAAAGGTATTATCAACTAAAACCAGGAAATCATACTTAGTTGAGAGATCATACACTTTTTTTATATCTGGTACAGCAATAACAGGATTTGATACTGTTTCAAGATAAATAGCTGCTACATCACTCCCTCTCTTCTTGAGAATTTCTTCAAGCTCATGAGTATCAGATACATCGGGGATTATTATATATTCCTTAGTACATTTTTTAAAAATTTGCAAAGAGTCTGAATAAGCCCATCCATAAATTATAAAAAGCTCTCTCTTTTTTTTACTCTGAATGTTTTTCACTAACTGAAAACCGGAATAAATTCCATTCATTCCACAGTTAGAGAGGAAAATTTCTGATTTTCCGTATCCATAAATTAAGATGTTTTTAATGTACTCTTCATCACCATCTTCTTTAATAACCTCATTAAAAGTATGTTTTTTTAACCCAAGTGAAATTAGCAAATCCTCAGCTTCTCTATCAAAAACTGTATAACCACAATGTTTCATAAAAGCATAAAAGTCCGGTATTTTTTTACTATCTGTAATAAATGCTACAGTAAAACAGTGAAAATCATAAAATTCAACCTCACACTTTGATAACTCCGAAACAATTTTTCCTGACCTTAAGTCCGGAAGTAAAAATATTGAGTCTCTTTTAAGGTTTAGTTTGACAGATGCTACATCCAAAACCTGTTCTATGTAAGGATGGAAAACAATTCTGGGATAAGCATATTTAACTACTTCTTTGCTGATTTTACTCTCTTCTTCATACTCTATAACACTTTGAATTGTAGGCATACTTACAGAAAAAGCGTATGGATTTGAAAGAGGTATACTATTTCCCCAGGGAATTGGTTTGTAATAATCTAAATTCATCAAAAACTCCTTGTAAATCACTGATTAGATCCATAACATCCTCTAGACCGACAGAAATTCTTACTGTGGATTTTTTTATTCCAATTTCAAGCAGCTCTTCCTCCGAAAATGAAGCATGACTTATTTTCCCCGGGATCTCTATTCTGCTGTCTGGAGTTCCAAAGGAACATTTTTCACTAAAAAGCTTGAGATTAGCAACTGTAAATTCAGCTAATTCAATTGAATCAAAATCTACAGTCATAACTCCATTAAAATATTTCATCTGTTTTTTTGCCAATTCATGATCAGGATGTGATTCAAGCCCCGGATATACAACTCGTAATACGCAGCTTTGCTTCTCCAACCATTTAGCAAGAACCAGAGCTTTCTCCTCATGAGCCTTCAGCCTAACAGGCAGGGAGGGTAATCCCAAGGATACGACATACACGTCCATAGGATTCTGATTTCTACCCTGGGCATTTGAAACAAATCTTAATCTCTTAAGCAAGTCAGTTTTATTGGAAGCAATTGCTCCACCAATTACAGAACCATGGCCGGAAATATATTTTGTTGTTGAAAAAAGGGATATATCAGCTCCAAGTTCCAGAGGTTTCTGGCTTGCAAATGTGGCTAAACTGTTATCTACAGCCAAAATAGCACCATATTTTTGTGTAAGTTTCGATATAGCTTTTAAATCTATAATTTTTAGTCCTGGATTAGTTGGTGATTCTATTAACACAAGAGTAATACTATTATCTGACAATAAATTATCTACCTGATCATGATCTCTAAAATCAGCAAAAACCAAATTAACATTTAGTTTCTCTTTATAGTACTTTAAAAGTCTATAGGTTCCGCCATAGGTATCTCTATCTATTAATACCTTTGAGTTATAAGTTAAAAAAGTTTCCAGCAGAAGTGCAATTGCCCCTATTCCAGTATGTGTTAATATTGTTCCTTTGGCGGAGCATGCAGCAGATAAAAGATTTTCCAGAGAATCTCTAGTTGGATTTCCACTTCTTGTATAGTCATAGGGATCCTCACCCTGCTTTTTCAGATCAAAAGTTGCAGTTTGGTAAATTGGCATATGGGATGCACCGTAAATATCCTTAATTCCACCAATATCTGCCATATGGGAAAGTATTGTCTCTAATTTATAGTTTTCATTATTCATAAATTATACTATATAATAAATATTACTAATAAGTTAGAGAAAATAACCTTTTTCCTTCATGTTTTTTTTGAATTGTATATAATTTTCAGGAGTAAAAGCACCTCTAAATCCTTCGACCATACTGTACAATTTCCGTATATTTCTATTATTTACTACCAAATCTATAAATTCTTTATCACCTTTTGGGAAATTAATAACAATTAAATTCTGTTCATTGTAGATTGGACAAATTCGATTATAAGCACTTTCAATAAAATTTTCCCATATTATTGGTAGGTTTTTAGGAGCAATCTCTTCTACTTTTTCCAATTTTTTTTCACAATCTTCTCTGGAGTTACAGTTTCTAAATAGTGATTCATGTGTAGTTAAATATAGGCCTGATCCGATTTTATCCCCAATATCTTCAAGAAAATTTATTCCGCTAATGTTCTCTTCTGGTGTAGAGATAGCTTTTATTATTGAATTAAATTCAAATGAAAACTGCTTTTCCTCTTTTATTACATAATCAGAAGGTAGTCCCATTATTTTACAACCCAGTGATGTCAGCTTAAAATGAGTTATTTTACTAAAATTTTTATCAGCATACATAAGGTCTGAACAGCCAAAGCTGTATAAAAACATAGCTGCACCACAAACAAGAGGGTTAATAAGAAACTCTTCGTTTGAATACTTCTGATCCAGTTTAATTCCCGGGCTGCCCTTTGTTGATAGCAGATCTCCAAAATATGTTGTATCAAATATTTGTGTCTCTTCATCTAAACTTATCTCTCTAACAAAAGCGTCAATATCTATCCATTCCCTTGTATCATAGGATCTTATTCTGTTAAGAATTGAGTATCGGCCTCTTTTGAAAAATATATCCAGATGCCTATTATTACTAAACCCTTTTACATTATTTAAGAAAAGATATTCATCTATATTATAAACAGCACTTAGCTTACCAGACTTGTAGTTATTAAATAAATATTCAAGGGTCTGATAGTTGTTATTTTGAGATTGTTGAAATTGTAAAAATTTTAATATTATCTCAATTATTTTATTAGAATATATGTGCTCAAGATTGAATCTTTCTTCAAATTTTTTATATGTTCTAACAAGTATTTTTAATTTAAAATCCCTCTCATTTATATTTTCACTCTCAATAAAATCAATAATTGCACAAATATTCTCAACAATTCCTAAATCTGTATATTTAATAAAGTTTGTTAGTTCACATTTTTTGTAATCAGGTCTTTTAATTCCTTTTTTTAATAGCGCTCTAAGTCCTGTTGAGAAAAGAATATATTTTGTATAACTGCTTTTAAAATTCTTGATAAATGGATCCTTTGTATTTCCATAATAATCATCAAGTGTTATTTTTATATGGTTTAAAGACTCTATATGATTCAATGTTGAGATTCCATCCCAAGTCAGATGCTCTACAACTTTTCTGGCTTCCGGTGTTAGTTTGCTAAAAAATTTATTAAATGTTTCTTTATTAGTTAAACCATCACAGACACTATTAATAAGCTCCAGCTTATTTTGGCTCTCTTTAAATTGTATCCCCATATAATTCAGTAGAACTTGAAGTGAACTTTTGCTGTAGTTTTCCATTAAATCATCAATTATATCATCTCTGTACACTTTATCATCCTAGTAAATAATCAATATCCTGGGATGTAAAACTGCTTATACTATCCCTTGATATAGTAAATAAATTATCAAAAAGTTCTCTTTTTCTGCTTTGAAGTTCCAAAATTTTCTCTTCAATTGATCCCCTGGATATAAATCTATAGCAAAATACAGGCTTCTGCTGACCAATTCTATGGGTTCTGTCTATGGCCTGGTTTTCACTTGCAATATTCCACCATGGATCAAATATATATACATAGCTTGCAACAGTCAGGTTAAGTCCAACACCTCCGGTTTTTAGTGTCATTATTAGAACTTTTACATCCTTATTCTCTGAAAATTCCTCGACTACCTCTTCTCTTCTGTTTGTTGCACCTGTAATAACTCTGTATCCAATGTTTAACTCATCAAGTGACTTTCCAATTCCCTTAATAACTCCGAGAAAATTTGAAAAGATTACAACTTTATGCCCATAAGAGAGGGTCTCCATTAAATGTTCAATACAGTATTCCATTTTGGGTGAATCCAGAATTCCATTGGATTTAAGTTCCGGAATTGATGCTATCTGACGAAGTTCCATAAAGGCTTTAATTATCGTAAATTGGGACATATCAATACCCTTATCCCTAATTTGCAATCTAATTTTGTTGTGGTAATCCTTTCTTACACTTTCATACAGACTTTTCTGCTCATCACTCATATCGATATATATGACCTGCTCACTTTTTGGTGGTAAATCAGCTAAAACATCCTCTTTCAACCTTCTTAAAAACAGTGGAGATATTTTACTCTTTAATATACTGGTTATTATTTCACTGTCTTCTGAAGCTATTGGCCCAGACCATTTATCCCTAAAGTTTTTATATGTTCCAAATAGAGTAGGATTAAGGAATCTGGAGACTGAATATAGGTCAGACAGGGAGTTTTCTACTGGTGTTCCACTAATACCAATTTTATATCGACTCTTTATCATAAAACATGATTTTGCCATCTGGGATTTATGATTTTTTATATTTTGAATCTCATCAAGAATCGTGTAAAAAAACTGTTTTTCTCTAAAACCTTCAATGTCATTTCGTAGTGTATGATATGTTGTTAAAACAATGTCACAATTATTAAAATTGTCAAAGTTTCTGCTGTTTCCATAATAGGTGTAACTTTTTAAATTGGAGAATTTATTAATCTCTTTTTCCCAGTTAAATAGAAGTGTTTTTGGTAAAACTATTAAAATAGGCTCATTATTTCTCTCTTCTAAAACCTGAAGTATAAATGCGATGGTCTGAACTGTTTTCCCAAGCCCCATATCATCCGCCAGACAACCGGAAATACCTATTTTATGAAGATTTAAAAGCCATTGTACTCCATCTTTCTGATAGGGCCTTAATTCTCCTTTAAATCCCTTTAATGAAAGTTTATTCTCTTCTATTCTGCTGTTTCTGTATCTTTCCAGGTTATCCTTAAAGCTACTGCCTTTAATACTACCCTTCAACTCCTCCTGAATAAATGGAAGGTCAAAAAATGATACTTCTACTCCGTTTTTACCTAAATGAATAACTTTTCTAACTGTATCTATGTATTTCTTATTTATAATGCCTTTTGTTCCATTTACAAGGGGTATAAACCCTTTTTCATCAAAGGATTTTATTGCCTGAAACAGTGGAATTCTATCATCACCTAATATTAAATCTGCACTACCCTCTAAATAATCGATTCTACTGGTAAAAAGGAGTTCCAGATTTGGTTCAGTTTTTCTAAGTTTATATTTTTTTAAAATTTTATCCCCAAAGATAGAAAAGTTATTTAAAAATTCCTTTATCTCTGAAGTAAAAAGTAAGTTTGCCATATCAGGATTAATTAAAATGCTGTCTTCTGTAATATTAAAAGAGTCTTTTAATAAATACTCCCGTTCTATAAACATTAGAAATTTTAGCAGATTCTCGAATACATCAGTTTCTGGTAAAATCAGATCATAAATTTCAAGGTAGTTTTGCTCCTCATTAAGAGTTACCAGTTTTGTAGGGCCATATTTTCTAAAAAAATCTGGTGTTATTGTATTACCGTAACTATAGGTTGTTTTTAAAATCATATACCCAAATTGATCAATACTTTCAATAATTAATGATGGTAAAAGTTCACACTCACCTGACTCTTTTAATTTATATCCCATATATTTAATATCGATATTGATAAAATTTGACATAACAACAGAGAGATATGCCAATAGCTCATCTTTTTTTATCGATGCATTTAATTCAGGAAGTCTCTTAAACTCAGAACCCAGAGTTTCAACAGAATATATTCTATTTTCATGCAAAATATACTTGTCTGAGATGATTTGATCTACTTTTCTGTTATTTACACAGATTATACAGTTAAAATAGTTCTCATAATTATCAATGGAAAGGGTAATTCTGTGGGTTGCATTCGAAATATAGAGAGGATTACCATTATTATCAATTAAGTTGTTTTGTAACACCAGCAGATCCATTATATCCTGAGATCTATCAAGATAAATATTGAATCCCGGATTATCCCATTCTACAACAGTTTTAAGCTCAGATATTTTTGAGTTATAAAGATCAATAAGAGTTTTAAGATAACCAGTATATTTAAAACTATCAATTTTAACTTTTTTCAGATTTTTATTAACAGTTTTAACATAAAAACCTTTACTGTCCTTATTAATGAGAAAATAAAACTCTTTTCCATTTCTATTTTTAACCCTGGTCTGTTCCTGTTTGGTCTGCTTAATAAAAGCATCGAAAAATTTGGATCTCTCCACCTATTTCTGTCCAAATAAACGGGTTAACATGTGTGGTAAATTTCTCTCTCTCTTATTATTGGTTAAGTTAGTAAATTTTCTAATATTTTTCTCTTCCCCAACAGCAAGAAGTATATCCGTCTCTTCTAGTTTATAATCCGGCACAAAAAAACTGTATTCATTGGAGCTTCCTTTTTTAATAGCTACAACATTTACACCTTCATCGTATCTTAAGTTTGATTCTATTAATGTTTTTCCTATAAATTTGGCTGGAACATAAATTTCAGCCATTACAAGTCCGCTGCTTATTGGCATAAAGTTAAATAGAGTATCTGAAACAAGTAAGGGTATAACTCTTTGGGCTGCCATTAAATCAGGATATACAACCTGTGAAGCTCCTACAAGTTTCAGTATTTCACCATGTTTATCACTCTTGGCCTTGGCTATAATATTTTTTATCCCAATTTTTTTTAGATAGTTTGTTACCAAAATTGTAACTTCGAGGTTGTTTAAATCGAGAACTACAGCATCTAACTTTCCCGGGATCAGTTTTTTTACAACATCTTCATCCATAACATCTGCTATATATGAGTCATGAACACTATCTTTAATTCTATCAACAGCCTCTCTGTCTTTATCTATGATTATTATTTCAACTCCCAGCTCTTTTAGTTCTGTAATAACCCTGCAGGCAAAAGATCCTAACCCAATAATTGCAAACTGTTTCATCCTATCAATACCTCTCCTTCCGGATATTCAATTGTCCTGTCTATTTTCATCTCTTTTGTTGGTAATATCAATGAAAATAGACCTATACGTCCGGCAAACATTGTAAAAACTAATATTAACTTACTAAAAACCGAGAGCTCCGGGGTTATCCCCAATGATAATCCAACTGTACCAATTGCGGAGAATGATTCAAAAGTTATATCTAAAAATCCAAATCTATGTCCGTAGAAAGACTCTGATATTGATATTCCTATAATTGTAAAGAATACAATCGTAATTGCCTTTCCAAAAAATATTCCTGCTTTAGTCAGCTGATAGGAACTAATCTTTCTTTTAAAAACAGTAATTCCTTTTTTATCATTTAATCCCTGAATCAGTACACAAATTATTAAAAATGCTGTAGTTACTTTAAGTCCCCCGGCTGTTGACCCGGAACCTCCACCAATAAGCATAAATCCAAGGGATATAACTTTTGAAGTCTGGGTCATATCTCCCTGACTTATAGTGTTAAAACCAGCTGTTCTAGTTGTTATGGACTGAAAAAATGATGCTAGAACCTTCTCTCCCAAATTCATGTTTTCCATAGTGATATTTCTATATTCAAAAATAAAAAAGAGTATTGCTCCTGAAAGTATTAAAATAAGAGTACTTAGGAGCATTATTTTTGTATGCAACAGGAGAATTGTATCTTTAAGACGTATAAGATCAAAAAGGTCTTGTAAAACCATAAAGCCTAATCCTCCTGTTATTATAAGTATCATAAAAACAGTTGAAGCATAGTAATCTCTGTTAAAAAGAGTTAGTCCTCCGGGTACTGTTGAAAAACCAGCATTGCAAAAGGCAGAAACAGAGTGAAAAATTGATTTAAAAACCGGATTTTCAATTCCTGTTTTAATAAATGCCGGTAAAAGTAGAAATGCACCAATTATTTCCAGGGATATTGTAAACCTGAGAACAATTTTTATTATATATTTGGGGTCTACTATCTCCTCGTTTGTAAAATAATTTTGTATAAGTTTTGTATTTGCCAATGTAAGTTTTTTTCTAGGTAGAGCTAGAAACATAGATGAGAAAGTTATTAAACCTAAGCCTCCGACCTGTATAAGGATTAAAAGAGCTATTTTCCCAAACATTGTCATATATGTAATATCTACTGTGGAAAGTCCAGTTACACACACAGCTGATACTGAAGTAAAAAGTGCATCGATAACTGAGTAGGGAGTATTTTCTTTCCATGATATAGGGAGAGCCAGCAGAATTGCCCCTATTATTATTATGGATATAAAAAAGAGGAACAGGATGTCTCTCTCTCTTAAGTATCTTTTTTTCATAACTAATTATATATTTAATACTTAAATCTAATCAATAAAAGTGGTGTAACACTTTTATATGCTACAAAAAAAAGAGCCCCTAATGGGACTCTTATATAAAACCCAGGAACTTTATTTCCTGATAATTACAGTATCTTTCTCCAGAAAGCTATCAACTTCCTTCATCCAGACTTCAGGAACAAATCCCTTATTATTCTCTTTGTCCCAGTGATTAGGATGCTTGTTATATGCATCAAAAATTTCCTGATTTTCGAATTTCATCTCAATTTCAAAATCATAAGGACTGCTGTCATTAATAATTTTTGTCAGTCTAAAATCAATAACACCAGGAATAACAGATAGCATATCCCATGTTTTCTCTAAAAACAGAGCCTCAGCTTCTGAGCCTTTCTCATGTTTAAGTTTTAAAGCTGCACTGTGAATAATATAATTATCTTTACTCATAAAGTTCTCCTATTATTTTAAATTATTATTTTATAAACTCTTCAAGACCTAACTTAACCAGTGTTCCGTCAGTCGGTCGACCTTCAGAATCCATACCAGTAATTTGGTAATATAGCTCTCTAGCTCTTAAGAACTGCTCTCTATCCATAGAAACTCCTTCTAGAGGACCATTACCAATAGGTTCAAAACATCTTTTTGGCAAGTCTTCATCAGCAGAAGTTATACCACAGCTTGCATTAAACTGTCTTGCAAGAACAGTAGCCATTTCACCAACATTTAGAAGTTCATACATACTCATATCCCAACCAGTTACAGCATTCAAGTTGTCCAACAGATCCTGAATTGATGAAACTCTTCTACTTGGTTGAGCAAGGAATATACAAACATCCAATGTATCACATATACACCATAACTTTTGTAAAATAACAAAAGCTCTAATTTTATCATTATCAAGGGATAGCGGATCTATAGGTTTTCTCATACCAAACTGGAACATAGGATATAGACTGTCTGAAACTGTTTTATCTTCGTTCATTACAGGTTCACCCATAAAAACGTGATCGTGTTCTACAACAACATGGTCTCCACCATTTGGAGAAACTGCATAACCAAGACCAACATTCCATTTACCTCGGCCTTCGTGAGCTGCAAGCTCCATTTTTTTAGCAACCATACAGAAATCAGCACTATCTTTACCAATCTTTTGAGATAGTCTATAGCTTCCTTCTGCTAAAACGTCACCGAAGCCCTCTCTCTTGGCAATTAGTTCAATCATTTTAAGGAATGCTTCAGAATTTCCAAATTCCAATTCAATTCCACCTGTATCTTCTTTGGTAATGTAACCTTTTTTGTAACATTCCATTGCAAACGCAATTGTCATACCAAGTCCGATAGAGTCCATACCAAAACGTCCACACATTTCGTTTGCTTTACAAACTACAGCTGCTTCTCTTATACCACAGTTTGACCCTAAGGCACCCATTGATTCATATTCCGGTGCACCGTAAGCCGGGTTTATTGGCATTTTTTCATCTTTGGATTCAACAACATGTTTACATCGAACTGAACATGCATAACAACTCTCTCGTTTTACTACAAGTTCCTTGTTAATTTTTACACCATCTATATCTTTTGCATAATCGAATGAACTTTTAGAAAAGTTTTCAGTTGGTAAAATTCCCATATTACTCAAGATTTCAACTAGGTTCATTGTTCCATCTTTACCAAAATTCTGTAACTCTTCATGACCCTGAATAGCTTTTGCTAAGGATTTTGTATACTCTTTAACAAAAGTTTCATCTTTCATTACTACTTTTGTTGAACCTTTAACGGCAATTGCTCTAAGATTTTTTGATCCAAATACAGCACCATGACCACATCTACCATTAAAGTGTTTTAACTCATTTGTTAAGGCAGCAAATCTAACCATATTTTCACCGGCAGGTCCAGTTTGAAGGACTCTCATTCTTGGCTGTTCTTTCTCTTTTCGAATCATCTCTTCAACAATTCCGGTATCAAGCCCCTTCATGTGTACAGCTGATTCAATTGTAACATTGTCATCAATAATTGATATATAACATGGTTTTTCAGATTTCCCTTCAACAATAATTGCATCAAAACCTGCAAACTTTAACTCAGGACCAAAAAAACCACCGGCCTCACCATCTCCAAAAACATTTGATAGAGGTGATTTAGATATAACAGAAAATCTGGAAGTTCCGGCAACAGGAGTTCCTGTTAAAGGACTAAGTGCTACAATAATTTTGTTCTCTGGTGATAGAGCATCACAATCAGAAGGAACTTCTTTATTTAAATAATAGGCACCTAGAGTTTTTCCTCCAATGTACTTTCTAAAAAACTCTACACCAGGTTCATCTACAGATATTTTCCCCGATGTAAGATTCACTCTTAGAATTCTGTTTTTAATTCCATAAATCATACTAACTTCTCCTACTGTTTTTTACTATATCAATTTTATTCTGTTATGACACCATCTTGAAGCATTTTATCAATCTCGTTCTGATCGATACCAAACTCCTTTAAAATTTCAACACTATGTTCACCAACATCTGGTGGAGCAATAGAAATTTCAGGGTTTGTTATGCTTAATTTTACCCCTGGACCAACTGTTTTAATCTCTCCCGCAGTCTTATGTCTATAAGTCTGAATTATATTTGTAGCTTGCACCTGAGGATCATTCTCAATTTCTTCAATATTATTTACTTCAGAAACCCATAAGTCCTTTTCCAACATTACTTTAAGCCAATACTCCTTTGTATTCTCTTTAGTAATATTCTCAATAGCCCAGAATACTTCATCTCTCTTATCATACAGGATTTTTTCATCATTATATTTAAGTAATGAATCATCCCCTAAAGCTTCTACAAGAACAGAAAAATCATTCATGGCTATTGTTATATACCCATTGCTGCACTTGTAAACACCATAAGGTGCCGCCATAAAAGGTAATCCAATCCCTGATTTTGGACGCTTTACTTTCTCTTTTAGATTTAAAAGTGAAGTAATCTCCTGATTTTCAAATGCAAGCATTGATTTTAAAAGATTTACTTCAACCTTCTGTCCCAATCCTGTCTGTGTTCTGTAGTAAAGTGCTGATAAAATTCCATAAACTAACTGATAAGCAGATAAATGATCCGCCAAACCTGTACCAATAGTAGTTGGGGGTGCTCCATCTTTACCGGTTAGTGTCATAATTCCAGAAAGTCCCTGAGCCAAGAGATCCTGTCCTGGTCTGTCAACATAGGGACCCTCTGTCCCAAAGCCGGAATTTGTACCATAAATTATTCCTGGATTAATAGCTTTTAAATCTTCATAGCCATAACCAAGTTTTTCCATTACTCCAGGTCTAAAATTATGAATCACAATATCGGATTTTGCAACCATTTTATAGATACTCTTCTTAGCAGCATCACTTTTAAGGTTAATTGCTAAAGATCTTTTATTTCTATTCCAGGCCAGAAATGTAGGTGCAACTCCATTGAGGTATCTGTTAAGAAATGTCATACCTCTGTAAAGATCCCCGGTATGACATCTCTCGATCTTTATTATATCTGCCCCCATATCACCTAATAACATGGCGGCATAGGGACCTGCTAACAGCTGACTAAAATCAAGAACCTTTATACCTTCTAAAGCTTTAACCATGAAAACAACTCCCTATAATTGATTAATTTAATTAAAATTTTGGTTTTCTCTTCTCTTTAAAAGCTGCTAATCCCTCTTTGCAATCCTCTGTTGTAAAACTGAAGGCAAAAAGATCATTCTCATACTTTAAACCCATATCTAAAGACATATTTTGTGATGCAACTAAATCAGCCTTGGCTAACTGAAGAGCAATTGGTGATAGCTCTGTCATTTTTTTAGCCATATTATCTACAAATGCATCAATCTCTTCCATAGGAACAACATCATTTATAAATCCTAACTGTAGTGCTTCCTTGGCATTAACCATTTCTGCTGTAAATATAACTTTTGCTGCTTTGTTATAACCAATATTTCTACCAAGTATTTGAATTAGACCACTTCCGGAAATCCATCCATTCTTAACTTCTGAAGCTGCAAACTGTGCACTCTCACTTGCAACTCTTATGTCAGTTCCAAGAACCAGCTCAAAACCTCCACCAAGAGCGTAACCCTTGATTTTGGATATAACCGGTTTTCTGATGCCACGAATTGCAGCGCAGTAATCTTTTCTGTTTCGCAGTTCAAATGGATTCCCATACTGATTCAATAGATTTATATCACTTCCTGTGGAGAAACTTTTTTCTCCTTCACCGGAAAGGACAACAACTCTAATATCATCATTATAATTTATTTCATCAGTAATCTCATTCAATCTCTCAGCCATAGCTTTGGTAATAGAATTCATTTTTGCAGGTCTGCTAATTGTTAAATAACAAACATGCTCTTCAATTTTTATTAAAATTTCACCGTCAGACATTAAAACTCCCTATCTCCTGCTATAAAAATCAAGATACATATCATTTAACTCTGTTATGAAAGCTTCATAATCAGTTCTTTGACTCTTTATAAACTCTCTGATCTTACTTCCTGCGGAGCCTTGAAATTCAATGTATCCATTGAATCTTGGCCTCATGGAACCCCAATCCAGAGTCTCAAGAGTATCTTTGTAGAAATCAAGATACTCTCTGTTTATTCTTTCATTTAACCATGCAGTTCTATGTCCCGGTTGTCCAGAGTTATCTGCAAATACTGTCTGCTGGAATTCCGGAGAAAGAACCATTTTAACAAACTCTACTGCCAAATCAACATTCTTACACTTTGATGAAATAGCTAATCCAACTCCACCGATCATACTTCCGTCTGGATTCCCTGAGTCAGATGGAATATTTCCGAATTTAACTCTTGATTTCCTGAAACCTTCCAGAGAATAAGTAGAATATCCATAAGTCAATGGGCAATATACTAGATCATCTCCATCAGCCATTCTGTCAAGAACCTGAATAGGGTCCATATCATAAGAATCTTTATCTGAATTTGCTAAAATTGATTCAAGAAGTTTTAGTACTTCAACTCCTGATTTAATCTCAATTTTATCACCATCATGCCATACTCTTTTCTGTGTAATCTGAGAAGCTAGAGAGTAAAAACTGGAGTATGCGTGTACAGGAACAAATGGTAGCACCATTTTTTTACCCTTTGGCAAATTTGCTGCTAAATCCATAACTTCCTGCCATGTAACAGGAATATCTATATTTAATGATTTAATAACTTCCGGTTTCCAAGCACTTACCTGTGCGGCAGAGTCTGCTGCTAAAGCCCACTGATGTCCTTCCCAATAGTAGCTTTCATGACTTCGACCAACACTATTCTCTTCCTGTTCATCAAGAAACTCTGATGGAATTAATGTATCCAGAGGAAGTAATAAGTTTTGTGCATAAGCTGTCCCTATGTGGGGATGATCAATCATAATAAAGTCATAAGCATCAGCTAACTGTTCCAATGGAAAAAGCTCAAAATCAGCCAGGGATCTGGCATCCCACTCAATTGTTACATCAGGATGTATCTTATTGAACTCTTTTGAAGCCGCTAATAAGGGTTTTAATCCTCTATCATGGGACCAGGTCATTCCTTTTAATACCATTTTACTCTCCTTTATAGATTAAACTCTTTGTTAATATTTTCAGTATCTTCACCAAGAACCGGGGATGCGACAGAACTAAACAGTTTTTCACCATCAACTCTTACCGGACATCTTGTTGTTCTAATTGAAGAGCCGTTCTTTCTTTTAACTGTCTGAACCATATCAACACTTTCCATAATTTCATGTTTCATTAACTGATCCATATTGTACACAGTTGAACACCAGTAATCTGCAGCTTCAAGAGCCTCTAGCCATTCATCAGTATTTTTTGTTAATAAATGCTCTGCAAGAATTGCTTTAATCTCATCTCTTTTTGTATACCATGTTTTTGAGTCCTGGTACTCAACTAATGGAGCACATCCTAGTAGTTCACCAAGTTGTGTTATTGACCCCATAGCTAAAGCAATATAGTTGTCTTTTGTTTTGTAAACACCGTATGGTGCTGCTAAATAAGCATGAGCATTATTAACCTTACTTCTTTCCTGTAGCTCTCCACCATCATTTAAATAAGTTGTTACAACTTCAAACTGATAATCCAGTGCAGACTCTATCATACTTAACTCAAGAAATGCTCCTTGACCAGTTTTGGATTTTCTAAGTAGTGCTGCAAGAATAGCCTGAACAGCATTTCCACTTGTAAACATATCAACAACTGCCAGTCCAACTGGTGTTGGATTATCTCCACCATTACCATTTAGAAATGGTATCCCTGTTAGAGATTGTAATAGAAGATCCTGTCCCGGTTTATACTTCCACATATTATCTGAACCATATCCAGTAATATCTGTATAAATGATCCCAGGATTAATAGCTTTTACTTCTTCGTAACTTAAACCTAATTTTGCCATTATTCCTGGTCTAAAGTTACAAATCATAACGTCAGCTTTCTTAATTATTTGCTTAACTCTCTCTAGTTCTGCAGGATCTTTAAGATTTGCGGCATAACTCTCTTTATTTCTGTTCATTGAATGGAAAACACTACTATCCCCATCAATAACAATATTTTTTAAAGTCAGTCTTCTGCAACCATCTCCGCCTTTAATATTTTCTATCTTTATAACTCTTGCACCAAAATCACCTAATCTTTGTGCAGCAACTGGTCCTGATAAATACTGACTAAAATCAAGAACTAAAATATCATCTAATAACTTCATATACACTCCTTCCTAAAAATTAAACCCACAACTCAGGAAAATACCTGTAGAATCCCGGCATCTTCTCTGCTCTGTCATCTGCGTCCAGTCTTATTGCTTTACATCTGGCTTTTGCTTCTTCCTGGCTACCAACTAATAGAGTGTACTCATTCTCAGCTAACACTTCTTTATCAGAACCTATTAATTTTAATGCCACTGTAAAGTTTTTACCTTTAGGTGTATCAAACTTAAGATCAATAAACTCTTTAGAACTTTTTTCTTCAATTTTATCAAAAGCTTTAGTTCCTTCTGTAACAATATTTCCTTTATCATCTTTAACAACGTAGGAAATATTAACATTAGAGTGAGTACTCTCCAGATCATTTACAACCCAAATCTGTCCATTAAATTCTTCATTTTCCCATCGTCGTTTTTTATAAGCTAAACTTATTAATAGAGGAGAGTAAGTTCTCTTAACCCAATCGAAACAATCTTTCTTAACTCCGTAGTAATCTACAAGCCCCCACTTAATATCCGGTTGATTAGTTATAAAGTGACACAATGCAACACCACTGTTATATGGCTTTCTTCTTCTAAAAAATTCCAGGGCAAATTGAAGTATTATTCCATGAGCTAACTGAGTTGCAGAAACAAACTCTTCCAATGATCCCATTTTCATATCATCAAATACTTCAACATTAAGAATTTTTAAAACATCAATATCTGCCCAGTGATAAGCCCAGCTCATACCCATTGGCCAAAGCTCATTTTCAGGTATAAATTTTCTAAGACTCTCAACATTCGGTGCTGATGCAGCAGTTAATTCAGGAACTATACAACAATCTAGTTTTGTATAGTAATCCTCCATAAATACATGCCCTGCTCCATAATAGTGCTCGTTTGCATGTTGAGACTCTTTAGGTTTATACCCCATCTTAATTCCGGTTTCATTACTCATTGGAGAGGATAAACCATAAGGTGTATTTGTATAATTTTTAATCTCTTTACCAATTAAGGCCATAAGTTTTTTATTACCACACTCTGCATGAGCATCAGTAAATGCAACCTCTTCACCACCCATCCAGAAGATAGCTGAAGGATGATTTCTTCTTTCGGTAACAATATCCATACAAGCTTCAATCATCTCATTTTTGAATGGAAGCTCTTTTCTAATAACATTTGTTGAGAATGTAAAGTTTGTCCAAACTGTTATTCCCAGTTCATCACAAATATTGTAAAAATCAGGAACTTCAGGTGGATGCCAACCAAATATTCTTAAATGGTTAATATTTGCCTCTTTTACCATATTTAAAAGATTGCTGTATTTTTCTGTGCTGTTATATCCATAATAAAGTGACGGTTGACCACCCCAACAAGCAGCTCTTAAATATGTTGTTTTTCCGTTAATAACAAAAGTCCAAGGATTTTCAGCTTCTTCAGGTGTATATCCAGGATTCATAGCCATTTGAACCTGTCTGATACCAAAAGTTTCAACTATCTCATCAATAATAACGCCATCTCTTAAAACCTGGATTGTTGCAGTATGTAGATTAGGTGTTCCCATATCCCATGGCCACCATAAGTTAGCATTTTTAATATCAAAATCAAAAACTATACTGTTTTCGCCTGATCTGATTAATAAATCCTTGTTTATTTTTATTGGAGCTGTGTCACAATTTTTTCCTTTAATTGTTACATTAACACTTAAATTCTCGGACTGAGCTACTATATTATCTACTAAAACATCAATAGAAACTTTTGCATCATCACCGTTAACATAAGATTCTATTCTAGCATTATCAATTTGAACTTTATCTTGAGCTACAATTTTTATTGGTCTCCAGATACCAAATGGAACTAAACCTGTATGGTAATCCCCATTATAGTTATATTTCATACCCGAAACTCGTTCATAATTTCGTGGTGGAGGATCAAGTTTAACAAGTAGTATATTTGAACCTTTATTCCATTGTGAAAAATTTACAAATGGAGTTATATTAAAAGTGAAAGGAGAGAACATTCCTTCGTGCGAACCTAATTCATGACCATTAAACCATACCTGACAGCTGTAATCTACACCTTCAAATAAAATTTTAATCTGTTGTCCCTTCATCTCCTCAGGAACATTAAATTTACACATATACCAGTATTCTTGCTCTTGAACCCACTTAGCCTTATGGCTGTTTTGTCCAAAATATGGATCATCAATCTCATTTACTCTAAATAAATCTGTATAAACATCCCCAGGAACTTTTACGTAATTCCAGTTAAATGCAGCCCCCTGTCTTTCACATGGGATTTTATGCCACTCTTCTTTTACACCCTGTCCAGG
This sequence comes from Spirochaetales bacterium, assembly GCA_003247135.1. Lineage (GTDB taxonomy): Bacteria > Spirochaetota > Spirochaetia > DSM-2461 > DSM-2461 > Thiospirochaeta. The sequence continues at coordinate 7,063 of QKAW01000047.1, read as the reverse complement.
TCTAATGTGTTCGCATTGCCATTTCTCATTACTTAGATCTAAAATTACTCTACTCATATTAAACAACCTCTCTACAAGAATTACTTCTTGAATATTTATGTTTTAAATTGTAGTAGTACATGAATCAGAAAGAAATGAAATATTATATAAATTTCTTTCAAAACCTATTTTTTGGCTGATTTATTTTTTTTGCAAACATTAAAAGTATAATAATATATACAAAACTTTCTTTTTTTATGATTTTTGGTGATTATTCCTATAGAACGAAGGAGTAACCCCTGTTCTCATTTTAAACATTTTACTAAAATAGTGCTCATTCTCATAACCAACTTGTTCAGCTATCAGATTTATATGCATATTAGTATTTGATAATAGCTCCTTGGCTTTAGACAATCTGAAATTTATAATATATTCCTTATATGTTTGACCTGTAATTTTTTTAAAGATAGCACTTATATAAGATGAAGTTAGCTCCAATTCGCTAGCGATATCTTTCATATTTATGTCATGCATATAGTTTCTTTTAATATAATCCTTCATTTTAGTTATATAAACGTTACTTTTTTCATGATTTTCAATTACATTAATAATCTTTTCACTAATAAAGGATACAAATTCTATAAAATCATCCTTACTCTCAAGATTATCCACCTTATCATAGGGTGTTTTTTTTAATCCCCAGAATAACTTTTTGTCATATCCTATTTTTAATATAAAATCATTTACCAGGTAGATAATACAGGATAACAGATACTTTAATTGACTAAGTTCAACATAATCTGTTCTATGAATATCATTAATGAAATTTGAAACATTTAACTTTATTTTTAAAGGATCCCTCTCTTTAAGTGACACTTTTAGAATTGTCAGCATACTTTCCAGCATTGGATTTATATCATCTTCTACATTACTTTTAATAGAATCGCAATATATTATCAGATTGGATGTAAGTACTCTATTTACCTTATAAGCATTGGAACACTCGATATAGGCATTTTTAACATTTATTAACTTGTAAAATGGATGACTGATAAAAACAGGATTATTAACATTGTAAAAATTTTTCATTATAGAGATTATACGAGCTCCCATTCTGTCAATCTTTATCTTTAAATCAGTTTCATCCTCATGTTTAAAATTATAAATAAAACTTATCTCGTTAATTCCGGTATTACAGATATATACGATGCCTCCCGGGATACATATTTCCTGATAAAATCGTACATTATTATTGTTATAAAGCCCTAGAAGAGCATTGTTATTTGTCATTAATACAACATAGGTATTATAGGGAAATGAGATGTTAAAATTATTTAGAACATCCTTATTTAATTCAACTCCAAGCCTTCTGCCATAAAAAATCTCTTTTAAAACCTGGGATTGTGCTGCTAACAATATCTCTTTCTTATGTTTTAAATCTTCATCACTCTTCTTTTCTGTTCTCTTGGAAAGTAATTCACTGTAGGAATCAAGTTTTTTTATTAATATATCCTGGGTTAACTTTTTTCTATCTATAAAATCAAGGAGTTCAAGATTACTATGTTTTTTTACTAAATCTTCAACATTGTTACCAATAATAATTAACTCTGCCCGATTTCTATGTTTCTTAATCATTTCGAAAATTTCAAAATTGGTTACCGAATCTACATCGATAAAAATAAGATCCGGAAGATGGTTTTTATTAATTGATAAAAGATCTTCCGGGTTAAATACCTCGTTAATCACAGTAAAACCATACTTCTCCCAAAAAAGGAAATGCCGTATTCCTAGTGATGCCAATTTATCTTTAGAATAAACAACTACTTTATACATAAATAGTAATTACAATCCCTAAAATCATAGATTCTACTTTTTGCCTTTAAGAAGTGCTGCAAATGGGTTATAAGTCTCCTCATTTGTATCAAAATATTTACTATTAGAGTCAATCCCTTCAGCAATAACTACTTCTTTTAAAGAAATTCTTCTGGAGGAGACATCCATACTGGTTATTTGTACTGCCAATTTTTGTCCTACCTTTAGATTATCCCCAAAAACCCTGTCTCTAGCGTCACTTTTATAGTCGGATGTATGAATTAATCCATCTATACCAGATTCAAGCTCTACAAAAACTCCAAAGTTAGTTATTCTTGATACAACACCGTTATATCTTTCTCCATCAATATACTTTGTTTTTGCAGATTCCCAGGGATCATCAAGAAGCTCTTTTAAACTGAGGGTTATTTTCTCCCTATCCCAATCGATACTAATAATTTTTGCATCAATATCCTGACCAATTTTTAAAAAATTACCTATATCATCAACTCTGCTTCTGCTTATTTCAGATATTGGAAGCAGAGCTCTAATTCCTTTAACATCAACAAAGGCTCCAAATTTTTCAAAAGAAATAACCTGACCTTTGATAATCTGATTTTCTTTTAAGTCACCCTTTAGAGTCTCAATTTTTTCCTGTTTAATTTCATCCTCAATTATTCTGCTGGATATAATAATGTTTCTACCATCTTCTTGATATTCAGTTATTTTAAATGTTTTACTTTTTCCAACAAAATCTTCTGGATTTTCAACTCTTTGGGAGCTAATCTGGGAAAATGGGCAAAAAGCTCTGGAATCTCCAATATTTACTTCATAACCACCCTTTATTACTTTTGAAACTACTCCTTCCACAGGAATTGAACTCTCAAATGCATTTTTTAGCAAATCTTTTGCTATACTCTTACCATTAAGTTTTGTTGTAAAAATTTTCTCTCCATTTGAAGATGAAATAAAATATGCTTTAATTTTTTCACCCTCATTTACTATTAATTCACCATCTTTATCTTTCAATTCTTCAGAGTCAATTATTCCTTCACTTTTTCCATCCAGCTGTATAAAAATATAGCCTCCTGAGATAGATACAATCTCTGCTTCGATAATTTGACCAATTTCTAATTTCTCTGTACTCTTGAAATTCTTATCTAGCAAAGAGCCAAAATCTCCTCTATCATCAAATTCATTTAAACTCATATATTTTTAAACCTCCATTTTTAGATATAATAACATAAATTATTATAAGTAAAAGTAAGAATAGACATTTTGATACATCAAACACAAATTAGATAAGCTCAATAAAGTAAAAAAAATAAAAGTATTGTCTAGTTTAAATACTTTTACTGTATAATAATGTCAAATAGGAAATCTTTTATGTCAAAAAATGATCTTTATTCAAACTATGAACCTTTATTAAATCTACTTATTAATAATCAGTTTACCCATAATCTAAAACTGCATAAAATTTACAGAACTACTCCTGTTAACGAAAGTTGGAGGATAGAAGACAATAGAGTAATCGATGATATGCATATGTTATATGTTATAGATGGATTCTGTACATATTTATTAAATAATAATAAAATTACTTTAAAAAAAGGGCAATTGATAGTAGTAAGTAATGATTTTCTCCATAGTGCAACCAACGAATCTGATATTCCCCTTAGCATGTTCTCCCTAAGATTTGGATTCTATAGGAATAATAGACAAATTTTTGAAAAATCTTTTATTAAAAATCCATTTGCTGTAATCAGTAATCCAATAGACCATATACTATATGAAAAAAATCTTCAAAAAATCTATCAGCACTACATAGAACAGAAACCTGTTAGCGAATTTGCTATTGAGTTGTTAATGAAAGAAATTTTACTAAATATTTGCGAAGAGCCAAAAAACATCGATCTATCAACTAAAATAAAAAATATCTGTGATAAAATAATTTTAAGCCACGGCAAAGATATAACAGTACAATCACTATCTAATGAAACTGATCTATCAACAAAACAGTTTACAAAACTATTTAACAAGTATAACCAAATAACACCACACCAATTTATTATTAAAACAAGAATTAATCATGGTAGATATCTTTTAGAAGAAACGTCACTAACTATAAATGAAATAGCCAACGAGTTAGGTTATCCTGACTCCTTCTGCTTTTCAAAACAATTTAAGAAAGTAGTAGGTATTTCACCCACAAATTATCGTGAAAAAATATAATAAGTAATATCAACAAAAAAATATCCCATATCTTTTCAATTAAACCAGTGCTAAAATATTTTAAATGGAAAGGAGTTAATAATTTGAGAGAAATATTAAGAATAAATAGAGACTGGAAATTTTTTAAAGGAGACCCTGAACCTCAACCAATATATGGACATCAGGCTGTTTATATGGCTAGTAAAACAGAACGAGGTCAGGGATTTGCTTCCAGAGATTTTTACGATGCGGATTGGGAAAATATTACAATTCCTCATGATTATGTTATTCAGGAAGATTATGACAAAACCCTGCATGGATGTCATGGTTACCTTCCAAGAAATAATTCATGGTATAGAAGAAGTTTTAAGACCCTTGAAGAGTATAAAAATATGCGAATTACAATAATTTTTGATGGTATTCTGACCCACAGCACTGTTTGGGTTAATGGTCACCTTATGGAAAGAAATTTTTGTGGTTATACCAGTTTTGAAATAGACATTACAGATATCCTAAAACCTGTTGGAGATGTAAATGTTATCGCTGTTAAAGTTGATGTTTCTGAATTCGAAGGTTGGTGGTATGAAGGTGCAGGTATTAATAAAAATGTTTGGTTATTAAAGACAAACAAAGTAGCAATTTCAACATGGGGAACCTATGTTAATCCTGTTTTTAAAGAAAATGAATGGAATATTGAAATAGAAAGTCGTATAACAAATAGAGATTTTAAATCTCAAGAGATAGAGATTGAACATATCTTAGTTGATAAAGATAAAAAAATTATTAAGAGTCAAAGAGAGAAATTCAATCTTTCAGATCAGAATGAAGATGTACACTTTTCTACTATGAAATTTAAGGACCCTATTTTATGGAGCATAGATAATCCATATTTATATACTGTTATTTCAAGGATATATTCTGATGGAATTGAGATAGATACATATGAAACAGAAACAGGTTTTAGAACACTGTTATTCGATGCTGATAAAGGTTTCTTTTTAAATGGAGAGTTTCTTAAGATTAAGGGAGTTTGTGGACACTTTGATCATGGAGGTTTAGGTAGTGCTTTACCTGAACAGATATTGGAATTGAGAATTAAAAAATTAAAATCTATGGGGTGTAACGCTTTTAGATGTGGACACACACCACCTGCTCCTGAGTTTCTTAATTTATGCGATAAATACGGATTACTTGTTATGGATGAATCAAGATGGTTTGAAACCTCAAGAGATGGATTATCTCAATTAAAAAACATGATAATCAGAGATAGAAATCATCCTTCTGTTTTTATTTGGTCTGTAGGGAATGAAGAACCCGTACAAAGCACATCTGTCGGTGAGAATATTGCAATTCATTTAAAAAAATTTGTTAAGTCTTTCGATAAAACAAGACCAGTAACAGTTGCTTTAAATGGCGGTTTTTTTGATTCTAAAGTTTCTAAAGCTTCTGATGTTGTTGGTGTAAACTATAACTATAGATGTTATGATGAACTGCATAAACTGTTACCGAACCACCCTATTTGTTCACCTGAAGTTGGGGCCACATCTAATACAAGAAGTATCTATAAAAATGATCCGGAGAATGGACACTTTTTAGCTTACGACGAAATAGCTGCGAGTTTTGGTTCAACCCACAGAAAAGCTTGGATGGAAGTTGATAAAAGAGATTTTGTCTTTGGACTATTTGTGTGGACCGGTTTCGAATACCGTGGTGAATCTACATGGCCAAAACTCTTTGCAGGTGGTGGAGCATTTGACTCTTCTGGTTTCGAGAAGGATAATTACTATCTTTTTAAAGCGTTATGGACAGATGAGCCTATGGTACATATACTACCACACTGGAATCTTGAGCTAAATCCAGGGGAAGAAGTTAAAGTTGTAACTTATACTACTGGAGATGAAGTTGAACTTTTTATAAATAACGAAAGTTTAGGCCGAAGAAATAATGATAAATACAACCAATTAGAGTGGCAGGTTAACTATATTCCAGGAGAGATTAAAGCTATAGCTTATAAAAATAATAAAATAATAGCTACTGAGATTAAAAAAACCCAAAAAGGTCCATTTAAGTTAGATATTCAAAAAGATGATACAGGAAATTTAAGTAGTGATCAAAGTGTAGCTGTTTTTACAGTATCAATTAAAGATATAGACGGAAATTTTGCGTCACATCTCTGTGATGAGATGAGTTTTAGTTTATCTGGTATGGTTTTATTAGGAACTGGTAATGGAGACTGTTCAGACCATGATAGTAACACTGCACACAGTAGGAAAATTTTTAATGGGTTATGCCAAATAGTTACTCAATTGGATCCTGAAGCAAAAAATTACTCCATAAGTATAAAAACAAAAAAATATGGCGAAAAAAGTTATAATTTTGAAAAGAAATTCAAAAGTTATAAAGAGCTTGAATCAACAAGTAGAGAGTGGACAATAAATCAATGGTGGAAATCCCCTTTATATTTCGAAAGTATTGATTTAACAAAGGAAATTAATATTCATGATGTAAATACTTGGGAACCAATAACCCTGAATGAAAATTCCTTTAAAGATGAAAAGGGATTCAGACAGTATTATGTAAGTACTAAAATGCCTAATTTTAATGATAATCTAAATAAGGCATCTTTGGTTATTACTGGAGTAAAAGGTCATATTATTTTTAAAATTGAGCATAATAAAAACTACTGGCCTCTACCTGAACCGAAAGAATTTTTAACAATTAACAGAGAGATAGATTCAGACAATGAAGAAATAATAATTCCACTACAAAATTTTAAAAAAGATGAAGCAGTAATTATTAACTTTATTAGCGTAAATACCAACAAAAAGTCTTCAATAAAATCTGTTAATTGGTTAATAGAAAAGAAATAAAATTTACCCCGCTATGGAATAAAGTATTAGTGGGGGAAACTTATAATCTACTATCCCACAACAATTTAGCAGAGAACTAGCTAAATACTTATAAATAAAAAAGTCTAGCGATCACCTACTCTCCCACAAATGCAGTACCATCGGCGCAACTTGGCTTAACTTCCGTGTTCGAGATGGGAACGGGTGTGGCC
>QKAW01000010.1 GCA_003247135.1 Spirochaetales bacterium | reverse complement strand
TGATATTGGTGGAGAATTATTACAATCAGGAACATCCATGGTTAAAGGTGCTGGAATAAATCCAGTAGCACCATTTATTGATAGGGAGATAGAGAGAGCATTCCAGAAAGCAGAGGCTGGAGCAGAGTATTTTATATCTCAACCTGTTTATGATATAAAATTACTTTCAGATTTTATTGATAAAATACGCAGTACTAATGTACCTGTAATAATCGGAGTATGGCCTCTAGCTTCTTATAGAAATGCTCTGTTTTTGCAAAACGAAGTACCGGGAGTTGAAATTCCAGATCATATAATGAAAAGAATGGAAAAGCATAGCGATAGAGAGTCTGCAAGAAGAGATGGAGTACTTATAGCCAGAGAGATAATTGACTCTTTAAAGAGTAAAATTACTGGTGTACAGGTTAGTCCACCCTTTGGAAATATAAATACTGCAGCAGAAGTTTTAAAAAAAGATAATCCATATTAGTAAAACAGTTTAAAGAGTATTATAATTGAACCATGGCAGGGAAAATTATAATACTTATTTTTTTTATAGTCTCAATAAATACTTATGGACAGAATAAAATTCATATAACATCTGGTCCACAAAATAATCTGAATGTTCAGATCTCTGTTGAAATTCTAAGAGAGGCTTACGCCTCAATTGGCTACGAACTAGAGATGGAATATACCTCTTATCTTAAATCCTTATCTATGGCCAGTACTGGTAAGAGTGATGGAGAATTGTTTAGAGGTATAATTATTTCAGAGCAGTATAAAGATCTTGTTATGATTAATGAGCCTCTATTTAGTATTGATACAGTTGCTTTTTACAAGGATAAAAATATTAATATCTCTGGCTGGGAGGATCTTAGACCATACAAGATAACCTATGAGCGGGGTATAAAGACAACAGAACAGGCCACTGCAAGTATGAATGCAATAGCTTCTGATAACCTGTATGATGCTTTTCATTTAATGGATCATGACAGAGTCAGTGCAGTAGTAACCGGAAAATTTAATGGACAATACTATCTTAAAGATAGTGAATTTAATAAAAATATTTTAATCTCTAAACCATTAATCAGCTCAAAAGTATATCACTATCTAAATGTTAAAAACTCCTGGATGGTTCCAAAACTGGAATCTGCTCTAAAAAAAATGAATAAAGAAGAAATTATAAAAAGAGTAATTGAACAATAAATTTTATAGCTTTAATATAGTAGTGTGAAAAAGTTTCTATTTTTTATATGTATAATATGCAAATTTCTGTTAGTTTCCCAGACTTTTTCAGATTTAGAAAAATTCAATATAGAAAAAAGTATGGATTTCTACAATATTCCCGGGGTTTCAATAGCATTAATTGAAAATTCTCAACTGTTGAAGGCAGAAAGTTATGGGGATGCCACAGAGGAATCCCAATTTATGGTCTCGGGTTTTAATAATCTGATATCAGCAGTTGCTATTATGATTCTAAAGGAAGCAGGATTTGTAGATTTAGACACAGATGTAAATACTTATTTAAAAACCTGGAAACTGAGAGAGAACATTGTTACAAGAAATCGTAAAGTAACATTAAGAATGATCTTAAGCCATATGTCCGGGATCGATGAATCAATCCCGGATTTATATAGTAACCCTGAAGATAAACCGGAGATTAATAAATTACTGGATAGGTTAAATATAAGATATTATCCCGGACTCAAAAGAAGATATGTCTGGAGTTCTTTCCTAATATTAGAGAAAATAATTGAAGACCTGACAGGAAAAAAATATTATGAGTATATTACTGACTCCATATTAAAGCCTCTGGCAATGAATTCCTCGGTTTATAAAGAACCGGAGAGACCAGCTAAAGGTTATGATTTGTTTGGAAAAGAGTTGGCACCGGATATTCCTATCTATCCTGTTGTCTCTGCTCTGGGTTTATGGTCAACCCCTTCTGATATAGCAAAACTTATAATTGAGATAGATAAAATTCTAATTTCTGAGTACGAAGGAGTTATTTCAAAAGATAGTGTTAAAGAGATCTTAAGCTATCAACCCGGGGGCTGGGGACTTGGAGTCTCTTTAAAATTTAATGATGATAAATTAATCTATCGCCACAGTGGTATATCCAGGGGTTATGTTAACTATTTTATTTCTCGACCCTATAAGCAGCAGGGAATTATTATAATGACCAATGGTGAGAACGCATGGAAACTTATAATGGAATTATTACATACATTTAAAAACTATAAAGATTGGGGGATATAATGTTGGAAAATTTATATCTTGAAGGGCAAAAAGAATGGACAGTAAAAATTGATGAATTTCCTTTTATTATTGGACGGGGTAGCAAGTGTCACTTAATACTGTCTAACTCATCAGTTAGTAGAGAGCATGCTAAAATTTTTATTAAGAAAGATGAACTCTTTATTGAAGATTGTAAAAGCACAAATGGAACAATTTTAAACGGTTCTGCATTGAGTGGAAAAAAAAGGTTTAATTTAGCGGATGTAATAAATATATGCGGATATGATTTTAAACTGGTAAAACAGGACATTGTTGAGGATAGGACAATTATTTACACGGAAAAGGCTCCGGTGGATGACTTTGCCCAGAAGTACAATTTAACTGCAAGGGAGAGAGAACTACTTTCTTATTTAATTAAAGGTATATCAACAAAAGAGATAGCAGAATCCATGTTTATCAGTAACGGTACAGCAAAAAACCATATCCTAAATTTATTAAAAAAGACAAACACTCACTCTAGACTTGAGCTAATTACAGCATATAATAATAATTAGAGGTTAAAATGGTTTTACTACATGCTGATAAAGAAGAGGCAGATAACAGTTTACTTAATAGAATATTGGAAGATAATGAAATTGCTTATACAAGATTATCGGATATAACAGAAGTTATCTCTTTTTTGGAGAATAACAGTGTGAATCTACTTGTTGTAGGAGAAGTACTGGACAATGGAACCGGGCTTGAGTTGATTAATTTAGTTAACAATTCTGCAAATATTGTGGTTCCTACAATCCTTATTGTAGATAGTAAAGAGAGCTATCACCTAGATCATTATACATCATTAGGTGTTAGTGATTGTGTTTTAAGATCTGATTTGACACATAGCAAGATTCAAAACTTTATAAATCTGCTGAATGAACAGAAAAAAATTGGGAAAGGTATGGCTTCTCTGTCTGTAGCAGTTATTGATGACAGTCAATTGTCCCTAAAAGTTGTAAGTTCAATTTTAAAGGAAAATGGTATAACAGATGTTAAACTATTTAATGATCCCGTAGGTCTTTTAAAAAATTATCAGTCCTATGATCTTTTCCTGATTGATATAATTATGCCTGGAATTACCGGGGATAAACTTGTTGGTATGATTAGAAAAATGTCACCAAAGAGTATTATAATCGCTATGTCAACTGTGGATAATGTAAAGACAATATCCAATGTTCTAAGTGTTGGTGCTGACGATTATGTAGTAAAACCCTTTAACAAAGTGGAACTATTGGCAAGAATAAGAACAAACTTCAGGTCATTTAAACTTTTAAAAGAGCTTGAAAGTAAAAATATAGAGCTGGAAATACTTTCTAAAACAGACAGTTTAACAGGTGCTTATAACCATGGTCATATTGTAAGTCTGTTAAATGATGAGATAAAAAATTCCCGGAATAATGGAATTCCACTTACCCTGGCAATGATTGATCTGGATCACTTTAAAAAAGTCAATGACCGTTATGGACATGGTGTGGGTGATGAAGTTCTGATTAAACTTACAACAATATTTCAACACTATAAGGGGAGTTGTCATTTTGGCCGTTATGGAGGAGAGGAGTTTATCTTTCTTATGGTTAATAAGGAACTGGGAGAAGGCTATAAAATACTTGAAGAATTAAGTCAGGAATTTTCAAATGCTGAATTTGGAGGTATTTATGAGCCTCTAACCTTTAGTGCCGGTTTAGTACAGTGGGATAGTTATGAAAATGAGAAAGAAATTTTAAAAAGAGCTGATGATCTTCTCTATCTGTCCAAGGAAAGAGGACGTAACCAGATTTCAAAATAAAAAAAATTGACAAATATCATTACATGTTTTATGATTGTATTTATCGACCGACCGTCGGTCTAGGAATTTTCTATGGAAACTGAAATTAGTAAAAAAGATGAAATTATCAATATTGCAAGTGAACTGTTTTTTTCAAAGGGTTATAGTAATACCTCAATTCAAAATATTATTGATAAAGCCGATATTGCAAAAGGAACATTTTATCACTACTTTAAATCAAAAGATGATCTTTTAAATGAGATGACTAAAAAGCATGTCAGTAATTTATATCCTCAATTACATGAAATAATTAAAATGGAAATATCTGCAATTGAAAAGCTAAATATGCTTTTTCAATCCACTTCCAACTGGAAAAGTTTAAATATCGAATTTATGAAACTTTTAACTAAAGCTGTATATTCCGATTCCAATATTGTTCTTAGAAATAAACTGTTAGAAGAGACTATTAAGCAGATATCTCCGCTTTATCTTAAAATTATAAATCAGGGTATTAAGGAAGGTGTTTTTGAAGTTGAAGATCCAGGAATGACTGCACAGTTTATACTAACCTCTTTTACTTCAAATTCTGAAGAGATGTCAAAATATTTACTGGCTGACAAGTATAATCAGGAAGTTATTGATGGCTTAAAAAGAACATTGAGTTTTTCTGAAAGAATGGTAGAAAGAATGCTTGGAGCCGAGAAAAATTCCTTGCATTTTGTTGAAGTGGAAGTTTTAGAACGTTTAATTAAAGGGTTATTGGAGGCCTAAAATGATAAAGATTAAAAATTTAGTAAAAAATTATCAGTCAGGAGCAAATGTTGTTCATGCCTTAAAGGGTATTTCTGTTGATATAGATTCTGGAGAGTTTACTGCAATTGCAGGTCCATCAGGCTCTGGTAAAACCACAATGCTAAATATAATTGGATGTATTGATAGTCTGGATAATGGAACCGTATTAATTGGAGACAAGGATATAGGAACCATGCAAAAACTCGAAAAATCATATTTCAGACGTGAGAATCTGGGTTTTATTTTTCAATCCTACAACCTTATTCCTGTTCTAACAGCATATGAAAATGTTGCTTTTCCCTTAAATCTCCTTGGTTTACCTGAAAAAGAGATTAAACCAAGGGTTATGCAGATTTTAAAAGAGGTAGGACTTGAGGGAATGGAGGATAGGATTCCATCTAAACTTTCTGGAGGGCAGCAGCAAAGGGTTTCAATTGCTAGAGCACTTGTTAAAAATCCTCAACTGGTTCTTGCAGATGAACCTACTGCCAATCTGGATTCCAATACCGGTCGGGAGATACTCGATCTTATGCTTGAAATGAACAGGAAGCATAAAACAACCTTTATTTTCTCAACCCATGATCAGATGGTTATGGAGTGTGCAAAACGACTTCTCTATCTACATGATGGTGAGGTTATAAGAGATGAAAGGAGAGAGTAATGCTTTTTCTAATAAATTTAGCCTGGAAGAATCTTACTAGGCACAAGAGAAGAACCATAATAACATCTATTGCACTGGCTTTTGGGTTAATGCTGTTTATAATAATGGATTCTCTGCTTATTGGAGCTCTGGAGCAATCTAACATTAATCTAATAGATTCCGAGACCGGGGATGGAAAAATATTAACACCAATGGCATTTGAAGATTTAAAATTTATGCCATTAAGTAACAGAGTTAAAAATCCTTCTGAAATTATTTCTATTGTTGAATCTTTAGGGGCAAAGGCCAGCAAAAGAGTAAATGTGAGTGCAGAGATGATATATACTGAGGATTATTTTCCAAAAGCCGGAGCAACTCCAATATTATTAACTGGGGTTGATCTGGAAAGTGACAATAATGTTTTTAAGATATTTAACGAGAAATCCCTTGTTGATGGCCGCTTTATGTCTAAAGGTAGTGATGAAGTTGTTATTGGCTCTTGGCTTGCTGAGGATATTGGTGCGAAAGTCGGTTCAGTATTCACATTAGCTGTTAAAACTGCTGCAGATGGAGATGATCCTGGTTATTTTCAGACAATTGATGTTGAAGTTGTGGGAATAATTAATGTTAGTAGTCCAATGGTTAACAGAAGAGTAGTCTATTATCCCCTTGATATGGCGGATTTTAACCTGGAACTTAATGATTCTGTTACTGAAGTTGCTGTCCGACTTCCTCTTGGGGAGAAGTTGGAAAATTTTAATACAAAGGTAGAAGAATTACTACCTGAAGGGTATGAATTTTATACCTGGAGAGAGATAGGAGCTGATTATCTAGCTTTGACAGAAGCAAAAAGTGGAGGTAGTTCTATAATTATTTTTCTGGTAATAATAATTGCCCTTGTAGGAATTACAAATACAATGCTTATGACAATAAATGAGCGGCAGCAGGAACTGGGTATGATGAGAGCACTTGGTATGTCTGACAGCAACATCAGGAAGGCATTTATTCTGGAAGCAGCGGGAATTGGTTTTATCGGCTCGGTTGTCGGAGTATTATTAGGATGTTTATTAAACATTCCAATGGTAAATACAGGTATAAATTTTGGTCCTTATCTTCGAGATGCAGATATGGGTTACAGAATAAGTACCTATATGTATGGTATCTGGAATATAAAGACAATATTCTCTGCATTTTTTCTGGGGTTAGTTATTCCTGTTATTGTAGGTATCTACCCTACTAAAAGAGCAATTCAGAAAAGTATTCCTGATTGTATTTATGGACGTTAGGAGAGATTATGAAACTTGGTAATATAGCAATAAGAAATTTAAAACGAAATTCTAAAAGATCACTTTTATCAATATCGGCAACAGCTATTGCAACATACTCAATTGTATTTATGTTTTCATTTATTAATGGATTGGCAAATGATATGAAGGATATAGCATTTAATTATACTACAGGAGAAATTCTGGTTAGAAATAGGGAATTTGATGAAAAATCCTTCTCTCTGGATAGAGCAGTAGATAATTATAAAGAGGTTATAACTCTTTTAAATAGCAATTTCCCACTACTTGAACTTTCCCCCAGATTAAAATTTCCTGCCTCTGTTTTTGATCCAAAGGATCCTGATAGGATATATTCAAGTTTTGGTGTAGCCGTTGATTTTGAAAGTGAAATTAATTTTTTAAAACTGAATGATAAATTACTTGAGGGCAAGATTCCTGAAGGTCCAAGGGAAGTGCTTATGGGCCATGGTTTAGCCAAGGAGTTGGGGCTAAAAGTAGGGGATAAATTTACTCCGATTACCATGACAAGAAGGGGAGCCAGCACTGGTATAACATTTAAAATTGTAGGGTTGGCCAGATTTTCTGATTCAGGTTTTTCAAATAAAACATTTATCGCTTCGCTTGATGAACTTCCAGTAATGCTAAAAATGGAAGGGGCAGTTACAGATATTCTTGTTAAGGGTGTTGGTGATAAAAATATAGAGACGGTTATCACTGATATGAACAACCTTTTTATGAATAATGGAATTAAGGATCTTGGGGCATTTACATGGAAAAGTGTTGGAGTAGGATACTCTTTTATGCAAATGGCTGAATTTGCCTATAATATTATGGGTGTTATTTTATTCTTTCTAGCAAGTTCAGTTATAGCCAATACAATGCTAATGGTTGTTTTTGAGAGAAGAAAAGAGATCGGAACAATTACTGCTATGGGTATGACAAGTGGAGAAGTTGTTAGACTTTTTTTCCTGGAGGCTCTGGCTTTAGGAGTAATTGGTGCTGGGATAGGAACAATTCTAGGGTCAGTTACAATAATACCATTGTCACTTTTAGGACTCGACCTCTCAGGATTTACTGGTGGTATTGAGATGGGGGCATCCTTTCATATATTCCCTACTCTATCATTTAAATCTACAGTTCTAGTATTTTTATATTCAGTGTTTATTGCAGCATTTGTATCATTATTTCCATCGAGAGGAGCAGCAAAGGTCGATCCAGTAGTTGCTTTAAGATCAATATAAGGAGTTTTTATGAAAAAGATATTATTTATTCTATTGTTTATACCATGTACTTTAATTTTTTCACAAAGTGCTGATGATATTGTTAGAAAGGTTGATGAGAACAGTACCTACAAATCATATAGAGCGGAAGGTAAGGTTGTTGTTGAAGGAAGTTATGGAAAAAGAACCAGCGAATTTATTGCCTATGCAAAAGGTGTTGATAACAGCCTTATAGAGTTTATCTCTGGTGAAGAAGAGGGTCAGAAAATTTTTAAAACCTCGGATGATCTATATATAAAGTACCCTTATGCAGAGGATATTCAGAGACTTTCACGAAAAAAAACACTGGGTGCAGTCTCCTATGATGAGATGTCCGGAGAGAGAGATACCCTTAAAAACTATAAAACTAAACTACTTGGCAGAGAGACCATAGATGGAAGAGATGTTTATAAAATCGAATTGATAGCAAAAACATCCAAGGTTGCACACTATAAACAGGAACTATTTGTTGATAGTGAAAATTTTGTTGTATTAAAAGTTCTATACTATTCAAAATCAGGTAAATTGACTAAAGAGATGGTAACAAAAGAGGTTAAAAAGATTGGTGATAAATTTATTGGAACAAGATCTCTTATTACAGATAAACTTAAAGCTAATAACTCTACAGAGAGTATTCTGTTTAGCATAGAGCTGGATATTCCTCTTGATGATAAAATCTTTAGTCTGGATGAACTTGCATGGTAAGAAAAATAACTCTTATATTTTTAATAGCATCAATAGGAATCCCTCTGTTTAGTGATGTTAATATTAGTGCCTCACTTTCTGGGCTTGTTACAGCTAATAGAGTAGGAGATAGTGATATAACAGCATCATCACTAGCAAAAGGCTATTTATCACTGAATTCAAGTGGACTTAATGATGTAAAATCCCAATTAACTCTGGACTTTACCTCTATGAAAAATCTTGGAATTCTATCTATTAGTAAAGCATGGATAAAATTCAGGTTTCCACTTTTTAGAGTAACCCTTGGAAAAAACAGAATAACATGGGGTGAAGGTGCTGCATTTAACGCAGGAGATGTTATTTTTGATGATTATTCTGCTCCAGGTGCTGGTGAGGAAGGTGTCGATCTAACAGCTGAAGAGCTAAGATCCATGAATAGAACTCTTGCACAACTAATAGTTCCTTTTGGACGTTTTACTTATGGTGAGTTAATTTTTCTACCCTATGACTTTCCTCTCTATATAGAGGCTCCTGTTCCTTACTATGAATTAGACAGCAGTAAACCTCTCGGTTATTCATTAACTACTATTCCTGATTATAAAACAGCACTTGATTTAACCCAACAGAGTTATGGTGGACGATTTGTTACTAAAGCTGGTGGGATAAAGCTTGAGTCTGGATATATTTACAACGGTTATACCAAAATGCATAAACCCTATATCAGTTTTGATGGAACTTTAGGAGTAGATTATCACCTTTCTACCTCTGCCAGTATCGAAAACGAGAAGTATGAGTTTGAAAACTGGAAGGAGAGTTTAAAAATATCTGCAGGTGTTTTCTATCTTTTTAATCTGGAAGAGGATAGATCTCTTACTTTAAGAGTTGAAGCTTTGGTAAAACCTTTTACAGAGTCTGAAAAGAGTAGAATTTTCCTCTATCCGGAGATTTCTCTAGTTCCAAATGATGAGATTGCTCTATTTTTAAGAGGTATAATCAATCCGCTTGATCTGGATATTAACAGTACACTGGGAATGAATTGGAAGACATATCAGGGATTTTCAATAGGAACTTTTTTTAATTTAAAGTATAAAGAGTCTGAGGAACTGGATCTCTCTTTAACAGTTGCAGTAACTCATAAATTTTAACTGCAAATGTAAAACAAAGGAAGTAGTTATGATAAAACCAATAGAGCTGTCAGAGTTGCAAAAACTGATAGAAGAGTCCTGTAATAAACTCTCTGATGATTTAAAGATTGTATGGGATTCAATAAAGATTACTCCTGAAAAATGGAATGAAAGTAGTAAAGGAGCTGAAATGGGAGGCTTCTGGGTTGTGGCAAAATGGGATGATGAAGTTATATGGTATAACGATATAGAAAAAGGGTTCAGCGTTTCCACCTTTAAAGTCGAAAGGGAAATAGGAGAGTATTGGAGTGACCAATGCGATCTGGACTACCTTATGTGGCATCTGTTCTTTTAATTAATAGAGTCAGGTATTTAGTTAATTCTATTTATCTGGCTCTTTTTTTTATAATTTTAGCCGGGGTAAACTATAATTAATTTAAAAAATGATAAATTCCTTTCATAGACTTGAATTTTTCTACTTTGTGTGGAAAATAAAGGAATATAAGGGAATATAGAGGGTTTAATTATGGTAAAATTACTTAAAAAGAATCTTATAAAAATCGGATCTGTTAGCAAGAATAAGACAGAATTATTAGGAGAAATTGCAGATCTTGTTTCTACCCAGACTAATTCTATATCCAGAGAGTCTATTTTTAAAGGATTAAAAGAGAGGGAAAAACTCAGCTCTACTGGTGTAGGTAAGGGTTTAGCAATACCACACTGTGCATTTGATGAACTTAAAGAGTTTTTTGTAGGACTAATAGTTGTAAATGAAATGGATTTTGACGCTATTGATAACAAACCTGTAAATTTGGTGTTTTTTAGTGTTGGTCCAAAATCAGAGCAGAATCAGCATATTTCTACATTAACTGCCATATCCAAAATTTCTATGGATCCTGATCTTATAACTAAATTAAAAAACAGCAAAACAGCCGATGATGTTTTTCAGTTAATTCACAGAGATGAAAGGGAGACTCAAAACTCTTCAATTAAGTGTCAATTTTTAATTCAGGTTCAGGATGAAGAACTATTTCATGATATTCTTGAGATTCTTGCTGCGGACGTAGAAGGGTCCATTTCTGTCGTTGATGCTCAGACTGCAGGTTATTACCTTCATAAACTGCCTCTGTTCTCATCATTCTGGAATGATGTTTCGGATAAGTTCAGCAAACTGATTGTCGCTGTAATAGATAAGAGATTAATGAACGATACAATTAGACGAATAAATATGATTAAACCTGATAACAAAACAGGTTTATTAATTACAGTTACGGAACTAATCTACTTTGATGGTTCCTTAGAGTATTAGGAGAGAAGGGTGTTTGAAAACATTCATATAGAACCAATCTTTATTATTGGAGTTATGATTATTCTTGCTTTTTATTTTGGTAAGAGTATGAAATTTATTAAATTGCCATCTATTATTGGTTTTATGATGGTTGGAGTAATTTTAGGACCATCCCTTTTCAACTTTATTGATGATGAGTTTCAATCCAGGTTGGGATTTATTACTGATATCGCTCTGGGGTTTGTTGCTCTCGGAATTGGTCTTGAGTTGAGTTTCAGTGAATTGAAAAAACAGGGAGCAGGTATTGTAACGGTAATATTTGCAGAATCATTCGGAGCATTTATTCTTGTAACAGCTCTTCTATATCTATTAACAAAAGATCTCCCATTATCGTTGATTTTCGGGTCTATAGCTCCTGCAAGTGATCCTGCGGGAACAGTTGCAATAATACAGGAGTATAAAACCAGGGGACCGGTTACCAGTGCTTTATACTCAGTTGTTGGTTTCGATGATGCATTGGGGATTATTATTTTCGGTTTTGCATCAGCTGTTGCAAAATCTCTTTTAGGTCATGAAATAGGTGTTGATACAGGGTCAATTCTAACCCTGATAAGTGTTCCTTTAATGGAAGTTGGAATCAGTATAGCTGTAGGGGCTGGTGTTGCTGTTCTCTTCTCTGTTCTTGCCAGAATGCTGGATAAAAATCGTGATCTGTTCATTCTTTTATTTGGTTTTATTTTAATATCTACAGGATTATGTCACATTCTTAATCTCTCACTTATTTTAACAAATATGGTTTTTGGTATTGTAATTGTTAATACTCAGCGATTTACTTTAATTGAGAAATTGCATGATGAGTTAAAAAAACTGATGCCACTTCTTTTTATTCTATTTTTTACCTTAGCTGGTGCTAATCTTCATGTTTCAGCAATACCATCCCTTGGTCTTCTTGGATTGGTTTATTTTATGAGTAGAAGTGGAGGTTTAATTGGTGGTGCAGTTGTTGGCTCTGTAATAGGGAAATTATCGGATAATATAAGAAAATATCTTGGTTTGGGAATTCTTTCTCAAGCTGGTGTTGCCATCAGTTTAGGTTTAATTGTTAAAAGTGAATTTTCAGAACTGGGAGCTCATGGTCTTAATATAGGATCCACTGTTATAACTACTGTAACAGTTACATCAATACTTTTTACAATTGTTGGCCCTATACTTACTAAAGTTGCCTTAACAAAGTCTGGTGAGATAACTGTAAAAAACAAAAAATAGAGCTAACTACCTGGAATTTTCTCTAGGTAGTTAACAGTTTATTAAGAATATTACTAAGCTCTTCCATTTTGTAGGGCTTATGAATTATAGCATCAAGTCCGTGCTGTTTCATTATTTCAATATCCTTGCTGTCTGAATAACCTGAAGAGAGAATTACTTTAACATTTTCATTGATCTCTTTAAGTTTAAAAAAGGCATCTTTACCATTCATTACAGGCATCATAAAGTCAAGAATTACTATACTTATTCTATCTCTGTGTAGACGGTACTCTTCAATTGCACAATTCCCATCCTCAGCTAATATTACATTGTAACCAAGGGATTCAAGAATTTGTTTTCCCAAAAATCTGTTTATCTCTTCATCATCTACAAACAGTATTAAACCAGAGCCATTTTTAATTGAATCAATAACAAAAGATCTCTGTTTATTGTGTAAGTGAGCAGGAATTTTAAGAGTAAATACTGTTCCTTTATCTACCTGTGAATGAACATCAATTATACCTCGGAGAGTTTTTATTGTATTGTAAACTGCTGAAAGTCCAAGACCTGTACCCTCTCCCTGATTTTTTGTAGTAAAGAATGGCTCAAAAATCTTTTGAATATTCTCTTCCGGGATACCATATCCTGTATCTTTAATCATTATTTCAAGAAAATTCCCAGGACTCACTTCAAAATCATTTCTGTTACACTCTGATTCAGATAAAATAACGTTGCTAGTCTGAATATCAAGTTCTCCACCATTCTTCATAGCGTGGAGAGCGTTGAGGCATATATTCATAATTGAGCTGTAAATTGCGGACTCATTTCCAAAAACAGAGAACAGGGATGCTTTTAAACTTAGTGATATAGTAATTTTTTTATCACTTGTATCCTTTAAGATAGCCTCAGCTTCGTA
>QKAW01000019.1 GCA_003247135.1 Spirochaetales bacterium | reverse complement strand
GAACTACTTGTTATTGTTCCGTTATTTCCCTGAACTGCATTAGTGGGTCCAGTTACAGATAAATTATTTGTACCCATTGACAGAGTTGCACTGGCATTTACTTCAAGACTTGTTGCTGTAATATTTCCATTAGCTGTTAAAGTACCTGTTACATCTAAAGCTCCAATACCTGTTCCATTTAATGCCACTAAACCTGTTGTTGTTATATCACCAACTACTGCTCCGGTTACTACTAATCCGGTTGCTCCACCATTTATGGTTGCTCCAGTGGTTACTGTCAGTGTTGTGATTGTTCCACCTGTTCCACTGGCTGTTATTGTTCCGCTTGTTGTTGTTACAGTTCCTGTTCCGGAAAAAGTACCACTTGATAATGTATTACCTGCAATATCCAAAGTATCATTATTAGTCAAACCACCAACAACAGTTACATCCCCTGAAGCAGATAGTGTTCCGGCTGTAATGGTTAAATCACCCAAAATACTTATATCATTAGTTATTACATTTACTGTACCTGCGCTATTTATTACTACATTATTAAAATCCTGATCTGTTGTTACACCACCGGTTACAATGTTTACACCACTTCCGGTAAAAGTTGTAGTGTTACTTCCTGATATAAATATTGAGTTATTTGTCCAGGAACCACTAACTGTAATACCAACACTGCTTCCGCTATTATCCAAAGTTCCATCTGTAAGAGTTATTGACCCAACGGAAAAAGCATCAGCAAGTATAAGATTATCTGTTGGATTATTAGCTTTATTTAAAACCACATCTCCTAATGATGCGCCATTAGAAGTTATTGTAGTGTCTGTTGTTCCTGAAAATGTTATTGTTCCATTGGCTGTTACACTATGAAAGATTAATGCTCCACCTGTAAATGAGGTTGTTGTACTTCCTGTTGTTAAGTTAGCTATCTCTAAATTTCCAGCAAAACTCTGGGTTCCTGTACTACTTGTTATCGTTCCGTTGTTTCCTGCGACAGCATTAGTTGTGCCTGTTACTGAAAGGCTATTTATTCCCATTGACAGAGTTGAACTGGCATTTACTTCAAGACTTGTTGCGGTAATATTTCCATTGGCTGTTAAAGTGCCTGTTACATCAAAAGCTCCAAGACCTGTTCCGTTCAGGGTTACCAAACCTGTTGTTGTTATATTACCAACTACTGCTCCAGTTACTACTATTCCAGTAGTTCCACCGTTTATGGTTGCTCCGGTTGTTACTGTCAGAATGGAGATTGTTCCACCTGCTCCACTGGCTGTAATTACACCGCTTGTGGTGGTTATTACATCGGAGGTGTCTGAATATGAGTCAAAAATTAATGTATTTCCACCAATTGCTACTGTTCCGTTGTTTGTTAGTAACCCGGAAGTTGTTATATTTCCGTTAGCTGTTAAAGTTCCAGTTACATTTAAAGTTCCAATACCTGTTCCATTTAATGTTACTAAACCTGTTGTTGTTATATTACCTGTCACTGCATTTGTTACAGTTACTCCAGTTGCTCCACCGTTTATGGTTGCTCCGGTTGTTACTGTCAAAGTGGAGATTGTTCCACCTGCTCCACTGGCTGTTATTACACCGCTTGTGGTGGTTATTACATCGGAGGTGTCTGAATATGAGTCAAAAATTAAGGTATTTCCACCAATTGCTACTGTTCCGTTGTTTGTTAGTAACCCGGAAGTTGTTATATTTCCGTTAGCTGTTAAAGTTCCAGAGACATTTAAAGTTCCAATAACTGTTCCGTTTAGGGTTACCAAACCTGTTGTTGTTATATTACCAACTACTGCTCCGGTAACTGCTAATCCAGTAGCTCCACCATTTATGGTTGCTCCAGTGGTTACTGTCAGAGTCGGGATTGTTCCACCTGTTCCACTGGCTGTTATTGTTCCGCTTGTTGTTGTGACAGTTCCTGTTCCGGAAAAAGTACCACTTGATAATGTATTACCTGCAATATCC
Organism: Spirochaetales bacterium; assembly: GCA_003247135.1. GTDB lineage: Bacteria > Spirochaetota > Spirochaetia > DSM-2461 > DSM-2461 > Thiospirochaeta. Next base: position 15,371 of record QKAW01000019.1, on the reverse strand, counting down.
AAAGTATCATTATTAGTCAAACCACCAACAACAGTTACATCCCCTGAAGCAGAAAGCGTTCCAGCTGTTATGGTCAAATCACCATTAACACTTACAGCGGAGGAGAGACTTTTAGTTGCCCCGGCCGCATCAATTACTAAATTGTAATATCCCCCTCCATAGCTCTCAATATTTCCGGCGGAAGATACATTATAAATAACGGTACCACTATCACTATCAACAAGGGAAATACTTTGAGCTCCAACTCCGGACCTGTAAATTGTACCATCATTGGATATCGATGTGCTAATAGTTAAATCATAACCACCTGCATCTAGTTGAGCAGAAGTAGCAAGTGTCAAACTTTTTAAAGATACACTGGAAGCCAAAACCGGCCAGTTTGAAGGGTTCCCAGAAGGAGTAGTAGGAATTGTTACACTGTAAGACGAATTATTTGGAACAATTCCAATATCCCAGTTTGATGATGTATTCCAATCGGTACTGGTTAAACCAGTCCAGGTAAAAGAGTCCCCTCCTCCCGAGTACAAATTCAATGTCCCTGTACTTTCAGTTGTTGCGGCTGTATAGTTTCCAGAATTATAAATAGAACCACTAACAGGAGTTATTGTTATAGTCTCATTTCCATCTGGAGTCCCTGTTATAGATAGTAAAAGTCGTATAACACTTTCACCACCGGATAGAGCTGACCCGCTTGTATTGGTAACAGCAATTATCGATGCTCCAGAAGCAGTTCCACCATTGGCAGAAAAACTAAGGCTAAAATCATATTTATTAACACCTCCAGAAGAGCCTGATGCTCCATATACCCCCTCATTAAATGTAACATCCACGTAAGTATTGTTTGATGCAACAGCCCCAGATGTTATTTGAGGACCTCTTCTGTCGTAAAGATATACCAATCCCGTACTCTGACTTGCAACCATTGGTGAACCGCCAGAGTCATAAACTGAAGCTCCATCAAAAGGTGTTATAACAATAGTCTCAGCTCCACTAGGAGTCCCGGTTATATTTAAATAAAACCGAACCTCAGTTTCATCCCCTGCTAAGGCTGTATCACTTGTCGTTAAAACTGATGATATAGATGCAGCAGAAGCACCACCTCCATTACTTGTAAAAGTTAAAGTAAAATCACCCGGAACAACAGGATCAATTCCAGCAGAAGAATTAACACCTTCAGAAAAAGTTATATCAATATATGAATTATCAAGATTTAAAGAGTAGGAACTAATTCCTGGAGCATTGGTATCATAAAGGGATATTGGACCAATTGAATCTGTATTTAATGTATCATTACCAATCCTGTCGTAGACGCTGGTTGATACAGGGGCAATCGAAATATCCTCAAGTCCATCGGGAGAACCTGTTACAGAAAGATAAATACGAATAGATGTTTCTCCACCTGTTAGAGCTCCTCCGCTTGTATTTAATACTGATGATATTGTAGTATTCGTTGCACTACCACTATTTTGGTTAAAAGTTAAATTAAAATCACCACTGTCAACCGGGGTTGATTTAGAACCATCACCCCATATACCTTCAGAATAGGTAATATCTATATAGGAATTATCTGATGCAAGAAGATAAGACTGAATTGTTGCTTCAGAAGTATCACAAATAATAGAGACTGTGTCGCCAGTTAAAGTATTAGTACTATTATCAACAGTTGGAGTCAGATAATAAGTAACACCATCATCTATTGAGTAATTAGGAGTATAACTCCATTCAATTACCTGGCTATCAGTTGAAGAAGAGTGGGTTGTTGCCAGACTATAGGTTCCCGCCTGCCAAGCAGAACTATTCCAATAATAGCTGTCAGAAGATCTTTGAACTGTTAAAGTTGTACTATTCGCTGCTAACCCTGAACCACCACTATGGTCAGAACCCTGACCGGTTATTGTTCCTGGAAGTGCATTAAAATAATCTCCACTTGTATAAGATGTTATAGATGCCAGCTCAGGATAATCACCATAGGTTAAATCTTTAAAACCTGTAGAAGTATTACCTGCTGTATCTGTTACTGTATATTCAAACCTGTATACATTACCAACTGTAAAATCTGAAATTACAGGAATAGTAGCATTTTTAACCCATGACACCGATGTACTGTCTGTTGCAGATGAGTGTGTAGTTGACAACCATGTAGAGGCCCCCCAGGTTGAACCAGTCCAATACAAAGGCGATCCTGAAGGATCTTCAGTAATTCTGAAAGTTATGGAATTTGATGAAAACCCAAAACCTCCGGAACCATCCGCAATAGTTCCTGATATAGTCGCAAGATCACTGAAATTTTGTCCATCCGACTCAGAAGGATATGAGAAGGTTACTGTCGGGGCCTCTGAATCCTTTTTAATAACGATACTCTCTTCCGATGTACTAATAGTTGTACCATCACTAGCCCTAAAGTAAAGCTCAGTAGAACCATCAGATAGAATACCGAAATCACTGGAAGAGATGTACACAGTTCCAGTATAAGATGTATCACTACCACCTGAAACATCAATGGCAGTTGAACCATCACTTGTAACAAGATTTTTCCAGGATCCCCCGGAACCAAGTTGATACTGAATAGATGACAAATCTGTATCATCAGAAAAATCTACGTCTAATCCTGTTGCAGAAAAAGATGCAAAGTCCTTAAAAGGACCAACAGATGTCTGATTTAAAGTAACAGATGGGGCTCCGGTTATAACCTGAAATGTTCTGCTTGCTGTTGTGCTATTGCCTAAAGTATCAGTAGCAGTAACAACTATAGTTGCATTTTCACCTTCAGGAAACTGATTTGCTCCATTTCCTATAACAGGAAGAGTAATACTATCAGTATAAGTTACATCTGCACCACCGGAACCTGCTGCATGGGTTGTACCCAGACTAATAGTTCCAGCTTGCCAAGAGGAGCCATTCCAATATGTACTGTCAGAAGACCTCTGAAAAGTAAAGGTTGATGAATCCAGAGCAATTCCGGCAATATCATCATTAAGTGAACCTGATATAGAAGTGAATTGAGTATCATCAATTATTGCAGCACCAGGAGAGGTAATAGTTATCGCTGGAGCAGTTGTATCTTTATATATAATATAAGTCCAGGGACTTTTATAAGTCTCAGAACTATCACCTGTAGCTCTAACATAAATTTCATTTGAACCGTCACCTAAAGAGTTAAAATCTGTATCACTAATTTGAACAAGTGATGTATAGGATGTTTCAGTTCCACTTACAACAACTGCTGTTGTACCATCAGATGTAAAGGAAGACCATGTAGTCCCACCATCGATACTATACTCAAGGGCTGTTAAATCTGTCTCATCATAAAAATCAACATCAATTGAGGGATTACTGTTAGTAACAGAGGAGAATCTATCACCAATAAAACTGATTGAAGGGGCAGTTATTGATAAAGTAGAACTATCCTCATAAACAGCTATATTGTCAAAATATACACTTGGTGCAGAAGCTGTATCTCCAAACCATATTTTCTTAATGTAACCTAAAACTCTGGAAGCTGAACTTCCATTAAAAGGAATACCGGTCTGAGTACTGCTTCCTCCAGTTGATAAATCTACTAATTTTAAATCATATTTCTGCTCAGACCATACTGTAGACTGTCTTGCAATAATCTGAACACGATACCATGTTCCGGTACTCCATGACGTAGATGTTAAAACCCTTACCTCATCCTCTGATGCATCGTTTCTTGTACTAATATCATCATCATGGGGTTGAGCAGAATATATATATGAATCGACTTGTCCCCCATCATCTGAGATCCCAGAGTCATCTGCAAATTTTAACTGAATTGCTAATCTGGAAGATGTTCCATCCAGATTCCCGTAACCATCTGCATAAAAAATCTCCCCGGCAGGGTAGGATGGAGGTGCCGAAGAGAGATAAATATCATATTCAGCAATAACATAGGTACTCCAAGGAGTACAGGACTACCTGCAGTAGTTAAGTCTATATTGTATTTATTAGTGCTATTCCCACCAACAGCACTATTTGTTAAATCCAGAGTCTGAATAGTTGCTGAATTTGGATTCCATAAACTGTTATCCCAGTCAGCCCCGGAACCCTCCGGAACAAATGGAATACTGGAAGCAGATAAAGAAGCCACGGTTTCATCTTCAAAGTCTTCACGAAACAATATTGTTCTATCAGCAAACAGCATCCCGGAGATAGTTAGAATTAGAGATAGCAGTGCCAGTTTAAATTTTTTCATAATATCCTATATCCATTATCGTTGGTTTTTCCCATATCTTCAATCTTACTTTCCAAAATATAGATGTAAAAACTTGCAAGATCATTGAATACCACCACTAAAACCGATATTATTATGGACTAAATAGGAGTTAAAATATGAAAGTTGAAGTTTCTAAGGGTAAACTGGCAGGAAACATAAGAATTCCCGCATCAAAATCTCATACAATAAGAGCATTATTAATAGCTACCCTTGCAGAAGGAGAGAGCATTATCTCACACCCACTTAATTCTGCAGACACCAGAGCATGCAAAGAGGCATGCAGAGCCATGGGAGCAGAAATAACAGAAACCGAAACATCCTGGATAGTTCAAGGAACAGGAGGGAGACTTTCACAACCGAAAGATATTATTGATGTAGGTAATTCAGGAACAACTCTTTACCTTGCAGCAGCTGTTGCAGCTTTGGCAGACTTTCCAATAACCTTTACAGGAGATTATCAGATTCAAAGAAGATCAGCAGCGAACCTTTTAAACAGCCTTCAGGATCTGGGTGTAAAAATTGAATCAAATAATGGTTGTGCCCCATTTACAATTACAGGACCAATCAAGGGTGGAAAAACATCTATCGAGTGTCCAACAAGCCAATATCTCTCAGCCCTTCTATTGGCAGCACCACTTTCAACAGGAACAGTAGAGATAAATGTCCCACTGTTACATGAAAAACCATACGCAGAGATGACAGTGAGATGGATGGATGAACAGGGAATAAAAATTGATGATTCAGATTACTCACACTTTATAATTGATGGTGGCAAAAGTTACAAAAACTTTAACAGACCAATACCAGCGGATTTCTCATCTTCAGCTTTCTTTTTTACAGCAGCTGCAGTTACAGGTTCAACACTAACCCTGGAAGGACTGGATATGACAGATTCCCAGGGGGATAAAGCAATAGTTGAATACCTACAAAAGATGGGTTGCGAAATAACTATCGACGGGTTAGACATGACAATAACAGGTAAAAAGATGAAGGGTTGCGACCTGGACATCAATGCAACCCCGGATGCTCTTCCAGCTCTGGCAGCATGTGCCTGTTATGCCCAAGGAACAACAAGATTACTAAATGTTCCCCAGGCTAGAATGAAAGAGACAGACAGAATTGCAGTTATGACCTCGGAACTAAGAAAAATGGGTGCAAATATTGTTGAACTGGATGATGGAATGGAGATAACCGGGGGACCACTAAAAGGGGCTGAAGTTTCAGGGCATGATGACCACAGAGTTGTAATGTCCCTTGCAATAGCAGCTCTTGGTTGTGAAGGAGTCAACATCATAGATACAGCAGAAGCAGTTGATATTACCTTCCCAGGTTTCTTTGACCACCTAAACAGATTAAAAAAATAGAAGGAAGCAAATAAATGAAAATCTACGACCTTAGAAGTGACACAGTAACAAAACCCTCAGAAGAAATGAGAAAAGCTATGTATAAGGCTGAGGTCGGAGATGATGTTTATGATGAAGACCCAACAGTAAACAGACTCCAGGATTTGGCATCAAAAATTACAGGAAAGAGATCTTCACTATTTGTATCTACAGGTTCCATGGCCAACCTTATAGCACTTTATATAAATGGAGGTCGTGGAAACGATGTATTAATGCATGATCAGGCTCACTCTCTTCACCATGAGTTAGGAGCACCCTCAGCAATTGCGGGCATTAATCCGGTAGGTGTGCCGGGAGAGAGAGGAATACTTAGATCAGAAATTTTGAAAGATTTTGTAAAATCACAGAATAGTGCCTATTATGATGCCAAAACAACAATGCTGGTAATAGAAAACAGTCATAATTTTGCTGGAGGCACTTGTTATTACAGAGAGAATCTAAAAGATATACAAAGTTTCTCCTCAAAATATAATTTAAATTCACATATGGATGGAGCCAGAGTTTTTAATGCCTCTATAGCAACAGGAATAAGTTTAAAAGAGATCTCCTCCTATACAGATACTATATCCTTCTGTCTCTCAAAGGGCCTTGGCGCACCTGTAGGTGCAATGCTTTGTGGAAGTAAAGAGTTTATTCAGGAAGCAAAAAAAGTCAGAAAATTTCTTGGAGGTGGAACAAGGCAGGCAGGAATAATTGCTGCAGCGGGAATTTATGCCCTGGAAAATAATATTAATAGATTAATAGAAGATCATATTAATGCAAAAAACCTGGCAAAAGCACTAATGTCCAAACCTTGGGCAAAAGTTGATCCATCAACAATTGAAACTAATATTCTTTTCTTTGAGACAATAGGGATATCAGCTCAAAAACTTGAAAAGAAACTTGCAAGAAGAGGTATACTCTGTTTCGCAACCTCTGAAAACAAAATTCGTTTTGTAACAAGTCTTGAAGTTAATAAACAAGATATAAATTCAATAAGCGGAATTATAAACTCACTGGAGATTTAACTTACATTTTTCTCTTTACCATTTATATAGTCCAGAAAATCCTGTCTTGTCACAATACCCACAACCTTTCCATGGGTTACAACTGGGATATGGCCTATATTTTTACTAAAAAAAGTCTTCTCAATATCTCTTATTGATGAATCCATTGTAAAGACTTCCACATTTCTGGCCATAAAACTTTTTACAGGGGACTGCATTAATTCAGACATTCTACCCTTACTTATATCCCTTAATGTAATTACCCCGACAAGTTCATCACTTTTATTAACAACTGGACATCCGGTATGAGCTATCTCCTCCAGAAAGAGAGACGCATCCAAAAGAGTTGCATTTTCATTTATTGTAAAGACACCCTTGGTCATAAGACTCCCAGCTGTAACAGATGGCATTAAAGAGTAACGAAGCTGCCATTCAAACTCATTTATAAATGAAGAGTCCTTCAACTCCTTCATTTTAGCTGAGGCTGCAAGAACATGGCCACCTCCACCATAGGGTAAAAGCAGTTTATGGATATCAACAGATGCATTCTGACTCCTACCAATAATTAGAGTCTGATTCCCCTTTTTTATTGCAACCACCAAAAAGAAGGCATCGGGATTCTCCACATCCATAATTTTCTCTACTACAGCTCCAATCCCTGGTAACTGAGCCGGTAATTCTATAAAAGAGATTAGAATATAATTGCCCAATATCTTTTTAACTTCAAGCCGGTTCATTATCTGGTGAAAGATATCAATCTGTGCTTCCTCTTTCATAGGTTTAATAAATTTTCTTACAATCTTTAACTGGGCACCCTGGGAAATTAACCAACTGGCTGCTGTAAAATCATCAGGTGTAGTACTATCAAAATTAAAGGAGCCTGTATCAGAGTAAATACCTGCCAAGGCAATAGTTGCATCTTCCGGGGAGATTTCAATATCTTTTTTAATTAATTCCTTCACCATAATGGAAACGTTGGCGCCGATCTGCTCTGTTCTAAGGATGGCATGTTCAATATCGCAGCTGTCTGCTTCGTGATGATCATAAATAATTACTTCTTCCACATCATTAATACTGTAATCTGCAAAGTCAAAGTACTCTTTTACCCTGTTACTGGTTCTGGTATCAACAATAACAACCTTCTCTATATGCTCGCCCTTCAGAATTTTTCCAGAATTGAATTTCAGATAATACTTATATAGATTTAAAACATTTTTTGCCACAGGATGAACAAGTCTACTCCTGATAACTGTATAGTCAGGGTATAAATATCCAGCAAGAACCAGAGATCCAATACAATCCAGATCCATGTTAGAATGACCAACAATTATGTTCATTAACACTCCTATAAGGTAAATATAGCTCTATTTCAACAGTTTGTCGAAGTTTTTGTTGTGAAATTTTTAATCTAGATTAAAATTATTAATTATTGGAGGTTATATGAAGAAGCTAAAAATAAACGATACCATGAAGCCATATATAAAAAACGTAGTACCCTTCCGATTTTTGCAGGATGATGAACTTGATCAATTAATAGCAGAGTCTGAAGTTTTCCAATATCAGGATGAAGAATTTATTATACAGCAGGGTGAGATAGATCAATCACTATTTGCTATTTTAAAAGGATGCGTAAAGATAACAGTAGATAACGAATCTGATACAGCATATATATGTACCATTGGTTCCTCCGAAATATTTGGGGAAGCGGGAATATTTTTAAACCTTGAAAGAACAGCAAATGTTATATCAATGGAAGATGCAGTAATATTTAAAATTAAACGGGAAAATCTAATGACTTTTATTAAGAAAAATCCCATAGCAAGTAATAAAATATTAATGATTATTATTTATAGCCTGCTTAAAAAACTAAAAGAGGCAAATAGGGAGTTAGCATACGAGAGAAAATCGGACTGTAATCAGAACGATATTGATGATCTGATTAGCAGCCTTATAGGTTGATAGTTAAAAACATCAACTATATTTTATTTTGAAATCTCTTCCTTTGCCAAAAGGGCAGCCCCAATAACTCCGGCTTTGTTCCCGGCGGAAGCATAATTAATAACAGCGGAAGGAAACCCTTCAACAAAAAGATTTTTTGTTACCTTCTTAGTTAATTTATCCATTAAAAAATCTCCACTTGCAGAAACACCACCGCCAAGGGAGATAACCTCTGGATCCAGAACATTAATAACATTAACAATTCCAAGAGCAAGATAATCCGTATATCTCTCTACAGCTTTTAATGGAAGTTCTTCACCCTTTTGTGCTCTTTCAAATATCTCTTTTGAGGATATCTCAAAATCTATCTTTACATTCTCATCATCAACCAATTTTTGGAAATGTTTAACAATTGCTGTTGCAGATGCATAGGTCTCAAAACAGCCGTTTTTACCACAAGAACAGTTATAGAAATTTTCCCCTATTACCATATGACCAATCTCAAGACCTAAACCATTACCACCTCTGTAAGGTTTACCATTAATTATTACACCACAGCCAACACCTGTTCCAAGCGTCAATAAAACACCGGTTTCCTTATCTTTAAGTGATCCAATATAATACTCTGCCAGTGCTGCTAAATTTGCATCATTATCAATAAAAACATCAAAACCGGTTCTATCTTTTAATATTTTACCTAAAGGGATATCGTTCCATCCAAGGTTTGTACACTTAAAAACATGGTCCAACCCCTTATTAACAACACCAGGGACACCTATACCTACTCCGGAAATAGTCGAACCAAAATTAGTTTCAGCTCTATTTTTTAATTCTATAACTATCTCTTCAAGATTATTAAGAATCTGATCCATAGTTGTACCTGTTGGTCTTGACTGATCAAAAACAAGATTATTATTACTATCCAAAAGGCCAGATTTTATATTTGTGCCACCTACGTCTATACCAATAATCACTTTTTATCTCCTAACAATTGTATTTATAACAAAATGCAAATATATTATTAAATAAATTAGTTGAATTAGTTTCTAATGTCAACTTAAAAAGAGGTTAATATTTTGCATCCATCAATAAAGAATTCTATAAACAAAACAAGAGTATTGCAAGAAATTCGTAAGGAAAAGGGAATAAGCAGAATTGAGATTTCATCAGCTCTTAATCTTGATAAATCAACTATTTCAAAAATCACATCGGATCTTCTTGAACAGGGGCTTGTTATAGATAAAAAAAATGATGAAGAGTTAAAACACGCTGGTCGTAGAAGGATTGGTTTAACCCTGAATGAGAACTATGGAGCCATAATTGGTATAGAAATACAGACAGAGTATTATAATGTTGTTGTTATTAATCTTTATGGAGAAATTCTATCAAAATACAAGGAACTTCTACCGGATGGAGATTTTATTGAAACCCTTGATAAAACCCTTAATACAGTTATTGAATCAAATAAACAGAATTTTACCAGAATTCTTGCAATAGGAATTGGATTCCCTGGTCATATTAACCCCTTTGAAGGTATAATTATTCAATCAAATCCATTAAACATAAACAGTCCTCTAAATCTCTACAAACATCTTGAAGATAAGTATAACTATCCAATTTTTATTGAGAATGATGCAAACTGCTGCTCCTGGGGAGAGTTAACATTTAGTAGAGGGAAGAGAGATAACAACTTTCTTATTGCATTGGGAGAGAGTCGTTGGGTAGACAGAGCATCAAAAAATCAACGAAATATTGTAGTAGGTCTTGGGATAGTTATAGACGGTAAAGTTTTAATTGGGGATAATTTCTCTGCCGGGGAGTTTAAAACTATAAACTGGAATGGTTCTCCCCTATCTCAGTTCTCCCCTGAAAACTCAAAAACCAAAGATATTATTACTGAGTTATCAAAACATATTGCGCTTTTTATAAATACCTTTAACTTCACTAAAGTTATATTTGCCGGAGTTTTTACAGAGTTTCAAAGTGAGATAAAAGAGGAGTTATCTAACCAGATAATTAACAACTGGGGTTATACAAATAAGAAAAATATTGATATAGAGTTTACACCTTTTGGAGATTTTGATGTTTCCTACGGTGCTGCAGGAATGATAGTAGAAAAGTTCTTTACCACTCCAGATATAACTTCCACAGGCAACAGATATAGTCTTAAGGGGATTGATCTCCTAAATTATGTTATTAATTAAAGAAATTACGACTCTCATGGAGAGAATTCTTTGTAATAATCTTTTTCTTTAAAGAACTGTCTCTTTCTCCAAGAACCTGTGCAATACAGTCAAACAGGTCTATCTGTAATATTGGTTTTGTTAGATAGGCATCATAACCCAACTCTTCAATACTTTTTAAATCATTATCTCCTAAAACCGTCGTTAGTAAAATAATTCTTGTATTTTTAAATCTGTTATCACTGGAGATTATTTTACACAGAAAGTGATCACTATCATTATTCATCTGCTTGTCAATAATAACAACGTTATATGGTTCACCTGAATCGTAAGAATTTTTAATAATATTAATTGCGTCACTAACATTTGGCAGGATTTTATGTTTTACCCCCCAGGTTCCAAGCATAGCCCCTAAAACTTCCCTGTTTGTATGATTATCCCCAATACACAAAATTTTAGATCGGCTTACATCCCCAAATTCAACAGGGTTTATATCTTTTTCACCTTTTTTAAGTTTTAGTGTAAACCAGAAACAGGAACCTCCCCCTTCAGGAGTTTTTACACCTATCTCTCCACCCATTAGGTTTGCTAAATGCTTGGATATTGCCAGACCAAGCCCAATACCACCAAATTCCCGGGTTGTAGAGTTATCCCCCTGGGAGAACTTTTCAAAAAGTTTTTCCGGATCAGAATTACCAATACCCATCCCGGTATCAGTTATGGAAAATCTTACATAGGAATAAAAGGCTGAGTCTGACTCAAGGTTAAAAACCAGTTTAATATAACCTTTTTCTGTAAATTTAATAGCATTACTAATCAGATTAGCTAAAATCTGCTTAATTCTTTCGGGATCACTAGAGATAAATTCCGGTATATCATTATCAATCTCATAATAGAGTTTTAGACCTTTCTCTTCAGCCCTATAAATATATGATCTGATGAATTCCTCAAGTAAATACCTGAAATTGAAGGTTGTCTCAGTAATTTTTATAACACCACTCTCAATTTTAGAGTAATCAAAAATATCATCAATCATGGAAAGCAGAGAACCACCACTATTTTTTAAAACTTTAAGGTACTGCTTCTGGGTATTATCCAGATTTGTATCCATTAAAAGTTCAGTCATTCCAATAATTCCATTTAGTGGAGTACGTATCTCATGGGAGATATTTGAAAGAAAGTCATTTTTAGCATTAATTGCCAGATCCGACTGTGCTAAAAGTGTTTCTGTCATGGCAATATGTGACTCAAGTTCCCTGGCATAGCTGTTCTGAATATGAAGCTGCTTTGTAAGTAATTTATATATAGGATAGAAAATAGCTAAAGATGTTAAGATTAACACAGAAACAAAAGAGAAAAGTATAAATCTATAATGGTAAGCTAAAACTACATAAGCTATATGAAATATTACTGTACTAATACACATTATTCCAACAGCAATAATTAATTTTAATTTTAACTTTTTAAATATATTATTTTTACGATTTTTCACAAATGTATACTATTACATAAATAAAATCATTTCAACTTTATAAATTATCAGATATTTAAATTATCCTTGGCATCCCTGCACATTTTTTCACATTGTACATAATGTTTATAAAAATCTCTCTTTTCCTCAATTGTCATATTATCAATATCACAATCAGGATTAATATACTCTTTATAACATAACAACTCCAATCTTAACTCTTCCTCTGTCATCTTATATCTCCCCTGTTAAATATAATATTTTATTCTATAATTATATTATAGAGCATATTAAAAAATTATTTCACAAATAGATAAAGGTTTGTAAAAAGGATGGATATTATGATTAAAGACCGGATGCAGTTGGAATTAAACAAACAGCTAAACAGAGAACATTACTCTGCCATACTATATTTGAGCATGGCATCTTACGCAGAACAGGCAGGTTACAAGGGTGCAGCCAGATGGCTTAAAGTACAGTATCATGAGGAGCAGTATCACGCTATGCGTTTTTATGAGTATATACTATCCAGAAATGGAAGACTGGAATTTATGGATATTCCAAAACCGGATCAGACTTTCAAATCTCTTCTGGATGTCTATCAGAAAACCTTGATTCATGAAGAGGAAGTAACAGAATATGTTAACAGACTAATGGATATCGCAGTAGAAGAGAAGGATCATGCAACTCAGATATTCCTTCAATGGTACATAACAGAGCAGGTCGAAGAGGAAGATAATGTTAATGATATTCTCACCAGGATTAAACTTTTAAATGGAGACAATCAGGGACTTTTAGTTCTGGATAAGGAACTGGGTCTCCGGCAATTAACAATACCAACTGATTTTACCAATGGATTACCAAAAGTTTAAAAAAAACTAAATTAATAAAACAAACAGAGTCTCTTCATACTTTGTTCATATTTTCACTCTAGATTTAAGACATAACAAAGTTGAAGGAGATTCAAGATGAAAAAAGGTTTAACAATTTTAGTTTTAGTAGTAGGTAGTGCAGCAATGTTATCTGCATTCTCAAGAGGTAACGGTAGAGATGACCGATTTGACAGAGATGACAGAAGAGGTATGATGTATGAAGAGCGTGGCGGAAGAATGGAAGAGTTACTGGATGACGAACCAAGAGTAACTGTAACAGGAAAACTTAAGCTTGTTAACGGAGAACTACCTGTTTTAACAAGTGGAACAACAAGCTACACTTTAATGGCACCTTACAATCAGTTAATTGATTTAGGAGTTAAAGATGGTCAGACTGTAACCCTTGAAGGTGTAGAGTTTAATGCTCCAATGATGTGGGATGGAAAAGAGAAAAGTTTTGTAGTTGAAAAAATTACTATTGCTGGTAAAACAACAGAGATTGACCATGATGACTTTGGTGGTATGATGGGCTTTGGTATGGGCGGCAGAGGAAACGGAGGATTTGGTTTCCAGAACAGAAATTAAGAGGATCAATTTATGAATAAGAAGATACTGGTTGTTGATGATGAAGAGAAATTACGAAAAATGATATGTGACTATCTAAATGCTGTTGGTTTTGAAACAATACAGGCTAAAGATGGAATAGATGCGGTTTCAGTCTTTGTTAATGAACAACCAGATCTTGTAATCATGGATATTATGATGCCGGGAATAGACGGTGTTGACAGTACAAGAAGAATTAGAGAAAGATCAAATGTACCCATTATAATGCTTACAGCTAAAGCTGAAGAGAGCGACAAATTAATGGGTCTGGAAATGGGTGCAGATGACTATGTTGTAAAACCCTTTAGTTTAAAGGAGCTGGCAGCAAGGGTGCGGGCACAACTAAGAAGGGTCTCATTTAATGAAGAAAGTGAACATGAGAACATTAAAGAGAGCATAATTACAATAAAAGATTTAAAAATTGATTTGGATAAAATGTCTGTCTATCGAGATGGAGAAAAGCTGAATTTAACCTCAGTGCAGTTTACAATACTAAAATTACTAATGGAGAATCCTGGGAGAGTCTTTAACAGAATACAGATATTAAACTCTTTCCAGGAGGATCTTTTTGAAGGTTATGAGAGAACAATTGATGTTCATATAAAGAATATACGTAAAGTAGTTGAAAGGACTCCATCTAAACCGGAATATATAGAGACTGTTTGGGGTGTTGGATACAGGTTTTCAGAGGAGATTGTATAAGTGATTCAGCTACGAACAAAAATTGTGTTAGCTTTTTCCATAACTATTCTTGCAAGTACAGTTTTAATGGTAACAATTATAAATTACTCAACACGAAGAGGTTATGAGAATTTTACCAAGAGAAATGACCTGCTTTTTGCAGAAAGACTACTGGAACCACTTACAGACTTCTATGCAACATACAATAATTGGGAAAATATTGAAAACTATTTAGTGCTACCTAGACCAAGAATGGGGGAAATGATGGAGGGAAAAGGTCGAAATTTATATCCTCCAATTATACTAACAGACAGCAAAGGTAACATTCTTGTAAATACTCAACGGATAGACTTTGGAAATATAGGAAGAATAAACAGGAATATTCTGGACCATGGCCTTCCAATTTATAACAGCAACAGTGTTGTAGGTTATCTTTTAACAGGCTCTATGATAGCAAACTCCCTGTCTGATGAGGAAATTATGTATTTAAACAGAGTAAGAGCCATAATAATTTATGTATCACTCTTTGCTCTGGTAATAGCAGTTATTTTTTCATACATCTTTTCATCCAAACTAACTAAACCAATTCGAAGATTATTAAAAGCAACAAATGATATTAAATCAGGAGACTATACAGCAAGGGTAGAAGTAGATGGAATTGATGAATTATCCAACCTTGGACACTCATTTAATATTATGGCCCAATCCATAGAAAATAGCGATAAATGGAGAAAGCAGATAATAGCAGATTCAGCCCATGAACTAAGAACACCTGTCTCACTTATTCAGGGAAATCTGGAGATGATCCTTGAGGGTGTATATAATCCAGACAGGGAGCATCTAGAAAATATTTACAGTGAAACTAAAACTCTTTCCAGATTAATTAAAGAGCTTCAGGAACTCTCCAGTGCTGAATCGGGCTCAATGGTTCTGCAAAAAGAGAAGTTAAATATACAGGAGCTTCTTAATACAACAATAAAGATTTTTACCCCTGGAACAA
>QKAW01000028.1 GCA_003247135.1 Spirochaetales bacterium | reverse complement strand
AATAATTTCAAATAATTGAGAATCATAAAAATTAAATTTCTTCTTACTATAATTATTAATATATGTCGCATCAATCTCATTAATTGAATAATTTACAAATTTATAAGGAGCAACATATTGTACCGGTTGTCCATCTTTTAATGTAATTCTTAGTCGTATTCCTTCATTACCAAAGACGGCAAAATTTATTGCCATTACTAATTTTTGCAAATCAATAGAGTCTTTTAAATAGTATGAAGCACATAAATTGTTTATAGAAGTATTATCATACATCAACTCACTAAAAAATATTCTTTTTTGTGGCTCTGTTAAATGATAATAAACTATCTTTTCTGTTGACGTCATGTTATAACTCTCCTAATATTTAATATGTTTCATTAAATATATATTATAGGATGGAAAATATGAAGAAATATTTAATTATGATTTTATTAGCACTAATTGCCGTTGGTTGTTCAAAAAAAACTACCGAAATAGAAATTTCTGAGAATATTAATAAATCAGAAATAAATGATGAACAAGTTAAAGCAACTGTGATAAATGAGGAAAAATCAAAACCTTTAATCAAAATATCAAATAAAGATGTTTTGGAGATTTATGTTAGAGCTGATGGTGCTCCAGGAATGTATCTGGATACGGATGGAGAAGTTAAAGGTTTTTATGTAGAACTTGAGAAATCAGTTATGAAAGAAATGAATCAAGAATACCGTATGAATTCATATACAGATGCAGGAGTTGCAGTTCAAATGATAAGAGATGGTGTTGCCCACAGTGCATTATCGGTACCTTTATTAGCAGATTATAAAACTTTTTTAAATATAAGTATTCCTTTTGAAGTTTTAAATTATGTCACGATAGTTCAAGAGGATAATAATGAAATTCCAATTAATGCCACAAAAGATGAGATTTTAAAATTGCTTGAAGGAAAAAAGGTTGGAGTTCAAACAAGAGGTCATATATATCAATTCTTAAGGGATTATAAAGAGATTATAATGGTAGAATATCCAACGACCACTCAAGCTGAAGATGCATTAAACAATGGTGAGCTTGATGCTGTAATTGAAGTGAAACGTATTATGGAACACTATTCAAAAACAAGAAACTGGAAATTAAAAGCTGTTGGAGAACCTGTTCTTTTTTATGACATAGGAACTGGTTTTTCTCAAGCTCTTGACCCATCTGTTGTGGATAGGTACAACGTAGCACTTAAAACACTTATTGATAATGGATATGTTACTAAATTATATAAACAATATTTTGGGGAATAAGTTATACATTTAAAGAATATTGTTTACCGATCTGAAAATAGAGGATAGAATAATTTCATGTCTATGGTTCTATATCTGGTATCAATACTGATTTTATTAACTTCTGTTTTTGTTTATCTATATATAAGGCAAAAACAGAAACTTGATTCTTTAATTACTCAGAATAAATCTTTAGTACAGAGTAGAGACGCTTCACTGGAATACATTGAGGCTCTCTGGAAAAGTCAGCAATCAATTATAAGAGATGAAAAACTATCTTCACTGAACTCCCTGGTAGCAGGTGTTGCCCATGAACTTAATACTCCTCTTGGTGTATCCCTGACAGCCCTTAGCTATATTGAAGATCTTATGAAAACCGACATAGGTTCACATCTGGAAGAAGATGCTTCACCTATGTTAAAACTTGCAATGGATAATCTTCTTAAGTCTATAAATCTTGTAGAAAAATTTACTGAAATATCTGGGGGAGATGTTCCCGAAGAACCAAGTCCAATTGAAATTAGAGAGTTTTTTGAATTTACTTTAACCAGAGTTAAAAATGTTAGTGCTATAAATATACTTGAGAGCATAAAGTACGATTTTCCTTCTAAACTCTGGATAAATGTATCCCAAATGAGTTTATCAATTGTCCTAAAAAATATTATTGAAAATGCTTTGGAATACTCACTTAAGAGTAAGTCAAAAAGTGAAGTATTAATAAGCGCAAAAGACTCCGAGGGAGACTTGATAATATCAATAAAAGATAATGGAGAGGGGATATCCTACACCAATCTAAAAAGCATTTATGATCCTTTCTATACAACCCATAGGGCAGACAAGCATTATGGACTTGGACTAGCTATTTCTTACAATCTTTTAACCCGTCAGCATAATGGAAAATTAAACTGTAAGTCTCAGCTTGGAGAAGGGACAGAATTTATTATTTCTATTCCAACTGCAATATGCTCCGAACCACTTAAAATTAATGTTAACGATTAGTTTATCTCAACTTATCCAGAAGTTATCCACAAGTAATTAAGAAATTATTGTTTATTCCTTTTTTTTGAAAATTTTCACTGAAACTACAAAATTTCCCACTTAGAGGCTCTCATTATAGGAAAAGCCCCTATATTTTGGAGTATTTTTAACAATTTTAATCAAATTTGAATCATTTTATAAAAAGTCCAAAATTCTCTAAAACCCCAAAATTTATGGGTTTTAACTGTTTTCCCCAAGTTATCCACAACCTGAATGAAAAATTCTTAAAAGGCTGTGGATAATTTTTTTGTCAATATATTTTATCATTTTTTTATTAATTAAATTTAATTTTTATCCCTTGAATTTATTTGTTACTCCTGGTTAAAATACCAGTCCAACCAAAATTTAAGGAGTATATTCTGAGTACCACAGATTCAATTATTACAAGCTTAATAAAGTATAATTTATTAATAAAAAGTAAAACATTTAGAGACTTTAATATAAACGAAGAAACTGAATTAATTGAAACATTAAAAGAGGATGGATACCAGTTTAACACCTTTGGAAAATCTTCAATTGTTCATTACAATGTGGATATAGAGACAAATAATCCCCAGAATCTACTTTCAGAAGTAAAAGAAGCATGGAAAGATGCAAATGAAATATTAGCAATAAGTTCCCCGGGTATAAAGCAGAGAGAGATTCAGCAGTTTTTGGAAAATATATTTTCTACGACAGTAACTCCAATTGCACCTGGAATGTTTTTTATCTTTAAGAATGATGATCAAAGAGAAAAATATCTGTATAGCATACAAAGAAGACTGAAAACAGAAAACAAGAGTATGCAGCAAGATGATCTACTGGTATATTTATCCTTAGCCAGATTCAGAAGTGAGAATGTCACAACAAATCTTCCTCAGGAGATTAAAGAGGATATAATAAATTATCTTGGAAACCTTTTAAGAGCGATCTCTCTTAGTAAAAAAATTCTATTTGCAACAGCAGACAAGAGTAAAATAATTGATTTATGCATGGATGCCCCTACAGGTATTAATGATGAAGATGCATTCTACATTCATTCAAGTGCCGTTCCGGATCTGGATCCTGTGCTTAGAGTCTTTATTGGTATGGCAGGAATTTTTTATGGCGATATACAAAATTCTGATATTATAAAGATCCATAAGAACTCTATAAAAATCTCGTTTTATAATTATGATGATTTTAACAATAAACTGTTACCGGAACTTCATACAAGAATAAAAATAGATCTTGCAAAACAGCAAATGAGTTTTTATAACCATAAATCCCAAAAGAATCAGCAATTACTATTTTTTAAAGATCAGTATGTTTTGGAAAGTCATCCAGCATATTATAAATGGAAAAGCTTTAGTGAAACTTTAAGAGACAGAGGGTTAGGTAAAATTAAAGAGTACGGACCATCAAAACAGGAACTATATAAAATAGTTGGTGAGGAATTTCTTAAAGAAATTGTATAAGACTATAGGTCTAGGAGTATAAGCCCTAGACCTTTTTTTGTTATTAATTCAGACCCCAAGGATCAACTTCATCATCGATATCGTCGTCATCACCACCATACTGGCTATCCCACTCACCTGAATCCATGTCATCATAATCATTACTCCAGTCATAATCATCACTGTCAGAATAATCCTCTTCTTCATCTCTAACATCATCTATAGAGATGTTATCATCTTCATCATATTCATAATCATCTTCGTAGTCATCATAATCACTCATACAATCACTCCCTTATTTCCTAATAAAAACTAGTCTATTAAATAATAATATAGACAAATTTTCCAGATCATCAAGATATTTTTCAATAATATTTACAGATAATTTCTTATATAAAATATAGTTGTTTAAAGATAGCTCAGTTGCAAGTTTATCAATATCAAATAAGAAATTTTCGGTGCTGTTTTTTTTAAATAATAGTTCGATGCCTTTTGTAATCCAGCCATTAATCTGTTCAGAGTCAAGGTCATTACCCAAGACCCTCTGTACCGGATGTTCTATATCAAGTTCCAGTTCATAACTAATCTGGTTACTTTCCAACTCAATAAGTTTATGTTTTACTTTTATATCAATATCAATTGATTTTGCCAAAAGTTTTACAAAATACTCAAACTGTTCAAATAATTTTTTTGAACCAATAAAGAAAGTATTTATGTTCCCTTCAGAAATTTGAAAATCAAGTTGATATCTTATCATGGGTATATATTAAATGTTATTTAATCCTTTTACAATTAATTTTTGTTATATATAATAATTAACATGGATAACAACGATATTTTAAAAAAGTTAAGAATTGCATTTAACTATAAAGATAGCGACATACAGTCAACTCTTGAAAAAAGCGGTATGAATTTATCGAAAACTGAAATTAATGCATTTTTTAGAAAGAAAGGGCAGAGAAATTATGTTTCCTGTGGTGATCAGATTTTAAGGAGATTTCTTGATGGTATTATTAAAAATGAGAGGGGTTAAACAATTTACATTATTTCTGTTCATTTTCTGTTCAGCAATTTTTTCAATTTATTCAATAGAAAGTGGAACAGAAATGTCACTAAGCGTGGGTAGTGCATACTACTTTCCAGATAATAAGGGATACAATCTTAATGGTGATTTAGCACCAATAACATACTCACCAATTCCTGCTTCAGATACCACAGAAAGAGATCTGGGTTCAACTTGGGGTGGTGCAGAATTACAAGGTACTTATAAATTTACTTATACAATGCCTTTTATGACAGGTGGCTCATCCCTTACTAAAGATAATAGCCTGAAAGTGTCTCCTAAATTCAGTTTATCTCCGGTAAATTTTGACATTGGAATTGAAACAACTTTTACACCTATAGCTTTTCTTGATTTTACTATTGGTTCAACTATCTCATCTGGTTGGCAAGCGATAGGAATTGTTGGTCTTGGTTTAAATAATGATCCTTCATCAAAACCAAAATCAGATTCATTTCAGGGAATTCTTTCTCAAACATGGCTTTCAGGAACATTTAAATTTGATACTGCGGCCATATTAAGCGGGGATACTACATGGAAACATCTAATTATTTTAACATCCCACAAAATTACCAGCAAATATTTTACTGCTGCAGGTTCCAATGATCCATGGACTTTTCAAGGTAGCGAAGGTGATAAATTTAATGGATTTTTATACAGTTCAACTTCTGTAGTTGCATATCAGATGCCTTTAATTCTAGAAATGGCCGGAGTTTTAGTTGATACAGAGACAAATCTTTTTGATAACAGCAGTCGATCAACAATGTCTTCCGGTGGTTGGGGTTCCGACTTTGTTCAAGTAAGGTTTGGGGGTCTGTTAAATTTTAAGTTTAATGATAAACATAGTCTTGCTATATTACCACAAATGATTAATAGAGTCAGATATACAGATTCAACTGTTAAAGAAGGTTATTTTGCAAATAGGAAAGTTAATACAAACTCTCCTATTTTCTTCGATTTTGACAGAATTGCCTTCAGCTATACATATAAATTCTAATTACAAACCAGAAGTGTTTTAGGGTCTAGTTTTAGATCCTGAACATCTGTATTCTTAGCCCCATGTTTTGCAACCGATAGTTTTAAATCACTTCCTGAAGCAGCAATTGTTAAAATTGTTTTTATATCGTGTATAAAGGGATTAAGATTTTTAGGAACTCCATCTTCATCTAGACAATTTGGATAATATGTATCACTGAACCATACTTCAATACCCTTTAATTGGGCAAATTTTTTCACTTTATCCAAATCTTTAATAGCACCTCTATTAAAATCATAGCCATCTATTATTACTAGATCCGTTCCATTCTGACCATTATCAATCATTGCTTCAATGGCATTTAAAACCTTATCAAAAGGGTAGTTGTGGTGAAAATTCATTATTATTCTGTTATGAATCATCTCATCATGAACTTGCATCGCAGATTCCAAATTTCTCTTTTTTGAAATTTCATCAAAAATATCTTCATACCAGGCAGAGATATAATCTGTCTTTTTATCAAATGAGACATGTATAACATGTCTATCTCTAAGTAGAGAATCAACAGCCAAATGAACTAAAAACGCTGTTTTTCCTATTCCTTGTTTAGAAGCTATAACTCCGATGTTTCCTTTTCCCGCTCCGCCTTGGGTAATTGCTTCTAATTTTCGGAGGGGACTCTTCTGGTTCAATTCTTCTTTTACCATTTTTGAACTCCTGTTATTTATAATAAATACAAGGAAGTCATTAACTTCCAGACCATATATATTAAGTATAATCCCAGTATCCAAAAAATCTACTATTTTCTTATAGAAGGTCAAACTACCCAAAAATCTTTAAACCAGATCTATTACAGCTTTCCAGTTTAGAGATTTAATTGCCAATAACCAACATCAATCCATTGACCAAATTTATATCCAACTTCAGGAAATTGTGCTACTTTTATAAAATCAAGTTTTTCATGTAACCTGCAACTCTTTTCATTAGGAAGGGCTATTCCTGCAATTACAGCATGAACATTTATTTTTTTAAGTTCTGTAATTAAAGTTTTCATAAGAGAACAACCTATTCCCCTACCATTAAACTTATAATCTACATAAACCGATGTTTCCACTGAGTATTTATATGCACAACGACTCTTCCACCTGCTGGCATAGGCATAGCCAGTTACTTTTCCATCTTCTTCAAAAACCAGCCATGGATAGGAATCAAGAACACTATTAATTCTATCTTCCATCTGAGAAACCGTAAGTTCAATTTCCTCAAAAGTTATACCTGTATTTTTAATATAGTAATTGTATATGTTGCAGATCTGTTCTGCATCTTCTAACTTTGCCAGCCTAATCATGGAACCTCCATTTTGTGTAATATATTCTTATATAACTTTAAAAATCTGTTTTCAATATCTAAAAATTTATAAAAAGAAAATCCCTGAGATACAGGGATTATCAATCTACTTTATACTTGCCTTAAAATGCTATTTTTAACTATTGGTATTTTTAAAATAAACTGACAGCCAACATTACTTTTTGTTCTAATTCCTATACTTCCGTCAAGTTTTTCAATCAGATTATTAACTAATGGCATTCCTACTCCCTTTCCTGCAACAGAATCGCTTCCTCCTGCTGTAGAAAGCCCCTGTTTAAATATAAGTCTTGGAATTATATTATCAGACAGTTTATCATACTGCTCTTTAGTTATAATTTTTTCTAATAAGGCCTTATCTCTAATTTTTGACAAATTAAGGCCTGCTCCATCATCAGAAAAGACTATATGAAGTGTATCTTCACTCTCTTCCATCCTGATACTTATGTTTCCTGTATCCTTTTTCCCCAGATTTACTCTGGTATCTGAACTCTCGATACCATGGTATACAGAGTTTCTTAATAACTGAACCAAAATATCCTGAACAGGTTTTGTCTGGCTTTCATCAAGTTTTTCCAGACTCAATTTTTCAAGGTTTATATTTACACTTTTATTATATTTTTCTGCTAGACGATTAGTCATCTTAACCAAATGATCCTTAAAGTATCTGCTTTTATCAAGTTTCTCATTCCCTGATCCAATTTTAAAACCAGCCCACTTATCCAGTAGTGACTCGATTTTATCAAATGTATTTTGAATTTCTCCAAACTTTAGGGTTAATGGAATAAAATCATCCCTGTTGATAAATTCATCTTTAATCATTTTTTGCATCATAATCTCTATCTCTTCAGCTTTTTCTGAAATAAAGAATAGATTAAGCAGTTCTGCATCTCCCTTAAGTCCATGACTAATTCTAAAAGCCTGTTCTAAACGCTCTCTGGATGACTTTTCACTATCTTGGAAAATATTATTCATGGTAACAAGATCTTTTTTTGCATAGGAGAAGAATTCTCTTAATATATTTGGCTCTACATGAAGGATTTTATACAGTAATTCCATCTCAACATGACTTTTTTCCCGAGTTTTTTCTATTTCAAGATTTAGTTCATACTCATCTGTAACATCTCTAATCAGAACCAGTAGATTTAAAATTTCCCCACCCTTTTCAATACGTTTAAAATCAAATTCCAGATGTTTGGTTTTAAAATCTCCACTACCCCTATTTATGTATAAATCAATCTCCCTTAGAGGATTAACCCTATCAACATGTCTCCATCTTGTATTTACATCAAATGCCAGAGAGATAAAATCTTTTAAATCATCCATGTTTGAATCTAACATATAACTTTTTAGAATTTCATATAGCTGTTTTCCACCTAACTGATCCATCTCCAGTATTGATTCAAGGCTTTTTGAGTAGTGCTTTCCAATCTCTCCTTTATTATTAAGTAAAAACATCCCATCAGATACATTTTCCAAAATGTTTAGGTAATCACTCTTTTCTACAGTATTTTCTTCCAACTTATCCAATACTTCATTATAGATCTGTGCAATTTGACCAACTTCAGTAAATGGTTCAACTGGTGCTCTCTCTGTTATATCCCCTGTTGATGCCTGGTGATGGAGAACAGTATAAAGATCAAAGATCTCTGTAGAAGCTCCATGTTCTGATTTATTTAAACCATCTATTTCCTCTTTTAAACCGATTCTTAAAGGATAAAAAGCGTTTAGAATTTTAAGAAAAATGAAAGATAATCCAAATGCCCAAACTCCACAGCTTAGTACTCCAGCACCCTGAATTATTATTTGATTTATTCTGGAAAGACCTGTATCCAGAATTGA
Source organism: Spirochaetales bacterium (assembly GCA_003247135.1). GTDB lineage: Bacteria > Spirochaetota > Spirochaetia > DSM-2461 > DSM-2461 > Thiospirochaeta. The sequence continues at coordinate 29,558 of QKAW01000028.1, read as the reverse complement.
GAGGTCACCAAAAAGTCCTACAGCAAGAGTACCCCAGATACCTGCTACTAAATGCACAGGGATAGCACCTACAGCATCATCTATTTTTAATTTATTTAAACCAAAAGATGATATTAACATAAAAGCACCACCAACTGCTCCAATAATTATACTTTGAAGTTCAGTTACTGCATGTACAGGTGCTGTAATTGCCACAAGACCAGCTAATGCTCCATTCATTACCAGTGTTACATCAGGCTTTTTTAACATTGGCCATCCAATAGCTAATGTACAAATCATACCTGCAGAGGCAGATAGTGTTGTTTTTAGAATAATACTTGCAACACTATTATTCATGCTTAATGTACTGCCTCCGTTAAAACCAAACCATCCAAACCACAAAATTAAAACACCTAAAACTACCATAGGTATGTTACTACCACTAATTTCTACAATTTCACCATCATTTTTAAAACGTCCACTTCTTTGTCCAACAATTAATAAAAAAGCCAGAGAAACCCAACCTCCAAGGCTATGAACTACTGTTGAACCGGCAAAATCTACAAAACCAAGGGAAGCTAACCAGCCCTGCCCTGTCCCGGGAACAATTCCACCCCATACCCAGTGGCCGAATACTGGATAGATTACTGCAGATAAAAAAATTGTTGCAACAATATATGCGCCATATTTAACCCGTTCTGCAATAGCACCAGAGACAATTGTTGCAGATGTAGAGCAAAACATTGCTTGAAAAAGAAAGAATGCAGCTATCCAGGTATTTTCAGCCTTAAACAGAAAAAAACTGTTACCAACATACCCTTTAAAAGATGATCCAAACATTAAACCAAATCCAACAATCCAGAAAAAAATTGTAGAGACTCCAAGGTCAGTTAAATTCTTAATTGCAACATTTATACTGTTTTTTGATCGAGTCAATCCTGACTCTACCATAGCAAATCCAGCCTGCATAATAAAAACCAGACAGGAAGCAACAATTATCCATAAAATATCCAGTAAATTGGTTTCCATAAATTACTCCAATCCTATTGCCAAATGACAATGAGAAAACTGCCACTCTATAGGTATTATATAAACAGGAGGATTAAGTTTTAGTTGTATATCATCTATCTTACCTTTAACTATTATTGGCACCGAGATGAAAAAGGATGCCCCGAAATGCTCTCTCATATTACCACTTATAGTATTTGTCATTTCACCAACAAGGTCATAGAGTTCACTATCCTGTAATTCATCACCCTCAAGGATGTAACCACCGAATTCCTGTAGAAGCTCCCTTGGGGCTGATAAGTATATAGCTCCTTTTCTTGTACCTGATACTCCGATTACACCTGTAAAATCAAAGACATCTGTATTGTCATCTTTAATAAATGGCAAACCCATCTTTGCTGGTTGTCCTGTTATACTCTCAAAGTACTCTGTTACTATTTTAATAAAAGCTTTTAATTCTGATTCATTCATTATTTATCTCCGCATATAAATTCTATCTCTTCTTGTAAATCCTGAGGAGTAAAAGGCTTTGGAAGAAAACCTTTTGCACCAAGCTTTAAAGCTTTCAAACCAGTTGCAGAGTCTTTTAAAGCACTTATTACCAGAACTTTTGTTTCTGGATATAATTTTAAAATTTTTTCAAGACATGTAAGACCATCCATTTTAGGCATGGTAATATCCAGAGTTACTATTTCAGGTTTATATCTTTCGCACATAACCAGAGCCTCTTCTCCATTCCCGGCATAACCAACAATTTCCAGATTAAATTCCTTTAAATACTTTCCTATTGCTTTCTGCATAATATTTGAATCATCAACAATCAGTAACTTCATCCAACTCTCCTGTTACACTTGTTATGCAAATAACATGCCAAGATGAAAACAAACATAAAAGCCACTTTTCTGTATTTAAATACAACATTAATGTATGAATATAAATAAATAGATACAGTTTGGTAGGACAGTAGATAAAAATATTCATCTTGTATAAAATTAAAATACAGGAGTTTCTAATGATTTATAAAGAGTATGGTAAAACAGGCAAATTGGTTTCAGCAGTTGGTTTTGGTGGAATGAGATTCGATGAAACAAAAACACTTAAAGAGAATGCAGAAATTGTAAGATATGCCAATTCAAAAGGAATTAACTATTTCGATACTGCTCCTGGATACTGTAATGATACTAGTGAACTTATTTTTGGAGAAGCCTTTAAGGACATGCCCGGAGAATTTTATGTTTCAACAAAAGGAATGCCCACCCAGTTTGATACTGCAGAAAAAGCTATAGAAGCAGTAAAAAAATCAATATCAAGATTAGGTGTAAAAAAGATCAATTTTTATCATATATGGTGTATAAGAAAGAGGGAACACTATGAATTGGCAATGAAGCCAGGTGGACAATATGAAGGTCTTTTAAAATGCCAGAAAGAGGGTCTGATTGATCATATTGTACTTTCATCCCACCAAACAGGAAATGAAGTAAATGAAATTATTATGGATAAAAAAGTTGAGGGTATTCTTTTAGGTGTAAATATTCTGAACTTCCCATATAGGTGGGAGGCTGTAGAATCAGCTTACGAGAAGGGATATGGAGTTGTAGCTATGAATCCCCTAGTTGGTGGTTTAATCCCGAAACATGAAAAAGAACTTTACTATCTGGGTTCAGATAATGAAACTCCGACAGAGGGAGCATTGAGGTTTGTAATTTCATGTCCACAAATTACAGTTGCACTAAATGGGTTTACAACAAAAGAGCATATTGATACTGCATGCAGAATTGCTGATGAATCAAAACCTTTCACTCAAGATGATATTGAAAAAATAAGAAAAAAAGTTGGTACAGCCATGAATGAAGCATGTACAGGTTGCGGATATTGCAATGATTGTCCCCAGGAAATTCCTATTCCAAACTATCTACAATTTTACAACGAAAAACATCTGTTTCATGCAACCGATGAACAGATGAAAGAGAAGTTAAAGTTTGTATACGAGTGGGGTGTTTTAGCTGGAAAAAATGGATATGCATCAAAATGTACAGAGTGTGGCTACTGTGAGGAGGAGTGTACCCAGCATCTTCCAATTATTAATAGATTAAAAGAAATTTGTTCCTGGGATGAATAATAAAAAGAGTTGACTTTAAGATAAACTATTATAACATTAAATTATGAAATCAGTAATAAATGCCGATTAATAGTTTTGTTATGTAAAAATGTAGTTATTTATTAATAATTTGAAAAACCAGGGGGAACTACATGAAAATTAAGATGAAATTGGCACTTTTAAGTACTATAATGATTTCATCCATTGTGCTGTCAGTTGCAATAAGTTGGTCAATACAAAAATTAACCAGCAGTCTAGAACAGGACACAAAAGATGTTACAATTTTAAAAGAGAATATAATTGAGCAAAGTCTGGTCATTGCATCATTACTAGATGATGAGATCAGTTTTAAATATCAGGTAAAGGTTCTAAACGACATAATTGAAGAGTCAAAATTAAGTTTTGATAATATCAGAGATAAAAAATTGTTACCTTTTTTAAGTCCAAAAACTAAAGAAGCTATAGAAAAGATTGAAAAAATTGAAAAGAATTTACTTAAAACCTATGATAAAATAAGTATTTCAGCCAAAAAAATATTGGATTTACTGGAAAAAAACAATGTAACATTTATGCTGAAATTTATTGATTTCCTGGCAAATACAAGTTACTACTCAGAACTAAAACCTGCTGCGGATGACCTAATCTCAGCTAGTCAGTCAGTAACAACAGCTCTTGATGGAACACTGGATGTTTTAAATGAGCAGTTATTGGTTATGGAGTCTGAAGTTGTTATTATTAGAAGAAACCTGCTTATCTTTTCACTAATATTAATTACCTGTCTAATTCTGTTCTCAATAATTTTTGCCATCAGAACTTCAGACAAGATTGTAAAAAGTATCTCCACTTTATCTTCGGGTTTAAATAATTTGGTAGATGGAGATTTTACAAAAAAAATAGTTATAAATTCAAAGGATGAAATTAGTGCTCTTGGAAATGAGGTTAATCTGTTTCAGGATGAGATGAATACAGCTTTAAACATTATTCAGGAATCATCAACCAATAACGAAAAAGCAAATAGCGACCTTTTAACTAATACTTCTAACTCCTCGGCTGTAGCAACAGAAATTTCTGCAAATATTGACTCAATATATAAACAAATTAATCTTCTGGATAAAAACATTTCAAGTTCTAATACAGAAGCAATTGATGTATATAAATTTACCAATGAATTAAATGACTATACAGCGGATCAAATGTCAATGGTTGAAGAGTCTACAGCGGCAATAACCCAAATGATAGCATCAATTTCAAATATTGCAGATCAGACAGAGAAAAACAGACACATTATACAAAATCTTGAAGAGACAGCAATAATGGGTGATGAAAAGTTGAACATAACAACTGATTTAATAGATGAGATAAATTCAACAGTTAACAAGATAAATAATATCTCCGAAATTATTCAGAATATTTCTGATCAGACTAATCTACTTGCAATGAACGCAGCAATTGAGGCTGCTCACGCTGGTGAAGCTGGAATGGGATTTGCAGTTGTTGCTGATGAAATTAGAAAATTGGCTGAGGCATCTGCTGAAAACAGCTTAAATATTAGTGCAAATCTACAACAAATAACTGAAAAATTTAACGAAGCTTCTATCGCTGGCCAAAGTACCAGAGATGCCTTCTCAAACATTAATGACAATATAAAAGATGTTACAAAATCTCTCTTTATGGTTTCATCTAGTACTTCAGAATTAAATATTGGTGGTTCACAAATCCTCGAAGCTATGGAAAATCTTAAACAGACTTCAACAACGGTACAGGATAAAACAATTGAAATAAGAGATACTGCAGAAAATATTACTCATTTAACATCTGATATTTCCAATATATCTAAAACAATTACTTCCAATATCTCAAAAACAAACAGTGAATTTTCCGGTGTAAATAACTCAATACACATTTTAAAAGAGATCTCGGCAAAAGTTGGTCAAGCAAGCACAGAAATTGGCCAGGAAATATATAATTTTAAAACCGATAGCATAATAAAAGGGACAACTTTATGAAAATTAAATCAAAGCTCTTAACTTTAATATCAATTATAGTAGTTTTTACTATATCATCTATCGGAGTCTTTGTTGGTATACAGATACAGGTTAACAAAGTTTCCACAGAACAAAAAGAGATAGAGATTCTTAAAGAAAATTTATTAAATCAGAGCTTAATAATTAAAAAAATTAGCTCATCAAAAGTACCATTTATTATGCTGCATAAAACTTTAAATGAGCATATAAACAAAACAAATGCTTCACTTGATAGAGTTCGTCGACTTAAAACTCTTCCAAAAATCAGCCCTGAAACCAAAGAGGGTATTGAAATAATCGTTAGACTGGACAACCTGATAAAAAATTCCCAGGATGACTTTAATAAAACATCAGAATCTTTAATTAAGAGAATTAAAGCACTTGATACCAGTTTTTCTATAAAAAATCTGGACTTATACAAAAAATTTCCAAGTTATAACTCCATTGCCTTTGATTCAAATATGGTAAAAACCAAGGGTTTGGGTGTAGATCTATCACTTTCAGCAGCTTTAAAAACACTTGACAATCAAAGAGAGATTATTAAAAAAGTTGTTGAGGATTATCAATCATTTGGTAAAAAAATATCCTATACGCTAGTAGGTATTGCGATTATATTATCAAGCTTATTATCCTTTATTATTACAGGTAATTTAACCAGAGCAATTACAAAAATTGATAAAGGTGTACGAATTATGCTCAAAGGAGATTTTACTTCAACAATAAATGTAAAAAGTAGAGATGAATTAGAGGATATAGGGAATAAAATAGCAAAATTTCAGAATTTCATAAATGAATCACTAAAAAAAATTCAGAACTCATCATTTACTAATGAAGAAGCAAACAGAGATTTAATTTTAACCGCTGAGGAATCATCATCCACCACAACTGAAATATCAAAAAATATGAATTCCATTAATGAACAGATGAAACTTCTTGATAATAAAATTTTTCAATCCCTTAATGAGTCAGAAAAAGTTGCATCCTTTTCCAATGACCTGAATAATTTTACAACTGAGCAGATGGCAATGGTAGAAGAGTCTACTGCTGCAATAACCCAGATGATAGCTTCAATATCAAGCATAGCTGATCTTACTTCAAAAAACGGAGAGATTTTGAACAAACTGGAAGTTACAGCCCTAGAGGGTGATAAAAAACTATCAGTAACAACCAAAATTATTGATGAGATAAACTCAACTGTACATGAAATTAATGAGATGTCTGATATTATCAAAAGTATCTCGGATCAGACAAACCTACTAGCAATGAACGCTGCAATAGAAGCTGCTCATGCAGGAGATGCAGGGAAGGGATTCGCTGTAGTTGCTGATGAGATTCGAAAACTTGCTGAAGAGTCCGCAGCAAACAGTCAGGAAATTAATAAAAATCTACATGATATTACATTAATGTTTGACCAGGCATCACTGTCAGGAAAAAGTACAAAAGAGGCCTTCAGTCTTATAAATAATAATATTAAAAATGTATCTCAATCTTTAATTGCTGTAACAGAAAGTACATCAGAATTAAATATTGGAGGATCACAGATAATTGAATCTATGGATAATCTGAAAGATATATCAATTTCTGTAGAAGAGAGATCTCATACAATGAGAAGTAAAGCTGACAACATTATTATGATATCTGAAGAGGTTGCAAATATTTCTAAATCTGTTACTAATGCCATATCAGAGACGAACACTGGATTTTCTGAAGTTGTTAAATCAATAATAGAGCTTGAAGATGTATCTAAAGTTGTAAATGATGTAAATAATCATATTAATGAAGAGATAAATAAGTTCAAGACAAAATAAATTAACAATAAATGGCGATATTGGGGTTCAGGTAATGCTATAGCATCGTTTCTTGGTAGCTCAGAATATAAAAAACACCTTTAAGATAGTTAAAATTGGAGCTGCTAATCTTAAAGGTGTTGGAGAAAAGGATCTCTATTCAATAGAAATTTAGTTTAACTGTTTTTAACCTTATCAACAAATTGGTTCAATCTTTCAGTCAGTTCCTTATTAAAATTACTCTCGTTAAAGACTGTTTTCATAACAATATTAGAGTCTTTTTTCTCATCCTCTGATAGAACCATTGTGGTTGGAAACGCTGCTCCAAAAATAAATTTATCAGATACCAAATTTTTAACCTGATTAATTCCTGAATTATACCCAAATTTATCATCTTTAGTATCATCACCACCTGCACATGAAGTAGCAAGATATACTTTTTTTAAAGATTTATTATATTTTTTTATTAAATCCGTAATTGGGGATACAATTTTTCCAGCCCATATAGGACCGCAAACTATAACTTTATCAAATGATGCTATATCTATATCTATTGCTTTATTTCCAAAGCTCAATCCAGTTAATGATGCCATCATAATGCTAAATAGTGATTTCAATCTTGGCTTTACCTCAATAGTATCACAACCTAAATTTTCACCTAATTTTTTTGCTAAAAAACTATTACTACCACTTTTTGAATAGTAAAAAATTCCAATTTTACTCATAAATCCTCCATTTATTTATAAATTTTATATTTGCAGAGATTTTAATCTGGAAAACTCGCCATTTAATCTAAGCAACTCTTCCTGGGTTCCAGATTCAATACAACGCCCCTCTTTCATTACATAAATTCTATCGGCATTTCTTATTGTTGATAAACGATGGGCAACAATAAAGGTCGTTCTTCCTTTAATTAAGTTATCAATAGCATCCTGAACTTCTTTTTCTGAAACAGTATCAAGTGCCGATGTTGCTTCATCCAGAATAATTATCTGAGGATCTCTAATAATAGCTCTGGCAATTGATATTCTCTGTCTTTGCCCCCCAGATAGATCCTTGCCGTTTTCTGATATAAAAGTATCAAGTCCTTTTGGCAGAGAATCGATAAAAGTGTTTAAATTTGCTGCCTCAATTGCTCTGTTTAAACTATCTTCTGAAACATTACTTTTACCATATAATACATTATCCCTAATTGTACCGGAAAAAAGTATAGTATTCTGAGGAACAACAGCTATATGTTTTCTCCATGTTCTTAAATCTATTGTGTTATTATCTACTCCATCCAAAAGAATGGAACCACTACTAGGTCGCCAAAAACCAATTAAAAGACTCATAAGAGTTGATTTTCCAGACCCGGATTCACCAACAAAAGCTACAGTCTCTCCTGGTTTAATATCAGCTGAAAAACCTGCCAGAACCTTTATTTCATCACTATTGTAGAAAAAATGAATGTTATTAAAGGATACAGCCCCAAGACAGTGATTTAATTTTTTCTTTCCGACATTATACTCAAGGTCAGGTGACTCTAAAACCTCACCCAATGATTTAAATGCTTGAAAACCTCTTGTAAAAATCGGAGTAAAATTCATAGCACTTGTTAAAGTTCCTACTATTATCTGAAATAGTCCGTAGTACAAAATCATATTTTCTACTTCCATTCTACCTTTAAAAACAAGTATTCCGGAAAAAAACATAATACAGATAATAGCTAGTTTCATTAAAACCCATGAGCTGGCACCAAAGACCTGATTTGTAAAATCCAGTTTTACAGATGCATCATAAACACGATCAAGATCTTCCTGGGTTTTATCAATCTCCTGTTGTTCGACTCCATGGGCTCTGGTTATAGGAATAGAGTTTATCATTTCAGAAACTCTGGAACTCATTTTCTCCATAGATTTTCTGTATCTTTCATTATTTCTATCCATCTTTCCTTTAAAAAGATGAATTATCAGGGCTGTTAAAGGAGCACTAATTATAAAAAATACACCGACAATCCAGTCCGAAGTAAAAGTAATAATCATACACCAACCGACTGAAAATATAAGTGAATAACCCTGGTGAAAGATCTGGATCAGTAAATTGGTTATATCCTCAACATCTCTTAAAACTTTAGATTGAAGTTTTCCTGTCTGAGTATTTGTATAATACCCAATTGAGAGCTGTTGTAATTTTCTTACCAGAGAGGATCTCAGAAGTTTTTCCAACCTTCTTACTCGCCCATGTACCAATTTTGTAAATATTGAGTGGGTGAATACGTTTTGAATACAGATAATTGCAAAAACAACATTCACTATAATAAAATATGATACTGATTTGTTATTACTTCTATCAGCAAAACTAATTACTTCTTTCAAATATACTGGAGTTAATAATTCAGGAGAAAATTTTATAAAAAATAGAACAAAGTAGCTTAAAAATATGTGAATTTTTAAATCCAGCATTTTAATTATTGTTCTTAATGGTCTCTTGCTATTATAATCCAAATCTAAATCTAGTTGTTGTCCCAAAAATAAAGTCCTTTGATTTTAATATACAGATATAATACTAAATTTATGTTAAATAAAAATAGTATTATAATGTATTTATTCGGTTGATTTTAAATTAGAGTAGAAAACTCTTAGAATTTACTAACAATTTCTACAGTTCCACTCTCAAGTTTATCTGAAGTGCAATTAATTTTAATAATACCTGGTATTCCCTTTAAAGACCTGATAATAACCAGAGCTTTTCCTGAAAATGCATTTATTTTTTTTCCTTTTAGGTTAAGAGTACTTGTTGAATCTCCATTATCAACCCCAACAATTTCTCCTGGACCTGATATTGAAAAATTTAATAAATTAGTAGCTACAGGATTAAAATTGTAATTAGAATCAAGTATATCTACAGTAATAAAAGATAAATCATCTCCATCAGCATTTATCTCATCCCTATCAGGAACGAGGGATATTTTTGATGGAACCCCAGCTGTAACAATCTCAACCTGATCAGCATAATCACCATTTTTGTCATAAGCAACTACTTTTATTGAACCAGGTTCATAGGTTACATTGTCCCATATTAATCGATAGTCTGCTATACAGTCCTTAAGTTTTATAGTAGGAGCTCTATGCCAAATTCTCCCTTCTTCTACTGAAAAATCAATATTATCAGAAGCAAATTCTCCACTCTTTCTTATGCCCATAGATTTGCCATTAACAAAAAGTTCAGCTGTATCGTAAGTTGTAATACAGATTACCGGGGTTAACTCACCTATTCTATCTTCCCAGTTCCAGTGTGGATAAAGATGTAACACATCTTCTCCTGACCACTCTCTTTTATATAAGTAGTATCTGTCTTTTGGAAATCCACAGGTATCAACTATTCCAAAATAGGAACTTCTGGAAGGCCACTGAGTCTTATATGGTGTTGGCTCTCCTAAATAATCAAAACCGGTCCATACAAATTCTCCACACATAAAAGGGAGTTCTTTCTGTTTTAAAAATTCAGTCTCAACCATATTTGCCCAAGGAGGTCCATTTAAGTCGTAGGATGAAACCTGTAAGTCATCATGTAAAACATCAACTTCCAGTTTTACAGGAAAGTGATAGATTCCTCTGGAACTAACACATGAGGATGTTTCGGAGCCTAAAAGAATATAGTCTGGATGCTCACTATGAAATTTTTCATATAAGTGTGGTTTGTAATTCAATCCTACAATATCTACAACATCTGTTAGTCCATTCTCTATAGCATCAAAGGGTTGATTAAACCCACAGGTAGTTGGTCTTGTACTGTCCAGATTTTTACAAATATCATGAAGTTCTTTAGCAATTATTTTACCATATTCATTATGTTGATCAGGTATCTCATTACCAATACTCCACATAATAATTGATGGATGATTTCTATCTCGCTTAATTAAATCTTCCAAATCCTTCCTATGCCATTTATCCCAATCCAATGCATATCCATTTTTTACTTTTGGACTCTTCCATTCATCAAATATTTCATCCATAACAAAAAAACCCATTGTGTCACATAGATCCAATAGTTCAGTCGCTGGAGGATTGTGTGATGTTCTTATGGCATTACACCCAAAGCTTTTTAATATTTCCAACTGCCGCTCTAAAGCTCTAACATTAACAGCTGCCCCTAATGCCCCTAGATCATGGTGCATACAAACACCTTTTATTTTTGTCCTCTCACCATTAAAAATAAACCCATTTTCAGAATCAAAACTAAACTCTCTAAATCCAATTCTTGTACTAACAGAATCAATTACCTCAGAATTCAGTACCAAATCGCATTTTAGAGTATATAGATATGGATTATCTATTTCCCATAACAGAATATTATCTACACTAAACTCTGTTTCTTCTGTACTTACTAGCAGATTTTCTTCTTTATCATATAATTTAAAATTTAACTCATAATAATCATAATCATCATTTTCTATCTCAATTTCAGCTTCTACATTAATAACAGCACTATCTTCTGAGATTAACCGGGGAATTATATGAATCCCGTTATATTTAAAATGAGTATCTGGTAAAATCAGTAACCTGGCATTTCTATAAATACCAGCACCGGGATACCACCTTGATGCATTCTCCGGATTCTCTACTGTAACAAGAATAGTGTTTTCTGAGTTTTCAATTACAAATTCAGATATATCTAATGAAAAAGAACTATAACCGTATGGCCTGCCACCAGCATAATGACCATTTATAAATACTTCACTATGACTCATTATCCCATCAAATTCCAATTTATAAACTGGAAATCCTGGAATTCTTGAAATATCAATTTTTAATTCATAATATCCTTTCCCAACATGAGGTAGACCTCCTGTTCTTCCTACATGAGACTCTTCAACAACATCTCCATCCTCAAGTATCCTTCCCTCAAAAACATCAAAATCTTTTGAAAACTCACTGTTAATTGCCCAATCATGGGGGATTCTAACATCTTCCCAATTTATTTTATCTCTGCTAAATTTCCAATCATATTTAAGATCGAAAACATTTCTTGAATTCATCTGTATTACTCCTGCCGGCATAATTACAATAATATACTTCTAATAATAATTTGGGTAAAAAAATTTATAAAATTTATAGAAAAAAAAACTTAAACTAAATATTATTGCTCATGATTTGCAGAAATGGTTGTGGCGCCTGTTGTATTGCTATATCAATTTCATCTCCTATTCCGGGAATGCCTTTGGGAAAACCGGCAGGAATTAGATGTATTAATTTAAATGAATATAATAATTGTAAAATACACAATACAAATATTTATCCTAAAGTATGTAAAGATTTTAAAGCAACTCAGGAATTCTGCGGTATTTCCAATTCCGAAGCCTTTAATATATTAGAATATATGGAACATATTACAAAATAGACTCTTTTAATTATTGACTTATATATCCACATTACATACATTTTTCTTTATGAAAAATATAAATCCGGAAATTTTAGCTCCAGCAGGAGATTTTAATACAGCTATTCATGCTCTAAATTCAGGAGCAGATGCAGTCTACCTGGGCCTACTGAATTTTTCAGCTAGAAAAACTGCAGCTAATTTTAATCTGGATGAACTTAGAAGACTAAAAAGTTTTACAACCCAAAATAACAAAAAAATTTATGTTGCAATAAATACGGTTATTCATGAGTCAGAAATACATGAACTGATAGAGACATTAATCGAACTGGATGAATTAAAAGTTGATGGTATAATTGTACAGGATTTAGGGGCTGCCCGAATAATAAAACAATATACCAATCTGGAATTACACGCTTCAACACAGTTAGCAGTTCACAACAAACATGGAGTTCTGGCATTACAAGATCTTGGATTTTCCAGAGTAGTCTTAAGTCGAGAACTAAAATTAAATGAGATTAAATCTCTAAGAGAAGAATTTCCCCAAATGGAGTTTGAAGTTTTTATCCATGGAGCTCTATGTTACGGCTTTTCGGGACTATGTCTTGCTTCTTCAAAAATTCTTAACAGATCTGGAAATAGAGGAGAGTGTGGACAAATATGCCGATCATGGTTTAATTCTGGAAAAGATAAAAAATATTTCTTCTCATTAAATGATGTAAATATAGATGAAAATGTACTTAAACTAAAGGAGATAGGTATAGACTCTCTTAAAATTGAGGGAAGGCTTAAAAGCCCAAGTTACGCATCAACAGTTTCATCAATGTATTATAAAATATTAAATAATAAGGATTATAATAGAGAGAAAGAGAGTTCAAAAATTGAATTTAGTCGTTCTGGGGACAACGGTTATCTTTTATCACAAAGTGGTGGAGCATCAATCAACGTTAATTACCCGGGACATTTGGGTAGTTATATAGGAAATATTGTAGAGAATGGAAACAAGTATATAAAAGTAAAACTAAACAATGGAAAAACAATAGAAAACAGAGATGGATTACTAGTATTAACTTCAAATACTCCTCCAGAACCTGTAAAGTTCACGACAACAGTTTCAAAAACAGATAAAGACACTGTTACATTAATTGCTGACCTTCCTAAAAACATCAATAAAGAGGTGTTCCTAATCTCGGAACATAATAAATATCTAAAAAATATTACTTCTTCCCAATATAAACCTTATAAAATTTTTAAAAAATTAGAAATTCTCATTGCAGAGAACAATTTAACCCTTATCAGTGACGGTTTTAAGTTCTGTTTTGAGAATTTAACCCAGGAGTCATTAAAAGAGTCTGATTATAAATCTCAACTAATTAAAGTTTTTCAACATGGAGGAGAAACAAACTACTCTTTTAACATAAAAATTGTTAATAAAACAAATTTTAGCACACCATTCTTGCCGGTCTCTAGCCTAAAGAGAATTAGAAACGAGTTTTTAATCAGCTATAATCAAGATCAGTATGAACGAAAAATTCAAAAGGTAAAGGTTATTGAAGATTCTATTAATACTAATTTAAAAATGATGGATTACATAAAAAACAGAGAAGAACTCCCATTTATTATAAATTTTAATGATACTAAAATAGAAAACCTGGAAAAATTAGATAATAACATTCTGCTTCCTCTAAGCCCTGTAATCTTTGACTCACACGATTACCTGAATAAGCTGCAAAATTTTTTAAGTGAAAACAGTGACAAGCATTTTATTATTGGGTTAAATAATATTAGTCACCTGTCCTTTATCAAACATCTTCCAAAAGATCAAAAATATTACTGTGATTATGCACTATATATCTGTAATAATTTCGCCAAAGCTTTTATAGAAGAAATACCTAATATTTGCTGGGGCACAAATTGGGTCGAAGATAGTGAGAACGAAATTTATCCACCAATTTTTATAAGCAGAACGTGTTTTAAAAATAAAGAGAATGGTTGCCCTAAAAATTGTAATAAAAGTTTTGACTACGAAGTTTCACAACAAAACAGCAGGTATAAAATATTAGTTAGAGATTGTATGACCTATACACTCTCAACCTGAAATCTTAATACAGTTTTCAGGTTATCGGGTTCAACTTTTCTGGCATCAGATAAGTAGATCTCTCTGTGAGTTTTAAATCTTCGTCTATAGCTGTTAACATGCGCAAACTCTTCCATCCTGGAAAAGCTCTCAGGTTCACTATCATAACTTCCTTTATGAAGCATTTGTATAGAAACCCCATCAGTAATTGACTCAAATTTCACTAAATCCAAAAGAGGGTGAGGCTTTTTAATTCTGGTATACTCTATTATTTTATTAGCAAAATCTTCATTTACAAAATCCGGTTGTCTAATCATTAAGTTAAAGGCTAACTCATTCTTGTTTATAACTCCATTGTAATTCTTTCTTCCTTCCTCTGTCAGATCCCAAATACCTTCAAGTGGATAAACCGTATACTCATAAAATCCTTCTGGCTCCATTCCCTTTTTATAGCTCATTCTTACACCATAGGAGAGAGAATAAAGAACTTCGATAAAATCAGAAAAACTTTCACTATTTGGATTCCCCTCTCCTTTAATAGAAAAAAATTTATATTCCGGAACTTCAATTATTTCTGGTTTATTTTTAGGCAGATAAATACTCTTTTCACTTTTTTTCCACTCATGCTTCATTATGCTACTCTTCTTTCCATTTCATAGCTGTTAATACAATTATTAATAAAAGTATAACTTCAATAAACGCAATTATTATGTAGTGTGGTGTTAAGTCTCCACCTCCAACGACATACAGAATAGTAAATATTCCAGCAACTATGTTTAAAATTCTATTTAACTTATATTTTAGAAATCTGGATAAAAAAATCATAAATATTGGAATATTTGTAATTATTGCAGCAACAGCCATTACAATTTTCACATCCCCTGGTATATTTAACCTATCACCATCAACAAGTTGAACCATTATCGAAAAAATATCGTTAAAAACCATATTTAACATTACTAAAATCCAAAGTGTTGATAATTTTACCTTGATATCAGTTTTTACAATCATTTATTTTCCTCTCCTAATTTCTAAAATACTTTTTTTAGAATTGTGTTTAATTTTTTAAGTTGAGACTCACTTAATTCCTGTTTTTTTTCTTCTATTAATGTTTTAAAGTCCTCTAACTCCTTTGGAGTATTCACAACTTCCAGGACAGTTTCAACCCTTTTACAAAAATCAATTGGTCTGCAATCTTCAACAAACCTAAAAATATCAGCCATCCCAACTTTTTTATACTCATCATTTCCGGATATTATTTTTACGATAGTTTTTATACCCCAAACTTCCGTTATTAAAGAACCTTCTTTTGTTACTTTTAAAATTTTATCATAGAAGCCAAATAAAAAATCTTTCTTTAAAGGTGCAATTGTTGATAATGCGATCATGCTACCCCAAACCATTCTGTTTTTTTTAGAATCCAGCATATTTAAAAAAGTTTCAGTAAATTTTTCTATCAAATCAGGTCTTACATAACCTACATGGTATAAAACAGCTAAACAATCGCTAGCTACTGAACTGTTTTTATCATTTAGAAATGATGCTATTTCATCGATTCCTATCGTATCTGAACTTGAAGCTAACTCTTCAGCAAGCTCTTTATTAGGCTCTTCATTTCTAATATTTCTGTAATAGGCAATTTTATTAATATAACTCATTATTCATTTAATCCTTTTCCAGCCATAATATTTTCTCTATTTTTTTCAATTCTTGAAATAACGGTTTTTGACTGTTTTGCAGATGTAAAAAACAGAATATAACCCCGTTGTCTACCTGGTGTTAAACTGTAAAATGCATCTTTAAAATTAGAATCCTTTTCAAATATATTATGTAACTCTTCAGGAATATCAACACTGTTTTTTTTAAATTCGACTTTTGCTCCAGACTCTTCAATTTTTACTGCTTCCACAATATATGCTTTAATAATCTCTTCCTGCTGGAGAATCTGTTTAAAATCTGTAAATCTTAACTGTCTATTAGCTTGTGAATTTTCTGTCTGGGTAATTAATATATTTTCAGTATCATTTAATAATGCCCCTTTAAAAAAACTTAAGGCACAATACTCTTTAAAAGCACTAACCAAAACAATATTTTTACCATTGGAAGTATAACAGGGCTGTTTCCACTTTAGGTCCTCTTTTAGACCTGTTTTCAATACAATACTTCTTAATGTATCAAGCTCTTTAACCCATTTTTTTACTTTACATTTATCTGTTTTGTAAAATGAACATCTTCCACAACCATCTTCCATGTATAAATCTACTTCAGGATTTTTTTCTAAAGAATTACCTAGTTCCATAGTATCCTCCAAACAAACATAACTCTATTATAGAACTAAATGATAAACTTTATTCATTTTTATACAAGTTTTAATCCTTCCATAAAGTCAGAAATATTCTCTTTTAGAAGTAAACAACTTTCAGGCAAATTAATAATTGGTTCTACATTATCCAAATTCACCCTGATTAATGTTGAATTAGGTAAACTAGTTACAAATTTCTCAAAGGGAATTCGTATTATACCCGGAGTATTAAAACCTATTCCAAATTCCAGCAGCAATAACCTTTTTTCCCGGTTTTCATTAATAAAATCCGAGTATTTTTTACTATTTTGAACCCATTCTTCATTTTCAAGAAATGAACTATCTTTTCTCAGGTGTGGTACTAGTAATTTCCCACAAACAGGGCAGTAGGGTATTAATTCCGAGGGAATTTTGCAATTTTTTTGATCCCGAACCATTTTAAAAACAATTTCACTATTATCATAAAGTTTATCATGACAAGGTTCTTGGCACTGTAATAACCCATAATCCCCTTGTGTTGCAAAAATACGTTCTTTATCAAATCCGGATTTTTCAAATTGTCCATCAACATTTGTAGTAATAACAAAATAATTTTTATTTTTAACTATTTCCAACAGATCTAAATATACTTTTCCTGGTTTAGCATCGAATCTGTTCAATTTTATATGTCTTGAAAAATAGGCCCACCTCTCTTCCTCTGAATCAAATGGATAAAATGCAGATGTATACATATCAGTTAACTTATATTTTTCAATAAAATCTAGAAAATTATCAGTGAATCGACTTCCACTATATTTTAATCCAGCTGCAGTTGAAAGACCAGAACCGGCTCCTATAAGTATAGAATCAGCTTCTTCTATCAGTTTTTTACAATGTATTAGTTTATTTTTGTCCATCGTTTTTACCACTCAATCTACTATATAATTCCAAATCCCTTTGTGTAAAAACATTAAAAACAATATTCTTTAAAACACCGGGATTATTTTTTAGCCAATTAAGAACTGTTCTGTAAGCTACTTCGGATGCTTCTTTTTGCGGGTAACCAAAAACACCTGTAGAAATACAGCAGAATGCAATACTTTCAATATCTCCCATATTTTTACACATTTCCAAACAACTTGTATAACAGTTTTCCAACTCTTTTTCCTGATCAGGTGTGACTTTATTTTCAATTATAGGACCCACAGTATGTAGAACATATTTTGCAGGAAGATTATATCCTCTAGTTATTTTTGCATTTCCTGTTGGTTCTGGCATATTCTGTAATTGCATTATTTTGTAACAATCATCTCTTAATAAAACACCGGCACCACTGTGTATTGCATTATCTATACATTTATGGAGGGGATGAAAACAGCCTAGTAATTGACTATTTGCTGCATTGACAATAGCATCAATTTTTATACTGGTTATATCTCCCATCCATACTGATATTTTTGTACCATTGACAAAAACAGTGTTATTAGCAGTTATCATCTCTGTATCAATAACTCTTTTTTCATTTAACTCCATTTGTAAAAGTGTATCTAGGTAGCAAATTTCATCTTTACCCAAAGAATTTGGTCTTAAACTATTAAGAGAACCCCGAAGAAGTGATCTTCGGTCTGTAAAACTTAAATGTTTATAATTATCTTTAACCAAAGATTCAAGTAATAAGTTTACCAGTTCACTTTTGGAATCAAATATTAAAGTTTTAGAGGAATAAATGTCTCTTAGATTTATTAAATCTTCATAGTCTGCTAATTTTAATGTTTTTTTCAAAGTACCCTTCCATTAAAGTTTTACTATAACTTTTCCTACAGTTCGTCCTGTCTCAACTTCCTGGTGTGCTTTAGCCATGTCAGCAAAGTCAAATGTTTTATAAATATTAGGTATTATCTCTCCACTTTCAAGATAATTTCTTAGTAATTCCATATCATCTCCACTTGATTGAACTAAAATACCAGAGATATTAACACCCATTTCTTTTGCCAAATTGCCTATTTCATCGGAAATCTCATTGCCAAGAAGAGTAATAACAGTCCCACCTCTTTTAGCTACTTTTACAGAATTTAACAGAACATTTCCCCCAAAAGAGTCTAAAACAAAATCAACATCGCTTAATACTTCTTCAAATTTTTCAGTAGTGTAATCAACATGCTTATCAACACCTATTGAGAGTAAATAATCACGATTTTTCCCAGAACTTGTAGATATTACATATGCTCCTAATGATTTGGCAATTTGAACAGCAAAGTGACCAACTCCACCAGATCCACCCTGAATTAATACTTTATCACCTTTCCTAACTCTATCTTTTAAAGCCTGAAGTGCTGTTAACGCTGCTAATGTTGTTGCTGCTGCCTGTTCAAAGGTAATATTTTCTGGAATTAAAGAGATGTGATCTTGTGGAGATGCAACGTACTCAGCATAAGCCTTTCCTCTTCCCGGAAAGTTAATCATTCCAAAAACCCTGTCTCCATTTTTAAATTTGTTAACGTTTTTCCCAACGGAGGAGACTACACCAGCCACATCCCATCCCAAAACTACAGGTCTCTCGTTTCCATAAATCATATTAAGCCCTTCTTCTGCATATTTTACTTTTACATCTGCAGGATTAATACTAATAGCTTTAACTTCTATTAAGACCTGATTATCATCTAGTTTTGGATTTTCCACTTCTTTATATTGCAGATTTTCAACACCACCTGCTTTTTCTAATATTATTGCTTTCATAAATTCTCTATTTTAAGGCTCAAAAAATTTTCGAGCCCTAAATATTTTTCCTTAAAAATTAAATTTTCCGTTACTATTCATTGCTTCAGATTCAGGTATAATTTTTTCAATAGTATCCCAATGTTCAACAACTTTTCCATTTTCAACTCTGAACAAATCGTAAAATGAAACTTTTTCACCTAAAAATATACCTTCTGAAACTGCAAGTACAAAATTACCTTCACCAAGAACTATATGATTTTTCTCATAAACCATAGGCATTCCTGCATCAGCTAGTGACTGTAGAGCTTCTCCCAATCCAGCTAAACCATCCTTAACTCCAGGATTATGTTGATCATATTTATCTACAGAGATATATTCTGTAATTTTCTCAGGTGCAGCACCCATAAAAACATCATTTAACATGTTGATTATAAGATTTTTATTCTCAACTGTTTTGTCTAGGTCCTTTACTTCTGTTGGTCCATCAATTTGGGATCGACCAGAGGCTGTTTCTGCTACTTTTTCCTGCAAATTGTCCCAATGCTCTACTATTAAACCATTTTCAAATCTAAAAATATCAAAGCCTATTTTTGGTCCGAAAAAATTATAGTCAGTATGTGCAACTACATAATCTCCATCTTGAAATACTCTGGCTGTATTTACTTTAGCACTCCCTTCTGGTATTTGCTGTAATAGTGCTCCAAAACCTGCTAATCCATCCGCAACTGCCTGATTGTGCTGTTTGTAATTCTCTGCATTTATATAACCTACCGGTTCTGCAGCACCTGTCTCAATAGCTTTTAAAAGCTCTACTGTCATCTCTTTTTCTGATTTCATAAAATTTTCTCCCTTTGTAGAAGTACATGCAAATAGTACTGCTATAAATAAAATTACAAATAATCCTTTAATTTTCATTTTCATCTCCAAAATATTAGTTTGTCATCAAACTATTTATATAAAAAAAACTAAAAGTTTTTTAATATTTTCTCCAACAAATTAACTACATATTCCCGCTCCTTTTGGTTAATATCTTTATATGTTGTCGAGATCAGTTTTTCAGAAATACTCTCAAATATTGGTTTTAGTTTTAAACCTTTATCAGTTAAAAGAATAAAGGTTATTCGACTATCAATAGAGCACTTTTCCCGTATTACATACCCGTTCTTTACCAGTTTATTAATAAGAGCAGTAACTGTTGATTTATCCCTGTTTATTTTTTCTGCAATATCATTCATTCTAAGTTTTTCTTTAGAATAAAATAGAGCATTTAATATTGAGCCATGACTAGGTGCTAATTCTGTAATATCATATTTTTTTAATTCAGAGACAATTAAAGAATTGGCCTCAAAATGTATGTTTGATATGACTGAAATAATCTTTTGTTCTTTACTCATAAAATCAATATAGTTTGACATCAAACAATTGTCAATGATTATATCGAGTTATTTTTAAAAAAGACCATTATTATTTTTGGATTCTCCAGAAACTATCTGCAAAACATCCCAATGTTCTACTATTTTACCTTTTTCATCAAACCTGAAAATATCCATTCCTGCATACTCGTTATCTCCGGGCCAGATCTGATGACAGTGTAAAACAACTAAATCATTCTCGGCAATAGCTCTTATAAAATAAGTAATCTTTCCTGGATACTCTATTGCCATCCTTTTAAAATACTCTATAAATGCTTCCTTTCCATCTCCGACATGAGGATTATGCTGAATATATACATCCCCTACATATCTTTCAATTGCTTCTTCTGGTTTACACTGATTAAACATTAGATCATAAAATTCAATTGCATTTTTTTTATTCTCTTCCTGACTTCTTTTCAAAACCTCTCCCTCCTTTATACTTTTATTTAATAAAAATACTTAATAAATTTTAAAATTACTTTAAATATTAACATTTTAATTTTAAAAAGAACAAACATTTTATTTGTATAACTATCAATTTAGTTTTAAATAACAACAAATTTCTCTAAATCTAAATAAATTATATTTTTAATAAATTATAAGTTGACAGAATTTAAAACCCAATTGTAAAATCACTTAAAACGTTTACAGAAATATTACAGCTCTGTGAATTTAATTTTGAAAATGAGCTAATTACTCTGGAGTTTTAAGCTTCAGAGATAAATAAAAGGAGATTTTTATGAAGTCAGTTTTAAAAGCATTAACTTTTTTAACTCTTTTAATCGCATCTGCATCACTATTTGCAAGCGGAAATGAAGAAAAAAAAGAGATGGCAAACAAAACAGAAAAAGTTGTTCTAACATGGTGGACATGGTCGCTGCCTACAGTTGAAGATTTTGTAGTTATTAAAAAGGGTTTTGAAGAGAAATACCCGAATATTGAATTACAGTCAAGCGTTAATCAAATGGATGACTATAAAACAAAATTACAAGCGGAGTTTTCATCAGGAGCTGGACCGGATATTTTATGTGTGCAACCAGGACCCCTGTTAAATAAATATAATCCATTTTTATTAGATCTGTCTGAACCAGCCAAGGATACTTTAAACAAACTTGTTCCAGCAGTTGTTGCTGATGCAAAATTCAGATCAGGTGGAGATAAAATTGCTATGGCTCCACTTGGTTCTGCATCAACAATGTTTGTGTACTATAATGCAACTTATTTTGAACAAGCAGGAATAAAAGAAGTTCCAACAGATCTGGAAAGCATGATATCTGTAATAAATAGATTAAAAACAGCATTCCCGGATAAGTTACCATTAACAATTGGTTTAAAAGACAGCTGGTTTAATGGTGATGTTTTCTCACTATTTGCAAATATGGTAGAAAGTGGAATTACAGAGAAAGCTGATCAGGGTTTAGTAAAATGGAATTCACCTCAATTTGTTAAAGCTATGACAATATTAAAAGAGTTAGTAGATAAAGGAGTTATCGAAAAAGACGCTCTTGGTGTTTCAGTATATGAAGATTCAATTGGAATGTGGGCAGACGGAAAAGCTGTTATGCATATAAATGGTGGCTGGGCTGTTGGAATGTTATCAAATCCATCTAATGTAAATGCTGAAGGTAAACCTTATGCAGATAGACGAGGTGATAGAGCAACTGATAGTGATATTTTTGGAGCCTTCCCTGTACCAAACTTTGCTGGTGGAAAACCTGTTGTTCTTGGTGGTATTGATGTTGGAATTTCTGTTAATAAAAATGTAGCAAAGGATCCTGCTAAGTTAGATGCGGCTAAAAAACTTCTTGATTATATGTTAGTTGGTGAAGGTAGAACATATCAGACTGGTCGACCAGGTTCCGGTTTAATACCATCTCTTCAAGGAGCTTCATTAAATAAATCAATATACCAGGATAAGGCTTCTGCTGATGGTGTAGATGCAATTGTAAATGCAACTAACAATAATATGGCTGGTCCTAGAGGGACTTCTGACCCTGCTGTTTTTACTCAGCTTGGTATAGTAGTTCAAAATGTTGTTGCAGGAAATGATATTAAATCTGAATTAGATGCACTTCAACTAATTTCTGAAAAATAATAACTTTATCAGCCTGATTATCAGGCTGATATTCTTAAGGTGGTATCAATATGAAGAAGCCTAAATCAGGTTCATTATTAAGAATGAAAAGAGCAGAAGTTTTATCGGGTTACTTGTTTATAACTCCCATAATCATACTTCTCGGTCTATTTGTTTTTTACGGTCTTTTCTATGTTTTTAAACTAAGCTTTTACAAGTGGGATGGATTTATGCCAGAAACAATGGTATTTCGAGGATTAAAGAATTATTCAATTCTAATAAAAGATCCATTGTCTTTAAAAGCAATTGTTAATGTTGTAATTTTTATGCTAAGCACTGTAACTGTTCAGATGTTTTTAGGCCTCTGTATTGCACTACTTTTACGACCAAAATTACTTGGTCACTCATTTTTTAAAGCAATAGTATATATACCTGTTACATTATCAACTGTGGTAATTGCCAGAACATTTATGGGATTGTATGAACCATACTTTGGAATAATCAATGTTTTTTTAAGAAATATGGGTTTAGACTCACTAACAAGAGTTTGGTTAGGAGATCCTAAAACAGCCCTTTGGTGCATAATAATAGCCAATATATTCCAGTGGACAGGTGCACAGATGGTTTTTTATATTGCAGGGTTAACAACTATTAGTGAAGATGTATTTGAAGCAGCTCAAATTGATGGTGCTGGTTTCTGGAAAACTCTGAAATCTATTGTTTGGCCAGGTCTGTGGTCTACTCACACAACAGTTATTGTTCTTGGAATAGTCGGGGCAATAAAAACCTTCGATATTGTTTGGCTGCTAACCCAGGGGGGACCTGGTAACTCTACGCAATTTCCAGCAACAATGTTATATCAGGCAGTTGCCCAAAACTCCCAAGCCGGCTATGGAGCTGCTATAAGTGTTTTTATGATAGTTATAAGTGTTTTGCTATCAGCTTTGCAAATTTCCTTCAATAAGAAAAAACAGGAGGCTTAAGGTGTTTAAATCTATAAGTAGAAAAGAGAGAATAATAACTCAAGTACTATTAATTATCATAACAGCAATATATCTAATTCCAATGGGCTTTGTTATTTTATCATCCTTCAAAGTTGGAGGAATTAAAAATTACACCTACCTGTTTACTTCTGGATTTCCAATTTTAAGAATGATTTTTAACAGTGTATTTGTATCGATTATGCAAGTCTTATTAATTGTTGGCGTTTCATCACCTGCAGCTTTTGCTTTTTCAAAAATAAATTTTCCAGGAAGAGACAAAATATTTCTTGTTATTATGCTTACAATGTCTATTTCTTTATTATGTTTCATAACTCCTCTTTTTCAGACAATGAAATTCCTTGGCTGGATGAATACCTATGCTGCTCTTATACTTCCAGCGGCTACTTTCTGGCTTCCAATTGCAATTTTAATATTAAAAAATTATTTTGATTCATTAGGTAATGAACTTATGGAAGCGACAAAAATTGAAGGTGGAGGATATATAACTATTTGGTATAGTGTTTATGCCCCTCTTAGCAAACCAGCAACTGTAAATGTAATTGTTTTTGCATTTATCAACTCATGGAATGATTATCTAAACCCACTACTTTTTTCCAGAACAGAGGAGATGAGAACACTACCTATGGCTGTAATTTCACTTAGTTCATCAATACATGGAGCAAGACCGGAAATTATATTTGCTTGTTTGGTTATAATGGCTATTCCATCAATTATTATATATCTGTTTTTCCAAAAACATTTAGGAGAAGGGATGACTTCTGGTGCTGTAAAAGGATAAAATATAATTAAAGAGATTTATAAGGAGATGGTGTATTGAAAACAAAGCTGGAAGATGTTGCTAAAAAAGCTGGAGTATCTATAGCTACTGTCTCCAGAGTTTTAAATAACCATCCTGTAAGTGAAAAAGCAAGAAAAATAGTAGAAGAGACTATAGCAGAACTGGATTATAGACCAAATCTAATTGCCAGAGGTTTAATAAAAGGTCAGTCTTTCAGAATTGGGGTTATAGTATCTAACATGGAAAACCCTTACTACTCATCAATTATGAGCTCTATGGAATTAAAACTCAGGGAAAGAGGATATTTATGTAATTTTGCAAGTTCTTCCACACGAGGAGATGAAGAAATTGATATTTTACGGCGCTTTCTAGATTCAGGAGTAGATGGACTAATAATTGTTGATGTTGGTTCAAAAGGTGAAAATTCAGGACTTTATTCTGATATAAATAAACAGATTCCTGTTGTTCTTATAAACGGCAATCCAGACAGAATGGATAGTAACTTAATCCTTGTAGATCAGGAAAATGGAATGTCACAAACTATGGATTACTTTTTTAAATTAAATCATAGGAAAATAGGTTTCATTCGTGGTGCTTCAAACGGATTTGCTTTTGTGTGTAAAGAGCAGATTTATAGGCAAAAAATGACAGAAAAAGGGTTAGATATTGAAGAATCCCATATCCTTAAAATAAAAGATACTGATCATTTTAACTGTATTGATTATACATGTGATCAGGTTTTACCACTATTAAAATCCCCAAATAAACCCTCTGCAATTTTTGCATCAAATGAATTAATGGCTTTAGGAGTATTAAAAGCAGCTAAGGAGATTGGACTCTCAATTCCAGAGGATCTTTCACTAATTGCTCATGATAATACAGTTTTTTCTCTAATCTCAGATCCACAAATGACAACAATAGATATGAATCCGGAAAGACTTGGTACCGAATCAGCAGAAATGATGCTACAGTTACTTAATAGCAAAGCAAGATCTCCAAGAAGATTGATCTTTTATCCAGAACTTATTATTAGGGAATCAACTAAAGCTATTTAAACAGGCTAAGAACTCCAGACAAATCTGGAATAAATTTATCATTAATTATGTGGATAACCAATTCCTCCAAAGCAGATAGGGATCCGACTATACAAATAATTAAAGTTAACATGTTTATATCAATAAATTTTAGCAAAACAGGTAAAAACAGAAGTATAGCTCCTGTTGCTTTGTTGCCAAAACTATGAAGAATACCAAATGTTTTAAATTTCACCATTACTATACCAATAGACAAAAACCTTATCAAAATTATTGAAATTATCCAAATATATGAAAATTTTGGTAATTCAATAACTCTAAATAATGTAACACCTACAACAATAACCATAATAAAATCAGCAATTGAATCTAATTTAGAACCGAAATTGCTGACGCTATCAGTTTTTCGTGCTACGTAACCATCCAGGATATCACTAGTTCCACAAATAAAATAAATTATTAAATATTGTGGACTTAATGATTCTACAAAAAATAGTGAAAAAACAAAAATAATTCGGAAAAATGTTATAAAGTTTGCAATATACTTCAAGAACAATTACCTCTTTTTTAATTAATATTTAACTAATTTTATTAAACTGGAAAAGTTCAAAACGGTCAATATCAGGATGTGAATAATGAATTTTATTCATCCTTTTCCCGCTAATATAAAATGATTTTTGATTACAAAACTGAATGCATGCCATACACCTTTGACAATTGTGACTAAATTCAGGTTTTCCATTAGACATTTTTATATTATCTACAGGACATGATTTAACGCAGATTCCACACCCATTGCATTCATTTCCAACACTGAATTCACTATCCCATTCTCTTGTATCTTTTTGATACCTTTTTGGTGATAAAACGTATGGAACCATAAAATTAATAAAACTGCTTTTATCCATTTTTCTGTTTCTTAAAATTATATCTTTTGATACTTCTTCACACAGCTTGTCTGCATCCATTATATTTTGCTCAAGTTTATCTTTAGTTGGCATTACCATTTCATAATACCAACCATTCATATAATTTGACGCAATCATTAAGTTTCTGCCATAATCCAGCTTCTGATTTCTTGATAAAAGAGTTTTTTCCAAAACTTTTAAGGATATACCTGTACTTCGACCTGCAGATACCATTGCATAACAAAAATTTCCATTAATTTCAGTTGCGTTTTCTATAAATTTTCTTACCAGTTGTGGAATAGTTCCATAGTAACATGGAAAAATAAGCCCAATACTCTCACCAGAAATGGTCCAGTTCCCCTGCTTCATTAAATTCGGTATAGATAATATTTCAGTATTATCCAAATTCTTTGCAATGTTTTTTGCCATTTTTAAACTATTACCTGTAGAAGTAAAAACGTAAATTCTATTCATTGTGTCCTCCAAACTGTCAAACAAAATGTTAAATTGTTTGATTTCAATATAAATAAAAAAGAGTTAACCTGTGGCACCCTTTAAAATTAATGGAATAATCTGTTTTATGTCATCCCTAACACGATTATATCCCATCCCTCGTTGGGATTTTGGCATATCTAAAGGACAATCAACCATCAACAAACCTCTAGATGACTGTAAAACTATATAAGCCAATTTTTTAACATCGATCTGTTTAAATACTCCGGCATCAATTGAAGATTGTATTAAAGTTTCTAAAGTGTTTAAATCCTCATCTATTATTTTCTTAAAAACGACCATGGTGTCGTCACTATTATTTTTATTACTACTAGGAGGAGCTAGAAAATTTACAGCCAAAATCTCAATAAAATCTATCTCTGCACATAAAAAACTGATTATTTGTGGAATACCTAATTCCTGGTTTTTAAGTAATTTTCGAAGTTCTACTCTATGACGATCTCTCTTTATCTCTACCATTGCATCAAAAAGGGATAACTTATCTTTAAAATGATAGTAAAGTGAGGCTTTATTTAAACCAACCCTCTTCCCTATATCACTCATTGAAGTTTTTTCATACCCATAGGTTGTAAAACAATCTATGGCTGCTTCAAGTATCTGGTCTTTCTTTGTTATTCCCATATCAAACAATTTAACGAATCGTTTGATAGTTGTCAAGATTAAATTCTGACAACAATTTTAATAAAGATTATATGCTGATAATAGATTTACACACTTCTCACAAATAGTACCATTCATTGAAAGTTTTGTTGCCATTTCATTTAGTAGTTTATTCATGATAACTTTCCCTTTAAACAATATTTCATATTTTTATTACATATCTGAATCTAATAAATCTGTTAAATTATCAACTAGAAAATCTGGCTTACCTTTATTCTCATCACCTCTTCTATATTTTCCTGACTTTATTAAAATAGACCTAAAACCTGCATTCTTCGCCCCTAAAATATCTGTATTCCAATCATCTCCAATTACATAAACATTGTCATTTTTACTTCCTAATATTGCTCCTGCATTCAAAAAATATTTATTTGATGGTTTTCCTAATATTTCTACTCGTTTTCCACTTACCGATTCAATTAATGTAACAAAAGCTCCGGTATCTAAATGTTTTTTTCCATCTTTTAAATAATAAGGTGATCCAGAGGCAGAAATGACAGGACACCCATTTTCAATTTTATCAATAATAAGTTGTAATTCTCTATATCCAAACTTTTCCTTTTCAAAATCAAGCAGTATAACTACTTCAGGGTTTTTTATTGTATTATTTACTTTAATCTGACAAATTTCCTCATGAGTTCCAATTATCATGGCATTTGATATTTTTTTGTCTTTAATTATCAAATTTATAGAGTCAATTGGTGTGTATATTTTCTTCGCTTCTACATTAATACCAATTTTCTTTAACCTTGCTACTTGTACTTCATGGGATTTTATTGAATTTGTTGCTAAAATGAAATTACTTCCAATGTTTTCTAACTTATTTATGAATAATGAAGAGTTATTAATCTCCCTATTACCATCGATTATAGTTCCATCTATATCTATTATTAAATTCTTCAAATTTATATTTCCTTTATATTTATAGCTTTACTAACTTACCACACCATAAACTGTCCCTATTGTATGCTATAGCTAATCCTGCTGTTGTGGAGTCAAGTAATGCAATATTTTTACCTCTATTATTCCAAACACCACTACCTCCTCCAGCTTTCATACCATAAGAACAGTTACAGAAATTAGATACAATAACATTCATATTATAATTAATTGAATTGTGCTCTATCATTGAATGCAGGTTTTTTATACCACCTGGAGAGTGAAAATTCCCGATTCACCTTTTAAATAATTCGGAAAAGTTGGAGAAATTTCATCATAATAATCAAAATTCAGTGCAACTTCATATGCCAAAGCTTTAATTTTATCATCTTTATCTATACTACCAATATTACTAACACAACCAAATCCACTTATTGTAATATTCATTATTCAAACAATTTTTTCATTTTAACATCCTTACTTAGTTATATTTAATATTTTATCTTATACTATAAATTAAATAATGTCCTTCTATAAATATAGAGAATTTTTTTTAGTCATTATATACTGTGTTAATATTTACACTTGTTAAAGCCTTAACTGTTACCTCTAAGAATTATATGATAAATAAAAATTTTTAAAATTTTAAACTAATATATAATGAGCCCGGAAATTAAGACAGGGGTTTAAGGTTTATCCTTCTTGATTAAAAATCTTAGGAGGAATAGTTTAACACTATGAGAAAGAGTCACAGTAAAGACTTCAAGGCAAAAGTAGCTTTAGAAGCAATCAAAAATGAAATGAGTATTCAGGAATTAGCACAGAAGTTTGAAGTGCATCCGAATCAGATTAGCCAATGGAAAAAGCAGCTTTTAGGTAATGCTGAAGATATTTTTGAAAGACCAAATAAGAAGAAAAAGGATCTCGATGAAGCAGAGCTTAAAGAATCCGAATTATATA
>QKAW01000037.1 GCA_003247135.1 Spirochaetales bacterium | reverse complement strand
AAACAGAGCCTGAAGCATCTTTACAGAATCACCTCTCATTTTTATATGAGTATCCTGCCAGTGGGTGAACATTTTACCACCGGTTATGTACTCATCACCCACATTAAATCCCCCTGTATATCCTACATGTCCGTCAATGACTACAATTTTTCTGTGGTTACAATAGTTGAATTTTAAAAATTTAAGCGGTGCTGCCAGGGGATCCAGAAAATAGATAAATTCAATTCCTGCATTTTTTAACTCTCTTTTATACTTTCTGGATATTCGTCTAAAAGAACCTACACCATCAAATATCAGTCTTACTTCAACTCCTTCTTTAGCTTTTGCAATTAAAATATCTTTAATTTGTGTTCCAAGTGTATCGGATTTCCAAATAAAATATTCCATATGTATTGAGTGTTTGGCTTTTTTTAACTCATCCATCATATCCTGATATAAGAGAAGTCCATCATGAAATATTGAAGTGCTATTATTTAATGTCACTATAGAATTTGAACAGTTTAACAATAGTGACATTGCTTTTGACATATCACTGGACTCTTCATCTTTATACTTAAGGTTTTTGTAAAAAATCTTTTGTTGCTTTATTATGTCTGAAAGTTCAG
The DNA here is from genome assembly GCA_003247135.1 of Spirochaetales bacterium. Taxonomy (GTDB): domain Bacteria; phylum Spirochaetota; class Spirochaetia; order DSM-2461; family DSM-2461; genus Thiospirochaeta. Next base: position 38,882 of record QKAW01000037.1, on the reverse strand, counting down.
TATTAAAAGTCTCTTCAGGAAGATGAGTAACAATTTTTCTGGCCTTATAATTTATCCCGGTAAGAATATATAGTATTATTCCAATAAACTGAAAAATAAATATTATAAGCAACCAAGCAAAAGTTACCTCCGGAGGTTTTGTATTATCAAGCAGTATAATAAAGGCAAAAACTGTTATTAATAAAATGTTTAGTATTTTTAAAATATTCATTATATCCATTTGATATAGAGTATATAAGCACTTTTCAATCTTTACCATAACTAAAAATTAATGTTAGTTTTCAAGGATGGAAGTTTATGTATTAGGTTGCGGGGGAATGATGCCTCTGCCTGGACGACACCTCACATCTGTATTGGTTAGAAGAGATGGTGAATTATTACTTTTTGATTGCGGAGAGTCTACACAGGTCTCTTTAAAGAGATTAAACCTTAAGTGGAAAAAGATCTCGACAATATTTATATCTCATACTCATGCTGACCACGTAACTGGCTTACCGGGTATATTAATGCTATCTGCTCAGGTAGACAGGGATGAACCATTAACAATTATAGGGCCTAAAAAAATCAGGGATTATATTGAATCTAGTATAAATGTTCTGGATATGTATATAAATTATGAAATAATAATCAAGGAATTAGATGAGCCGGAAAAGCCTGGAATTGTTTGGGAAAATGATGAATATTATGTAAAATCATTTCCTTTGGATCATTCCAAAGTATGTGTTGGTTATACCTTAATAGAGAAAGAGCGGCCTGGTGAGTTTTTTCCAGAGAAAGCCAGGGAGTTATCTGTTCCTGTAGGGCCAATGTGGTCAAAACTTCAGAGTGGTGAGTCAGTCTGTTTGGAAGATGGAACAGAGATTCTTCCATCCCAGGTTATGGGAAACATGAGAAAGGGAAGAAAGTTTAGTTTTGTTACTGATACAGCTTATTTGCCAAGTATTGCTCCGGAAATTTCTAACTCTGATTTATTGATATGTGAAGGTATGTTTGAGGAAGCACTAATTGATAGTGCCAGAGAGAAGAAACATATGACTTCAAAACAGGCTGCAAAAATTGCTAAGGATGGAAGAGTAAAACAACTCGGATTAATTCATTTTAGCCCTAGATATGTTGAAAGAGATTTACAGAGACTTTTAACAGAGGCACAAACCGTTTTTAAGAATACTATATTAACTAGGGATCGTATGTGTTTTAATCTTCCATATGAGGATTAGAGTTGATTAAGATTAGTAATGTTTCAGTAAAATATAAAAACATCTCAGCTTTAAAAAACGTCTCTTTGGAAATACGTAAAGGTGATATTCTAGCACTTGTTGGTAAGAATGGCGCTGGAAAATCAACTTTGCTAAAAATAATTGCCGGTTTGATAACTAACTTCTCTGGAAGTCGAGAATTTTCAGGTAAAATCGGCTGGATGTCAGAGGATGCAAAACCTGATCCACTTTTAACAGTTAAAGAGTATTTAAACTTTATTGGAGGAATCAAGGGATTATCTGGAAGCCTACTGTCAGAATCTGTTTCCAGGGCATTGAGTGAAATTGATATAGAAAATTTTAAGGAAGTAAGATGTGGAAAACTCTCAAAAGGTATTAGACAGAGAGTTTTACTTGCTTCAGCAATACTGGGAATTAGTGATCTTCTTGTGTTGGATGAACCTTCAGCAGGTCTGGATCCTCTATTTCAAATACAGATGATGAATATAATCAAAAGCCTTTCCGGTGAAAGAACAATAATACTTTCTACACATAATATTTCCGAAATTGAAAACCTAGCCACAAAAATCCTTGTTCTAAAAGAGGGTATTTGTTCATATTCTGGTAATTATGATAAGGGTACCCACTATTATGACTATTTTTAGACGAGAGTTTGTAACATTTACAAGAGGTGCAATCTATCCAATTTATTTTCCTTTATCACTTATTTTAGTGGGTATTTGGTATTTTATTGCTTTACAATCCTTTAATGTAGATAATCTTGATATCTCTGTACTATTTAAATTTTATATTTTCTTTTTTCTTCTATTTATACCTCTAATCTTAAACTCATCATGGAGTAAAGATAAGTCTCAGGGGCTATTTCAACTATACAAAGTTACTAAATTTCCTATAACTAAAGTTATAAGGGAGAAATATATTTTCTATCTTATTGTCTTTTGTATCTCATTTTTAATTAATCTTCCACTTGTTATAGTTCTTAATCTCCTTGGGTATATAGATTTTGGGCAGTTATTTGTAATATTTCTTACTCTAACAATTTATGTTTATCTGCTCCTTTCTGTAGTTTCCCTAGTTTCTTTTTTAGTTAATCAGAGTGTTCTTTCAATAACTCTTTCTATTTTAGTTTCCTTTGTCATACTTGTAAAAGTTGATATGTTTTTTGATTTCTTTAATGGATTACTAGTTATTGGAGATACTATTTTTATAGTAGGGATTGCGACTCTTTTAAATTTTATTACTTTATTTCTTATTTGTAACAGACTGTATGTAAAGAGCATTGTCACTACTACACTCATACTTATTATTAGCTTATTTATAACATTTCGTTTTGACTGCACATTAACAGGTATTTACTCATTATCCAGTTATACGATTGATGCTCTGAATTTTAATGGAGATTCAGTTGAGGTTGATTATTATTACAATAAAAAATTTTCAGAAGATGATAATTTTAAAGAGATACTATACAAGTTTAGGAGTCTGGATAAGTTAGAGTCTGTTAAGGTTAATATAATAGATGAGGATAGTGTCAATTTTATACCGGGGATAAATAAATATCACCCAGGTACAATTCTTGGTGAGGAACTTTTAAGTTTTATCACTATAAAATATCAAGAACAGATTCAAGTTATATCTGCTTTAGCCAGATCCGAATCTATAGAATTTGATATTTTAAGATCTATAAAATTAATAGAGCAAGGTTCATTTAAGAGAGTTGGTATTTTTCTGGGGAACATTGATTATAAAGAGGATAGTTTCAAAATTCTGTCTGCATTTCTTGGAAATCATTTTGATGTAGAGTTTATAAAGATAGGGGAAGAGATACCCCATGGACTGGACTCCCTAATAATTCTTGATCAGTTTGATTTAGAAGAAAAGGATGTTTTAGATATAGGACATTTTTTGTCTGAGGGTGGAAGTATGATTTTTGCAGGGACAGGCTTACCTACCAGCGAGAATCTTGTAAGGAGAGATACACCATTTATTGATGCGTTAAAGGATTTAGGAGCTTATATTGAGCCTTTTTTGGTTGGTGATATAAATAATCTAAGTATAACTACAGAAAAGGGAAGTATTAAACCTTATCCTTTAAATGTAATAACAAGACCTAATAGATCACTTAAGAATAATATAATAATTTCACCTTTTTCTGGTTTTGTTGGAGTATATATTTCCCCTATATTAATTAATAATAACAACTTGAGAGAGTTACTCTTTTCATCTTCAGGTTCATGGTTAGTTGACTCCGCTACAGGGATTGACGGTGTTCCTGAAAGCAGTTACCCATTAGCTGTTTTTGGGAATGGAGTCTTTTCAAATAGCTTTGGTGTTCCATCTAATGTTTCAAATAACATTATCATTATAGGTAGTTCGGTTTCATTTACAGATTATCTTTATAGCTTGGGCATTGATAGTAGTTATGAATTTCTTATTAAATCCCTATATTTTATCCAGGGTGATGGAGATCTAATTAGTAGTTTATATAGAAATAGTGAACATACTCATTATAAAATTGAGGATTCATTGTATAAAAAATCAATCCTCAATTTTGTATATATATTTTTTACTTTTATTTATCCTGTAATTATTCTGTTAATATGTTTAAAGCTTAGGAACAGAATTAACTATTTTTAATAAAATCGTTGTATTTTTTTGTATCCGGTTTAAATGCCATTATGTTTTTACCTAACTCCTGGGCTTTTTCGAGAGCTTTTAATGCTTCTGCTAATAATCTATTCTCACCTACATTTCTTCTACTCATTGAACTTAGACCAACACATATATCAAGTTTGTTACTTAATGATTCTTCAATAATTTTTTTAATAATTTTTGAGGAACTAGATGATGAATCTTTAAAGGTTATAACAATCTTATCATTGGATAAATTGTAAATACCGCTAGTACTATCAGAATATTTTCCTATAATTTCTTTTTGCACATTACTTGAACTGTCTGAGTCTATAACTGCTATTGTTACATCACTTTTAATAATAGATGCCTTTTCAAGCATTGAACTTAAATCAGGACCTAGCTCTTCTGATGCTTTTACTGTATAGGAAACTAAAGCTTCATTTAATATCTCATCCTCAATATCCATATCCGGGAGGTCATTTATATCATTTGCAGCTTCAATGATTTCTGGTGTCATATCAATATCTTCAAAACTTTCGTTAGTAATTTCATCATCTAATGAAAAACTGTCCAGATTATACCCTTGGTCATTGGTTCCTTCATCCAGTGCAAAATCATCAAGGTCGTAGGATGTATCTGCATTATTATCCAGATCTAAATCATCCAGAGATTCATCCAGATCACCTAAGGTTTCAGTCTCTTCATCCATATCCAGTGAGAAGTCATCTAAAGCATCTTCAGTCTCTTCATCCATATCCAGTGAGAAGTCATCTAAAGCATCTTCAGTCTCTTCATCCATATCCAGAGAGAAGTCATCTAGAGCATCTTCTGATTCTTCATCCATATCAAGAGAGAAGTCATCTAGAGCATCTTCTGATTCTTCTTCCATATCCAGAGAGAAGTCATCTAGAGCATCTTCAGTCTCTTCATCCATATCAAGAGAGAAGTCATCTAGAGCATCTTCAGTCTCTTCACCCATATCAAGAGAGAAGTCATCTAGAGCATCTTCTGATTCTTCTTCCATATCCAGTGAGAAGTCATCACCGGAGTCATCAGCTTCATCCATATCCAGTGAGAAGTCATCAACTGAGTCATCAGCTTCATCCATATCCAGTGAGAAGTCATCTAGAGCATCTTCAGTCTCTTCATCCATATCCAGGGAGAAGTCATCACTTGAGTCATTGGTTTTATCCATGTCTAGGGAGAAATCATCAAGAGAGTCATCGGTATCCATGTCAAATGAGAAATCATCATCAGAGTTACTAACTGAACCTTTTACATTTGATATTCCATCCAGATAATTATCAGACTCTTCAAGAATATTCTCAATAGAGTCCTCATTTAAATCATCAAATTCAATTTCATCTTCAAACTCATCATCTATAACCGGAGATTTTTCCTTTTCTATATCAATTCCAGGACTATTTTGTCTCTCAAAGGCTTTATCATCAAATTCTGCAATGGAAAATTTATTTTTCCACCTGCTGAATATTAAAATTACAATAATTGTAAGGAATATAAAAATTAAAATTATAATAATTGCATCTCTTAAAACTTTTGCCACTTGTTCTGTAGATAAAACATTATATATCAAATCAAATCCGTAACCATTTTCAGATATATTAATCGGTGTACTAATAATATTATTGTTAAATTTATCCCACCAGTTAAATGAGTATTCCGGTCTTAGATTCCAAAGTGGATCATTTGGAATAAGACTGTTTAGAAGGAAAGCTCTGTCATTATATTTTGAGTTAAATTTTATTAAACCTTTATCTTTTGAATATATTATTATGGAGTGAATATTTGAATTTTTATTCATAAAATCTTTTATAGAATTAGATAATTCCTGATTTTGAAAATTCTTAAATTTAAACCAGTTTTCTTCTATCATCTTCTGAGTATCTTCAGAAATTTTAATAGATTGGTTAATATATTCATTCCGAGAAACTCTAATCTCGTTTAATAACAGTATAAGACCGAATAGGATCAGAATAGTCATTACTGTTATGTATAGCCTTGCAATTATTCTTTTCATTAAATTATTATACAAAAAAAAGTAGTTTTATGCACCCTTTTTCTGTTCCTCCATAAATATATGTCTATCAATTCTGGAAATCATCCATTTTATTGTTTTTTTTATAAGTTCATCTGTCAAGTCATCATCTCCTCTAAGACTAGCCAGAACAGGTATAATAGTTAGCCAAACTAACTGCTGCTCTTTATTTAAACTATTAATATAGGCATCTAGAGGAAAAATAATATTGGGCAGGGTTTGTAATACCTCTTTATAATTTTGTAGGAATTTTTTGCTGGAAATTTTTAAATTACCTTCTGAAAAAATAGAAAAAATATTCCCTTCTTTGAAATTTTCATCTTGATATATATTTAACTTACTTCCTAATCCTACACCTACGTGTATTCTGCTTGAAATACACTTACACTCTGACTCAAGATTATTTTTGTATCCAACCATTGGTTTTGTTATATATCTGAACCCATCTCCACACTCTTCAATTATAATATCTTTACTTTGCATAATAAAGCTAAAGAATGAATTTTCCAAGGAATTAATTTTTGAACAGCTTTTGTTAAAATAGTCATATATGTAGGTACCTCTGGAATAACTTTTACCTAATGGGTAGGAAAAGTCAGCTCCATAGAGAAAAATATCCTTTGCGTTTAATGCATTAGCTAGTGAGATTGCAGCATGGGTAACACTTCCTCCAGAAGTTTTTAAATATGGAAATGTTTTATATTTTTTACTTATATACTGACTAAAAGGATGACCACTTATAAAATAGTGAACATTATCGAACATTTTTGATAATTTTCGTGGTGATGCAATATCAAGAACAAGAGGAATATCTTTAGGTATTTGTTTTAAAAAGTGGTAATAACTAATATGCTGACAATCTATTGAAACAATAATATCCGGTTTTATGCCGTATGCCAAAAGAGCAGGGGCAGTTGTATCTGTTGCTATAAGTGTTGCCTCTTTTTGTTTTTCTCTTATCTCTTCTATATTATTTTCCAGTGAAGGACCAGCAGCAGTTATAATTGCTTTTTTAACTGGTTTAAGTATATTTTTTTTACCTTTTTGAGTAACTATGTTAGCCAGTGTATTGGTGAACCATTTTTTACCAAATCTTGTTTGTACTGTGTAGTCATCGGAAATTCTATCTAGAGCACTTTTAATGGTTTGTACACACTCTTCAAAAAACTTTTCTTCTGACAAAACTCTAGGTGTTAAGGGTATGGTTGTTACATCTCCACAAATAGCCGGGATATAATTATCAACAATAAATTTATATAACTCTTCTGGGGCAGGATCTATTAAAATATTTATTGCCGGATTCAAAAAAATATCTTTTAAATTAAGGTGTTCAAGGGTTGCTTTTAGTCTCTGTATGTCTTTATCTATAATAAGAATTGTTGAAAATTCATTTTTTTCAATAAAAGGTTTTATATGATATGCTCCACCCATTCCTAGAAATATTAAAAATCCCCGATTTTTATACATTGATAAAAATTTTAAACCCTCTTTTTTAGGATCAATTTTTGAATGAAGAGCTTTTTTTAGGTCAATGTCAAGACATGGTACTAAATCCCCACTTTTTGCTTCAATAAAGGGATAATCACCTTCGGAAATAGAATTCTTTTTTAAATCTATTGCCAGATTGCTATTAGAATTAGCTAAAGCTAAAATGTTACTATTAAAGTAATTTCCTTCCATAAAGTGACATTAACCTCTTGAGAAATAGTATAGACTCATCTTTTCCCTTCTGTACTAAAAGATCTTTTTCCGGTTTTGATAAAGCCTTACTATTTACATCGGTATAAATTGAAGTAGAAGTTAAATAAAATAGTGGATTTTTTGAAAAATCTTCCTTTGTGAAGATATTTATCCAATTATTAAGAATTTTATAAACATCCTGCTGTCTCATCTCTTTTGGTTTCCCATTTATCACTTTTATATCTGATGATAATTTACTCGTATCCATATTTTTTATCTGATTGATAAAATTTATTTCAGTAATATCCTCTATTCCATTAATTTTTTTTATTCCTGTATCGTTTATACGTTGTATCCTGTTAGGATAACTTTTAGATACGCTCTCATACCAATCTCTATATGTTTTAAAACTGATCCCCTGATTTATCCACCTTGAAAACATTATTGAGTAGTGAGGTGTTGTTTTATCTTCCATCGTTTTTATTAGGTTATCAAAAGCATAAGGTGTTGTATGGGTTATAATATCTTCAGCTGCAAGATCCTGACCAACAAGATAGATGTTTTGATTAGAATTTTTTAATGCAAATTCCAGAGCAGTCCCAGCAACAGTACCATTTTCATTAATCTTTATTGCAGGTATTTCTCCTGCTTTAATTATCTCTTCTTCAAAAATATTGGATTGGTTAATAACAAGTGTAGGTGACTTTACTGATGATGAATTGGTGAGAGGCATTGATATAAAGTCACATTGGGTCTTTAAATGAAGTTTTGAGTAATAACCAGGATCTGTTGAGAATGTTATATCCGGCTTTATATTAAAATACTCCAATGCCAAATTGGCCGAGGATAATGAAATTAAAAAAATATTGTTACGTGTACTCTTTAATGCCGGGATATAACTGTTTAAGCTTTTTCCCGATGCAGCGATCACTATTGGTTTGTTTATTTCTATACTTGCAATATATTTTTCAATCAATAAGTAGTTTTTTAAAGAATTTCTTATCCATAATTTTCCAAATCGTGCTGTAGTTAACAGGTTTCCATTTAACCGTCTTATATGAGTTCCAATAATTTTATTAACAGTAGTGGATAATTCTGGAAAAGCCCGGGATGTAGGCTCCCATTCAACAATTTGAAGACCTTTTATGTTAAATATAGTGATATTTTTTGTCAAAAAATCATGTAGATCAGTAATCGTATCCCACTGTTTTCTATCGGTTTTATTAAGCTCTACTGAGATTTCCCCAAGCTCTTTACTTAGTGGAATTCCTATTACGGTTATTGTTGGATGGATAATTTCGAGGATTTTATATAAATATCCCAAGGCTGGACCAATAACAACTACTGTTGTGGTGTTGGAAATTTTGTTTAAAATTAATTTTTCTGCTTCTTTTAGTGGTGAGTATTTTGAGTGTATAAATATATTATTTATATTTACTGTATAGTTGTTGTCTTTTGTTTTAATTAAGTTCATCTTGAATAAAATGATCCAGTATTGTTTCCAGTGAGTTATTTTTCCATATTAATGTTTCAAAGTTTAGGTCCAGAAGGGTAAGGTTTGCTGAAAAAATTGTCTTAAACGCATTACTAATTTGTTGTTGAACAATCATTATATTTACTGAATCGTTACTGTCTATTAATGTAATTAGTATATCGTTGTTATAGAGTTGATATACTCTTCCCCGATCCTTAGTAAAAGATGTCAGCATTTTGATAGCACTATTAATAATATTACTATTAACTGCAAAGTTATCCATCTCTTTAATCTGTTTGATAAGATTATTCATGCTTATTTTTATAAAAACTACTCGGTTTGTTGAATTTTTAATTTTCTGTAAATGATTTGTAATACTCTCTTTTATATCATTACCATGGATTTTAATTGATTTAAGCTTATTTAGTGGGTTCTCATTAATTAAGTGTTCTATTTGGCTAATATAACTTATTATTTCACTTTCTGAAGGTTGGTTTTCCGTTTTATACTCTGATATTAGAAGTAACGCTTTTACATCATTATTGCTATGAAAAGGATATATATTTACCTTATTCATTGTAACAAACTCTCTAATGGAAAAATATTTTCTAATTATTTCCAGTTCTTTTGTTTTTTGAAATTCCTGAAATTCTTCGTAAGATATTCGGAGTCTGTTTAAAGTTGTAATATCATATCCAATTATTGAGGATAATGTAAAAATATCAGACTCTTGAATAAGAAAAGCTCCCTTTTCAATATTAAGCAAATTTACTAATTCTTTAAAAACAATGGGATAAAATTCTATTTTATTTTTTACCCCATTAAGTCTTTCGAGAATACTATCTATTTGTACATTTCTTGTTTCTGGAGTGTATAAATTCTGCTCTTTTGCTTTTTGTAGAAGACCCATTAATCCTCTATTTCTAATTCACTGAACAGTTTTTTGTAAACATTAAAATGTTCACTCTCTACAAATTCCTTTATCTTATCTTCCGGAAGGGATTCCAGTAGAACATCCATATAGGATAAAACAGATTTAATTTCATCTTTTAACTCCGGTTTTATTCTATCTGAGAATTTTCTTGGTTTATTATCATCATCGAATGTTACTAGTGAGTCAAGTTGTGAAAGATCCACATCTTCAGTTCCCGGTAACACATCTTCATCAGGTGAGGTCTGTATATCCCCATCATCAATTGTCATCTCATAATCATCATTAGAAATAACAATTGGCTTCTCCTCTTCTTTTGCATCAAGCTGTTTTTCCAACTCATCATTTGTTTCAATTAATATATTGGAGTCATCTTCATCCAGGTCTATATCACTTAAGAAATCGTCATCTATATCAAAATCTGAAACTTGATCAGATACTTTTTTAGTTAACTCATCTGCAATCTCTTTTGCTTTTTCTGCTATTTTAACTTCCAGTTCATCTTCAGATTCTGCATCATTTAGACTTGAGTCTTCATCCGTTTCATCTTCTTCAAAATCTAAACCGAATTCATCTTCAATGTTTACTGTTTCAATATCATCAGTTTCAATATCATCAGTTTCTATTTCATCAGTTTCTATATCATCAGTTTCTATATCATCAGTTTCTGAATCAAAATCTATACCAAACTCATCACCCATATCTACTGATTCAATTTCATCATCTTTTTCATCTGAATCAAAATCTATACCAAACTCATCAGCTACATCTATGGATTCGAAATCTTCCCCGCTTTCGTCGTTATCCTCAGTACTGAAATCAAGACCAAACTCATCACCTATATCTACCGATTCAATGTCATCACTTCCATCGGTTTCTGTAGAGTCGAAATCCAGCCCAAATTCATCACTCATATCGATTGATTCAATATCTGATTCTGAATTGATATTTTTATCTGTTGAGATTTCAGTTTTTGGCGTTTCCGGAGTACTTTGTTTGTAGCTGTCTGATAGATTATCCTTAACCTCTACAACGTTAGATTCATCAAGCTCAATATCTTCAATATCAAAATCCTCTGAGTTTGATTCACTAAAAATATCTTCATGGATATCCCCATCTGAATCCATATTAATTTCTTCATTTTCAATAGAATCAATATCCAGATTATCTTCTATTTCGATATTTTCAATATTATCTTCTTCATCTTCAAGATTAAAGTCTGTTATCTCTTCTGTCTCAATATCATCAATATCGATGGAGTCAATAGCTAGTCCATCAAGCTCTATGTCATCTTCAAGATTTATATCATCTTCTAGATTTATATCATCTTCAAGGTTAATATCATCTTCAAGGTTAATATCATCTTCAAGGTTAATATCATCTTCTAGATTTATATCATCTTCAAGATTTATATCATCTTCAAGATTTATATCATCTTCAAGATTTATATCATCTTCAAGATTTATATCATCTTCAAGATTTATATCATCTTCAAGATTTATATCATCTTCTAGATTTATATCATCTTCTAGATTTATATCATCTTCTAGATTTATATCATCTTCTAGATTTATGTCATCTTCTAAGTTTATGTCATCTTCAAGATTAATATCATCTTCTAAGTTTATATCATCTTCAAGGTTAATATCATCTTCAAGGTTAATATCATCTTCAAGGTTAATATCATCTTCTAGATTTATATCATCTTCTAGATTTATATCATCTTCTAGATTTATATCATCTTCTAGGTTTATATCATCTTCTAGGTTTATATCATCTTCTAGGTTTATATCATCTTCTAGGTTTATATCATCTTCTAGGTTTATATCATCTTCTAGATTTATATCATCTTCAAGGTTAATATCATCTTCAAGGTTAATATCATCTTCAAGGTTAATATCATCTTCAAGGTTAATATCATCTTCAAGGTTAATATCATCTTCAAAGTTTATATCATCTTCTAAGTTTATATCATCTTCTAAGTTAATATCATCTTCTAAGTTAATATCATCTTCAAGATTTATATCATCTTCAAGATTTATATCATCTTCAAGATTTATATCATCTTCTAGATTTATATCATCTTCTAGATTTATATCATCTTCTAGATTTATATCATCTTCTAGATTTATATCATCTTCTAGATTTATATCATCTTCAATTGAAATCTCGTCAATTAATGAAGTTTCAGCTTTATCAGACTTTCCAACCTCTATTGAGTCCAGATCAATTTCATCACTCTGATCAATATCATCAGCAACCTCAATACTTACTTCAATCTCATCTGACTCTTGTGCTTCAGTTTTTTCCGACTCTTCAATTTCAAAATCATTCTGACTAAACTCATCTGTAACATCATCTATATCAAAATCATAGTGGGATTCCGGAATAGCTACGTTATCAATATCGAAATCTATCTCATCCTCTCCTGCAAAAGGGTCGCTTCCAGGAAAATCCTCTTTAGTGATTATAATTTCATCTTCATCTGAATTATCATCTATTTTTTGATTATTTATTTTTTCTTCTCTTAACTTTTTAATATCATTCTCGGATAGTTCAGTTATTTTACTTGTATCAATTCCAGGAATTTCATGATCAAACTCATCATCAAATTCATCAGTAGAAAGCTGAGATAAGGCAGGATCTTCTTCATCAAAAAGATTGCTATCATTTAACAGGGCGTCATCAAGAATATCATCATCTTGAATTTCATTTTCAGGTAGTATTTGTGCGCTATTTATATCTAGTTCATCTTCACTTTTATCTATAATGTCATCAGTATCAATCTGATCAAATGAGGAATCATAATTAGGTTCTTCAAACTCAATTTCATTTTCAACAAGACTGTCCAGATTATCTAGTTCATCAAAAGTTAAAGTTATGGACTCTTCATCTTCATTATCAAAAAAGCCTTTTGACTCACTATCAGTTTTATCTTCAACTATTTCGTTTTTTATTTTAGGGGAATTATTTGCAGCAGCAATTTCAACCTTTAGATCATGAATTTCCTTTCTTAAATTTATTAATTCCTGACTAAGTGCTTTAATTGCTTCAATAGAGTTAATTGGTAATGACACTCCAATATCATCCATTGAGTCGAAACTATCTTCCTGTTTATCGTAATCGTCCATCTCATCTTGAGTATCTGGATCAAGTTCTACATCATCAGTAAATGTTCCATAAAGTTCAAAATCATCAGGATTCTTTGTTAAATCAGCTGCCATATAAATAATACCTCGTTTTTGTATCGGTAAATTAATTCTAAAAATTAAATCTTATTAATGTAATATTAAATCAGATTTTAATAACATAAAAGAAAAATGTTGAATTTTATCAAGAAATATAAAAAAATACCGTTAAAAAACCTATGTTAAAGAAAATTGTTACGGCTTTATATGCCGGATTTGTTGTGTTCTGTATTATCAATCTTTTTTCAGGAAGTGTAGGAATAGTAAATTTAAAATCTATGAAGTATTTTAAAGGAAACTTAAAGCAACATGTAGAAGAGTTGGAAATAAAAAATTCCAAGCTTGAGGATGAAATAGTACGTCTTTCATCTGAACATGACAGGTTAGTTGTTGCTTCCAGACCCTTGGGCTATATAGAATCTGGACAAAAAATGATTAAAATATTAAATAATTCTATAAAGAAAAAACTCTATGATATTGATTACCAGTACATTATTCCTGTATTTAAACAAAATACTAATGTATTACTTCTTGTCTCTGCACTATTTACTATAGTACTCTTTGTTATATTATTATTAATAGGAGTGCTTCGTGATACTTTTAAAAGAGAATAGCTTTGAATCTGTTTTAGATATTCTTGAAAATAATGGAATTGTAATTTTTCCCTGCGACACTATTTATGGTATTTTAGGTCGGGCTCCAGATACTGATTCAAGAATAAGAGAGATTAAGGGTAGGGGAGAGTCTAAACCTTTCTTACATCTAATTTCTTCGATAATACAGTTTAATAATCTATCTGTTATACCTTTTCCTAAAGACCTGGAAGAGTTTTGGCCGGGGCCACTGACTGTTGTGACAACAGTAAAAAAAGGTGGAACAATAGCATACAGATTACCAAAGGATCATTTCTTACAGGATATAGTATCCCATTTTGAATCACCACTTTTTTCAACAAGTGTAAATATTTCGGGACAATCACATTTGTGTAATATTAGTGAAATTATTGAAAAGTTTGAAAATAAAGTTGATTTGATAGTCGATGGTGGGGATATGATTGATAGAAGACCATCTACAGTTATAGACATTACTGTTAAACCTTACAGGTTAATCAGGCAAGGGGACTTATATCTTCCTCCTCACCTTTTACAAGATTAATTACTCTATTATTTTACCCTTAAGAGATGATTTTTCCAGATCACTTTTAAGGATAGTCTCTCTGTTTAATTTTTCTCTATCATAGAGTAGATGCATCGGGACCTGATATGCTTCTTCAATGTTCTCTTTTGTTAGAATTTCATCTTTTGAACCTGTTTTCACTGTTCCATCTTTATGAAAAAGAACCACGTTATCACAGAATTTTTTTGAAATATCCAGATCGTGAATTGAATAAATAATATTTATACCATGCTTATGGGCATAATTAATAATGTAGTTAAAGATTTTATCCTTTTGATGGTTCTCCAGGGCAAAAACCGGCTCATCCATTAAAATAATAGGAGAACCATAAAGAAGAGCAAATGCTATAATAACCCTCTGCATCTCCCCTTTACTGGCAATATTTGTTTTTTTATCCAGAGACTCTTTCAAATCCATTACTTCTATAATTTCATCTACCAGGTTTTTATCTACGTTTTTAGAGTGGTGTCCACTTTTATAAACAAAATCAAGTAAATCTCCAATCTTTTCATCAGTATCGAATTCCATATTCTGATAAATTACTGATGCAATTCTGTTTAGTTCCTCTTCATCCGTAATATCCTTGCTGTTTTTTTCAAGAATTGTTATTTCTCCCTCTTCCGGCAATATTCTTCCTGCAGCCAATAGCATCAGTGTAGATTTTCCAGTTCCATTTTGCCCAATAAATGTTGTTACTCCTGCCGGAATATCAATTGAAAAATCTTTGAATACATCCTTGTCTTCCTGGTAACCAAAAAGAATGTTTTTTATGGAAATAATGTTACTCATCCATGCTCCTATAAAAAAATTTACTTATTTTACTTAAAAATAACAGTTCATTGCAACAAGTGCAAATCTTTGCTTGATAAATCTGAAAAAAAAAATAACAATGATAGCTATGGAAAATCTTGATTTTACAATAGAAACTTTAGGGGAGTGCAAGATTGAATCTCCTATACCTCTTAAAAAGAATATGGATGAAGAACATGCTTCATTTGTTAATGATGATGAAAGGGTTTTGTATGATATTATTTATCATGCAGGTTCGGACAAAAACCGTGATGATTATGTAAAAGGTAATATTATGGAGAAAGCCGGGCCACGAAAGATGATCTATTTTCAGCCTAATCATGTACATGCAGGTATTATTACCTGTGGAGGCCTCTGTCCGGGGTTGAATGATGTAATTAGAGCTATTGTTCGATCACTTTGGAACGAATATGGTGTTAGAAGAATTACAGGTATTAGATATGGCTATCAGGGAATGGATCCTGCAAATAATCTGCCTTTTAAAGAGTTAAATCCTGAAATTGTTGATGACATACATACAAAAGGTGGAACAATTCTGGGCTCTTCAAGAGGTGGTCCATCTATTGAAACAAGAGTAGACACAATAGAGAGACTGAATCTCAATATGTTGTTTGTTATTGGTGGTGATGGAACCCAGCATGGAGCATTGTACATTGCTGAAGAGATTAAAAGACGAGGGCTTAAAATTGCAATTGTCGGAGTACCAAAAACTATAGATAATGATATTAGTTATATGCAGAAATCCTTCGGCTTTGAAACAGCCGTGGCGGAAGCTGTTAATGCAGTCTATTCCGCCCATACTGAAGCTAAAGGTGCAATAGACGGGATTGGACTGGTTAAGGTTATGGGTCGTGAATCCGGTTTTATTGCTGCACACACAGCTCTTGCTACCAACGATGCTAATTTTGTTCTGGTTCCAGAGGTGAAGTTTGAACTTGACGGACCAAATGGGCTACTTGCAGCACTGGATAAAAGACTTGAGAAAAGATTTCACGCTGTAATATTAGTTGCAGAGGGAGCTGGGCAGGATCTTCTTGATTTGTCTAATGAAACTGATGAGTCTGGAAATAAAAAACTGTCTGATATTGGTACTTTTCTTGCGCGTAAAATTGTGGAGCATAGAAAGAAGATTGGTAAACCGGCTAACCTTAAATATATTGATCCAAGTTATATGATTAGGGCAGCAGCAGCTACTCCTAATGATTCACTATACTGTGCAAGATTGGGTACTAATGCTGTACATGCTGCTATGGCGGGAAAAACCAAGCTTTTAATTAGTATGTGGAATTATCATCTTGTGCATGTGCCAATTGCTCAGGCAATTTCTGAACGGAAAGTACTTGATCCTAAAGGACCATTGTGGAGAGACGTTCTTTCAACAACAAGAATGCCTCTATCCATGACTAACTAGAGACTTTAGAGGGCTGTTTTTTTTATCTATTCAACAGCCCTCATTTTTTTGATCTTTTTAGATCATGATACTTGCATAAGATGCAAGAATATCATCCATCTCATTATTTAATACTTTATTTGCCAGAACTTTTCCTAACTGAACACCCTCTTGGTCAAATGAGTTTATATTCCATGTAAATCCCTGGAACATTACTTTATTTTCAAAATGTGCCAATATTGCTCCCATTATTTCCGGAGTAAGTTTATCTGCATGAAGAAGGGAGGTTGGTCTCTCTCCTGCAAAATTCTTGTTTTTGTTAGTATCATCTTTACCCAGACCCATAGCTGTCATCTGAGCAACAAGGTTAGCATTAAGTTTTTTACCACTTGTAGAACCCTGGTACTCTAAATCAGCATCAATCTGCGGATTTCTGAATCCAATAAACTGTACAGGAATAATAGATGTTGCCTGGTGAATATACTGGAAGAATGAGTGTTGGGAATTTGTTCCTGGTTCTCCAAAAATTGATGGTCCAGTAGAGTAGTTAACTTGTTCCCCAAATCTGTTTACACTTTTTCCGTTACTTTCCATATCCAGTTGTTGGAGGTGTGCCGGAAATCTTGTCATTGATTCAGAGTATGGAATTACAGCTGTATTAGTCATTTTTAAAATATTATTTTCATAAACACCAATTAATGCATCAACTAAAGCTGCATTCTCAAAAATATTAGTATTTAATGCTATTTTATCAGCTTCTTTTGCACCATTAAGGAATCTTTCAAATATTTCAGGCCCTAATGATAATGAAAGGATACATGCTCCTACAGCACTGCTGCTTGAGAATCTTCCACCAATATTGTCATCAATAAAGAAAGAAGAGAGATAGTTTGAATCTGATGCTAAAGGGCTTGTTGCTGAAGTTACACTGATAAAGTGTTTTAATGGATTTAAGCCTGAAATATTTGCCTGGTTCATCTTTTCAATTACAAACTTCTGATTTGTTAATGTCTCCTGGGTTGTTCCACTTTTTGAAACCAGTACAAACAGTGTTGTTTCAAAATCCAGGTGTTGAAGAATATTGTTCGCGTCATCGGGATCTACATTTGCAATAAAATGAGCATTCATAACGGGTTTTGCATAATTTCTAAGTGCCAGGTAAATTGCTCT
This sequence comes from Spirochaetales bacterium, assembly GCA_003247135.1. Taxonomy (GTDB): domain Bacteria; phylum Spirochaetota; class Spirochaetia; order DSM-2461; family DSM-2461; genus Thiospirochaeta. Next base: position 21,156 of record QKAW01000037.1, on the reverse strand, counting down.
TGGCCCAAGATCAGACCCACCTATACCTACCTGTACTACAGTATCAAATGGTTTTCCTGTAGAACCAAGAATCTCTTTATTATGAACTTTCTTTGCGAATTCGAATGCCTTTTGTTTTTCTCCAGCGTAGAATTCTGTGATGTTCTGACCATCTGCAACTACATCATCTATTTTCATACCTCTTGTCTGGTGGTGTAGAACCATTCTTTTCTCACCTGTATTAACTACATCACCATTAAGAATCATTTTATATTTTTCTACTAATTGTTGCTCATCTGCAAGTTTTTGTAAAAGTTCCAGTATATTATCGTTTACCTTTTTTCCCGCAAAATTATATACCAGTCCTGCTCCAGCATTAGCGCTATATTTTTTTATTCTTTCCGGACTAAGCTCGCTTTTTATTGAACAAAGAGGTGTTGTAAGTAATTGATTGAAGCTTTCAGTTTTATCCAGATTTGTAAAATTTATTGACATACCTTAATTTCTCCTATTTAGGCAAAGTTTATTACTCAGAAAAATAAATGTCTATATCTCTTTTGGAAAAGTAACACCCTATTGAACTTTAATAAGCCTTATATTGCTTAATTCAAAAGGGAAAGTCATTCCCGCTCTGTTTCCAATACCGATTTTACCCTGTAATTCTATGCTTAATGGTAGAGTTTTGATTATCTCTTTTCCATTTGCTACCATGGTTAGTTTTCCATCAATTACAGAAATATAGTAATCACCGCTTAAACCTTCCTCAATAGTTGTACTATTAGATAACAAGTTTTTTGATTTCTCACTAATACCACCGGAAGTTACATTGGTTAGAATTCTGTTTTCACCAATATTTTTAACAGAAATTGTTATTCCATCATCCCAATTTTTGAATTTTCCATTACCGTAAAGGTTAATTAATAGTTCACCTGAAGAATCTATATTAGCGTTAAAGGATAGAAGCATATTATCTTCGATAGAATTTCTACTCCATGCAATAGATTCAACTTCTTTTCCAGAGAAGGAAATTCTGGACGAGGAAGATTCCCAGATTTTAGGAATATGTAACCAGGAAGTATATAAAATAGTATCTGGGGTAGCTATATCCCCCTGGACTATTGTAGCATTTTTTTCCATCTCCTCTTTTAACCGTTCTTCAAGCTCTTTAAGACTTTCCTCTTTATCGGCCTTTGCTAGTTCAAGCTCTCTGTTTCTTAACTCTTCCTGGGACTTTAATAATTGATCAAGAGCATCTTTTAATACAATTTCATCGCTTTTTTTAAGAAGCTCCAACTCATTTTGTAATTGGTCAAGTAGCTGTTTTTCCTGCTCTTTAAGGGACTGATTAAGTTTTAACTCACTGTTTTTAGCAACAGTTTCCAGATAATTATTTATAATATTCTTTAGCTTGATTATTGATGAATTAGTATCAATTAAACCCTTATCGTTAAAAACTCCCTGGAATTCATCTCTGTTAAGCATCTGGGCGATTTGCTGTAATCCATTGTGATACTCATCAGATAAGTCTTGTAGCTGTTTTGTATAATTCATATTTATTGCGGTTCTATTACTTTGAATATTGCCTACAAGATCATTTAAATAATCAAGTCCTCTGTTTTTTCTAAATGCAGCATTTATACTGCTTATATCTTTTTCAGAAAAACTGTTTTCTTTTAGGGTATCAGCCAGAGTAGACACATAGTTATCAAACTCTTTGGTAATACCTTCAAGTTGTGCTCCCATTCTGCTGTTTTCTTTCATTAATTCTGTTAACTGCAGCTGGTTGTTCTCAGCTTTCTTCTCTGCTGCAGCTCTTTCGTTTTCACTGTTTTTTACACTATCAAGAACTTTTTGGGATTCAAGTTCAAGGGATCTCAGCTTCTCTTCAATAGCTTTAAGTTCCGCAGAATCGGTAATTGTTAACTTCCTGTTTCGTAACATTTCTGCCTCTTTTTCAATCTCGGCATTTCTTTCAAGAAGTACTTTTTCGTGGGCAGCTATTAATGAGAATATAACGTTTTCTACCTGATCCTCTTTTACAGTCGGTTTTTTATCGATAAAGTAATCATTATTTAAGTACCTGTACAAAAATGCATTTGATGTTATAAAAATTGTTAATATAATAAAAATTATAATGTTACTGTTAACTTTCACTCTGTATCCTATTTTTCAATTTCAATAAATCCATATTTAATCCAATCTTCACTCGGTTCCTGAATTTCGTGCCTAATTTTCTTAAACCAGCTCTCTTTATCACTTTTGTATAATTCATACTCATTAATTGTTACAATTCTGGAGATATACTTCTCCATTGTTGGTAGAGGCTCCTGCTGATAGGCTTTCTTTATTTTAAATAGAGTCTCATTCCAGAAATCAAGAGCTATTTTATGTTTCTTAACTCTCTCATTCTCATCAGCCTCCTGATAAAAATCCTTCCATAGTGTTATTCCATTTGTAAAATTATCCATTATTAATTGAATATTTTTTAGGTTAATGTTTAACACATAGTTTTGTGAACCCAGGAACCTGGATTGTGTCCCATTATTTACCAGAATAGTATAGAGTTCTTTTGGAACAAATTTTCCCTTTGGTCTAACTTTATCAACCTTATAAAATGTTAAGTGGGGGTTGAGCGTTTTTAAATCATTTAATGTTTTCTCTACTACAGTCTCTGTCATTAAAAGATTTGTTTTGTACTGTTTATTTATAGCTTCAAGTCTGGCTGCAGTATTTACAGTATCTCCAATTACACCCAGCTCATAATTATTTTCTGTTCCGGTTTTTCCATATACAATTGTTCCATAATCCAAACCGACTCTAAAATTAAAATCAATCTCCAGAACTTCTCTAAGTTCCTCAACCTTCTCAAGTATTTGAATAGCACTTTTTAAAGCATAAAAGCATGAACTGTTTCTCCCTTTCTTTTCCTGAAAGATTATTAGACATGCATCTCCAATATACTTATTTATTTTTCCAAAGTTCTTATCAACAATTTTTTCAACTTCTACCCAGATTGAGTTAACAATTGTAAATACTTTTTCCTGATACTTTTCTGTAAGAGTTGTAAAACCTTTAATATCCAGAAATAAAACTGTCATCTCCTCTTCATGGGGATCCAGAATACTTGTTGTTTCCATTAAAACCGCAGTTAATAGCTCTTTGTCAGAAATTCCTGAGACTATTTCTCCTAGAGTGTTTAAACGATGATGCAGGTTTGCGTAGGAGTCAAACAATACTGAGGTTTCTGCAAAATCTGTTTTAACATCTCTTACCTTTTTTCTAACTAAACCCTGGGTTCTTATGTTTTCTCCCTCTTGGGTTATAATTTTACTTATGGAACTTATTTCTCTTGTAATTTTACTTGTAGTAACAATTTTTATTATTACAACCAGTGTAAATACAATAAGCAGGATTATTAAAAATGTATTTCGTACTTTGTTAATTAGATAAAAGAAATCGCTGCTTAAGTCAGCTACTATAAAAATAGGGTAGGTTACTATATCTCTTTCAGGATCCAGAATACCATGTTTTGCGTACTCTGCAATTGTAATGTACTTTTGTTTATTAAAGACAAACTCATAACTTATTGTATCATCTGTCTTGTACTCGCTTCCCGTTGTAATTTTATAGAACTTGTCTCTGTCTTCAATAAAGAGTTCTCTACTGATTTTGTATTTTTCATCATCACTGACTCTATATAATGATGTTATAAAACTCTCATCATCCCTTGTTTTACATTTACCTATTAATTCAGTATATATGTTTAAGTCTATTTCTTCAGGAATATGGGAGGCTTTTGTTCTCAGATCCTGAATAACTTCAGTAGTCAACTCAAGTTTAAAGTCTGGATCATTCTTTTTTCCTGATTTAAGCTCCAGTCCATGAATATCTGTAATTATTCCAAATATACTATCATCATATTTTACCTTGTTTACCCCAGATTTTACACTGTAATCAAGAATGTCTTCAATATAATCGAAGTATACAAGGGTATCTTTATTTTCCAAGTAATCCAGAGAGTTGAAATATTCTGCTTCTATAGAGTCGAGTTTTTCATAAAAATCACTGTTACTGGTGTTCGATATTATATTTTTGATTACAACTTCAAACATTAAGTAGGTGGAAACAAAAACTACTATAAAAGTTACTATGTCCCAGAATATGAGTGAAGTTTTAATATTAATTCTTTTCATGTCTACCTTATCGGTATAATAATAGTTTCCGGTATATTCAGAGTCAATTATTTTTAAAATTTATGCATTATTTTGAATAAACCGACCAAAAATATGCTCCTGATCGGTTATTTTTACTATATTATTCCTGATGGAATGTGGCTGCCATCATTTTCATTTCAGCAGCAGGGCCACTTTCGGCAGGTTTTTTCTTGTGAACCATAGCTGTTACACCTGTGGATAAACCGAATAAATTGATAAATCCCTGGGCATCATTATGGTCGTAGCTTGACTCACCAAATGAAGCTAAATCTTCCAGATATAATGAGTAAGGAGATTTTCTTCCTGTAACTAATACATTTCCTTTATAGAGTACTATTCTTATTGATCCTGTTACAAATTCACAGGTTTTTGCCATAAAAGCTTCCAAACTCTCCCGGGCAGTTGTATACCACTTTCCGGCATAAACGAGGTTGGAGTAATCTATAGCAAGTTTCTGTTTTAGATCCAGTGTATCTCTATCAAGAGTTATCATCTCCAAATCCCTTATAGCTTCATGAAGAATTGTACCTGCCGGTGTTTCATATACTCCTCGGCTTTTCATTCCTACCAGTCGTGTTTCAACAATATCTTTTCGACCTATACCATTCTCATGACCAAGTTTATTCAATGTTTTTAAGATAGAGAAAGCTGACATTTTTTCCCCATTTAATCCAATAGGCATACCTTTTTCAAAATCAATAACAATCTCAGTCTCTTTGTCCGGGGCATCTTTTGGGGATTTTGTTAATAAAAACATATCCTCTTTTGGTCTATTCCAAAGGTCTTCCAAGTCTCCACCTTCATGACTCATATGCCAAATATTCCAGTCCCTTGAGTAGATTTTTTCCTTTGTAACTGTTAGTTCTATTCCTCTTGAGGTTGCGAAATCAATTGCATCTTCCCTTGATTTTATATCCCAGATTCTCCATGGAGCTATTACTTCCAGTTGTGGTGCCAAAGCTTTATATGTTAATTCAAAACGAACCTGATCGTTTCCTTTTCCTGTACAACCATGGCATAGGGCATCACACCCCTCTTCCAAAGCTATTTTAACCTGGTGTTTAGATTGCAGTGGTCTTGCGATAGAAGTTCCAAGTAGATATTTACCTTCATAAATAGCACCAGCTCTAACCATTGGGAATATATATTCTGAAGCTAATTCCTCTTTTATATCCTTTATATAAAGTTTGGATGCTCCGGATTTTAAAGCTTTTGCTTCCATATTTTCCCAGTCTTCATCCTGACCAACATTTGTACAAATACCAATAATTTCTACACCCTCATATCTCTCTTTTAACCAAGGTATAATTATTGATGTATCTAATCCCCCTGAATAAGCCAGAGCAATTTTTTTGATCTTTTTTTCCATTTTATACTCCTAAAGTGCCTTTTCTATTATTTCCAGACCTAATTTAATCTCTTCTTTTGTTATGTTTAAAGGTGGTGCAAATCTTAATGTATCTATACCTGTTCTTAGAACAAGTAAGCCATTGTTTTGACATTTTTCCATTACTGAAGGAATTAGTTCCGGGTCTGCTAACTGCAAACCTAATAACAATCCTTCACCTTTAACCTTAACAGCTGTTTTTTTCCTCTCAATTATACTCTCTAATTCAGATTTAAAATAGTTGCTTAATATTTTAACATTTTCTAAAAAACTACTGTTATTTATTATTTCCATTACTTTTAGTGCTACTGCAGTAGTTACCGGACCTCCACCAAAAGTTGTACCATGCTCTCCTATATGGATTACATCATTAACTTTTTTTGGTATTAGTGTTGCACTAAGAGGAAGACCTCCAGCTAACGGTTTGGAAAGAGTTATAATATCAGGTTTTAGACCAAAAGTCTGAAATCCATACAGTTCCCCAGTTCTCCCGAAACCTGTCTGAACTTCATCAGATATTATAAGTATATCTTCTGCCTTGCAAATTTCATGAAGAGCCTCACAGAATTCACTTGATACTGAATCAAGCCCACCCTCTCCCTGTAAAGGCTCAATTATTACTGCTGCAAATTGGCTGTTTAAAGTTTTCTTAAGCTCTTCAATATTATTGTACTCGCAAGTTTCAAATCCAGGAACTAAAGGATAGAATGGCGCTCTGTATTTTTCTTTTGGAGTTGCAGACATTGTTCCAAAAGTTCTTCCGTGAAAGGCATTGGAAAATGATAAAATTTTGTAATTTCCATCACCTTTAATCCTTTGGCTATAGGCTCTGGCGTATTTAAATGCTGCTTCGTTTGCTTCTGTTCCACTGTTTCCAAAGTGTACCGCTGCAAAATTTCCCGTTGCTGTAAGTCTTTTAGCTAACTCAATTGCAGGCTCAGTCGCATATAAATTGGATGTATGAACAAGTTTTTTCATCTGATTATATGCAGTTTCTGCTAAATCCTCCCGACCATAACCTAGAGCATTAACAGAAATTCCTGATCCAAAATCCAGATATTTATTACCATTTTTATCGAAAAGGTAACAGCCTTCTCCTCTATCAAGAACCAGAAATTTACTTCCATAGTTGTTTGGGTATGGCGGATTATTTACATATGGACTCATACTATCTCCTTTTTTAGTGTAATAATTGAACCTTTTTTATTATTAATAAGACGGTTTAGATCTCCATATTTAAGGTAGTTGCTTATTACAACCCCTTTTACCCCTTTTTTTAAAGCATTAACTGAGGATCTTACTTTCGGTATCATGCCTCCTGAAATAATACCATTCGCTATCTCTTCTTCGATCTCATCGGCTGTCGCGTTTTTTATTAGCTTTTTATCTTTTAGTATCCCTTCAATATCAGATACAAAAATTAGCTTTTCTGCTACTAAAGATTCAGAAATAGCCAGTGCCGCTTCATCTGCGTTTATATTTAGTGGTGCACCGTTTTTCTCCATAGAAACTGAAGAGATAATAGGGGTAAAACCACCTTCTAGCACAAGTTTTAATAATGCAGGATTAGTCTCTGTTACTTCCCCAGTTCTATTATCATTAGACCCATCCTTGGTTTTTCCTGTAAAAATCATTCCATCGTTCCCGGATAGTCCAATAGACATTACTCCATTTGATTGGAATAATCGAACAAGTCTTTTATTAATTTTCCCAGAGAGGATAGCATCAACAATACCCATCTCTCCCAGAGATGTCATTCTTACACCATCTACAAAAGTAGCTTCATAACCATAAATTTTTGAGGCTTCTGTTACTTCAGCACCACCACCATGTATTAATATAAAACTGTAAAGGTCGGAAAGTTCCCTTATCTCCTTAATTAGTTGTAGAAGTTCTTCCCCTTCAACCGCAACCTTTCCACCTGTTTTAATTACAATTATAGGTTTCATTAAAGTTCTCCATTAACACTTAAACCAAGGGTTTCATCGAAACCGAATCTTATATTCATGTTTTGAACTGCTTGACCCGAAGCCCCTTTTACTAGGTTATCTATTGTTGAGAATAAAATAATTGAATCCCCTTCCAATTGCCAGCTAATATCACATCTGTTTGAATAGATACAATCCCCGGATTCTGGAATAGAATTCTCTAAAATATTCACAAATGGAGAATTTGCATAATATTTATTATAAATTCCTTTTATTGTTGCATCGTTAACCTCTGTTTTTAATTTTGCAACAGTGGTAACAACCATTCCTCTTCTTACAGGAATTAAATGTGGATTAAAAAGTATTCTTGTTTCTGTGCTGGTAACAAAGTCTAACTCTTTTTTTATTTCAATCTGATGTCTATGTTTCGTTCCCGGGTTATAAGCGTTTGCATTTTCAGCCCTTTTTACAAATAAAGAGTTCGGTTTAGCACTTCTACCTGCTCCAGATATACCTGAAAGAGCATTAATAATAATCTCCTCTTTTAATAAATTCTCTTTTAAAAGAGGTAATAATGGTAAAAGAGATGCAGTTGGATAGCATCCAGGGTTCGCAATCAGTTTTGCACTCTTAATTTTCTCTCCGTGCCACTCTGACAAACCATAAACAGCTTCCTTCTGTAACAGTGGATTGGGATGAGGTTCCCCATAAGCCTTTTTGAAAAGCTCTCCATCTTCAATTCTAAAGTCTGCTGATAGATCTATAATTACTGAGCTTTCAAAAAAGTCAGAGCATATTTTTGCAGATTCAAGATGGGGAAGTGCTGCAAAAACAACATCCGGATTAGATTTTTTAGCATCATCAACACTTTTTAAAAGTCCATCTTTTACTTTTTTTGTCAGAATCTTATCTGAAATTCCCGGATCGTATTCACTAATAGATAATCCTACAGAAGAGGAGGATACCGGAATAATCTCGGAAATCTCCGGATGATTTAATAAATATCTTAAAAGAACAAGACCTGTATATCCTGTACAACCCAATATTGCTGCTTTCATTTTATATCTCCAAATCTTCAATTTTACTTTTTATACTTTCAATAAATTCCTCTCTTGGAATTTCGTCGCTTAGTATAACCATAATTGTATCATCACCGGCAATAGAGCCAATAACCTCTTCAAAAGACAAATTGTCAATAGCAGCAGCAGTGCTGTTTGCATGACCAGGAAGAGTCTTAATTACACAAATATTATTTGAAAAGGATATTGATAAAAAACCTCTTTTAAAATCACTTATATATTGCTGCTCTGACTCTTTTAAATTTAGGAGAGAGGGTAGAGTGTAGATGTAACCCTTTGCTCCATCGGAAATTTTTCCCACTTTAAGCATTTTCAGGTCTCTGGAAAGAGTAGCCTGGGTTACGCTTACCATATTCTCTTTTAGCAGCCTTAATAACTGATCCTGGCTTGTTATTTCACCACCTTCAATCAGACTTTGAATTATTTTTAACCTCTCTGGTCTGGATGTCACGATTATTCTCCAAGTGTTTGCATATTTATACGAATATTATGAATATCTTTGCATTATAGTTCAATGGGTAAAGTGAAAAAAATAGTTTTATTTTAATATAATTTTGTCGATAAAAATAAATATGAGCAATAGTGAAATTAAAATTACATTTTCAGAGGATGAATATAAGGCTTACGCAGATTTTATTCCATCATTACAGGAAGGTGCAAAACTCGATTTGCTCTATGTAAAAAAGGTATTAACAGAGGCAGGTATAGATTTTGGAATTGATTGGGAGACTATTAAATCAACAATAGCATACTGCAATAGCACCGGGAAAGCTATGAGTAGTGTAAAAATTGCTACAGGAACCTTACCTTTATCGGAAGTACCTCCACACTGGAACCTGGAAGAGAAGTTTTTTCATCACGCTATGGGATTTGATGTAAGTCAACTAAAAGTAGATTTTAAAGAGGTTTCAAATTTTATTCTGGTTAAAAAGGGAGAGCTTATAGCCCGGTACGACAATGGCCGTAGTGGTGTTGAGGGCAAGAGTGTCCGATCAAAACCAATTCCATTTAAGAAGAAAAAAATTGTTCAATTTACAAATGGAAGAAATACAGCAGAATATCAAAATAACCTATACTCAGCCATCTCTGGGAGATACGAAGTAACAGAAACAAGAGAGATAATAATAAATGATATTCTCCATATTCAGGGTGATGTTGATTACTCCACCGGTAACATTTCATTTCCTAAAGATGTAATAATAGATGGGCAGGTAAAGGACGGGTTTAAAATTGCAGTAGGAGGTTCTCTATTTTGCAAAAGTAATCTTGATGCAACAGATGTTCTATGCAGGCAGGATTTAATAGCAGAACAGGGGATTCTAGGTAGAAAAGAGGCTATCTTAAAGATAGGAGGTAAGATTTCTGCCAAATTCATCGAAAATTGCCATGTAGAATCCAAAGATGGAATTAATGTGAGTAAAAATATTATGAACTCCACAATTTATACTCTGGGTAAACTTGTTTTAGGGGAAAAAGGTGCTATTGTAAGTTCTCATATTTGCACAGAACTTGGAGTTAAAGCATATAATATTGGCAAACTTGGCAGTCCAAATGGAGATATTGAAGCTGGATACTCATTTATTGACAAGAGAATTATAGACTCCTTAAACCAGAGAATAGAAGTGTTAAAAGAGAAACTTGGTCACTTAACAAAGTTGCCGGAGTATCGGAAAACCGAAAAACGAAAGGTATTGATAGATCAGATCCAGGAAGCAATTACAAAGGCTGAAGAAGAACTCAGGAAGAAGAACAGTAATTTGTATAAAGCTAAAGATGCAACAGTTTTAGTTTATGGAACTATATATCCGGGGAATACTATAACCATTTGCGGTCTTAAATACACAGTAACTGAAGAGATGAGAAAGGTAAAGTTTTATTTAAATACAGAGAGCTACAGATTAGAACACGTTCCACTTTAATTATCTTGAATAATTACTCTTACTATTGTTTAATGTTTAAATGAATCTAAAGAAAATTGAAAACCCCTTTGGAGGGTTGACCTTTTATCATGAGACAACTACATCTACTATGTGGGAAGCTGAATCATTAATAGAAAATGATATCGTTAATGGAACTTTAGTAGTTGCAGATTTTCAAACCCGGGGGATAGGTCGTATTCCCGGAAGAAAATGGGAGTCTCAGTCAAAAAACAATCTACTTTTTACACTTATTCTTAAAAAAGATTTTGTAGGTCATGGGTATGTAACTATACCATTACGTACAGGTTTGGCTCTGTCAAAAACGGTTATGGATTTAACCGGTTGCAAGGCTGAAGTTAAATGGCCTAACGATATTGTCGTAGATGGCAGGAAAATATCAGGAATTCTTTGTCAGGCAAAAAAGAGTTATCTTTTAATAGGTGTTGGTGTTAATGTAAACCAGTTAACCTTTGAGAATGAATTGGCAGAAAAGGCCACGTCTATGTCTCTATTAGCCAACAAAGGGTACAGTACTGAGATGGTTTTAACCAATTTTTTAAATAAACTCTCCGATGTTCTTGGGAACAAGAACTGGCTGGATGAGTTAAATCAACAGCTCTATATGAGAGGGGAAGAGGTTAAATTTGCAGTTGGAAATCCTGAAAACAAAAAAATAGTTACCGGAACTTTAGAAGGTCTAGATGACCAGGGTAAAGTAATTATTAGAGATAATAATGGTGTATTGAATAGTTATTTAAGCGGAGAATTTATTAAATAACTAAAAAAACTTGATCTTTGGAAGATCAATTAGTATTTTATATTAAATTAAATGTTATATCATATTTTATAGGAGAACATATAGAATGGCAAAACAGTTGCAATTTGACGAGAAAGCACGAAAAAGTCTATTAACAGGAGTAGAAAAACTATCAGATGCAGTAAAAGTTACACTGGGACCAAAAGGTAGGAATGTATTAATTGATAAAAAATTTGGTGCACCTTTAGTAACAAAGGATGGAGTTACAGTTGCAAAAGAGATTGAACTAGAAGACCCATTTGAAAATATGGGAGCACAACTTGTAAAAGAAGTATCCACAAAAACAAATGATGTAGCTGGAGATGGAACTACAACAGCTACAGTATTAGCTTACGCAATAGTTAAGGAAGGGTTAAAAAGTGTAGCCGCTGGAATAAACCCTATGGGTCTAAAAAGAGGAATCGATAAAGCTGTAGGTATAGCAGTATCTGAAATCGCAAATTTAGCTAAAGATATAAAAGAGAAAGAAGAGATTGCACAAGTTGCGACAATTTCTGCAAACAATGACAGAGAGATTGGTGATGAAATAGCTGCTGCTCTTGAAAAAGTAGGAAAAGATGGTGTAATCACAGTTGAGGAATCAAAAACATTTGAAACAACAACAGATTTTGTTGAAGGTATGCAATTTGACAGAGGTTATTTATCTCCATATTTCGCAACTAACAGAGATACAATGACAACAGTTATGGAGCATCCATACATTCTTATTTTTGATAAGAAAATTTCAGCAATGAAAGATCTTCTGCCATTATTAGAAAAAGTAGCCGGAGCCGGAAGACCATTATTAATTATTGCAGAAGATGTAGAAGGTGAAGCATTAGCTGCTTTAGTCGTTAATACCTTAAGAGGGGCATTAAATGTTTGTGCTGTAAAAGCTCCTGGTTTTGGTGACAGAAGAAAAGCAATGCTTGAAGATATAGCGATATTAACAGCTGGAGAGGTTATTTCTGAAGAGATAGGTTTAAAACTTGAAAGTACAGAATTAACTCAATTGGGAACTGCAGGAAAAGTTACAATATCAAAAGATGAGACTGTAATTGTTTCAGGAGCAGGTGCTGAGTCAGCTATAAATGAGAGAATCGGTCAGATTAGAAATCAGATAGAAGAGACCTCATCAGACTATGATAGAGAAAAACTTCAGGAAAGATTGGCAAAAATGGCAGGTGGAGTAGCTGTAATTAATGTAGGTGCTGCAACTGAGGTTGAGCTTAAAGAGAAAAAAGATAGAGTAGAAGATGCTCTTTCAGCAACTAGAGCTGCTATAGAAGAGGGTATTATTCCTGGTGGTGGTACAGCCTTGGCTCAAATCAGTGTACTACTAGAAAAAGCTGATCTTTCTGACTTTTCTGAAGATGAGAAAGTTGGATTCAAAATAACAAGAAGAGCAATAGAGGAACCAGTAAGACAAATTGCAGCAAACGCTGGACTTGATGGGGCTGTTGTAGCAGAAAAAGTTAAAACCGAAAAACGTGGAATTGGTTTTGATGCCGCTAAAATGGAATATGTGGATATGGTTTCTGCTGGTATTCTTGATCCGGCAAAGGTTACAAGAACAGCTCTTCAGAACGCAGCATCTATAGCTGGACTTCTATTAACAACAGAATGCGCAATAACAGATATACCTAAAGAGGAAAGTTCTGCTATGGCTCCAGGAATGGGTGGCATGGGCGGAATGGGTGGTATGATGTAGGCAGTGCCTGCACCCACTTTAAATTAACAGCAAAAAATATTGAGTTTTTTCTATACTTTTTACTTTTTTGCTGTTAAACTCTCTTTACATTATAGAGGTTAAAGAATGAAACAAGATGATTTTGTGTTTACAGTTGGTTACAATGGTTCAGAAGCTATTGTAAACAAGGAAACAGAACAAGCAGGTCGAAATCTTTCAGTTAAAGAGTTAGTTGATAAAGGTTTATATAAACCAGCATTAAGCAAAGCTTTATTTAATAATGATAGTGACGGAATACAGTACCTAATAAATAAATACAATGAAATAAGTGGCTCTAGTTATCATAGTGAAATGCAGATAAAAAGACTCTTTGGTGTTTATGCTGTTCCTGAAGAAATATCAAAAGTTAAACGTCTTTAATATCTAATACAATCAAAAGGAAAGAACAATGAATATTTTAAATCAATTACCTTTATTACTTCTACAGCCTGAGAGTGCAGGTCAATCTCAGTCCGGTGGTATTATGGCTTTTGCACCATTATTATTAATGGTTCTTGTTTTCTATTTTCTGGTTATGAGACCACAAAGCAAGAAACAGAAAGAGACAAAGAAAATGTTGGAAGCCGTTAAAAAGGGTGATAAAGTAACAACAATTGGTGGAATCCGAGGTACTGTGGATAGTGTTAAGGATGATGTCGTATCAGTTAGGGTAGACAATAATACAAAAATTGATTTTGTAAAATCAGCTATTAGCAGCGTCTTGAATCCTGCTTCTGAAGCTAATTCAAAAAAAGAAGAGAAAGCTTCAAAAGAGAAAAAAGAGACTAAAGACGAAAGTATAGAAGAAAATAAAGAAGAAAAATAATTATATAAAAATTCTGGAGAAATAGATGAATAAAAGATTCAAGTTACTCCTGATTCTTGCTTTTATTGTGCTGGGTTTATTTACATTAAAACCTACATATACATGGTATAAAGCTCTTTCTGATGATGAAAGAGCTTTTGCTAATGAATCAAAAGAAGGAATTAGAGAGAAGTCACAAATTAAGGCAACTGAGGGAGCAAATGCTGTTATTGAGTTGGTTAAATCGAATCCTGATGGAGATGTTCCGTCAGAGTACTCCTTCTTGGTTGATATAGCTAAAGAGAAGTATAAAGAGGCAGATTTAAAAGCTCCGGAAAAATGGACATTAAGTTTGGTTTTAAACTCCTTTAAAGACAGTTCCGATCCTGTAAACAGTTTAGTTAATTTAAGATCAGCTTTTGAGACATATTACAGTAATATAGTTTTTGAAAATAAAGGGTTAAAGAATGAAATACTAAAAGCTGGTTTAGACCTTGCTGGTGGTATGAGTGTTGTTATTCAGGTTGATAAATCCTCTATCAAGATAGAAAAAGAAGATGGTGAGTTTAAAACTGTTGATGAGCTGACAGAGGCAGAAATTGCTGATGCTGTTAACAGATCACTTGAAATACTTAACAATAGAATTGATGAATTTGGTTTAACTGAGCCAAATATCAGAAAACAGGGTGTTGATCAGATTCTGATTGAGATACCTGGTGATTACGATCCTGCAGCAGTTGATAAATTTATTAAAGGTAAAGGGCGTTTAAATTTTCATATAGTAAACAGTGCTAAAACTGCAGAGTTAAACGCATTCAGAGCTAAAAATGGTCATATAGATGCTCCTGATATTGTAACAGATGAATATATTGTTCTTGGTAGATATGCAGAGGACAGATATGGCATTGATCAATTTCAGGACTATGTAGTATTGGAAAAAGAACCGGGACTTTCAGGAAACTATATTAAATCAGCTGGTGTTTACAGAGACAGCATGACTGGTGGTACAAAAGTTAACTTTGAGTTAGGTAGCTTTGAAGGTAAAGATGGTGGTGATATTTTCTTTGACTTTACTTCAAACCATGTTCAGGAACCAATGGCTGTAGTAATGGATGATAAAGTTAAATCTGTTGCAACAATAAATGAACCAATAAGAAGTCAGGTGTCTGTAACAGGATTTAATCTTGAAGAAGCAAATAATCTGGCATTAATTCTTAGAACTGCAGCACTCCCTGTAGAACTGGAAGTTGTAAATATGCAGCAGGTTGGAGCTCAATTAGGTCAGGATACTATAATTAAAGGATTGTACTCAATTCTTTATGGTTTCCTTGCAGTTATGGTGTTCATGTTTATTTATTATAAAGGTGCTGGTTTAATAGCCAATATTGCTCTGTTACTGAATCTGTTTTTTGTTATAGCAATTCTTGCAACATTTAACATGACTTTAACTATGACAAGTATAGCCGGATTAATATTAAACGTTGGTATGGCAGTAGATGCCAATGTAATTATATTTGAAAGAATTAAGGAAGAGCTCGCATTAGGGAAGTCCAGAGCACAATCAATTAAAACTGGTTTCCAAAGGGCATTCTGGACAATTATGGATGCAAATATTACTACATTAATTGCTGCATTATTCTTATCACAGGTTGGAAAAGGTCCTATTAAAGGGTTTGCAGTAACTCTTGCTATTGGTATTGTTAGTTCACTGTTTACAGCATTATTTGTTTCCAGATTCCTATTCGATGTTGGAACACATGCTTTAGGTAAGAAAACTTTAAGTATCGGTTGGGGGAAAAAATAATGGCTAGAAATTTTAATTTTACTAAATATAAATATTTCGGTATTATCTCTTCTATAATTATTATTGCAGGATTCATATTTACTCTTACTGTAAGACAAGGGTTTAACCTTGGAATTGATTTTAAAGCAGGTTTAAACCAGCAAATACAGATTTCTGGAAGTGAAATAGTTACAAGAGCTGAGGTTTTAAACTCCCTTTCAAGTATAAAAGGAGTTCAGGTTCAGCAAATTGGTTCAAAAGATGATAACAGCTATGTTGTTAAAGTTCAGGATAGCGGAGAAGATAATTTTCAAGCATCAATGGCAGCAGATATAAAGGCAGGACTGGATGCTGAATTTGGATCTTCTAACGTTAAAGTTCAGAGTACAGAGTTTGTTGGCGGATCTTTTTCTTCTAACTTAACTAAAGAGGTAATAATCCTTACTTTATTTGCATTATTATTAATTCTTGCATATGTATGGATCCGATTTCATTTAAATTATGCAATTTCTGCAATTGTGGCAATTTTCCACGATGTTTTATTCCTGTTGGCTTTTATTGGTGTTACAGGTTTGGAAGTTAGTACTGGAACTATAGCAGCTGTTCTAACAATAATAGGTTACTCTTTAAATGATACAATTGTTATTTTTGACCGAGTTAGAGAGAATGATAAAGCATTAAGCAAACCATTTGAGGAAAAGGTAAATGTTAGTTTAAATGAATCTTTAAGTAGAACAATTATAACTTCGTTAACTACTTTAATTGCAGTAACATCTATTTTTATATTGGCAGACGGTCAGATAAAGGATTTTGCACTTAGTTTAATCGTTGGAATTATTGTTGGTACATACTCTTCAATTTTTGTAGCAAGTAGTGTTGTTGTTACATGGGTTAATAAAGTGGTATCAAAAAGAGATGCTAAATATAAAAAAGCATAAATATTCATGTTGTAATTAGTTTTACAAATGTTATAATAAAATCGATCCTTAGGGGTCGATTTTTTTTTGGAGTTAAAATTGAAATTTCTTTACTTTATTTTTATGTTTACTGGTTTTTTAGTTTATGCTGATGTTAACATATCTGATCTTCAAAACAGTGATTTATGGAAAAAAAAGAGTAGTGGAAACATAATTTTTTATACAAAAGTTGAGGATTTTAAAATTCCTGTACTCTGCTTTCATAAAATAGGGGATCAAGAGAGATATGAAATTACTTCTACTAAATTTGAACAGTTTTTAATATTTTTAAATGAGAATAATTTTTTCCCAATTTCAGATAAAGATTACTTAAATAATGATTTTTCCATGGTTCCAAGTGGAAAAAAGCCAATAGTTTTAGGTTCTGATGACGCTTCAGAGGGTAATTTTATTTTAAAAACCAGGGATTCAAATAGTTTTACTGGAAATGTTGATCTAACTGTAACCACTCCTAAATTAGAAGAAGAGTCTATGGTTTATCTTCTTGAAAAATATTTACCAAAAGTTCAGGGTAAAATAAACTTTACATTTTATACTTCATTTAATGGTGTTCCATTTCGGCAAACTGGAGGAACCACAAGTTTTGGAGAAAATTATAGGGATATACCTATTGTAGGTTACAAGCTTAATTATCTTATAGATAATTTTTATATTGGGATACATACAGTAACACACCCTATAACTGTAAACAGTACTCCCGATAGTTTTAAGTGGGAATTGGATGAGTTCTACAGAATTCTAGAGTCATATGTAGGAGATAAAATCTCTTTAATAAATACACTTGCATATCCCTATGGTTGCGGAACTTTAAAACCTGAAATGGAAAATATGATTAGAAATTATAATTACAAAAACTACAGTATAATCGGTGCATTTGATTTTGATGGATTATTTACAAAGAGTGTAGTTAGTAAAAGTGTCAATAAATTTGATATCTCAAGATTAGGTGTTGATAATAAAAATATAGAGAGTGTTTACAATTTTTTAAAAAAGGTTAAGTTAATTACCAGTGAGAGGGTTATTGCAGTAGGAAGTCGTGATGAATTAAACAGTATTGACATAAATGATAAAGATATTTTAGTGGTTGGGCATTCATGAAAGTTATACTATCAGAAACCTACGGCTTTTGTGGTGGAGTTAGAAAAGCTGTAAATTTAATATATTCAGAATTAGATAAGGATTCCGGAGAAAATATTCTAATGGAAGGTCCCATTATTCATAATAATAACGTGATTAATGATTTAAAATCCAAAGGAGTAAAACTTCTTAACGATACTTCAAAACTTGAAGGAAAAAAAGTTGTAGTCAGAGCTCATGGAATTACACCTTTAATTGAGAAGGATATTACCCAAAAGGGTGGTATTATTGTAGATGGAACCTGCCCAATTGTAAAAAAATCCCAAATTATGATAAAAAAGTATGCTGAAGAAGGCTATTTTATAGTTATTGCTGGGGATAAAGGGCATGCTGAAGTTATTGGTTTAGTTGGTCAAGCTCCTTCGAAATGCTGTGTTGTTGCAAATCCACAGGATTTAAATAACTTTATATATCCTCAGAAAACCCTTTTACTATGTCAGACGACCTTCAGCAAGCCAGAATTTTTTGAAATAGAAAAAGTGTTATTAAAAAAGTGCCCAACTCTTAAAACTATTTGTACAATATGCGGAGCAACTAATGAACGTCAGGAAGCTGTAATTGATCTGGCTAAAAAAGTTGATGCTGTAATTGTTGTTGGGGGATTAACATCATCCAATACAAAAAGATTAATGCATGCAGTAGAGGAAATTGTTCCTGTTTGGTTAGTGGAAGACTCTATGGGGTTACCAGAGCAGATAAAAAAATATCAAACAGTGGGTGTAACTGCAGGAGCATCTACACCGGATAATGTTATTAATGAAGTTGTAAGAAAACTGGAGTCTCTTTAATTTGTTATAATATTAACCCATTCCGGATAGAGTTGAGCAAATTTTGTCTTCTCATATAATGGATTATAATATTTTCTATCCGGTAAATATATTGAAATCCATTTATATATACCGTTTATCGGTTTAATAATTGCTGTATCTAAATTTGAATCAAGATTGGAAATATCGTATATATCTGAGTAATCATCTGAATTGAAGGTTGTTGTACTACTGTTTTTATTATATTTAAAATAAAGCAGTTCATTTTTAAAATAATCACTCTCTACAATCTGGGCAATTTTATTTACATCATAAAGTTGTTGCAGAGAGTTTGTTGGCAATTGATACGCTTTAAAGTAAACTTCTAAAGTTGATGTTCCTAGCAATAATGGAGTTAAATCATTAATTGAATAAGCAGACTTTATAAACCCTTCATAATCATTCCCAGGACCAGGAATAACTTCCGGAGAAGCAATTATGTAATCAGCAATACCCTTGAATTCATAAACTGTCTCAATATTCCCCAGGTAACATGCATCAAAAGTAATAAGGTCAATTCCGTTATTCAAATTAACAGCCTTAGCAATTTCTATTGTTGTCAAGACTCCTGAGTCTGTATCAATATCATCCTCTACAGCTAAACCTCCAGGAAAATTTGACACATACCCTGTCCCATGACTTCCAAAGAATAGGGCATAATTTTTTGCAGGAGCCCTGGATTTTACTAATTTTATATAGTTTGTTAATGTATTTTCATTGGACATATCAAGTTCATTATTATTATTAACTGTTTCAAGATCTGTATTTGCTAATGGTATAACTCTATAGTTATTAATAAATGGTGAATCAAGAAGCTTTAGACTACTATCTCCATTTTTTGGTCCATCATACAGTATAGATATTCTTATATTACTTGTATTAACCTCTTTTTTTACTAACTCTAAAAAATCGTTATTAAGGTTTAGTGTCTGAGTATGATCATCAGCCAAATAGAACATTATAGTCCAGTCTGCTAAATTATATGTTAAATTCATATCGCAAGATAAAATTAGAGATATAAAAAATATAATTACTATTTTCTTCATAATTAATTATATTACTAACTTTTAATTTAAAGAAGACACAAAATTGTTAATAGCAGATGAAAACCTGTAAAAATCATCTCTTTTTGAGTATTTCCCAAAAGATAGCCTAATTGATGTTTTTGATCTTTTTGTTCCTCTATTCATAGAAGATAATACTGTAGACTCTCTGTTTACATCGCCGGAACAAGCTGAAATTCTACCTGTTTGTATACCTTCACTATTTAAATAAAGCAGGAGATCCTCAATTTTTTCTATAAAATCAAAGGAGATGTTAATTATGCCATAGGAATTATTTGCTGATTCAAAGTTTTTATTGCATTTAATGCTTTCTAGTATTGTTAGAGCATCATTATGTAATGTTTTGACAGTGTTGTAATCATTAAAGAAGTTATCAAAAAGAAGCTCTGTGGCAACAAGCAAACCTATAACACCTGAAGAATTAATGGTTCCATCATATAAGGAGAAGGGTATGGGTGAATTAGATCTGTTAAAATCTATAATTTGTCTCTTTAAATATAGAAGAGCAGCACCTTGAACACCATGAATCTTATGCCCACTAAAATAAAAACCGTCGCAAAAATTAAACCAATCATTGTGTGGAATTCTGGATACTGTTTGTACTAGATCGAGAATTACAGGACATTTAAAATTATTTGCAATACCGAACAGTTGACTTATATTCTGTGTATTTCCTGTTTCGTGATTAACCGGGGAGTAAACCAAAAGAGGTTTTTTACAGGTTTTAATAGTATTTATTAATATATCAGTATTTATTTGGCCCAGATTATCAACAGGAACTTGCACATCTGCACACTCAAGAAGAGAATTATGCTCAATGTTTGATGAAATTATGGAGTAATCTGAGTAGTTTTTGATTTTTTTTATTATTGATGTAGAACTTGAATCAAAAAAAATATCAGAATTCTGATCATCAAATCTGGATTTAAGTAAAGCAACTCGCTTTTCAATGTCATTAAATAGAGTAATGCCTCTGGAATTTTGTGCTGATGGATTTCCCCAATATATACGATTAACTTTATCAATAGCTGCAAGAACTTCTAAATCGGGTTTGGTTGTAGCACAATAATCCAAATAAACATCTCTATTTGACAGTATTAAATTCGATTTATTGATTCTTTTACGTAAGCTGCAGCCACACCCCATATTAAACTCCTACTAAAATTATCGGTAAAAAATTTGCATTTCGAAAAAAGATTAACTATATTTAATAAATGCGTTGACTAAATATGATCAGATTGTTATATTTCGTCTCGTTGTCACGGAGAAACCGATAAGTAATTTTAGTTCAGAGATGAATAAAAAATAATTTTAAGAAATCTGTTGACAAAAAAAAGATGAATGATTATATTCATCAAGCGTTGCAAATGACAGTTTGTCTAAAAGTGTCATAATAACGGTTAAATAGTTAATTAGAGAAGGGAAGAGATACACAAAAGTTTAAATAAACTTTTGCAGCTAAGCTGAAAATCAGAGTGATGATTAAACTAGTTATTACTGACTTCGGTCAGTGAAAATAATAACGGAGAGTTTGATCCTGGCTCAGAACGAAC
>QKAW01000054.1 GCA_003247135.1 Spirochaetales bacterium | reverse complement strand
TGGAATCAAAACCTGTGTCCGGGCCAAGTTTTTTAAACATTCTGCTGTTATTATTTCTTTGAGCCCCTATATGCAGCTGCATAGTCCACTCTTTTTGATAATTTAACTTTCCAAAAAACTGAAATAGTGCAGTTCTGAATTGTGTAATTTCTTTTTTGGTTACTTTTTTTCCAAGTATTACATTTTTAAAGATTAAATCAACTTCAGCCTGAGTGTATGGTTCAAACTCCGGAAGCATTATTGCATGGTCTGATAATCTGCAACCAGCTTCATGAAAGTAGTGGTGTCTTATCTCCAGGGAATTCAGAAGATCGGAGAAGCTTTTAATCTCTATATTGGAACTCTTCTCCAGTTTATTTATGTAATCCAGATACTCTGCCGGGTTTTCGATAGCTCCAGCTTTATCCGGCCTAAAGGCAGGAAGCATTTTAAATGTTAATCCCTTCTCATCATTAATAGCCTTATGAAATTCTAGAGTATCCACCGGGTCATCGGTTGTGCAGACAACTTCGACTCCCATCTGTTTAATTATTCCCCTTGCACTAAATTCAGGCTTTTGTAACATAATTTTGCACTCTTCCCAAATTCCCATAGCTGTATCAGGATTTAATACTCTATCATTAATGCCAAAGGGTGTTTTTAATTCAAGATGTGTCCAGTGATACAGGGGATTACCAATAGTTTTAGGTACACACTCTGCCCAAGCAAGAAATTTTTCCAAATCTGTTGCCTCTCCGGTAATAAATTTCTCATCCACACCAAGACTTCTCATAGCTCGCCATTTATAATGGTCACCTTTAAGCCATATTTCTGTTAAATTATTGAACTTTTTATCCTTATATATCTCTTCTGGATTTAAGTGACAGTGATAATCGATAATAGGCTGGTTTTTTGCATAATTATGGTATAGTTTCTCTGCTGGTTTATTCCGTAATAAAAAATTATCTGTTAAAAATGTTCCCATTTCATCTCCTTATAATGTAACGCCATCTTTTAATATAGCCATGTCTCTATAATTGTTAATTTCATTTAAAGTCTCTGTTCCCGAAGCCACATCTAGAATATAGTTGATAAAATCTCTACTCAAACTATCCATATCCTTGCCTCTGGTTAAAGCTCCTGCATCAAAATCTATCCAGTTTCTTTTTTTATTTGCTAATTCACTGTTGGATGACACTTTTATAGTTGGAACAGGAGAACCAAGAGGTGTCCCCCTCCCGGTTGTAAAAAGTATTATCTGGGCACCGGCAGCTGCAAGGTTTGTAACTGCAACAATATCATTTCCTGGGCCATTTAGAAGATTCAACCCTTTGGTTACAACTTTTTGTCCATAATCATAAACCCTTTCAACTTCCCTATTCCCACCTTTTTGGGTGCATCCAAGGGATTTTTCCTCAAGGGTTGTTATTCCTCCATCCTTATTCCCAGGGGATGGGTTCTCATATATAACCTGATTATGTCTCTGAAAGTACTCTTTAAAACTGTTTATTAAATTAACAGTGTCTTTAAAAACTGCTTCATCCTTTGCTCTGTTCATAAGAATCTCTTCAGCACCGAACATTTCCGGGACTTCAGTTAAAATTGTAGCTCCTCCGGAATCTATTACTAGGTTTGATATTTCCCCAAGTAGTGGGTTTGCGGTGATACCTGAAAGCCCATCTGATCCCCCGCATTTTAAACCAATTACCAGATCCCTCAGATCACAATCTTCCCTTTTATCATCTTTTATGATCTCTTTTAGTTCACTAACAATTTTCTTTGCCTCTGCAATCTCATCATTAACAGTTTGAGTTTCAAGGAATCTTACTCTCCTCTGGTCAATATTTCCCAGAACTTTTTTAAACTCTTTAATATTATTATTTTCGCAACCCAAACCCAGTACAAGAACACCTCCTGCATTAGGATGTAACACAAGATTTTTTAAAATTGACTGTGTTGCTTTATGGTCATCTCCCAACTGACTACAACCATAGGGGTGAGTAAATGTCTGGACTCCACTGCACTCTTTTGCAATTATTTCAGCACTTTTATTAACACATCCAACTGTATTGATAATCCATATCTCATTTCTGACACCAACTGTACCATTTGCTCTTTTATAACCTTTAAATGTAAATTTATTTAATGATTCCCCTGATAAAGGAGTAGATTTTTTGTATTTATATTCTAAAACACCTTTTAAGTTAGTTCTTAGATTGTGAGTATGAACAAATTCTCCTGTTTCAACAGAATTTATTGAGTGCCCAATAGGATAACCATACTTTATAACACTTTCCCCCTCTGGAATTTCTGTAATTGCAAATTTATGCCCCTGTAGAATATCCTCTTTTAGGCAAATCTTTTTATCTTCAACAACAACAAATTCTCCCTTATTCAAATTTTTCAAAGCAACTGCCACATTATCCAATGGATGAATTTTGATTATCTGACTCACACCAAACCTCTTAGAGTTTCTGATATACCAATATTTTTTATTGATACAAAATATTTAAGTACAGAATTAAAAACAATTTTATTTAGGGCTAAATTCTGATCCCAAAAACTCTCATCTGATAAAATTATTGTAACAAATTCTGTATCAGTTATATTATTATCTTTTAACAATTCCCATGTCTCTTTAAATTTTTGTAAAATCTCTGGGTCATCTTTTACCGGTATAATTTCTCCACTCTCTTTATAGCCACTATAAAAATGTAAAAGTGCTGCCAGAGAGCAGGTTAAGACATCCGGAGCTTTATTAAACTGCTCTGTAAATTCCAAAACTGTTGGTAGTACTCTTGCCCGGTATTTGGAGACTGAATTTAAACTTATATTTATAAGGTAGTGCTCAATAAATGGATTCTCAAATCTTTCAAGAACATCTTTTGCAAAGGATGCTAATTGAGATTTATCAAAATCCACTGCAGGTATAATCTCTTTATAAAGACCTTTTTCAATAAATTTGCTTATAATTTCATCTTTTAAACAGTTCCCCACAGTATCTATGCCATAGAGGTAGGCTGTCATACAGATCATTGTATGAATACCATTTAGGATTCTAACCTTTCTGGTTCTAAATGGTGTCATATCATCAGTCCAGATAACATTACATCCCGATTCATGAAGAGGAAATTCCCTTGCATATTTAGAATCTCCCTCTATTACCCATAGATTAAACAGTTCTGAAGTATCGATTAATCTATCATCATAGTTTAACTCTTTG
>QKAW01000017.1 GCA_003247135.1 Spirochaetales bacterium | reverse complement strand
AATTGAGAATATTCGTTTCTGAATTTCAGGGTCATGTACTCTTATTGAACCTGAAGCCAGTTCGTAACCATTTAAAACAAGATCATAGAGATCTCCTTTTACATCCCCTGGATTCTCCTCCATGGTTTCAAGATATTGAGCCTGAGGCATACTGAAAAGGTGATGACATGCTTCCCAATTTCCTTCATCATTTTTTTCAAAAAGCGGGAAATCAACAATCCAGCAAAAATGGAATGTATTAGGATCAAAAAGAGCCCGATCTGTACCTAGTTGTTTTCTAACTGCCCCCAGGGATGTTACAGCAGTTTTCCAATCTGCACCCATTAATAGTATAAGGTCACCCTCTTTGGCTGATAAACCCTTGCAGATTTCATCAAACTGGGTGTTAAAGAATTTTGCTACTCCACCATCAAATGAGTCTTTTAGTACTTTCATCCATGCAAGGCCTTTAGCCCCGTACTGTTTTGCTATCTCTTCAAGTTCTGATATTTTTTTTCTGGAGTAATCTGCTGCAGCGTCAGGTACAACAATTGCCTTAACAGAACCATCTGTCTCAAGAACTGTTTTAAAAACTGAAAAGTCTGAACCTGGAACAAAGGGAGAGAAATCCTGTAACTTCATGTCGAATCTTAACTCAGGTTTATCGCTTCCATAGGTATTCATTGCATCCATGTAGGATAGTCTTTGGAACTGTTCCGGGAGTTGAATATTCATACATTTTTGGAATATATGTTTCATTAAACCTTCGGTCATCTTATAAATATCATTGGCAGATACAAAACTCTGTTCTATATCTATCTGAGTAAATTCCAGCTGTCTGTCACCTCTTGCATCTTCATCCCGATAACATCTGGCAATCTGAAAGTATTTATCAAAATTTGAAACCATTAATATCTGTTTATATAGTTGTGGAGATTGGGGAAGTGCAAAGAATTTTCCCGGATGCAATCTTGAAGGCACAAGAAAATCTCTGGCTCCTTCCGGAGTCGCTTTTATCAGTGTAGGTGTCTCAATTTCCATGAAACCCTGGTTTACAAGGTGCTCCCGAGCTGCAAATGCTACTTCGTGTCTAAGTTTAATTCTTTTTTGCATCCCTTCAGATCTTAAGTCAAGATACCGGTATTTTAGTCTTAGAGTTTCATTGGCCTTTGTCTCATCCTCTATCATAAAAGGAAGAGTTTCACACTTGTTTAGTATAACAATCTCTTTAGCTGAAACTTCAATTTCTCCTGTAATCATATCGGGATTAATCATGTTGTCCGGACGTTTTCTTACAATCCCTTTTATTGCAACACAGTATTCAAACTTCAATTCATTTGCTATTTCCTGAAGCTCATTTGTGGCGTCTTCATCAATTACAACTTGTGTTATTCCGTATTTGTCTCTCAGGTTAATAAAATGAACACCACCATGGTTTCTGTTTTTATGTACCCATCCGTTTAATATAATCTCTTTACCATCAAAATCTTTTCTAAGTTCTCCGCATGTTACGGTTCTTTGCATCTCATTCATAGTTGTTAGAATAACATTTTTTCTTGACTGGACTCAATATAAATTATAATTTAGAGATAAAGTAATAATCTGAATTTTATATATCTGTTATAGGGATATTTAGTAATTTTGAAGATATGTATAAATAATTATCTAAAAATCATCTGTTTTTAGTTGCCCAATAAACTAAAAATTATTATTATTTAAGTATATTAATATAAATAGGACTAAAATAGTCGGATTTGTAAGGAGTAGATATGCAGAGAATTTATCTGGATAATAACGCAACAACCAGAATAGCTCCGGAAGTATATGATACTATGAAGCCATTTTTAACTGAAAAATACGGGAATCCTAACTCTCTACACTCTATAGGAACCGAAGTTCATCCCGCTATGATGAAAGCATTGGATCAGCTTTACGCGGGAATTAATGCTTCAGATGATTCCGATATAATTATAAACTCCTGTGCGACTGAGGGTAACAATACAGTTCTAAAGGGTATCTACTTTGATGTTATACAAAAAACAGAAAAGAAACATATAATAATTTCACAAATTGAACATCCTTGTGTGGCTCATACAGCAGATTTTCTGAGGAATTAGGAGTTAAAGTTACAAGACTCCCTGTCTCTTCAGAAGGTTTAATAACAGTCGATGCTCTTAAGGAAGCTATAATTAAGGATAAAACAGCTCTTGTCTCAATAATGTGGGCAAATAATGAGACTGGTTTAATTAATCCTGTAAAAGAGTTGGCAGAAGTAGCCCATGAAAATGGAGCTCTTTTTCATACTGATGCTGTTCAGGCAATTGGTAAAGTTGTTGTTGATGTTCAGGATGCCAATGTTGATTTTTTAACATTTAGTGGCCACAAATTTCACGGACCAAAGGGTGTTGGTGGTTTATATATTAAAGAAAATCTCCAGCTGACTCCACTTTTTCATGGTGGTGAACAGATGGGTGGTAAAAGAGCAGGAACTGTAGATGTTGCATCCATGGTTGCTCTTGGTAGAGCCATGGAGCTTGTTACCTCTAAAGAGTCTCTTGAATTTGAAAATACATTTGTAAGGAAATTAAGAGATAAGCTGGAAGATGCCATATTAAAACTTGATGATACTATTGTTATCGGAAAGAGGGAACATAGAACTCCAAACACAATTCTGGCAAGTTTTAAGGGTATTGAAGGAGAGTCCTTTTTATGGGATTTAAATCAGAATGGTATTGCCGCATCAACTGGGAGTGCATGTTCAAGCGAGGATTTGGAACCGGATCCTACTTTTGTAGCTATGAGTATAGATGCAGATTTAGCTCATACCGGAGTTAGGTTCAGTCTCTCAAGATACAACACAGAAGAAGAGATCGATAAGACTATTGAAGTAATTAATAAGAGCGTAAAAAGATTAAGAGCTATATCATCTACTTACGTAAAAGGAGAATAAAATGGCAAAAAATAGTTTAGTAGGTGGTTCTTTATGGGACAACTATTCAAATAAAGTTTCAGATAGAATGAATAACCCTCTACATATGGGTGAGTTAACTGAAGAGGATGCAAAGAGCCTCGGAGGAAAATTAATTGTCGCAGATTTTGGTGCGGAATCCTGTGGTGATGCAGTTAGACTTTACTGGGTTGTAAATCCTGAAAATGATATAATTTTATCTTCCAAGTTCAAGAGTTTTGGATGTGGCACTGCTATCGCTTCCAGTGATACCATGGCTGAACTATGTATGGGTAAGACTGTTGATGAAGCATTAAAAATTACTAATATTGATGTTGAATTTGCTATGAGAGATAATCCTGAAGAGCCTGCAGTTCCTCCTCAGAAAATGCATTGCAGTGTAATGGCTTACGATGTAATTAAGCAGGCTGCTGCAAATTATAAAGGTGTAGATTTCTCAACTCTGGAAGATCAGGAGATTGTATGTGAATGTGCCAGGGTTAGTATGAGCACTATAAAGGATGCAATAAGAATTAACAAACTTACAACTGTCGAGCAGATAACTCAATACACAAAAGCTGGTGCATTTTGTAAATCCTGTGTAAAACCTGGGGGACATGAACAGAAAGAGCACTATCTTGTTGATATATTAAGAGATACACTTGCCGAGATTGCAAAAGAGCAGGCTTTGGAAGAAAAATTTGAAAATATGAGCAACTTTAAAAAGACAGTTGCTATTGAAAAACTATTTGATGCTGAAATAAGACCTCTTCTAATGAAAGATGGTGGTAATGTTGAGATTGATGATATCTATTTTGATCCGGATTATGTATTAGTTTCAATAAAATACCAGGGAGCTTGTGCCGGATGTGCATCATCAGGAACTGGAACACTTCAGTTTATACAGTATTCATTACAGCAGCTTGACGAATCTATTTCTGTAAGAATGGTTTAAATTTTAATCAGTATTTCTTAAATCGCAGGGGAAGAGTAACTCAAATGTGGTGCCTTCCTCAGCTTCAGGATTGCTTAAACATCTGATACTCCCTTTTAAATTTTTATGAACCAGATTATATACAATACTTAATCCTAAACCGCTTCCTCCACTTCCAAGTTTAGTTGTAAAAAACGGGTTAAATATCTTTTTAAGATTTTCCTTGCTTATCCCAACACCATTATCTTCGTAGTGTATATTTATATCATCTCCTATCTTGTTTACAACAATTTTTATTAATCCATTATCTATGTTTTCAAAACCATGAATTAAAGAATTTATAATAAGGTTTGTAAGTATTTGGGAAAAAGCTCCGGGATAGTTATATAAGGTGTAATTTTCAGTGCACTCTACCTGGATTTTATGTTTGGTTGTTTTTATTTTAGAGTGTAAACTTAACAGGATTTCATCAATATATTCTCTAATTTTAAACTCTCTTACAGCTTCACTTGATTGATCTACTGCTATCTGTTTAAAACTGTTGATTATATTTGCTGCTTTTTTCAGATTTGATAGAATAATCTGAGAAGTAAGAGTTGCTTGCTGGGTATATTCCAGAAATCTTGTTTTTGTAATTTTGTTAGATATGCATAACTCAGTAATCTTTTTTGTCTCTTCTTCAAGATGTGAAGAAGCTGTGACTCCTATACCAATTGGAGTATTTATTTCGTGGGCAACTCCAGCCACAATTGTCCCCAGTGAAGCTATTTTTTCAGACTCAATAAGCATCTCCTGTGTTGATTTTAAAACTTCAAGAGACTCTTGCAATTCAGATGTCCTTTTATTAACCATATATTCAAGATTCTGTTTTTGTCTAACAAGTTCAACATTAACCTTTGCCAGTTTCTTCTCGGTATTTAAACGCTCATTATTCTCTTCCTCCAGTTTTTTTATTTGGTATTTAATAGAGTCTCTCATTAGTAGAAAATTAGTGGTTAATATTCCAATTTCATCATCTTTATTTTCCGGCACCTCAGGTTCAAGGTTTCCCTTTGCAATTTGAATTGTTGCATCAGCTAATTTTGAAATTGGTGATATAATAATTTTCAGTATAAAATAGAGTACAACCGGGAAAACTGTAATAATCAAAAGAAGGTTGAATAGATATTTTTGTAATAACAGATTTAATTCGCTCTCTATATTCATTGTTGTGTATGTAATTCTTACTCTACCAATAAGATCCGAATCATAATATATGTCTATATTATCCTGAATTTTTAAACTTGAATCCTTATGAGGCTTTGAGTATATTATTTTTATTGTACCGTTAATTTCTTCAAGGGTAATTGAGACAATATCCGGATCATTGAAAAGGTTTTCAAGGTTTTTATCGAGAATATTTTCGTCAAGAAGATATAATGGAAGTGAATAGGTATTTTGTATATCTCTACTGTATCGTTTAATCTTATTATTCAGAATCTGGTTTGCGACATCTTTTTGCTGTAAATAGGATAATAATTGCACTGAAAAATTTAATATTAGAGTTGTTAGGACTGTTGTGATTATTATTTTCGATTGCAACTTCATCTTTTTATTATATGGTTATGAAGATTAATTAGCAAAAAGAAAATTTATAAACAGTACAAAACAGTGCAGGATTCTAAACTGTTTTGTACTGATGATATTTATAGTCTGCCTGTTACTGATAATTCCTCAGATTTAATAAGTTCAGCAATTTTTAATTTTAAAGTTTCTGTTAATCCGTTTAGAGGAAGTGTACCGTTTTCACTACCGTTTCTTGTTTTAAACTCAACTTCACCCTTCTCAAGTGCTTTATCACCAACAATAACTCTTAGAGGTATTCCGATTAAGTCGGCGTCTTTAAATTTTACACCTGCCCGCTCTTTTACTCTGTCATCATATAGAACTTCAATTCCTGCACTAATAAACTCTTTGTATAGTTCATCAGCTTTTGGTGAGTTTTTACTTAAATTGATTAAATTCACCTGGTATGGAGAGACAGACATAGGCCAGATAATTCCATTTTCATCGTGATGCTCTTCAACTATACTTGCAAGAAGTCTTCCTACACCAATTCCGTAAGAACCCATTATTACCGGTTTTTCAGAACCATTCTCATCATTAAAAACAGCTCCAATAGCTTCTGAATATTTTGTCCCAAGTTTAAAGATGTTTCCAACTTCCACACCTCTTGAGAAATTTAATCTGCTTCCACATTTAACACAGCACTCTCCATCCTGGGCCTCTGCAATGTCACCTGTAAAATCCGCATTATAATCTCTACCTAGTCTACTTCCGGAAATATGGTAATCAATCTTATTTGCACCTGCAATGTAATTTCTGTCACTTTGAATTGAATCATCTACAATAACAACAGCATCTTTAACACCAATTGCAGAACCATAACCCGCTATACATCCATGTTGTTCTATCTCCTCAACATGAGCTGGTCTAAGAGCTTTTGCTTTTATAGTATTTTGAATTTTAGTTTCATTAACCTGGAGATCCCCTCTAATAACCGCCAGTACAAACTTATCCTGTTCTTCAGTTCCTTTCTGGAATGTTCCTACATAAAAAACTGCTTTGGCTGTATCACTTGCTTCAACCTTTAAAAATTTTGAAAGATCTTCAATTGATGCTACACCTGGAGTTGAAATCTCCTTTATGCTCTCCTCTTTCTGGGCAGGAAGGTAGTTCTTCTTAAATACAGCAACTTCGCTATTAGCTGTATATCCACAGGAACAGGTTATTAGCTTATCTTCACCCATTGGAGTAAGATACATGAATTCGTGGGCCATTTTACCACCCATCATACCCATATCTGACTGTACAGTAATTACCGGTAAACCACATCTGTTAAACATTTTAAAGTATGCATGAAAGTGATCGTAGTATTGTTCATCCAGCTGTTCCCAGTTAGCAGCAGCAGAGTAGCTGTCTTTCATTGTGAATTCTCGTACTCTTATTAAACCTGCCCGCGGTCTTGCATCATCTCTCCACTTGGTTTGTATCTGATATATTGTTTGGGGTAACTGTTTATAAGAGATTATTTCGCTTTTTATAAGGGCAGTTGCAATCTCTTCATGAGTCATGGCAAGAACCATGTCTCTTCCCCATCTGTCTGTAAATTTTGTTAGCTCTTTATCTATTTCAAAATATCGATTTGTCTCTTTCCAGGTATCAGCAGTATGTACAACAGGCATTGTGATCTCCTGTCCGCCTATCTTGTCCATCTCTTCCCTGATAATATTCTCAATCTTATTTATTGTTTTTTGCGCTATAGGTAGATAACTATAAATTCCTGCAGCAAGCTGCCTTATAAAACCCGCTCTAACCAGAAACTCGGCACTGGCTGTCTCATCTTTTCCAGTTGGTCTAAGAGTCCTTGAAAAAAGTTGACTCATTTTCATAATTATAATTACCTCTCTTTCTCTTTGCAACTTCGCTTCCGTAAGCTTTAGGTTGCAATGGATTTATATAAAATACCATCTTAGAGAGGTTTGCGTCAATTTTTATTACATTTTATTAATCTTTTTTCACAAAGATTAAGGATTCAATACAGTTACTTTCCACTTTTTCTATAGACCAATGACCCTCTTCTGTCTCTATTGTTGTTCCGGCCTTAGGAAAATTGCCAATTTGTTCTGTTAAATACCCATTAATTGTCTGAGTGCCAATATCATGGGGAATTGAGAGTCCAATAATATCTTCTATATCGTAAAAAGAGGTATCTCCTGCTACTTTCCAGGTTTTATTATTTAGCTTAATAATTGATGCTTCTTCAAATGTTTCGTTTTCATCATACATTTCACCAAAAATTTCTTCCAGAATATCTTCTCTGGTTACAATTCCATCAAGCCCACCATATTCATCAAGAACAATAGCTATATTTAATTTTTCAACTTTAAATTTAATAAAGAGTTCATTTACTTTATTGCTTCCTGGAACAAAAATTGGTTTATGGGAAAACTCTTTTAAAGGTCTGTCTCTTAGCTCGTTAGGCAACTCCATTATCTCTTTATAAAGGATTATACCAATTATATTTTCGTCGCTGTTCTCATATATTGGAATTCTGGAAAAACCTTCTCTAATAAGATCTGTATAAATCTGATTTATTGTTAAATTTCCGTCGAACCTTATTACATCCTTTCTATGAGTCATTATTCCATGTATAGGTGTATCATTAATTCTAAAAACTTCCTTAACCATTTGAGATTCATAGGCTTCTACAATACCCATTTTTGAACCAGCCTCTACAAGGTTTAAAAGACCTTCTTCAGTAATTTTTTTTCCTGAGGATTTTACAAAAATCTTTGTGATCAGATTACTAATTCCGGAAATAAGAAAGATTAATGGCTTAAAAATAAGTGATAATACTAAAATATAGTTTACTGTATGGTAGCAGATTGATTCACTCTTTCCAAAGGCAATCTGTTTAGGGGTAACTTCTCCGAAGATTAGAATAAACAGAATTAGTAATCCACTTGCAAAACCTATGTAAAAATTACCAAAAGTTTTGATAACAATAGCTGTTGTAAGGGTTGTTGCTCCAATATTTACAATATTATTTCCAATTAATATTGTTGTTAATAAAATTTGGGGATTATTAATTAATCTTTCAATTTTTAATCCACGCTTTTTATTTCTTTTTATTAAATTTTGTACTGATGCCAGAGACAGGGAGGTAAAAGCAGTCTCTGTTCCTGAAAAAAAGCCGGAAAGGGCCAGGAGTATAATTAGGGCTGTTAGTTCCAACTTTTTACTCCACTTTTATATATCTCACCCGAGTAGGGGTCAGGGTCCTCATTTATTGATATCTTACTCATTTTTTTATTATAGATTAACATTGTATTTGATTCAATAAGATCTCTATACTATACGAGCAGTAATAATAGTTACATCATCTGTAAATTCATTATAAAGATGGTGTTTTTTAATGGCTTCAAATATTGCATTTGATGGTTTTAAATCAAGTTTAAGTGATAGCAATATGCTTCTTATTTTGTTTCTGTCTAATGATAGCTTACTCTTTTCTGATTTAACAAGTCCATTTGTAAAAATGATTATTAGGTCATCTCTCTGGATATCGAAACTCTTATTCTCGTATTCACCTCCATTTATAAAACCTAAAGCCGGACCATTATTTTCATAGGTCAGAATATTACCCTCTCTTAATATATAAATAGTTAAATTTCCTGCAGTTGAAAAAGTCAGTATATTATGTTCCAGATCTATTTTAATAATATTTTGAGTTACTAATACATCTTTTACTGTATCTAAAGATTTTATTAGACCATCATTGAGGTAACTCATAATTTCAGATGGATCAATCTCTTTTCCATGAAGAGATGATTTATTAGCAGAGCATAATACTTTTAACATAGCAGTAATAAATGCAGATTTTATTCCAAAACCCGAGACATCCCCTAACATCAAAAGTGCATTATTATCTATTTTGCAATAGTCGTAGAAATCGCCACCGCATTCAATATCTTTTGCAGGATGACTTTTTAAATCAAAAATAATTTTTCCCGGTATGGAGACCGGGGATGTTAAGAGTTTTCTCTGAAATTCTCCAGCTATTCTTAAACTCTCAGCTCTCTCTTTCTCCAGTTTTCTATTTTGCTCCAATAAAATGTTCCCTTTAAAAGCCTGCTCTATATCCTGCTGGAGAGTAAGGGCATCCCATGGTTTAAATATTAATCTGGATATTGATGCCTTTATGGCATTCTGAATTTCTGAAATATCAGAATAGGCTGTTAAAAGATATAGTTGAATATCCGGATAGAGTTTGCTTATTTCTGAGAGTAACTCCGGCCCGGAAATTAGGGGCATTCTTAAATCCGAAATAACTAGGAATACAGATTTACTGTTTTTATGAAGAAAATCCAGAGCATCATTACCCGATGTAAAAGTTTCTATGTTGACTCTGTTTTGAATTGTCCAGGGTTCCAACTCTCTTTTTAGAGATTTTAGAATTTTTTCCTCATCATCTATAATTACAATATCTTTTACAGTTGTTTTCATGTTTTTCCCTATCTCTATATTAGTTTACAATGTAAACTAATTTTGTACAAATAAAAACAGTTAAGGATAAATTAATATATGGATTATCAGATATATAGGTTGTTATCGCCAATTTTAATGGGTTTTTTGATGCTTTCAATTGGGGTGTCGATACAGTATATTAAAGAGAGAATAAGTAAACTTCTATTAATCTATCAGATTGCTGTTCTTTTTAACCTTGTTTTTAATTATCTTGAATTTTTATCCGATGCAAATAATCTTATTCTTCTTTTTTCACAGTTTCAGCATCTATTTATACATGTTACGACACTTTCATGGTTTGCTTTTGCACTGCAATATACCGGGAATGAAAATCTGTTAAGAAAAAAACTTATCGGAATTATTGGATTTATAGTTTTAATTAACCTTATTGTAGTTTTTACTTCAGGTAATCATCACCTTTTTTACAAAGAGTTAGTATATATCTCAAAAAGTGGTTATACAATTTTACATCCAGTATACGGACCTTTTTTCTGGGTTAAAATTTCCCTGGATTATATAGCCTTAATGGCAGGTACAGTTTTTATAATAGTGTCCTATATAAGAGGGGGGTCTTATTTTAGAAATCAGTCTCTTCTGGTTATTATGGGTTTTATTATTCCTCTTATTGTAAATATTCTTTTTATATATAGAGTAATTCCGGGACTGGATAAAGATTACTCTGCTGTTTCCTTTGCTTTTACTGGGATTTTTATTTTTATTAGTATTTACAGATTTAAACTTTTACATTTTACCCCAATGCCCAGAAATGTAATTTTGCATTTTCTTGATAACCCTATAGTAATTTTAGACAATAAATTACAAATAATAGATTTTAATAGTAAAGCATCTAAACTTTTTAATCTTTCGGACAGAAATTTGGGGTGTCTATTTTCAACAACAGAAATTTATACATATATCCAGTTACCCTGGGAAGAGTTAAGGGAAGGTTTTTTTACTCAAAAAGTAATAAGGGTAAAAGATAGGGAGTATGATGTCAGAATTAATAAAGTTTCTGTAAAAGAGAATTCAAATAAGGGCCTAATAATAAGTTTAAATGATATTACAGATAAAATTGATCTTATAAATCGTCTGGAAAAAATGCAGGTTACATTAATTAAACAGGAGAAACTGGCTATTCTTGGTCAATTATCCGCCGGAGTAGCCCACGAAATAAATAATCCATTAAGTTTTATTAAGAGCAATTTAGGTGTTTTGGATAAATATTTGAAAGAGAAACATATTGAGTCACAATATTTAAGTGATATTGAAGATATATTGGGGGATTCTCTAGAGGGTGTATCCAGAATTAGTGAAGTTGTAACCAATCTGTTATCTTTTTCCAGGGAGAACAGGAAAGAGAAAGTGGTTCCATATCAGATTAATGATGGAGTTAAAAGTTCCCTTGTTATTACTAAAAATAAATATAGGTATAAAGCTAAAGTTATACTTGATCTTGGTGATATACCCTGTTTTTTAACTGCCGGAAATGAGATTAATCAGATATTGATAAACCTATTAACAAATGCTGCTAGTGCTATTCCCGAGCATTGTAATGAAGGTGTAATAAAAATAAAAACTTTTGTTGAATCCTCAGATATAGTATGTGAAATATGTGATAATGGAGTCCCAATTCCCCAGGGAGTAGATATTTTTGAGCCATTCTACACAACAAAAACCAATATGGATGGTACAGGATTAGGTTTAAGTATTTCAAGAAAAATTATTGAAAATGAGTTTGACGGACGTCTCTTTGTTAAAGATTCTGATGAGAAGATTTTTCGTATAGAAATTCCCGTAAAATAAATTTTAGAAAATCATAAAAACATCTCTTGACCCTCCACCTTAAGGGAGAGTTTACACTCTTTTCATGGAGGAAACAGGAATGAAAAGAATTTCGTTATTAATGTTAGCAGGATTATGTTTGGGGTGTAAGACAGATTTCACAGGAATGGAATCTGCAGAGCTAAAGGAATTTACTCCTTTATCCGGAGTTCACTGCGAGAGTAGTGCATTGTTAAATGCTTTAAATCATCAAGGGTATAATATCTCAGAAGAGGAGATACTAGGAGCAGGAGGCATCCTGGGTTTTGTATATGATGGGGGAAAATTTCCATTTCTTGGTGGGCGTTCTCTGAATTTTAAAGAGAACCTTTTTAAATCTCTTGGTATTGTCTGGCACAAGGGGGATTTAAAGAGTGATGGTAATGGATGGAGTGAGATTAATAAATTACTGGAATCAGATATACCTGTACTGCTTCGGGTAGATATGAGATTTTTGCCATATCTTTATAATGGAAAGTACGGTTCCAAATATATGAGTTTTGGGTGGCATTTTATAACACTAGTATCAATGGATATTGAAAAAGGAACTGCTTATGTTACCGATACAGATAAGAAAACTTTAAATGAGATAAAATTAAAGGATCTTGATAGAGCCAGATTTAGTAAATTGAAAGTTATGCCTCCTGAAGGTGAATATTACTGGGTTGAAAGAGCACCTGAAGGATTCCGGATAGAGTGGGAAGAGGTGGTTATTGAATCACTAAAAACAGTAAAGAGTGGTATGATGAATATTACTTCTCAGGGTGATAGTATTTCAGGACTTAAAGCTATGGAAAAACTGCCACAATCTATAATCTTGTTAGGAGAAAACACTCCATCGTATCTGATGGAGCCTGTTTTAAACTCTCTATATGGGTTTATTGAACTATACGGAACAGGTGGAGCTGCATTTAGAGATCCATATTTAGGCTTTTTAAAGTCAAAAAGAGAACTGAATAAAGATTTTGAGAAATATATAGTGTTACTTGAGAAATCAGTAGAAGCATGGGATAATTTTTCAGATTATTTAAAGGAAATGTCACAGGATAAAAATAATAGAGACTTTTCCAGACTTTCAAAGTTAGCAGAGAGTATCTATGCTTCTGAAAAGTTATTTTACGAAAGTATTCAATAGAGTTTGTTTTTATAGAGGAGAATTATGTATTCAATTGGTGAATTATCTCGGATAACCCAGGTTACTATTAAGAGTATTAGATATTATCAGGAGTTGAATTTGCTGGAGCCTGTTAAAATAGACCCTTTAACAAATTATAGATATTATAATGAAGAATCCATAGATAGATTATCGGGGATAAAAATATTAAAAGAGTTGGGTTTCACTCTTACTGAAATTAAATCTATTCTGGACCAATGCAGGGATGAGTCTGATTTAAGTCTGTATATATCAAATAAATTGGAAGAGGTTAGGGCTAGGGTAAAAGAGTTGAAGGTTTTGGAATCAAAGCTTAAGTCATATCAGAGTGGAGTTGGATACAAGAATGAAAATTTAACTGATGGAGTTAAAGAGGTTTATATTAATATTCCTAACTATGCTTATTTAAAAATTGATGGAAAATATAGTGATGTCGGCAAAGGGTTTAATACTTTATACAAAGAAGCGGGCAGGTATGTAAAAGGAGCACTCTATGCATTTTATCAGGATTTGGAATACCGGGAAAAAGACCCTGATTTTTATGCAGTAATTGAATTACGTAAAGGAATTAAGGGTAAAAGCTTTAAAATCGGTTCTCTTTCAGAGAGAAAAGCTGTAATGACTATTTACAAAGGCTCCTACGGTGGTCAGGGACGTGCATATAAAAAATTGTTTAATTACTGCTCTGAAAAGGGATATAAAATAGACCTCCCAATAATTGAACACTATATAAAGGGGCCAGGTTTTATTTTTAAGGGAAATCCTGAAAACTATATAACAGAATGCATAGTTCTGGTAAAGGATGAGAAGGAACAAACTGATTTGTCTAATTAAAATTACTTATCAATTTGTTCCCCTAAATAATTAGTTTACATACTTCTATGATAACTATAAAATTTCTCCTCAATTTCAGCTAATGATGGCATTGGATAGTATTTATAATGCTCCGGGGTTGTAAATACAAAACCATGCCTGATTAATCTTGATGGGAATTCGTGGAATGATGAGTGTAGTCGAATACCCTTGGATATTTTATTTGGATTAGTTTTTATCTCCTCAATAGCTTTATTAAGAATTGCTGGATGAACCCCGGGTATTGGGGATGGAATAAGGGGTTGATCTTTAAACTCTTTTTGAAACTCGATTGCATCAAATTCAATCTGGGTATAAAAATATTTTGGTGCACCCTTTGTCTTGTTTTTTGTAATATTCTGCCCATACTCTATAAAAGATTCTGTAGACATTGCCAGAATTTTTAAAGGTGTAATTCCGGCATAAATTTTAAAAGCGGAAGGGTTCTTGTGGGAGTAATATTCAGAAGATTCAAGTGCCATTACTGCCCCTGTAGAACTTGCAAGATAGAGTTTCTTTATAGCAGAAAAATCTATGTGCTCAAGTACTCTGTATGCTGAAATAAATTTTGTGGCTTTTGGTCTACCATCTGCATGGGGTATTAGCTGATCCAGAGCCCAGTCAATTTCGAAATATGGATTTCTGAAGGTGTTTTCAATCTCAGCAAAAATAAGACGTCCATTAAAATGCTGACTGCTGCCAGTTAAGTAGTGTTTCCCGAGTTGCTCCGGTGTCAAGCTTGAAGCAATAAGGAAGTTATTTGGATGAAGAATCATATATATATGTTTTTCGCTCATTTTTTACCCCCAGAAATTCTTTAACATTGGTGCTATAACTAAAGAGATTACAGCCATAAGTTTTATTAGTATATTTAATGATGGACCAGCAGTATCTTTAAATGGATCTCCAACTGTATCCCCAACTACAGATGCTTTATACATCTCTTCACTCTTGTGTACTTTATTGTCTGCTTCGATGGTTTTTTTTGCATTATCCCAGGCTCCACCTGAGTTTGACATGAAAGTAGCCATTAAAACTCCGGAAGTTGTAACCCCTACCAGCAGTCCCGCTAACATGGAGATTCCACCTGTAAAACCAATAAATATTGGTGCAACTATGGCAATAATTCCTGGAGCAAGCATTTTTGTCAGTGCTGATTTTGTACTTATATCAACACATCTTTTGTAATCAGGTTCTTCAGAGCCATCAAAAATGCCCTTTCTCTCCCTGAACTGTTTTCTTACCTCTTCTATCATGTCAAAGGCTGCTTTACCAACTGCGTCAATTGCTAGAGCTGAAAATAGAAAGGGTATCATCGCTCCAAGGAATACTCCGGAGAGAACTTTAGTATCAACAAGATTTATTGTTCCAGCTCCGCTAACTTCCTGAAAAGATGCAAAAAGTATTATTGAAGTTAATGCTGCAGATCCAATTGCAAAGCCCTTTCCTATAGCTGCCGTAGTATTTCCTACAGCATCAAGTTCATCGGTTCTCTCCCTTACAATTTTTGGAAATTCTGACATAACTGCTAATCCTCCAGCATTATCCGCTATAGGTCCGTAGGCATCAACTGCCAGTTGAATGCTTAATGTAAGCAGCATTCCCAAAGCACTAATACCTACACCATAAAAGCCAGCAAGGGTATTGGCAATTATAATAGCCAGGACAATTATAATAACTGGCGCAACTGTAGATAACATTCCTACTCCAATGCCGGTTATGATATTTGTGGCGGAACCCGTTTTACAGGCATGAACAATTTTTTTTACCGGGCCTGTGCCTGTTCCTGTAAAAAGCTGGGTACTTATTCCAATTCCAACTCCTGCTGCCAGCCCGGAAAATGTAGCAATAAAAATATCAAAGTAAGTAGAATCGTTATTAAATGTCTCATTCCTGAACATAAAATAGGAAACAGGTAGTACTAATAGAGTAGTCAGAATAGCTGCTCCAAAAGTTCCCATATTTAAAGCAAACTGGGGAGAGTTTCCTTCCCTGATTCTAACGAAATACATACCAATTATTGAACATAAGGCACCAACACCAACAATAACAATTGGAAAAAATGCCAATTTTACCTGCATCTTGTCTGATGCAGCAGCACTTATTCCCAGAATCATTGCTCCAACAATAGAGCCTACAAAAGATTCAAAAAGGTCTGCACCCATACCAGCAACATCCCCCACATTGTCTCCCACATTATCTGCAATTGTTGCTGGGTTCCGCGGATCATCTTCAGGAATACCTGCTTCAACCTTTCCTACTAAATCTGCCCCGACATCTGCTGCTTTTGTATATATACCACCACCTACTCTAGCAAAGAGAGCGACAGATGATGCTCCCAGAGAATATCCGGTGAGTATAGGGAAAACGATCTCTTTAAGAGAGTCTCTATCTATGCCAAATATGGAGGTTCCGAGAATTAGTATTACAAAAAGTCCCAACAGGGCTAATCCAGTAACAGTTAAACCCATAACTGATCCACCTCTGAAAGCAACTTTTAAGGCACTGTTTAATGAGTGTTCCGCAGCAGAGGTAGTTCTTGAGTTACTTGCAGTT
Source organism: Spirochaetales bacterium (assembly GCA_003247135.1). Classification (GTDB taxonomy): domain Bacteria; phylum Spirochaetota; class Spirochaetia; order DSM-2461; family DSM-2461; genus Thiospirochaeta. The sequence continues at coordinate 62,110 of QKAW01000017.1, read as the reverse complement.
GCGACTTTCATTCCTATATAACCTGAGAGACCTGAGCAGAAGGCTCCAAGAATAAAACTAATAAACTGAAATTTAATATACCCTTTATTACCTATACCAAGAAAAAGAGCAACAAAAAATATAAATGGAATAAGTATTTTATACTCTCGTTTAAGAAAAGCCATTGCTCCATCAGCAATATGTCCCGCAATAATACCAAGTTTTCCATCTTTTACAGGTTGTTTGTAAATCCATTTTGTTCTGATAATTGCAAAGGATAGAGTAACCACAGACGTAATAAGGGCGATAAGAATAACCCAAACCATTTAGAACTCCTTTATTAATTAATTTTACTTATAAAATATATTAATCCATAAATTCCCATAGTGCTATTATTTTTTTCTATCAAAATTTGCCGATTTCATTTTTTATTAGTATCTTAAAAAAAAATAAGATAGAGAGGAATGCAAACGGATGGCACATCAGCAATTTAAAACAGAAGTAAATGATTTGTTACAACTTATAACTCATTCACTGTACTCACACAGTGAAATCTTTTTACGGGAGTTGATATCTAACTCATCAGATGCCCTGGATAAGTTAAAGTACCTAACATTAACGGATGAGAAATTAAAAGACCTGGAATTTACTCCACAAATAGATATTGAATTAGATGAAGAGAATCATAAAATATTTACTGTTAGAGATAACGGTATTGGTATGGATAAAGAGGATCTTGAAACTTGTTTAGGTACAATAGCAAGATCTGGAACTAAAAATTTCCTTAAGAACCTTTCTGAGGAGTCCAAAAAAGATTCAAACCTTATTGGTCAGTTTGGTGTAGGTTTTTATTCAGTTTTTATGATTGCAGACAAAGCAGAGGTAATTTCTAAAAAAGCCGGTCAGGATAAAGCTTATAAATGGACTAGTGACGGAAAAACAGGATACGATATAGAAGAGTCTGAGAGAGATACCCATGGTACAACTATAATTTTATACTTAAATGAGAATGGAAAAGAGTATGATAATAGATGGCAGGTTGAACAAATTACCAAGAAATACTCAAATCATATTGCTTTCCCAATTTACTTACACTATGAGAAAACAGAATATGGCAAAGAGGGTGAGGAACCTACAAAAACTCCTACAGTAGAGCAGATTAACTCGGCATCAGCATTATGGAGAAAGTCAAAAAACGAATTAAAGCCTGAAGATTATAATGAGTTTTACAAAACTATATCCAATGATTATGAAGACCCAATGTTTCATATTCACACAAGAGCTGAGGGGCAATTAGAGTACAATACTCTGTTCTATTTTCCACAAAAGGCTCCTATGGATATGTTCCAGGCTGATTACAGACCAGGGGTTAAGTTATATGTTAAAAGAGTTTTTATAACAGATGATGATAAAGAACTTTTACCAACCTATTTAAGATTTGTTCGTGGAATTATTGATTCAGAGGATCTACCATTAAATGTTAGTAGAGAGATTCTGCAGAAAAATAAAATTCTTGCAAATATTAAAACAGCTTCTACAAAGAAAATACTTTCAGAAATTTCTAAATTGCAGAATAATACAGAAAAGTATATCCAGTTTATTGAGCAGTATAACAGACCTCTTAAAGAGGGATTATACTCTGATTATGCAAATAAAGAGGCTTTATTAGAACTTGTGAGATTTAAATCAACATCTGTTGATGGTTGGACAAGCTTTAAAGAGTATAAAGAGAGAATGAAAGAGGGACAAAAATCCATTTACTATATAACTGGAGATAACGAGACTCTTTTAAGAAACTCTCCTTTATTGGAAGCCTATGCTAAAAAGGATATTGAAGTTCTAATAATGGCTGATGAAATTGATGAAGTTGTAATTCCTATGGTTGGAAAGTTTGATGAGATCGATTTAAAAGCAATTAATAAAACAGGTGCTGCGGATGAGATTAAAACAGAGGATGACAAAAAATCTGAAGACAGTGTAAAACCACTTATTAAAAAGATTAAAGATGCTTTAGGGGATAAGGTAAAAGATGTTGTTGCATCCTCAAGACTTACAGATTCACCTTCATGTGTTGTAGCAGATGAGAATGATCCATCGGCACAGATGGCACAAATGATGAGAGCTATGGGACAACCTGTTCCAGATGTTATTCCGGTTCTTGAGATAAATCCTACCCATGAGATTGTAACTAAGTTATCTGATATTAAAGATAAAGATTTAATAAAAGATGTAAGTTTCCTTCTTTTGGAACAAGCTCTATTAGTTGAAGGTACTGCATTAAAAGATCCTTCAGCTTTTAGCAAAAGGTTAAATAGAGTCCTAAAGATGGCTCTTTAAAATATATAACAGCCTTCCTTGAAAAAGGGAGGTTTTTTTTTGTCCTAAAATATATACTCAGACGATTTAAAAAATCTCAATCTATATAATTTCCTGAAAGGAGTATATATGAGTAAAGAAAATGTCAAATCAGGAATCTTGTTGATTTTGATTTTTTTAATCTGGAGCTGTGAACAATTAAATAATCTTGATAATAATGTTAATGAAACAGACACAGAAGAGATTGTTGAGGAAAAAACTGAACCAGAAGTTTTATCGGGAGATAAAACCAGGGATATGCTTATTGCATTAGGGGTTAAGATTGATGATGAATCTGTACGGGAGGATGTAAATAATAACAGTGTAGACTCAAGTTTGAATCCATTAGGCAGTATCGTTACAACACTATACAAAGAGAGTGAAATTTTTGTTAGTGGTGCAATGAGATGGACAGGAAATTTTGAGAATAGCGGTTCTGTGTTTATTGGAAAAGATTCCACCGAGCTTTTAGGTAGTGATAGTGATAATTCCTGGACAAAGTTTTTTAATAAAAACATAGCAGTTGATTTAGATATTGATGGATATGATGAAATTGTTGCCATGTTTTATGATAGTGATGCTAAAACCGTTAATGTTAGAGAGTTAAGTATTAATAAAAATAGTTTTCAGAACAAATTTTCCAAATCCCAGACAGATATATTATCTGTTTACGGAATGCAGAATAGACAATCAATAACATCAGGAGATTTAACAGGTGATGGATTGCCGGAAATTGTATTTGTTAACAGCACTTTAATGGTAATTTTGGATAGTAAATATAATGAAATCCTTTCACGACAATTGACCCCTCAGGTTGATTCAACAAACTCCTGTATTCGGGTTCTATGCTCAGATCTTGATAGAGATGGTGTTAGTGAACTAATTCTACTCAATGGAACCAATAGAGCAGAGGGATCAGCTGAAATTACAATTTATCATTTAAACAACGGATCATTGAATCCTGTTCAGAGTTTCTTTTTAAATAATAGCGAACATGCACTAACCTCAGCAGACATGACTAGTGGTGATTTTGATGGAGATGGTTTACTGGAAGTTGCATTTAGTGGTGATGAGTCAGGAACAGATAAGTATCAGATTCTTGTAATGGATTCATACATGAACAGTGAGTCTAAAATTCAATTTAAAATGCTTAATACATCAATTGAAACCTATGGATATCACTGGATTACACCGATAGTTTCTGGTGATCTTGATAATCAGATTGATGAGTTTGGAAATTTTAGAGATGAGATTGTCTGTTTTGACGATATTGTTAAGTTAAATAAAAATAGTAATCTTGAACTGGTAAGAGAAAATTGTATTATAGCTCCCTATCCCGATATGCTTGCGGTAGGTGATATTGATGGTGATTTTAAACTTGAAATTATTTCAAGTACAAAAGAGGACTTTAAAGCGTATAAGTTTTCTGCAGCAGGAACTCTGGATGTGATTATTAATATCGATTGCTGGTCGAATGGTCTTCCTGGAGGGAGTGTTTCTGTTCCTGATATCAATCATGATAGTAGTATTCTTAAATATGTTGATCATCAGCTTAAATATACAGATCCGAGAATTATAGCAGTTATATCAGCACCACCGGCATGGGAAGATACAGAACAGAATCTTGAAAATACATCACTTGAATATGGGACAAGTAAATCCTCAGGGGCTGAAACTTCTCATACTGCTGGACTGAAGGTTATGGCATCTGTTGGAGTCTCTCTTGATTGTCCCTTGTGGGGTTCTGCAGGTGGACTTGAAGCAAAGTGGACTGTAACAAACTCTTTCAGTTGGGCATTTAATAATGGTAAGGAGATTAATCTGTCAGTTGGTTATGGTAGTGCTCCAGGAGAGGATAAAGTAATATTCTCATGCATCCCATTTGATGTATATACCTATGAAATAATAAGTTCTCCAAAAGGCTCTGATCCTTCAGTCTCATACAAAGAGGGTGAGAAGAGTTATACAGTTATTAGTGTTCCAAGAAAATCCGAAATTTTGTCTGTTAGTAAAGAGTTCTATAATAAATTTAATGGTGATGGTTTGGATGTTGATTCAGGGATATTATCATCCAAACCAGGTGATCCATTCAGTTATCCTGCTTATAGTGAAGTTGAAAAGATAAAATCAACAACAAAAAACAGAGGACTTTTTAGCAGTAATACTCAGGGGGAGTATCTTACCGTCGGACAGGGCAATGGATTTCAGACTCTTTCAATAGAGGAGATTACATCTAGTACACAAACCTTCGATTACTCTCTTGAAGTTGACTATGAAATAGAGACAGTTATTGCAACAATGCTACAAGCAAGAGGAATCGGATTTGAGTATGGGTATTCCTACTCAACATCAGTCAGTTCCGGGACCAGTGTCTCTCTTTCTCTTGGGGATATAACCAATGAAGGTGATTATAATTCAGGAAAGAAATATAAAACAGGTTTAATGGTCTATCCCTTAGAAGTTGAAGATCAACAAAAATTTACTATGGTAACTTGTTGGGTTGAGAAATAGTTTTTCGGAACTGGGATGGAGTAATACCTTCTAATTTAATAAAAGCGTTATTAAATGTGGATTTACTGTTGAATCCACAATCCATAGCTATCTCCAGAATATTTTTTTCTGGAGATTCTTTAAGACACTTTTTTACAAGTTCAACTCTTTTGTTATTAAGTATTAGTCTAAAACTCATATTGTAATGCTTATTTATAAATTCTGATAGTTGATGAGGAGTTATTGATAATCTCTTTGCCATTGTTTCAAGATTAATTGATTGATCGCATAAAACTTGATCATTACATAGTAATTGTTCAACATCTAAAGTTAATTTACTCAGATTCATGTTTTTCAGTTTGGAGCTAATATATTTTTCTTTATCCTGGTCCTCAATATCCACTTCCGGATTATTTTTTAACCAACTAAAAAAAAAGTATAAAGATATGGTTATTAAAACCATTGTAATAAAAACCAACCTTCTTATAATATTGATATGTAGAAAATTATTTATAAATAGCGAAATGTTTACTAAAATAAAAATAGTAGAGTAAAATATAACTGTTACCCTATATTTCCTGTTTTTGTCGAAGATTTTATAATGGAGCAAAAATAATATTGTACTGATTATAAACCATAAACCAGCACCATGATTTATAAAGGCATAATACCAATTTAATATATAGTTTCTATGGTAATGTATTCCCTGATTAATTATTAGTTCTGAGTTTGGAGTTAGTAATAATGGTGTATAAATTACTAAATTTATTATTCCAGGAATAATTAAAACCAAAAAACCTTTCTCGATCTCGGTTTTAAATTTATTACCAGTTATATATGTTAGGCAGTAAGCGTAGAGACTTCCTCCAATAAAGAATTCCAGACAATCATTTATATAATCTGTTTTTGGAGCCATACTGAAAGAATCATGATACCCCAGGAACTCTGCAATCATTGCAACACCAATCGAAAAAAACAGAGCAAAAGTATAAACCCCTATTCCTTTTCTACTGTTAATAAGTTCTGAAACAGATTGGATAATAATAAAAAATCCTGTTGCACCTGTTATAAGTAAAAAAACATTATTTATTATTTGCATAGTCATTCCTTATCATATACTTATAATATGAGAAATATAAATAATGAATTTGACGAATATTTTGAAGGTTTTTCCGGAGTAGTTCTTGATAGATTAATAATTTTAAGGGATCTAGTCGATGAATTGATTCCTGAAGCATCAAAAGCTATTAAATATGGTATTCCCACTTATGTATATAAAGGTAATTTAATCCATTTTGCAGGATATAAAAATCACATAGGTTTATATCCAACTCCATCGGGAATAGAGGAATTTGAATCTGAATTAAAAAAATACAAACAGGGAAAAGGCTCTATACAGTTTCCTAATAGCCAGGATTTCCCTGTTGATTTAATAACCAGAATCATTAAATTCAGAATAAAAGAGCAGTCAGAGAAACTATAAACCCCATCCTTCAGGAGACTTTGTGTTAAATTGAGGAATAGCTTTTTTCTTACCTAGTATTTGATAGTAGCTGTCTTTATAAATATTGAATTGGCAGATGTCCATAGGGGTAACTTCTGAAGGGTTTATATTTTTTATTGCCCCACCAGCTCTTAATCCTGCTGCAATTAGTTCCGAACAGAATAGCTTGGTTAGATCCTCTTTGTTATAAGTCAGATTCGAAACAATAGGTAAAGAATCGAGAGTATCAAGTGCAGATGTCACTGCCTGAGAAAGATCGTACTCTTTCCCTTTCTGCTTTATTAAAAAGTTAAAGAGTTTGGATGTTTCTATATTGTTTCTTACTTCATCTCCAAGGGGAAGCCACCATATATCCCCTTCAAATGTATTTATATAATCGCTAACTCTTTTTATTGATACACCATCGGATACAGCTTCAATTATCTGGTTAAAGAATCTATTATCATTTTTTTCGGAATCAATAGCTTTTGTTTGTATTACAATAGCCACATGGGCCACAGGCCCCTTAGTAGCCCATTTTATGATATTTGAAACCGGATCATTTCTTCCAAAAGCCAGAATATCTCCGGGTTTCATAAGAGATCTTATTTTTTTGTACTTTTTGCATTCTAACTTCATAAATGGAGTTTATGATGCTTTTTTTTTATTTGCAAGAAAAATTCTTTACTAAAATCGTTTTCGAAGTTAATATCTGAATTCAAAAAAAATATAGAAATATATTATTTAATGTTATTTCAAAATATTAGGAGGATAAATTGAAAAAACTTAATGTTCTTGTATTAGCACTATTATTTGCTGGTACAATCTTTGCGCAGGAAGCTGACAGTTCATCAGCTAGTGGTTCACCATTATCTATTGATGTTGGTGGAGCAATTACAGTTGAAACCGGTGATAATATTATAACAGCCGATGGTGGTAGTTTTGATATGCTTGCAGGTATTTTTAATATTATTAAAGCAGGTGTGTATGGAGATGCTATCTACAGTTTTAATGAGTTTGTAGGTGTTGGTGGAGAGATTGGTTTTTACGCATTTACAACTAAGGAGAACACTGTTCCAGCTCTTTTTGATCTCCCTCTTCTGGCTATAGTTGAAGGTAACCTGTTTGATATAATCAGAGTAAAAGGTCATGTTGGATATACACTGTCAAGCCACTTAGTATTAAAAAACAGTGATGCTATGTTAGCACTTATCAATAAACTTGATATTGGGTGTAGAGTATTTTTAGGTGGGCTTTATATAGACTACTCTCTAATGTCATGGAATGATGGTGCTGCCAGAAGTTCACAAAAATGGGCATTAGGCTATGAAATTTCACTGTAAAAAGTAATAATAGAAACATACCGGTAGAAATAATTTGTTTCTATCGGTTATTAGTTGATTCTTACATTCTCAATATTTTCTACTGCTAACCAGTCATCCATATTACCGAAGTTTGTTTTATCCAGTTTAAAAGCTTCAATTAATTCAAAATTTTCAATTGAAATTATAACCAGGTATCTTTTCCCTGCCCATTTTTTATATTGAGCATCACTTAATCTTAGTGAGTCCTGATACTGGTCAACCAGATGTGTAGACTCATCACTACTCATTTTTTCAGAATTAAATACAGATGAAACTATAGCTCTGGCTTTAACCACACCCTCTGAATTGTTATTAATAAAGTATAAAACATCTCCATCTTCTACTCTTCCATAGGGTAATTTTCTGCCGGTAGCTCCTCTAATTATTGCTGTTTTTTCTCCATTTTTTAATTTTGAAAATTCATCTGCTTTAGCGTCCATATATACTACATGATCCATATAAAATCTCCAATTTACGTTGTCCTGAAAGAGTATTAATCATAATATAAAATATGAATTTATTAAAGAAAAATGATAAAATTGGTATCTTTTCACCATCATCTCCAATAACAGTGGCCTCACCAAACAGATTTTTACGGGCTAAAAAGTTTTTAGAAAGTAAAGGATTTCAGATAAAAGAGGGAAGCCTTACAGGTAAAAAAGATTTTTACAGATCTGGTTCTATAAAAGAGAGGGCCGCAGAGCTAAACGAGTTAATAAGGGATCCGGAAATTAAGTGTATAATGTCTACTATAGGAGGAATGAATTCAAACTCCATTCTTCCATACATTGATTATGAGGCATTTAAAAGAGACCCTAAAGTTATTATTGGTTATTCTGATGTTACTGCAATACTATTGGCAATTTATAACAAGACAGGCATTTCCACTTATTATGGCCCTGCTCTGGTAGCATCATTTGGGGAATTATCCCCCTTTGTTGATTTAACTTATAGCTATTTTGAAAATGTATTAATAAGGGGATTAAAAGCACCATATATCTTGCCAACACCAGAGTCATGGACTGATGAATATATTAACTGGGAAGAGCAGAACCGGAGTAAAACTGGGGTAAAAAATGAATTGTTAACAGTTTATCCCGGGGTTGTAAAGGGAAGATTAATAGGTGGGAATCTTAATACTATTCAGGGTATATGGGGTAGTGAATTTATGCCAGAGATTCTAGAAGGTGATATACTTTTTATAGAGGACTCTTTAAAAGATGCAGCAACTATAGAAAGAAGCTTCTCTTTACTAAAAATAAATGGAGTGTTTGACAAAATTTCAGGCATTATACTTGGGAAGCACGAACTTTTTAATGATCAAGGTACTAAAAGAGCTCCCTACCAGATACTTCTTGAAGTATTAAACGGCAAGAAAATACCATTTCTTGCAGAGTTTGACTGCTGTCATACTCACCCTATGTTAACCTTGCCTATAGGTTGCATAGTGGAATTGGATGCAACTAATAAAAAAGTTACCATTGAGTAAGTCTGACTAAACATTGCTGATAAGTTCAATATAAAAGAGTAAAGCTTTTTTTATATTTTCCAAAGAGACACGCTCATTTGTATTATGTATTAGGCCAAGTTCTGATTTTGTCAGTCTTAAGGGTGCAAATCTGTAAACAGAGTCACAAATTTCATGAAAATATTTTGAATCAGTTGCAGCCATAACAAGGTAAGGAGCTACAACAGTATTATCAAAAATTGAAGGTATTATTTTTTCAATTAGATTAAAACCAAAACTGTCTACTTTTGAAACAGGTGTTGGCTCATTTGATTTGAGAATCTCAATTTTTAAGTCTGGATTTCTGCTAACATTCTTAATATGATCAACAATTTTTGAAACTGAATCCTCAGGACTTATTCTAAAATTAATAATTGCCGATGATTCCTCAGGTATAACATTTGCAGCATTACTTCCCTTTGCCATTGTAACAGCAGTTGTGGTTCTTAACAGTGCATTACCTGAATTTGTTTTTGAGAATATTTTAATAAAAAGCGGTTTAAAGAGCCATAAATTAGCAATTATTACTCTATTTATTGTACCAATTTCAGGTCCTATTTTTTTTAGGAATAGTTCAACAGGTTTAGTTAATTTTAATTTCATCTGTTGCTTTTCCAGTCTGCTTACTGTCTGGGCAACCATCCCCAAGGATGTCGATTTAGAGGGCATAGAAGAGTGCCCTCCGTCTCCTTTAACTGATATTTTTATATCTGCATAACCTTTCTCTGCTATACCAACTAAAGCAAAGTCCCTTTTTGAACCATTTATACTGTCAGGAGTAACAATTCCACCCTCATCTAAAACAAATTCCAGTTCAATATTTGCATCTTTAAGATACTTAGCAATATTTTTTGCCCCATTTATACCGGAAATCTCTTCATCATGACCAAAGGCAAAATAGACATCATTCTGTGGGGTGAATCCATCTTCTAATAAGAGTTCTGCGGCTTCAAGAGCTGCAACTAGTGTTATTTTAGTATCTAGGGAGCCTCTGCCGTATAGATATCCATCATCAACTGCTCCTGAAAAAGCAGAGAATTTCCAACCTTCCTCTGAACTTTCAGCTACAGGAACAACATCATAATGAGCCATTAATAGTGATGGTTTTTTACTCTTCTCTCTACCAGACCATTTAAATAGAAGAGAGTAGTCATTGATCACTGTTACTTCCATAGATCTAAATACATAAGGAAAGCTTTTTTCAAGAAACTTTATAAAATTATTAAATTCTGAATAATCTATCTTGCTAGTTTCCATAAAACTGACAGTAGGAATCTTAATAGAGCCTGATAACTTTGATACTATCCTGTCTAAATCAACCTCGTTGTTCTCTTTTTCGGAGCATTCCACTAAACAATTTTTTAATTTTATAGTTCTCAATATTATTGTTAAAGTTATTAATAACAAAAGTATTATTAGAATCATATTCTGTCCTTTTAATTCTCAATAGATTTAATAAAGCCTTTTTTATATAGTAATTTTGCTGAAAAAACAGATATCAATCCCATTACAGGTATTAATGCACCTTCAACTCCACTTGGTATAGGTAGGAAAATATAGAGCAATACTATTACCAGAATTGGTGTAACTGCAAGTTTCCACTGCTTTAATATCCAGTAACCTCCCATTGCTCCAAAAAGTGCCGGAAGAATCTGAGAGAATGCTGGTTTTAAAACCTCTGAACTGAGAAGAGGGCTTAAAGGGACAAGTGCTATCATACCAATAAAAATAATCAGAATAGTTACTAAAGAGGAGACTGCAACTGAAATGGTGGCAATTATTTCAGCCTCTTCTGTTTGGGGTGCAACTTCTGCATTTACCATACAAGTTAATGCACAGGGAATTTTTAGGTTTGTTAAATTCCCGGTTACAAAAACAAGATATGTGGCACTACTTCCAAGCATAGGTGTGTAGGTTAGAAACTCAGCAATACTAATTGGAATATAGACCATACAAACCATACCAATACCCAGTAGTAATTTATCTGCAGGTGGAAATATATTATAAACTATACTTATGGTTGCTGGAACAACAAAGATTAATATAAGAACAATACTCGCAGTAATTCTTCCAATCTTATGTACTCTATCCTGATAACTTAAACTACTCATATTATACAGCTCCTAAATTACTAAATAGTATTGCAAATGCCATTCCTGCAATCATACTTACAGACAGTGCAAAGTCCCGTATCCACTGCTTTCCGGTTATTTTAGCAATCCATGTAATAAAGAGCATTATAGCTGCACTACTTAAAAGAACCAAAAGGCTTAAACCACCAGAGACTATAGGTTCCCCAAAAAATACAGATAGCATTCCAAAAAATAGAGCATTAACCATTATTTCTGCCCATTTAGAATCTTTTTTCTGAACAATTTTCATTCTGTTTTGGTATTTTTTAAGGGCAAATATTGATAAAACTAATCCCCAGATAATCCCGACACTCATAACCCACATAGAGTTACTAAAAACCTGAGCTGTATAACCTGGGTCAGTCAGGTTAGCTATACCCATACTGGATGCACCAATTTTTGCTGCGATCATCTCATAACTTTGGGAACCAATAACAGATAGTCTCATCCAGGAAAATGGAAGCCCAAGAACCGGAGAGATAGCTATAAGTGCAATAACTATAGGTATTGATGGAACTATAGCAAAAAAGGCGCTGGTTTTAACAGTTTCTTTAAGTTTAGTTTTGGAAATTCCTATAGAGATACCTCTTTTCCACGACATTCTTAAAAATAGAACAGATTGTATAATGACTACAATTATAACAATTGATGCCAATATGTATAAAACTCTACCATTGGCGATACTTAAATAATCCATAAAATATCCTAGTTTTTTAGATATTATCGGACTCTTTTTTAATAACTATATGATTGTATGGAATTTCAATACTGTTTTCTCTAAATTTTATTAGAATATCATTCATCAAACTGTTTTTAACTGCCAAAAAATTCTCTTTTTCAAACCATACTCCAAAAACAATAAGTATTCCGGAATCTTCAAAATTCTTTATCTGAAAGTAGTACTTTGGTTCATCTAGTAAAATGGGATTATCTATAGCAATTCTTTCAAGTATAGACGCTACTTTTTGAAGGTCAGTTTTATATGCAACCAGAATATCCAGATCCAGACGCCTAATAGGGAATCTTGTAATATTTGTTATATCAGTAGAAATAAGAGATTCATTAGGTATTCTAATTAATCTGTTGTCAAAGGTTTTTAACATAATAGAGAGTAACTCCACTGAATAAACAGTTCCTGTTTTATCTCCTACTGTTATGACATCTCCAATCTCAAAGCTTTTCTCGGTAACCATAAAGAAGCCACTAATTATATTTCCAAGACTTTTCTGAGAAGCAATACCAATTGCAATACCCATAACCCCCGCAGCCCCAAGAAGTGTTGAAAGTTCAATTCCTATTTCACCTAAAATAATTATAAAAAGTATGGAAAACCCGGTATAGCTTACTAATTTATTTATTAGCATTTTTGTCTGTTTATTGCTTTTATTAAGAACTGTTCTGTTTACAATTAATTTAATAATATTTAGAAGGAAAATTCCAATAACTAGAGTTGCAGTTACTAGGGCCACCATACTTAAATCTATTTTCTCAACTAGATTTGTTACTATACTATTATATAATTTACTCATATCTATCCATTATATATTGTTTTAATAAAATAAAAACTTTTTCTTAAAAGATTATTATCAGCTACTTGCCTAGGCTGATAAATCATAACAGGTTTCAGGTTTTGTATCGGATTTCTTTTTTTAATAGTAGACTGGTTATTCTGTTCAAAGGATGTAAAGGTAACATGCACAGGGCTTCCTGCCAGATAGTCCGGATATCTGTAGATAGTCAAGTTTGGTACTCTTAAAATCATCCGGTCAAAATTCATAATACTGTTGGACTTGTTAATAATTGAAATTGGGCAATAGCCCATTAATTTATTTACCTTGTAATCTTCAATATTACTGTATAAAGGAGTCTCCAGAGAGTATGCAAGCTCTCCGTTTTCTGTATTACCAAAGAAACTTTTAGAAAGTGTTCCCAGTGGCTCTTCAAAAAGAGATTCACTTTTACCATCAATAATAGTATTAACAGAGAGAAGCATTGGTACTTCAACAAATGCATTTAGTCTCTCACCGGGAAATATTGCTAATTTACTAGCGGATCTAATAACAATAGGTAATTCAGGAAATGAGGGGCTTAATTCTATATCTACATCTTCCGGGACTATAAATCTGTTTTTAATAATACTCCCATTCTTATGTAGATTAATATAAAGGTTATTTCCTTCCTTTAATACTTCAAGGATTTGATCACTTTTTAATTCAATTTTAAGATTCTCAGATAGATTAATCTTTCCCCAGTTAAATGTTTCTAAATTATCCAACTTACACCTCTGATTTATAAATAATTAACGGTAATTGATATATCCTGGGCATGGTTCCCAAAACCTTTTCCGAATATTGTTACTCCTCCGGGATGAGCTACATCTTTTGGTGAAGAAATTCTCAAAACCTGGTTTTTATTGTTACCTAATCCAAGTTCAGATATATTTATATCAGATATTCTCTCTCCATCAATAAATGTTCCTTCTCTGTTTATCATTAATCTTTTTAAAAGACCAAATTCAGTCCCACACGTAAACCACTCAGGGGTATACAATCCTTTTTTCCCTCCAAAACTTCCAGGACTTGTCCAGTATCCCAATTCAGTGCTGTTCATAGTAAAGAGAATATCTGATGGAAATTCATTATTGTAATGTGGGTATTCGGAGCAGATTTCAAAAGAGATAACAAGAGATTTTATTCTCTCTGCATGGTCAAAAATATAACTTGGTATTGTATACTCAATATAACCTGATTTAAACCACAATATTCCTGCTGTAATTGCTTCCGGACTTTCAAAATATCTTGGATCATCTACTATTCCTATATATTTTTCAGTTGATGCCAAACCGCATGTTGGTTCTACCTGAAATGAACTAAATTGACCAATAGGTATATTCATTGATGTTGTTTTTAACTCTTTTTCCTGTTGAATAAAGTTAAGAACCACTTTATTTACAGCCAATGAACAAACTTTCTGCTGTCCACGTTTTCCGGATATCATCTCAGATATAACAATTCCTGCATTTTCCATTTCACTTATATGCCTGGTGACTATTGTAGAGGATACGTCCAGATTTTTGGCAAGATCACCAATGTTCTGGGGGCCGATACCAAGAAGTTCAATTATTTTTATTTTACTTTTAGAAGAAAAACATTGAAAAAAATCAAGGTTTTCCATTGTTACATCAATATTCAAGATCCATTCCTTTAATGAAAATATTAGAACTAAAAAGTTTAATAGTCAATAATTTGAATATCGTGTGCATATAGGAAGTAATTTGGATAAAAATAATATATCAATATTTTTTTATATATGTTATCTTTTTTATTGCTTATATTATTGGAGAGTTATTATGAATTTGGCAAATAAACTAACATTAAGCAGGGTTATTATGATTCCGGCTTTTATATATTTTTTAATGATAGGGGATAGTTCTTCTACATTAATAGCCGGTGGAATTTTTATACTGGCATCAATTACTGATTTTTTTGATGGTTATATTGCCAGAACTAGAAATATGGTTACAAAGTTTGGGAAATTTATGGATCCTCTGGCTGATAAACTTTTGGTAATCTCTGCTTTTGTCTGTTTTGTAGATCTAAAAATGATACCTTCCTGGGCTGTAATAATTATAATTTCCAGAGAGTTAATTGTTAGTATTTTCAGAGCAATTGCAGCATCTGATGGAATAGTAATTGCGGCCGGTTCTCTTGGGAAATATAAAACAGCAACACAAATGGTATCTATTATAGCGTTCTGTTTAGAACCACTTTATGGAGATAAGATTAATTTTCCTGTTGCTTTAATACTGTTTTATATAAGCACATTTTTAACCCTCCTGTCAGGTATAGACTACATTATACAAAACAGAGCAGTTTTACAGGAGAAATAGTTAGATTCCGGTGAACCTTTTTACAACTGATAGAAAAGTTTCCGGTTCAAAAGGTTTTACTATCCAACCACTTGCCCCTGCATCTTTACCTTCCATCTTTTTAGACTCCTGAGACTCGGTTGTTAGAAATATTATAGGGGTAAATTTGAATTTGCTTAGTTTTCTTACCTCTTTTATCAGGGTTATACCATCCATGTTTGGCATATTTACATCGAAAAGGAAGAGATCAATCTTGCCGTTAAATGAATCAAGCTGTTTTAGTGCATCCATTCCATCAACTGCAAGTTCTACCTGATAGCCATTGTTTTTTAATGTATAACTAATAGATGCTCTAGCTGTTGCAGAATCATCTACTGCGAATATTGTTTTCATAAGAATCCTCTTTGTTTTTTTATCTAAATTATATAGTATAGATTTTTTTTTTCAAATTTTATTACTAAAAAAAAGTTACCGCACTACCAACACTCTTCTCAATTTCAAGTTCAGGGAAATTTTGAATTATAGCAGTTCTCTCTGAATCTACAGTCAGATTATCAATTATTTGCTGAATAATAGTACTTCTGAAAATTGTGTCGTTGAGATTTTTAGCTCCACCGTATTTCTGTAAGTGAAAATCCACATCTCTTTTAAATCTTGAGAAAATATCCGCCTGGGACTCCATAATTGAGTGAAGTTCCTTTAACTCCTTAAATTTATTCTGGTAAATATTCACTTCCTGAAACAGGGTTGCAGTAGTATTAACATTTAATTGAAAGTTATCTGAAAAAATAACTTCTGTTTTCTCTAGAAATTCAGTTGATTCCATAAGATTTCGTTTAATAAGATCATACTTTTTTTTCTGTTTTTCAAAAGAGTCTCTAATATTCAGCAGGTTATCCTGTACCATTGTTTGAGATTTATTTATTCCTTCTATTATATTATCCATTTCAATAAAAACAGCATTTGAAAAAACACTGTTGTTACTCTCCAGATCCAGATTAATATCAAGTTTGTTTCTAGCCTGCTCTACCTGGGCTAAAAAGAGTAGATTTTGTATCATATCCATTAAGGGTAGAAAACCCTTCGCCATGTTGTTTTCAACTTTCATCAGATCGTCAATATTTTTAAAGATAGATAAAAGTTCTTTTTTCTGACCCTGATTTAGATCCAGCTTTATTATAATGTCCGAGATAATACTCTCAGGTGCCTGAAATATCCCATCAATTATTTCTGTAATATTACTTGTGGTTCTGGATGAGAATTTTTTTAAAACATCAGACTCATATTTGTTAAAGTTATCTATAGTCTCAATTATTCTATTTAAAGGAGCTTCTATATCAATAATCATTGATAAAAGGTCACTATTTATTCGTTTAATCTGCATATCTGTTGTTAAAAGCAGAAAATTTAAAAGTGTAAGGATGTCCAGTTCTTCTTCTGGCTTGGAGCTTTTGCTGTTTATAATTTTTGACAACTCATCCATTATCTGAAATGTATGCTCCATCTGTTGTTGAATAATATCCTGTCTCTGAATCTGAAACATAATTTCTGAGGTAGGTTTTTTAACCTCTTTTATCTGATTAACTATATTTTCAAGAATATCAAGAAGAGTCTCAATTGAAGTATTTGAGTTTTTTATAAGGGATTGGGACTCATCGGTTATTTCATCAATATGTTCAGAACTTTCATAGTCATGTATTTCAATACTCTCCAGCAACTGAATAATGTAGCTGTTAAGTTTTTTTCCTGTTAAAATAATTTGTGCAGTACTTTTAGCAAGGTCTTCTGATAATTTAATAAATTGCCCGGAAATAAATTGATAACCTTGGCCCTTTGTTCCAGCTTTTTGCGCATAAACTATTGAGTTTATTGCAAAAACCTTAAGATTTTCTGAGATATTGTCTATATCTTTTATTTTGGAGACAGATTGTATTGAAAGATCAATTGTATTTCTTAGATCATCAAATATAGATTTATCAATCTCTTTGGACTCTTTTAAAGAATTTATTACGCTTTTAAGTTCGCTGTTAAATTTTTCTAATTCATCCTTTAAACTGCTCTTTTTATAATCTCCCCTAGTATCCAGTATATGCCTAAGTTCAAGGGAGGATGATATATTTCTATCAATTTTAGCTTCAATTTCCGGAAGTTCAGATGAAATATTTATAGATATTCTTTCGTAACTTGTTTTGTAACGTTTAAGAAAATCTACACACTCTTTTAACTGCGCTTTTATATCTATCTGCCCATTTTTTTTTAAATCTATATCCATAATGAACTAAATTGTAATACATTTTTATTAATAGTTAAATAAAAACTTTTTAATTCCTGTAAAAATCATCTGGGCAGCTAATGCGGCAAGAATAAGACCTGTTAATTTACTTATAATAACTATTCCTCTTTTTTTTAAAGCACGTTCGATGTAGGAGGAGACAAAAAGAATCAGCCCAACTGATGCTGTTGCAGCGGTAACTGCCATGGAACCAATTATCTTCTCATTATTTGTTGTAAATTCCGCTCCCATTACCATAATTGCACCAATAGTTGCGGGACCAACAATAGTTGGAATTGCAAGAGGAACTACTGTAAAATCATCATTAGGATCAATATTTTTAGGCTTTGTGCCATTAATTAAAGATACTGCAGATAGAAATAAAAGTGCTCCTGCTCCGATTCTGAAGGCATCAACAGTTATCCCAAAAACCATAAAAATCTGATTTCCAAAGAAAAGAAGAACCTGACTAATAATAAGAACCGAGAAAGAAGTCTTTAGTGCAAGTTTTACTCTCTGTTTTTCACTTGCATGATCTGTCATGGAAAGGAACATTGAAAGTGCGAAAAATGGTGTAAAAAGAAAGAAAACCTTAATCCAAATAGTTATAAATGTCATGGTAAACTTATAATACTTTTATCTTTTTTTTGCCACACTTTTTAGGTTAATTATTGATTTTTCTCTAAATATTAACATAGAAATTATATAAATGCTGAAATAAATTAAAGTAGTTATAATTAGGGGCAGACCAATATCAAGTATTTTATTTCCGGTATCTAGTTTCCCAAAAAAGAAATCCTTAAATTTTAAAACAACAATTGCGGGTATAATGTTGTGGATTGATACTCTAATAAAAGTAAAAATTGTTCCAGGTATAATTTCCCCAAAATTTATATGTTGCTGTTTTGTCAGGTATATGTAGTATAAAATCATAAGTAGCATTGATGTTATTACTGTTGATGATGCAATACCATTTGCCTTAAAAACAGGAGCAAGAACAAACATTGAGATTATACCAATTACCACAGATATTACACCTAATATAGAAGGAGTTTTTGAATTTTCCAGGCTAAAAAAAGCAGGGGCAAGGATTCTTGTCAGTGCTATAGAGAAAAGTCCCAGAATATGAACTCTAAATACTCCCGCAGTCATATTTACAGCATCTATTCCAAATTCACCATTCATATATATTAGGGTTACAATCTCTTTAGAGTGAATAAATGCATATAGGGTTACAGGAATTGTTATTAAAGAAATTGCATTTATACTTAATTCCAGACTGTTTCTGAAACGGGCCCAATTCTTATCTTTAGCATCCTTTGAAAGGGTTGAGATAAGTATTGTTCCAATAGATACCGCAAATATTCCAAGAACTAACTCCTGGAGTCTCAATGAGAATGTAAGGGCAGAACTTATACCAACTCCGGTATTTACTGCAATAACAGGGGCTATAGCTATACTCAGCTGGTATGCTCCCATACTTAGTAAAGTAGGAGCAATTAATTTACCTACTTTTTTTGTACCACTGTTTGAAAATGCTTTTTTTAGGGATACGATTCTAAATCCGAAACCACTCTTTAATATGTAGGGTAGCTGAAAGGACATCTGGGCAAAGCCACCAATTGTAACTCCAATGGCGATAGCTCTGGCCGGGTTTCTTGTAAATTTAGATAAAAATATTGTTGATAGAATAATTATAATATTAAATAAAATAGGGACAAAACTTCCGGGACCAAATTTGTTTAAACTATTTAGAAGTGCCTGAAAAAGAGCTGCAATTGATATGAAGGCTAAATAAGGAAACATAATTCTTGTAAGAAGTTCAACTTCAGGTATATTTGTGTTATTTTTATTAAGAACTTTTAAAAGTAATGGGGTTACTAAAATACCAATTAATACTGTAAAGGAAACCAGAAATGTAAGAGCCGTAAATATTGAATTAAGAAAATCATCGGTCTCTTTCTTATTATCATTTTTTAAATAACCTTTAAATGTTGGAATAAAGGCTACAGACATGGAGGATTCCGCAAAGAGTCTTCTAAGTAGATTGGGAATAGTGAAGGCAACATTAAAAGCATCGTTTAGTAGAGTTGCTCCTAAATAATCTGCTCTAAGAATTTCTCTTATTAATCCTAGAATTCTGGAACCTAATGTAAATAACATTAAAATAAATACCGAAGACTTTTTTATCTTTTTTTCTGCGCCCATATACTCTCCCTGAGATTAGTATATCAGTTTTATGGATTAATTAAATAACTTTCTTTACACTCTATTTATGAACAGTTTTGAGGATTTGACCCCTGATAAAATATTAAAATCTGCAGAAATAAGTCTTGAAATACCCTTTAGTGGTTATCTACACCCACTACCAAGCTATATTAATAGGGTTTATGAGCTGGAATCAGCTGCCGGGGAGAGATTTATCATTAAATTTTACAGACCAGGAAGGTGGACATTTGACTGTATTATGGATGAGCATGATTTTATTCTGGATTGCTATGAAAATGAAATACCTGTAGTTCCCCCAATTATATTAAACACAGGTAGCACTATAAATGAAGTTGATGGTATTTATTACGCTCTTTTTAATAAAAGATCCGGAAGGTTAATAGAACTAAATAGTGATGAAGATTGGATTAGGTTAGGGGCTATTGTGGGAAGAATGCATAGCGTTGGTTATAGATTCGATGCTGATAATAGAGAGATTCTCCATCCCCAAGAGACAACAAAAAGTGATGTTAATTATCTACTGGATCAGAATTTAATTCCTGAACCATATAAATCTGAATTTGTTAAATTAACGGGAGAGCTAACAGAGGTTATTACTCCCTTATTCCATAATATAGAACTTCTAAGAATTCATGGAGACTGTCATGCCGGAAATATTCTGGAAAGGCCGGGAGAAGGTTTAATGCTTATAGACTTTGATGATATGGTAACAGGACCTGCAGTTCAAGATTTATGGTTATTACTCCCAGGATATTATAAGGATTGCACAGTGGAGATGGAACTTCTTTTAGAGGGGTATAATCAGTTTCTTCATTTTAATAGAAATCAGCTTAATTTAATTGAACCTTTAAGAGCTATGAGAATGATATATTTTCTTGCCTGGTGCAGTACTCAGATTGATGACTACAAATTTATGCATAACTTTCCCGATTGGGGCAGTACAGGTTTCTGGCAGAAAGAGATTAACGATCTGGAGTTACAGTTATCTATAATTAAAGAGAGCCTGGACTATTTACATTAAAATATAATAAACAGTATCTTTATAATATGGAATTATTGTCACCGGCAGGTAGTCCGGAAAGTTTTAAGGCCGCTGTTGAATCAGGGGCTAATGCTGTATATCTGGGCCTTCCCTGGTTTAATGCCCGGAAACCAGCCTTGAATTTTACCCCAGCAACATTAAAAAGTGCATTGGAAGAAGCCCACGAAAAAGGTGTAAAAGTATATGTTACACTAAATACAGATATTAAAGTATCTGAAATTGAAGATGCTGCAAAGGTTTTAAAACTTTTAGATGATCTTAAAGTTGATGCAGTTATAATTAAAGATCTGGGATTGTTCTATATTGCACGAAAGTTTTTTCCAAATTTGGAATTGCATTTCAGTACTCAGCTTGGGATAGCCAATTCCTATGCCGCTGAAGCTTCAAAACAAATAGGTGCAAAACGGGTTATACCTGCCAGAGAGTTAAATTCACGAGAGATTGAGTTATTGAATAACGGAAAAAACATACCTGAAATTGAGGTTTTTGTTCAAGGGTCAATGTGTTTTTCTTTTTCCGGAAAGTGTCTCCTTTCCAGTTGGGTAGGTGGAAAATCTGCAAACAGGGGAGTGTGTCAGGCACCTTGTCGTTTAAAATATAGCTCCGATAATAGAGAGTTTCCTTTTTTCTCGATGAAGGATTTAAACCTTGCTTCAAATCTTGATAAGTTAAAAAAAGCCCAGGTCTCCTCTTTAAAGATTGAAGGAAGATTAAAAAATCCCGGGTGGGTAAGCAGTATTACTTCAATTTATAATTCAGCTCTAAATGGTGTAATAGATGAAGAGAAAACAAAAGAAGAACTTCAAAAATATTCCGGAAGAGAGATGGGTGAGGGGTTTTTTTCAGGAACAACAGACTTAACGGCTCAGCATATGGCAAAATTCGGAAGTTTTCTTGGAGAAGTTGTAGATCTTGTTTCTGAAAATGGTATTGAGTATGCAATTCTTAATTTTAATAAAAAGAGTCCGGAAACATCCATGAGGTTTGTTTCTGATGAAGATGAGTTTTTAACAATAATTCATCCTGATAACTGTCTTATAGTTCCTGATGGAGATAAAGGGATAATAAAAACAGAGGGCAGAATAAAGAAGAATTCCCTGGTTTATGAAGTTATTCCCTCAATCCCTCAAAAAACAGTTCCAATTCAATTGGAAAAATGCGGTATGATCTGGAGTTGGAAGTAGTAGGTAACAGTATTGAGATTTCAGTTGTTACTGATACCGATATATATAAAAGTGTTGACCCATACAAAAATATAAAAAAAGAAAAAAGGGCAGTCTTCCCTGATGCTGTTTATGATAAACTTATTGATAAGGTTGTTGATGGATGGAGGCTGAATAAACTCTATTGTGAGGAGGATATTCCCCTGTCAAAAACCCAGGTTAATAATATTGTAAAAATAGTTTCCTATACATTAGCAGTTACAATAAAGGAGAGTAATCCCTTAAACAGCATTGAACTTGAAATGGATATACAAAATTTTATTAAAACTCTACCAAATGGTGAAACAACCCCTGAAAAAGAGTTTGTAAGAGTCTCTATGGATAATTTGGGAGGATATACAGAAAAGAACATAATTGTTGATGAAATTGTATATAATGAAAAAAAGCTGGATGCTGTTATCGAACTGGGGAAAAAACAGGAAGTTGTAATCTCTCTATTTCCTATCTGCTTTGAAAAGGATATGGAGGAGTATCGAAGAGTTATTACCTATCTGGAGGCAAGGAATAAATTTCTGTATGAGATAAATGATCTTGGACATTATAATTTGTTAAAAAACTATTTGGGAATTCCGCCAGAAAGATTTATTGGAGGTCAGGGCCTTTCATGCTATAACCATTTATCTATCAAGTTTATGAAGGATGAACTGGGTATCAACTCAGTTTCAATACCTATGGAAATGGATTCAAGGGGTGTTGTTTCTCTGGTTGAGAGTAATAATTCCTATTGTGAACTGAATTTTACAACTTTAGCTGAAGTTCCTGTTATGTATTCAAGGGTGAACTCTGAAGAGTTTTATGAAGGTGCACAATTTATTGATAGAATAGGAACCCTCTTCTACGTTCATAAATTCCGGGATCTGAATATTTTTATTGCTGATGAGTATTTTAGTTCAAAAGGATGCAAAGATTTGGATGGTTTAAAATTTTCAAGAGTTATCTCGGATAGAAAATGTATTGAATATCCAAAATCAGAGACCAGAAAGTTTAATCTGGAGAGACGACTGTATTAAACTATTTATGGTATGGCTCATTTCTTAGAATTCTGTAAGCTCTGTAAATCTGTTCAACAAGTATTAACTTCATAAGTTGGTGTGGAAAAGTCATTTTGGAAAAGCAAAGTTTAAAGTGACTTTTTTCCCTTACTGTCTCATGCAACCCAAGGGAACCCCCAATAACGAAGGTTATATGACTAAAACCCTTTAAAGTGATATCCTCAATTTTTGATGACAACTCTTCTGATGACAACTCTTTACCTTCTAATTCAAGAGTAATTAAGTAGGAGTTGGAATTGACTCTTCCAAGAATTCTTTCACCCTCTTTTCGCTTAACTATTTCCATATCTGCGGGACTTAAATTTTCAGGACATTTTTCATCTGCCACTTCAATTATTTCTATCTTTGTATAGGCTGATAAACGCTTACAGTATTCTGATATTCCGGCAACTAAGTATTTCTCTTTAAGTTTCCCAGGGCCAATTATTGTAATTTTCATCTGTTTAACTCAAGGGCTTTATAGATTCCTTCAAGGACAAGATTGGGATAGACATAGTCAAAAATATTTGCATCTGCAAAAAGACTGCTGAATCCTCCAGTTCCAATAATTAACGGTTTTTTACCCTTAAAACTCTCATCTGTAAAGCGTGAAATCAGCTCCTTAAGCATACCTATTGTTCCAAAATATAAACCGGATTGAATGTTTTCAACGGTTGATCTACCACAGGCGTTAGATGCTTTTATTATCTCTACTTTAGGTAATTTCGCAGTTCTCTGTTCCAGAGAGTTCATTGCAATTCTTAAACCCGGAATAATTGCCCCTCCAAGGTGCTCTTTCTCTTTTGTTACAAGATCAAAGGTTGTAGCTGTACCCATATCAATTATAATCAGGTCCATATTGGGGTGTCGACCAATAGAGCCTATACTTGTAGCAATTCTGTCTGCTCCAAGTTCAAGGGGGTTCTTATATTTTAATTTCAATCCAGACTTTATTCCGGCTCTTAAAAAAAATGGCCTAATTTTAAAGTATCTCTCGCAAGCACTTGCCAGTGAGTGATTCTCATCCGGCACAACAGAGCAAATAGCGATCTGTTTTACCTCTTTTGGGTCCAACTCATTTGCAATAAGAACATTTATTAAAAATATACCTATCTCATCAGAGGATGAGCCCTCTCCGGTTCTCTTTCTAAATCTTAATGTTATCTCTCCATTTGAGTATATACCACCAAAAAGCTGAGTATTTCCTGCATCTAAACAGAGTATCATTTAAATCTCCCTAAATAATTTGGCCAAAAAAGCTGCTAATTCCACTTTGTTTTGACATCTATTAATTTTTATCATCTCTTTAGTATAAATTTCGGAGATATGATAATTCTCTCCAATATTTTGTAAGTCGTTATGTATTACATAATCTACTTTACCGCTACTAAACATTTTTTTTACTTTTTCAGATATTAACTCACTGCTTCCATTTTTTGTTAATTTAAATCCAATTACAGTTAAAGGATTAATGCTATAACTTTTTAGTCTCTCTATTATCTTGTAATTTGGTTTTAAAAAAATTGCTAAATCTTTGGTTGAGTCTATTTTCCCTTCAGTAGAAGGCTTCATTTTTACTCCATCATTTATAAGATAATCAACACTATAGTCGCTTACAGCTGCAGCATGAATAATTCCGGTAAATTTATTAGTACCAAGAGTATCTTTTAATCTGTTATCCAGATCTTCAAAGGTTTTGTAAAACAGAATATCCATTGAATTTAGTGGGGTTTTTGCTTTATAAGATGTTAAAAGGGTAACTTTAAAACCGGATTCAGTCAGATAGTCAGCTATAGCAGCCCCGGTTGCCCCGGTGGAAAAATTGCTAATCGTTCTAACTCCATCAATCGGTTCTTCTGTTCCTCCGGCGGTTATCAGGATTTGCAAACCAGTTCCTTAATTTTAAGAAAAACCGTACCAGGATCAATTACTCGACCTTTTCCTACATCTCCACAAGCCAGAAGACCCTCTTCTGTATCAAAAATATAGCAACCTAACTCTTCCAATTCCTTTATGGATTTTTGTACTCTTGGGTGATTCAGCATTTCAACATTCATACCCGGTGCTAACAGATAGGGCTTTTTAAAATTATTTGCAAGATATGTTGCTCCAATTAAGTCATCTGCCAACCCACAGTGAAGTCTGTTTAATGTATTGGCAGATATTGGGTAAGTTATAAAGAGATCTGCCCATTTAGCTAGGTTTATATGATCCATCATCTCACCCTTGGTAAATGTTGATACCTTTACACTCCTTCCGGATATTCCTTCTAAAGTTGCTTCACCGATAAATTTTAAGCCACTCTCACTGGCTACGCACTGAACAGTATACCCATCTTTAACTAGGGAAGATAGAAGAGTTCCGGCTTTAAAAGCTGCAATTGATCCGGTAATTTGCAGTACAATATTACCTTTGGACATTATCTATTAACCTCACATTTCCTAAATATGCCGCCACAAGAATTCTTCCTTCTACTTCTTCCAGATAATCCACTCTAAACCCAAGGTTTCTAAGATCTTCTTTCATTACATCAAGAGGTTTGTTGCTACTTATCACCCTATATAATTGGGGGGCTTTTAATCTGTTTTCTGGAGTTAGAAGAGTGTTTCTGCTGGAATAGGCCAGTCCATCAGGTTCACGAATTAATAGGCAGGGAATTATATTGCAATCCAGAAAAAGTGCCTTAGCCATATCTTTTATTAGATTGTACTGTTGCCAGTCCTTCTCCCCAAAATATGCATTATTACAACGCACAATATTTAAAAGTTTTAGAACAACAGTTAAAACACCGTCAAAATGCCCCTCTCTATGGGCACCGCAAAGAGTTTTACTAAAGGTTGTTTCAGTAACAATGTATCTGTAATTATCAGGATATATCATCTCTTTTGTTGGTAAAAATATGTAGTCACAACCTTCATTTTCCAGTAGGATACTATCTGCATCCAGGGTAATCGGGTAATTTTTTAAGTCATTTTTATCGTTAAACTGAGTTGGATTAACAAAAATTGAACATACGGTTATATCATTCTCTTTTACGGACCTTTTTATTAAACTGATGTGCCCCTTATGTAATGCTCCCATTGTTGGAACAAATCCAAGACTTTTTTTTCCTTTAATCTCTCTGTTATATATTTCGTTCCACTCTGATATACTTTCTATTACTTTAGCCACCGTAACTCTCTCCTTTATCCGGGAAGTTTCCATCTTTTACACTTTTATTATACTCATTTAATGCAGAAGTTATAAGTTCTGTCCCATTAAGAAATTTTCTAACAAATTTTGGAGTATATCCAGTATTAATACCAAGCATGTCTTGTAGTACAAGAACTTGCCCGCTACACTCCTTTCCTGCTCCAATCCCAATTGTTGGAATTGTTAACTCCTCCGTAACTTTTCTTGCAACAGAGTCAGGAATACACTCAAGGACAATAGAGAAGCATCCTAATTTTTCCAGATTTTTTGCATCTTCAAGAAGTTTTACAACTTCTTTCTCGGTTTTGCTTTGTACTTTAAATCCCCCTAGGCTGTTAAAAGATTGAGGGGTTAAACCCAGGTGTCCCATTACTGGAATACCGGAACCTACTATGTGCTCAATTATTTTCTCATGGCCTCTAACACCTTCCAGTTTGATTGCATTAGCACCAGCTACCATAAGCTTCTGTACAGAGTCCATTACTGAATCAATTGATTTTCTAAAGGTTAGAAATGGCATATCAGCAATAATAAATTTATCCGGAGCACCTCTTTTTACAGCTTCAGTATGTTGGGCCATTAATTCTAAAGTCGCTGGTAAGGTAGAATCGAAGCCGTGGGACACCATTGCAAGGCTGTCACCAATCAGAATACAATCTATATCACTCTTATTTATTATTTGCGCAGTCCAGTAATCGTAACAGGTAATCATGGATATTTTACTTCCATTATCCTTATATTTATAGAAATCGTTTATATTCATCTTAACTCCTTATTATAAACTTCATAAAAAAGTTTATATATTTTTTTCCATAACTTGCTGTTCAATGCTTTTATATTTAGTTTAATTGTCTTTTTATCATCTCTTTTAATAGGTCCTGTTAAAGAATTTTTATGGTCAAGTTTTAAATTTTCTACAATTTGCTCCATGTAGGGTATTAAAACTTCCTTACCAAGATTCAGCTCAGTCTCAAAATCCTTAAAAACTTTTTGCCATAATATTGTTGTAAAATTACCACTTATAACACATAGCGCGTGATAAAGTGACTTCTGATCGTCGTTTATTGTGTAGTATGGATTCTTTAAATGCGGAAATACATCGTAAAATGTTTTTTTTTCTGTTGTTCCTATAAAACTGATTGAGCGATATTTTTTTTTAGTGTAAAGGTTCCCTGAGAATGTCATTAATGGGTGAAATCCCATTACATTTTCTATCTTTAAAGCACCGGAAAAATGAATAAGTGTTTTCTGTTTCAGATTGGGATGCAACAACAAAAACTCTGTAATTGAGCTATCTTTTATTGCCAATAGAATTATAGAGCAACTTTTAAGCTTTTCTTCTGGGCTGGATCTGTCCTCACTTCTGCTCCAGCATATGTGAGAGATTCCTTCCAGTTTTAGGTAGTGGGCAATATGAGTAGCTAAACAGCCATTTCCAATAATGCCATATCTGTATTTTTTCATGGTACCTGTCCTTTTGAATCAAGTCCTGTTTAATAACCTGTTTAATAAAATTGAAAAATTGTCACCTTTCCAGGAGAATAGATGCTATTTAATTCTATTTATACTCAATATTAATGTCAATCAAGATTGCATGAATACCTACTAACACATATAATATATTATATGAGAAATTTTTTAATCATTTTTATCTCATTAATTATTATCTCATGCAGTAATATTTCACTGACTACTGAACCTATAGTCATAAATACAATCAGTAATGGAGATGTACTCACCAAAGGTGATGTTTTTTCCATCTCATTTATTAAAACTGATGATAGTATAACCATCGATCCCTATCTTGCAAATATTAAGATTGTTCCGGTATATAAAGACAGAAGTGTTGATGATGTAAAAGAGATAAACATTGAAGTTGATATTGAACGAACTCCTGAACCAGTGTTTGAGATAACTGATGATTTTGAAGATGGTTTGTATGAACTATTTGTTGATGTTTATGACAAAGAGGATATTGTTGCAAATTATAATTCTGAATTTGTTGTATACTCTGGAGAGTTAACAGGGGTTATTACTAGTCTTTATCCATCCAAGGATCTTTATACTGATTCTGTATTAATTGTTGAAAGCGATATTTTCTTTGATAAGGAGATTGATCCTTATCTCGTTTGGTATAATGATGATGAAGTATTTACAGAGGGGTATTATTCTGATGGTTTAGATAAGATAGTATGGGATACTGAGGATAAAATTGGTTTTATAGATTTAAAACTTGAACTATTTCCATATAAGCTTAGCTCCAATAAAGTGAGATCAGAAAATTTTGTAGATATATCTTTTGTTGTAAATCCGTTAAGTAATACACTTTACTCCGAAAGTATTCTGCAAAACTATAGTAAGGCTCTTTTTTTTAATGGTAACTATATAGATGAGATTAATAAAGATCTTAATATTCATTTAAATAATAAGCTGATTCCAAAAGTCTTTAACTCTAATTATGGGATGTTGATTAATAAAGAGACCGGTTTTAGTACTAATGACTCTATCTTTCCAATGGATGAAAATGAAAACAGTTTGAGCTTCTCGCTTATTTTTGATTTTTTACCTCTTGGTGATAGTGATGGATTATTAGTGGAGAGCAGGGATGATCTACTAGACTTTAAGCTTTTTGTTGAAAATGGTGAAATTATCTGTTCTTATCTAGGCAAAGAGGATTTAAATACTACTGTAGTTGGAAGTATTGTAAAAGAAAAACTCCTAAAAGTTGTTATATCTTTCATAAAAAATGATGCTGGTTATAAAATGTTTTTCTACTACAATGGAGCCTTAGCCGGAACTTCTAACTGGGTAATACCTGTTAAAGAGGATGGTAATATATCAGATATAAGAGAATTTAGTCTGGGTAGTAATAATGACCAAGTTGGTTTTGAAGCAATAATTGAGAATTTTTGTATTTATTATAAAGATAATGAGGGCAGAAATAATTTATACAGCAATAATATTGGGGATTTAATTTCTGATTCCGGGGAGTATCAACTTTTAGAAGGTTTTAATACTCTTTATAGTCCTGTAGAACTGGTTGGCGATTGCACTCTTGATGGTGAGATAATATCTTTAAAAGATGGAGCGTACCTGGATTATAGAGATGTTTTACCTACTGAATCTGATTATATATTAAAAATAAATTCAATCCACAAAAATTCATATATTATAGTTCTCTATGGTGATGATGATTTTAAAGAACTTGATTTGGAAGGCGAGAGTGTTATATCTAAAACCGGAAACCAGCTGTTTGTTAATGATAAACCAGTGACAGACTTGGATTTTACTCAATATTCGAATTTTAAGATTGTTGCCAGAGAGTTTCTGGAACTGGATTATATAACTGTAGAGAGTCTTGGTGTCCTTATTGAAGAAGAAAATTAGGTTATTTTTTTTCATACTTATTCTATTAGTTTCATGTAAAACAGACAAAACCCCATTGTGGTTAACTGAACCTCCACCAGATGATGAATTAAATATATATATTGTAGCTTCTGGTAAGAATAGTGAGATTTTTGACTCATTACTAAACCAGTTATACTCAAGATTTAATATTGAGCCAAACTCCTATTTTAAAGAGTTGGTTTATAACTACTACATAGATGAGAATGGCACTGTAATTACGATATTGGACTCTTATTCAACTGAGGCAGTTGATTATGAGTTGATACGAATAAAAAGGACAATTTTTGACCCTATTCTAGAACTCTATAAAAATAGATATACGGAGATGATTGAGTATATTTCAGAGGATGAGAGGCTTGCGAACATAGCCTTAGAAGATGGGGAAATCTACACTGCATATTCATTATATATGAAGGCTTTAGCAGAACAGCTTTCGAAAAATGATGAATTTTATACTCCATCAATAATAAAACTGTTTGATAAGATTCTAGATATTTTTGCTTTATTTAATTATGCCAAACTTGAAACCTTTAAAGATGTGGTAATAGGGCTTCCGGTAGTTGATAAACATCTCTATTTTGAGTTGGCCAATTTAGAAAAATATAATTTTGACGGTTTTATTTATAATATAAGTTTTAAAGAAGATCCGGGAAAAAAGAGTAGAAAAGCAAGGATAAAAGTAAAAAGTAATTCCCTGGAGTTTATACCTCCTAGACCAATAAATTCTGGAAGTTTTACAATAAAAGCATCGATTATTGGAGAAGGGCTTGAAGAACTGATTTTTACCTGGAAGGATCACAACTATTTAGGAAATAGAGTGAAGGATTTTGGACTGAATATGGATAAAATCCTGGAAAAACTGACAATTTCTTTTGATTATACCGGAAATTATAATTTCTCATTGTTTCCTAAATTAATAAGTGTGGCAAATGAATCTGTATCCCTCGGAATCTCCGAAATTCTTGGAAAATTTGACGAAGATTTCTATATCTCAGGTGTTTCTAAAAGTGATTTTTCTAATGAGGCTTTTATAAGAGAAGTAACAATAGGGTTGGATAAACATTATAAATATCTATTTTTATGCAGTGACTTAACTGAAGATAAAGTAACCTATGATGAAGATGGAGTACTTCTTAATTTAAAAATTAACATATCTGTCGTTGATATAGATAGTTACAAAGTCTTGGGTGAAAAAAATATTGAATCTCAGTATGTTACTACCGAGAATTTAACTGACCTTTCATATATAGATTTAGGAAACAAGATAGGTGAATTAATTTATACAATGAAATTTTGAGGAAAGTTACTGCATATTCCATGGCACTCGGATTTATTAACAATATTCAGATCATCCATTGTATTAACTGTCCAGGTGAAACATTTTTTTCTGAGAATCTTTACATAGATGAAATAGACAAAACCCTTTAACTGTTTGAAGTGAGGTTTTAAAACATCGATGTTTGTTAAAAATGCACCAAAACCAAAACGTAGGAGAAATGGCTGATCTTTGTCATTGGAGTAGATAATAGATACAGGAATGCCACTTTTTAGTTTGTTGAATGCTTTTAAAAGCAGAGGATCAAAACTTGACACCATACAGTGGGACTCCAGATTATACTTTTTAATTAAATCTAACAGGATTTTGACAAGTTTATTCCTATTTTTACCACGACTTTTAACTTCAATATCATAAAAGACTCTCTTACCAAGCAGGTCAAAAACCTCATGAAGAAGTGGAATCCTTTCATTATTACCTATTTTTAGATTTTCAATAACACTGTAATCTGTTTCGGATACCTCGTAATTCAACCCTGACATTTTAAAAGTATTGAAATCATGAATTACTACAAGTTTGTTATCCCGGGTTAGATGAACATCCAGCTCTACACCCTCTATACTGTTATTTAAAATTTCTTTAAAGCTGCTTAAACTATTCTCTGTTGCCAGGGAAGGTACACCTCTGTGTCCGAACACCATTAATTCCATTGCTAAATAATAATACTCTTTTTATCTTATCACAATCTTTAAACAGTTAAATATATGTTATATTCTAGCATGTATGAAAAATTTTAATTACGATACGGATGATCTCATTGTTGCATTAGCAACCCCATGGGCGGAGAGTGCTTTAGCAATAATAAGAACTACAGGTTCAGGATCAATAGAGGCAACTTCAAAAGTATTTTCAGGTAGAAGCGATCTAAAGAGAGCTGAACATAATAAAATGAGTTACGGCTTTATTGTTGATCCTGCCGAGGGTAATAAGATTGACGAGGTAATTGTTGCAGTTTTTAGATCTCCCCAGGGTTATACTGGACAGGATAGCACTGAAATTTACTGTCACGGAAGCCTTCCTGGAATAAAAAAAATATTAGATGCCCTAAAATCAGTGGGATTCAGAGATGCTTCTCCTGGGGAATTTACTTTTAGGGCTTTTGCAAATGGGAAAATGGATTTAACAAGAGCTGAAGCTGTGCAAGAGATTGTATCTGCTAAATCAAATGAAGCTCAATCACTGGCTTTAAATAGGTTATCTGGCGGAATTGAGAGTAAAATTAATGAGGTAAAAAAATTAATTCTTGATACTGTCTCAGCTATTGAACTACAACTTGATTATCCTGAGGATGAGGGGGGATTATCTCATGTGCCTGTTGATGATATATTAATTGCCCAAGAGATGATTCAAAAACTTCTTGATACCTATAATGCGGGAAAAGTATATAAAGATGGTGTTAAAGTAGTTCTTGCTGGAAAAACCAATGCTGGAAAATCATCACTCTTTAATCTGTTTTTAAGAGAAGACAGATCTATTGTTTCAGAAGTACATGGAACAACAAGAGATTACCTTGAATCCTGGATCTCTCTTGGTGGGATACCAATTAGAATTTATGATACAGCTGGTATAAGGGATGCTAGTGATATAGTTGAAATAGAGGGTATAAAAAGAACAAGGAATATTATTGATAACGGAGATATTATACTCTACCTTGTTGATGGAGTTTTAGGACTGCAACCAGATGAAGAGGATGAATTTAGAAAATTGGGACAAAAGTCAAATTTCATCCCACTTTGCAGTAAGATTGATATAGAGGGCGTTGAAGTTCCTTCAGGATTTTTAGGTATTAGTACAGTTGATCATACAGGTTTTTCCCAGCTTGAAAATAAGCTGAAAGAGATGGTGTTTAAAGGTAGTTATATAAAAAGCGGAGAAGCTGTTATTGATTCTGAACGTCAAAAAGAGTTATTAGAAAGATGTTTGACAGAATTGAAGCTTTTTAGAGAAGGTATGGAGAATGGAATAGCATTGGATCTTGTAGCACAGGATATAAAAGAAGCTCTTGATTGTTTGGGAGAAATAACAGGGGAGATAACAACCGCTGATATTTTAGAAAATATGTTTTCACAGTTTTGTGTAGGAAAATAAAAAATGGATTTTGATTCAATAGTAGTTGGTGCCGGCCATGCAGGGATTGAGGCCTCTTTAGCACTGTCAAGAATGGGTTTTAAAACACTATTAATAACCCAGAGTTTAGATCAGATAGGGAAGCTGTCCTGTAATCCGGCGGTAGGTGGTTTAGCAAAAGGGAATATAGTTAGAGAGATAGATGCTCTTGGTGGCCAGATGGGTAAACTTATTGATGCATCAATGATTCAGTTTAGAATTTTGAATCAGAGTAGAGGTCCAGCAGTTCAGGCTCCAAGAGCCCAGGCTGACCGTTTTTTATATCAGAGTTTAGCAAAAAAATGTGTTGAAAATCAAAGTAATTTATCAATATTTCAGGATACTGTTACAGAGTTAATAACTGACAGTTCAAATAAAGTATGTATTGGTGTAGTCACAGAAAGAGGAAACAGAATAAGTTCAAAATCTGTAATTATAGCTGCCGGAACATTTATGGAGGGTAAGATTTTTATAGGAAAGTATACCGCTGTAAGTGGTAGACTTGGTGAACCTGCAGCAATAGGTCTTGGAAAGCATCTTAGAGAACGGGGCTTTAATATAGGAAGAATGAAAACCGGAACTCCTGCAAGAATTAAAAGATCATCAGTTAATTTTGACAGAATGGAAGAACAGAGTGGTGATGCTACAATGTATCCATTTTCTTTTAGTTATGATGAGATTAAAGATAGGCCATATGTCCCATGTTTTATCACATATACAAATGAGAATACCCATAAAATAATTAGAGACAATATGCATCTTTCACCATTATACAGTGGAGAAATTATTGGAAAGGGTCCAAGATACTGCCCATCTATTGAGGATAAGGTAAAGAGATTTCCGGAAAGGGACAGACATCAGGTTTTTATAGAACCAGAGGGTATAAATACTGATGAGATGTATATGAACGGTATCTCCTCCTCACTTCCGGAGTGGGTTCAGGAATCTTTTATAAGAACAATTCCTGGTTTGGAAGAGGTTGAAATAATGAGGCCTGGATATGCTGTTGAGTATGATTATATCGATCCAACATCACTTTTCCCTACATTGGAAACTAAAGCAATTAGTGGTTTATATTTTGCAGGTCAGACTAATGGGACTTCTGGTTATGAAGAGGCAGGTGTTCAGGGATTAATGGCTGGAATAAATGCAGGTTTAAAGATGAAGGGAGATGAACCCCTGATTCTAAACAGATCTGAAGCTTACGCCGGTGTTCTAATTGACGATCTTGTTACTCTTGGAACTGAAGAACCTTACAGAATGTTTACATCAAGAGCTGAATACAGGCTTAATTTAAGACATGATGCTGCAGATATAAGACTATTTGAAAAAGGCCAGAGAGCTGGAATTAGAACTCTGCAGGATATTGAAAAATTCCAGGATAAGGTTCAAAAAATTGATGCTATTAAAGATCTTTTACGTGAGAGTCGTATTAATAAATCTCACTTATCAGAAGCAATAAAAGAGAATGCTTTGGGAAAATCTTTATATGATGTTATAAAAGACCCTACTATTACAATTAAGGATGTTAAAGAGTCTGTGGCTGAACTGAATGAATTCTCGGATCCATTATTGAGTCATGTTGAACTTGATATTAAGTATGAGGGTTATATTGTTAAACAGAATCAGCAGGTTGAAAAGTTCATGAAGATGGAAAAAGTAAAGATTCCACCTGAGTTCGACTTTTCCAAAGTAGAGGGTTTATCCTCAGAATCTAAAGAGAAATTGATGAAGATAAGACCTATCAGTGTGGGGCAGGCTTCCAGAATTTCCGGTGTAAGAAATTCAGATATAGCTGTATTGTTATTAATGTTAGGTAAAGGTGGTAAAAAGTAGTGTCTTTAATTACACAGGGTTTAGATGAATTATCTATAAAATATAGTGACATACAATTAAAATTGTTGCAGGAGTTTATTGATGAGGTTATGCTTTTTAATCCTAAATATGGCCTTGTTAATGCAGAGGGCGATACTTTTATAATTAAACATATACTAGACTCTCTCTCCGGGGTTAATGAAGTAATATCTTTTAATCCCAAATCCATAGCCGATGTTGGGTCAGGAGGGGGATTTCCAGGAATTCCTTTGGCAATTTTTTCCCCGGATGTGGAATTTCACCTTATTGAAAGATCCGGGAAGAGGTGTAATTTTCTTAGAAATGCAATTTTAACCCTTGGATTAAAAAATGTTACTGTTCGTGAATCTGATGTAGAATCTGTTAAAGACAGGTTTGACCTGGTTACTTTTAGAGCTTTTACTCCAATGGAGGTAGCTATTACCAGGTGCTTATTATCTCTTCTAAATGATGATGGAGTTATCTTTGCCTATAAAGGGCGAAGTGAAACGATTGCGGAGGAACTTGAGACCATTAAGGATTTAATCACATTCAGTAATATTCGGCCAGTAAAGGTTCCATTTCTGGGGGATGAAAGAAATTTCTTAATTCTAAAGTAGTTAATTTATTTCATCCTATCTGAAAGAAATTTCTTAATTCTAAAGTAGTTAATTTATTTCATCCTATCTGAAAGAAATTTCTTAATTCTAAAGTAGTTAATTTATTTCATCCTATCTGAAAGAAATTTCTTAATTCTAAGGTAGTTAATTTATTTCATCCTATCTGAAAGAAATTTCTTAATTCTAAGGTAGTTAATTTATTTCATCCTATCTGAAAGAAATTTCTTAATTCTAAAGTAGTTAATTTATTTCATCCTATCTGAAAGAAATTTTTTAATTTTAAAGTAGTTAATTTATTTCATCCTATCTGAAAGAAATTTCTTAATTCTAAGGTAGTTAATTTATTTCATCCACTAAGAAAAAGAGATAAATCAGATAGTATCGATCTTTTGTAAATATTTTAAAAGTTTATCCTTGTTTATTAAGTCGATTAAACGAGCTTCAACAAAACTCTGGGCACCTTCTGAGTAGTTTCCAACAGTAAAACAGAAACCTCTACCTGCCCGGGTATCTTTTAGTCTTGCATACAGCTCTCTTACTATCAACTCTCCAACATCACCCTCAGTTCTCATAAATTTAAATAATATTATATCTTCCCACTTTCTGTTTTTAACTTCAGCAACAATTTCTACATATTCAGAATTACCCTGAACAATATCTGTAATTTTTACAGAGGATTTGGAAAAGGTGGCAGATACAATATTTTTACATAAATTTACAAATTCTGGAGTAGAGGAATTTAAATAAGCACCTAGATTTTTATTTGTGGATAATTCTCTGAATTTATTTAGAAGAATTGGCACATCTTTATAGTTTGGAGTTAATGTATTTACTTTTTTAAGATAATTTATTGACTCTTCATGCTGTCCGGTTTTAGCAAAAACAAGGGCTAATCGATACATTATCTCAATCTTAATTTCAGGTGTAATATTTTTGTTTCTTAGCCCAACTTCAAAATCCACAATTGCATCATCATAATTTCGCTGAGCAGAGTTTATTGTACCACAAAAAAGAGAGGCATTAGGCCCAAAAGTTGGATCTTGCCGTAATCCGGTAAATATTTTTAATGCTTTTTCAGTTTGGTTAACCTTATTACAACACTTGGCAAAGTTAAAAAGAGTCTCTTTGTCGCTATAGTCTGCTTCAACACTTTTTGCCAGATATGGATAAGCCAATTTATAGTCCTTCAGTTTAAAAAAACTTAAACCGAGAAATTTTCTGTTCTCTATATCACCGGGTTTTATATCTAAACATTTTTTTAATAATCCGGCTGCTTTATCATACTTCTTCAGCTTATACTCTATCTTACCCAAGGTAGAGTTTAGAGTATAGTTATCTTTATCCAGACTCCATGAGAATAGAAGAGATTTATATGCTGTCTCAATCGAGTTTAACTTATATGCACACATACCATATCTGAAATTTATTAAACCCTGATCCATGTTTGGATGAGTTGCACAAAGATCCAGTAAAATTCTATATGTTTGCATTGCTTTCTCAAAGTTATTTTCATTATAATATATATCTGCTAATATCATTAGAGCTACAGGATCTCTTGGATTGTGAGCTAACTTTCTAGTTGCCTCTTTTAAAAGAGATTTTCGATCTTTTTTAGTTTCAATAGGATTAATTGTTCTATTTTTAAAATAAAAAATGATCCCTATAGAGGCTGTTAGAACTAATAGTATTATAATTACTACTATAAAATTTGTTGTCATAAGGTTATTATGGTATTAGTAAACTTTAAATGTCAAGAAAGTTAATTAAATAGGGATACAAAGGATCAAAGTTGTTAAATAAATTATTAGAAAAAACCGGAAAATTGTCAATTTTTTCTATAGTTCTGGTTACTATAATGTGTTCTTGTACCTCAAATAGAGTCTTTACGCTAAAAAAAGATGATTTTATGGGGAAAATGTCCAGAAAAGAGTATCAGTTTTTATCGGATGTTGATTATCTTAAAAATAGTATTAAAGAGATAAATCGTCTTGGTCGAGGAGCCTCATACTATATGTCTTTTGTTTATAAAAAGAGTGGTATGCTTCTGTTTAGTAATAAACTGCTTTATCAGGAAATTCAGAATAAAGATAAGTATTTTGGACCAAAAGCGGCTCATGAACTACTGGAACAACTTATACAAGAGAAAGATTATGTAAAAGCTGAAGCTCATGCCCTGGACTTTTTTGATAATTATAAAGGTGTCTTCCCAGATGTTACAAAAAAATTAATTGAAGCTATATACTGGCAGAAAAAGGATGAACAGGTTGTATCCTACATAAATAATCTAGATAGAAAACTCTATACAGATTATGAAAACTACGAGCTGGATATGTTAAAGAGTGTTTCAAGTGCCAGATTGGGTCTTCCTGGTTGGCAGGAAGATTATAGAAATTTATTTTTTAATCAACCTATTACTTCATTATTAAGCAGAGCATACTCATTTATTGATGTTTATCCAGTATTTGGTGAAGATTTTACTTCTGACGAAAGAAATTATTTTAAAGCTCTGTCTTATGCAGGAGCTGGAAACTACAGAAAAGCCCAGGAAGTTATAAGACCGCTTTTATACAAAAGTCCTTGGATTTTCTCGACTAATAACTCTATACGAAATATTTCGAGAATAATTAAAGAATCCAGAGTAATCTCTGCTAATCTTTCACCATTTAGAAGTGCAATAGATAATGCTCCTGTGGAAAGGCTACATGATGCAACAGTGTATTTTGCATCACTTTATTTTAGTATTGAGAATTTTACTTCTGTAGTTAACATACTGGAAGATGAATTGGATTTAATTGAACATGGAAAAACAAGGGATGATGCAATATGGTTATATTTATTAAGTTTATCCCATACCGGGTTAGATAAAATAGTAAGCAAATTATCATACTATATCGATAAATTCAGTGATGAGAACTATACCCTGGATGTTATTGATTATGTTATTACAACTCTGGTTCAGAATAAAAAATGGGAAGAGCTTAAGGATCTTAAAGAAGTTGTTGTTAAATACGGATCCATTGAGGATGTCTCTAGGATTAAGTGGATCCTTTCAAGGGCTTATTATTATAACTATCTGATTAGTGATGACAATGAGAATCTGATAGAGACATTTTATGATGAAATAGTAACTGCAGATAGTGAATCCTATTACTCCTTTTTTACCAATGCACTTCTTAAACGTGAATCTAATCTGAAACTTTCAGCTGTTGATATAGTAGAAGAAAAAAACAGTGATGATCTTTGGATTGAAGGTTTTCTCTCCTATGGTTTGGAAGATGAGGCTCTAGAGTACTCTTTAGAAGTAGAAGATTTAAATTTTAATGTAGCTTTAAACGTTGCAAGCCTATTGGATAGTGAGGGAAAACATCTTGAAGTTTTAAGATTTCTTTCAAGGATGGATATTCCATTAAATGAAAAGAGTTATCCATTATATTATCCTTTACCTTTTAAAGATAAGATAGCAAAAGTAGCAGCAGATTATAAATTTCCTGTAACCCTGTTCTCCGGTTTAATTAGGACTGAAAGTGGCTTCGATATGGAAGTTGTATCCTCTGCAGGAGCAGTAGGCTTGTCTCAACTTATGCCTGAAACTGCAATTGAACAGGCAAAGGATATAGGTATGAAGAATCCTGATTTAAATGACCCGGATACTAATATTCTTTTAGGTGGAGCCTATATTGACTGGTTAATGGATCGTTTTTACACTTATCCCATATCTTGTATGGCATACAATGCAGGCCCGGGGAATCTTTGGAAATGGCAGAGATTGTGGGGAGATTTACCAGATGAGCTCTTTCTGGAAGCTGCTCCATTTAAGGAGACCAGAAATTATGTACCTAAAATATTACGTTCTGCAATCTATTATGGTTATTATGAGTTTAATATATCACCCTATGAAACTGTTAGGGATTTTTTTAAAGATATAAAGTAAGAGAGGTAATAAATGAGTTATATACAAGGTTTTATCCTAAGTGTTATTCAGGGAATAGCAGAATTTTTACCAATTTCCAGTTCAGGACATCTGCTTGTTGTACGTAATTTTATGGAATTACAGGATGCTCCGGTTATTTATGATATTTTTCTTCATTTCGCAACTTTAATTGTAATAGTTGTAGTATTCAGAAAGAGAATCTGGTCTTTAATTGATGTTTTATTTAAGTTGAAAGAGGTTAAAAGCAACCCAGAAGTAAAATCGAGATTTAATGTTATTCTTCTTATTTTACTTACAACTGTAATAACTGCAGTCCTAGGGGTTTTCTTTGACGGGCTTGAGATTACTAACCCGAAGATTGTTTATTCACTATTTATTTTTACAGGTTTATTCCTCTATGCTGGGAAATTTTTGAATGGTAAGACCTCTTTTAATAATACCGGATTAAAAAGTTCAATAATAGTTGGTCTTGCTCAAGGAGTTGGTGTGCTTCCCGGTGTATCAAGATCCGGGATTACAATAACAGCAGGAATTTTATCTGGTTTAACAAGAGAAGCTGCATCTGAATACTCATTTATTATAGCAATCCCTGCAATAGTTGGTGCTGTAGTTTTAAAAATTGGAGATGCAGAAAGACTACTTGATGTAGTTTCACTACCTGTAATGGTATTTTCATTTGTAACCACAATGATTGTTGGGTTTTTTGCCCTGAAATTACTTTTAAAACTACTTAATTCCGGGAAATTTCACTTTTTCAGTTTTTACTTAATTCCAATGGGAATTTTAGGATTAATTTTAGGTTAAAAATTCTTTTTTTCTTCCGATACATAATTCGAGGAGATTTGAATTGTTAAAAAAACAAGATACAACTGTAGCCTACATATTAATGGCTACAGGAATTTTACAACTTATACTTCTATTTATAGTTTTTCTGGGGTTTCAAGGCGACTCATTCACAAGATTTTTATATAACGCTTTTTATGTCTCAGCTCTTTA
Source organism: Spirochaetales bacterium (assembly GCA_003247135.1). Lineage (GTDB taxonomy): Bacteria > Spirochaetota > Spirochaetia > DSM-2461 > DSM-2461 > Thiospirochaeta. The sequence goes on along the minus strand of QKAW01000017.1, from coordinate 21,713 downwards.
TATACCTGCACTCTTTTTCTGGGCATCATACCTCATAATTAAAAAACCCTTAAATAAACAGCTATTTTTATGGACAGTTGCTTCTATACTTATTTTTTTCCCTTTTTCTACTGTTTTAAAAATCTTGTTTTCAGATAAAAAGGATCCAGTAATACTATTTTTGCACAAATCTTTTGATACTCCAGATAGAGAGTGGGGTTCTGTTTTTATCTTATTAGGAGTATTAGCAATAATAACACTATCCTCCAAAATTGTTATTAATTATCTGTTAAAAGATTCAAGTAAAACAGTTGATTCAAGTAAATCTGTTGAAGAAACCTCAATGGAGGATTCTGAAAACAGTATAGATTTTGAGGAAGTATATAATGAACTATCTAATTTTTCTGAGATAGAAAACGAATTTATTGAAAGTGAGTCAGATAACTCTTTTGATAATAATGATATAGAATCTGATCCATTTAAAATTGAAGCTCCTGGTGAAATAATAAAGCATACAGTAGAGAGTGATATTGATGTTGAGATTGAAGTTGAGACAGAAGATGAGTCTCTCTCAGCAGAAATTGATCTGATTAAAAAAGAGATTAATGAGTACTATATAAAAAGTGATCAGGAAAATAGCAGGAGTAATATTCCATTTGATGAACCGGAGTTTCCTGAAACCACAGAAGAGATCGATATAGACGAATATGATAAATCAAATAATCTCCTGGATGAATTAGTAAAAACTGAATTAAGTCCAGAGGAGTATGAATATCTTAATAGTTTTGATGAAGATGATACATTCAGTGTAGGAAATGATTCCCTGTATTCAGAGGATTCAGAAGAAACATTTCATAGTAATGTTGTTGTAGATGTAGATCCCGGCCTTGCTTTTTTAGCGGATGAAGAGAATGAAGACTCTTTTTATGAGTCAGATGAGGAAGAATACGACAATAACGATGGTGTATATAATAGTAAAATTGAATGTAATTCTTTAGACAGTGATTACGCGGATGTGTTGGATGACGATGATTACGATAGTGATTATGATGATATTGAAGATCAAATAGAAATAGTAGGTGAGAAGATCAAATATGAAGTCCCTGTTACAGGAATTTTGAGTAATTCAGAAGATCACTCATATGAAGAAATAGATGATGCAACAAAAAGAGCTGCAGCAATTCTTGAACAGACTTTGGAAGAGTTTAATATAAAAGGGAAAGTTACGGGAATAAAAAAAGGTCCTGTAATTACAATGTTTGAGTTACTTCCTGCACCAGGAGTAAAACTTTCCAAAATAGTTAATCTGTCTGACAATATCGCCCTTGGATTAGCCGCTTCAAGTGTACGAATTGTTGCACCTATTCCGGGAAAGCATGCTGTTGGTATTGAGGTGCCCAATAAAAAGAGATCAATTGTAACTTTTAGTGAACTGATTGAAGCAGAGGATGAAGCCTATGATGACTCTGCAGTTCCTATTGTACTTGGAAAAAGCATTAATGGTGAAAACAAAATAATTGATCTTTCAAAAACACCTCATTTGCTTATTGCAGGAGCTACCGGGGCTGGAAAGTCTGTTTGTGTAAATTCATTAATTTGTTCAATTTTGTGCAAAAGATCCCATAATGATGTAAAATTAATCATGATCGACCCAAAAATTGTTGAGTTAAAGCTGTATAATGGAATTCCACATCTTTTAACACCGGTAATTACTGATCCTAAAAGGGCATTTCAGGCTATACAGTGGTGTTTATATGAAATGGAAAGAAGATATGCTTTATTAGATTCAGTTGGTGTTCGTGATATTCGGTCTTTTAATAAAAGAATTAAACAGCAGAAGTTAGCAACTACAAAATTACCATATCTGGTTTTAATAGTTGATGAATTTGCGGATTTAATGGCAACATCTGGTAAGGAGCTTGAAGGAATTTTAGCAAGACTGGCAGCGATGAGTAGAGCTGTGGGTATTCACCTTGTTTTAGCAACTCAAAGACCGTCTATAGATGTAATTACAGGGCTGATAAAAGCAAATTTCCCTTCTCGTATAGCTTTTATGGTTTCGAGTAAGACAGATTCCAGAATTATTCTGGATGGAATGGGAGCTGAAAAGTTGTTGGGAAGAGGAGATATGCTCTTTACATCATCCTGGGATCCATTTCCTGTAAGAATCCAGGGGTCATTTTTATCCGACGAAGAGGTAGAAAGCGTTGTTGATTATGTTAAACAGTTAGGGGAGCCGGAATATATTGATGATGAAATTTTTATCGATGATGATGAAGACGGGATTACAGATGATGACAGTACTTTTTATGGAGATGACCCACTGTTTAATAGGGCTTTGGAAATAGTTATAGCAGCAAAAAAAGCATCTGCATCTTTTTTGCAAAGAAGATTAAAAATAGGATATAATAGAGCTGCCAGACTTGTAGAAGAGATGGAAGAGAGAGGGATTATTGGACCTCAAAATGGAAGTAAACCAAGAGATATTTTAAAAATACCAGATAGCCACAGGGAGATAAGTGAATATGTGTAAGGATTACAAGTTTTTTGAAAATAAAACAATGTGCATTGGACATCGGGGGGATAGTACTTATTATCCTGAGAATTCAAAACCCGGGTTCAAGTATTGTTATGATATTGGTGTACATGTAATAGAGACAGATTTGCACATGAGTACCGAAGGTATTCTATTTATGTGGCATGATGATACAACTAAAAGACTTGATGGAAGAGATACTATAATTGATACTCTGCCATGGGACTATATTAGTAAACTTGATATAGGTGCTCTCTATGTTGATAAAGACGGAAACAAGCCCTTTGCAAATCAGGGACTATGTGTAATGACATTTGAGGAGATGTTACTAAACTTTCCTAAGGCAAAATTTAATATAGATCTGAAATTTAAAAGAGGAGATCTGGTAAAGAAAGTTTATGCTTCATTAGTAAAATACAATGCTATTGACCGAGTAGTAATAGCCTCATTCCACACTTCCAATGTTCGTAAAATGAGAAAACTATCAAAAGGAGCAGTTGCAACTTCCTATAGTAGAAATGAGGTTTTATTAAGGGTTCTTTTATATAAAATGAAACTTTTAAAGAAATTTGCTCCATATTTAAAAAAATACCCTGTAATGCAAGTTCCTATGAAATCCGGTTTTCTGAAGATTGTTGATCAGGATTTTATAGATACACTTCATGATATGGGTATAAGAATTCATGTTTGGACAATAAATGAAGAGTCAGAAATGAGAGGGTTAATAAAAATGGGAGTTGATGGAATTATTACTGATAATCCTGTTTTATTACTACAGGTTTTAAGGAATCCAACTGATATCACACTACTCTAAATAGGACGTCAGGTAGTAGCTATATTTCTGAAGCTCTTTTTGGTGAATTTTATAATTTTTATCAAGGGAGCAGACGAGATGCCAGAATCTTGTGCTATGGTTCATTTCTATAAGGTGGCATACTTCATGGATTACCAGATATCTGATTAAGTTTTCCGGAACCAATATTATTTTCCAGTTGTAGTTAATATTCTTCTTACTGCTACAGCTACCCCAAAGTGATTTTTGTGCTTTTATGTATATTTTATTATAAGATATTTCTAGCAAAGAACAATATTCAGCTGTTAAACTGGTTAGAAACTCTCTGGCAATTCTTCTGTACCACTGTTTTAGTGAACTCTTAATATCCCTATTCTCAGGGATAAGCAAGTATTTATCTCTAGTCTCGATATGTTTAATATCCTTTGTTAACTTTATAAAGTAACACTCTCCTGTCAAATATATTTCACTGCCATTTATAAATGAAAATGTTTTTATGCTGTTTAACCACTGACTATTATTAGATAAAAGCTTTAGAACTTCACAGTTTGATATAAATAGCGGATATTTTACTTCCAGTTCTCCATTTGGATTTATAACTACAGATATGCTCTTTCTTCGACTTTTTTTTAGTAAAAGAGGAAATTCCTGGTCTCTAATTTTTATAGTCAAGGGATTTTTCATTAAAAAATAGTATCCCTATTCTCTGAATAACTCAAGAGTTCTATTAACTTGATATTAATTATACAGGTAGAGTATAATGCATATCAATGCAGAAGAATGAAAGCTTAAGCACAATTCTGAATATGCTAGGCTCATTAACTATTGTTATGGGTACCTTGCTGATACTTCCGGTTTTTTTTGCTTTGGGTGTTAAAGAGTATTCAGTTATTAACTCATTTTTAATCTCTTCAATAATTACACTGGTTACAGGAATAGTCTTAAAATTTTTTTTTAAACACTATCGAGTCGATTTTAAAGAGAGTATGCTAATTTGTGGTCTATCCTGGATTGTTCTTTGTATCTTTGCTGCTCTACCATTCTATTTTGTAACAGGAAAGTCATTTTTAGATAGTTATTTTGAAACAGTAAGTGGCTTTACAACAACTGGTATAACAATATATACAAATATTGAGAGTCTTGATAAAACAATAATTTTGTGGAGAAGTTTTACACAGTGGCTTGGTGGTTTAGGTATTATTACTTTTTTTCTAGCCATTTCCATAACATCCAATAGCGGTTTTTCCCATCTGCTTTCTGCAGAGTCTCACAAGATAGATTCTGCAAGATTAACTCCAAATGTAAATAAAACAGCTATTATTCTATGGAGTGTATATACATCCCTATCTCTGATTCAGATTTTTATCTTAACCAGACTTGGTATGTCAGGTTTTGATGCAGTAAATCATACCATGACTGCTCTATCTACTGGTGGATTCTCTCCTTATGATTCCAGTATCAATTATTATGCCTTATCTGGATACAAGAATTATCGGGAAATTGAGTATGTTCTTACATATTTTATGTTTCTAGGTGGAATGAATTTTGTTCTCCATTATAAATTTGTGAAAGGGCAATTTAAGGATTTCTTTGGAAACCGTGAACTTCAGGTATATTTTTTTATTGTGTTATTTGTTACTGGATTAATAGTATTAAATATATTTTTAATCAATAACGGAACAGGATTTAAAGGTGAGGAGAGTTTCAGAAAAACTGTTTTTACTGTTGTCTCCATTCTAACAACTACAGGTTTTGGCACAGAGGATATTAATACCCTCTATTTTCCAGCTTTTGCTAAGCAGCTATTTCTGGTTTTAATGGTTGTTGGTGGGTGTATCGGTTCTACAGCTGGGGGAATTAAAGTTCAAAGAGTTATTATATTAGTTAAACTTTTCTTTAGACAGGTAAAAAAACTAAGATTACCCTCAAATGCTATCTCTTATGTAAGATATCAGGGAGATCTGGTTTCTATAAATGAATTACAAAGAGTTGCAGGACTTTTTACCGGTTGGTTACTCTTTTTGGTTCTAGGTGGTTTTATTACAGCTTTTTTTACTGATCTTGGTCCCTGGGAGTCCTTTTCCGGAATGTTTTCTGCGATGGGGAATATAGGGCCATGTTTTTTTAGTGTAGACACAATGTCAAATCTTCCAAGCATTGTGAAAATTACCTACATTTTTGGAATGTTAGCTGGAAGACTGGAAATTTTACCAATTATTTTAATATTTAGTAGAAAGTCTTGGAAATAGTTTTTTAAGGAGTTTATAGTGTACATAATTATAGCTGGAGGTGGTTTGGTTGGTAAAGGATTGGCAAAGACTTTACATTCCGCCAAGCATGATGTTGTAATAATAGATCATAGACCTGATGTCTGCAGGGATCTTTACAGTGCTACAGGAGCAGTAACAGTAACAGGTTCAGCAACTGATTTAAATGTTCTAGAAGAGGCTGGAATAGACAAGGCAGATGTCTGTATTGGTGTTCTTGATAATGATTCTGATAATATTTCCTTTGCTTTGCTAGCAAAATATAAAAAAATTAAACAGATTCAGGTTCAGATGAATGATCCTAAGTATGAAGATGTTTATAAAAGTATCGGTATAGAGCATATTGCTAGAGCTACAGAGCTATTAATAGACCAATTAATTGTGAGTATAGAGAGTCCGGAACTTAGAAAACTAATAGGATTTGGTGAATTGGAACTTTGTATACTAAACGTTCCAATGGACTCAAGTATTTCTGAACTTTCAGTGATTAAGTTTAAAGAGGTAAAGGGAATTCCAAATGAACTAAATATTACTTGTATTTATGATGGTGCATTGGGAGAGTTAATTTTACCTAATAAGGATACTGTTATAAAGGGTGGGGACAGGCTTTTTATATGTGGTACAAGAAAGAATCTTAAAAAAGCTGCTGCGGTAATCAATAAACTGAAATAGAGTCTTTACCACTCTCTTTTGCTATTTTTAGTGCAGCAGTTGCTCGTTCAATTATTTTTATTTCATCGTCATCATTGTCCATAGAGGTTGTTAACCCCATTGATACAGTAACATTTCCTATTACCTTAAATCGGCTCTCCTTTATTGTCAATTTAAGCTTCTCTGCAATTTTTATTAGGGTTTCTCTATCGGTTTGAGGATAGAGTATTACAAACTGGTCTGACCACCAACGTCCCATAATATCTGTCTGACGGATAGAGGTCTTTACTAAATGGGAAAAATCTTTAAGAAAGTAATCTCCAACACTATGGGAAAATTCTCTATTTATCTGTTTAAGGTTATCAATTCCTAATAGGATAATACCCATTGGGTGGTGTGACCTTTTAATCCTGGCAAATTCCATTTGTATCTCTGAATTTATTCTGTTTCTATTAAGGACCTCTGTTAATGGGTCCAGTTTTTCCAGTTTTTCAATCTCCTCTTCCTTCTCATTTAAAGAAGACTTAAGTTCCGAGATTTCACTGTTCATTTGATTGAATTTATATTTATATAAGATGTAATTCTGAATAATTAATAAAATTATTACAATTGCCATGATTAATTGAATCATCTCTACCTCTTTATTAAATCATAAGTTCATTATTACCTGTAGTCAACAGAGTAATTTCTTACATTAATGTATAAAACGTTTTTACAACATACAATATTGTATCTTGTTTTCTCTTGATTAGATAAAAAAAGCACTTTTTTACTACGTTTTATACTTGGCATGGATTATGCAACGTTTTTAGTAGCAATAAATTTGGGAGAAGAATATGAAAACAAAAAAAGCTATTAATTTTATTTTTAAATTAGCAGGTATTACTTTAATATCAATGCTAACATTCGTTTCATGTAGTAAAAAAGCAGAAGCAGAAACATCCAGTGTTACAATGGCTCCAGCTGCCGAAACAGTAAAAACAACTATGGAAATAGTTAAAGAAAGGGGAAAGGTTATTGTTGGTGTAACTGCCGGAGTTCCAGGTTATTCCGCACCGGATAGCGAAGGAAAGTGGCAAGGATTCGATGTAGATCTTGCTAAAGCTGTTGCTGCTGCAGTACTAGGTGATGCAGAAGCTATTGAGTGTAGACCATTAAGTGCGAAAGAGAGATTTACAGCACTGCAATCAGGTGAAATTGATATGTTAAGCCGTGTTACAACATGGACTGCTTCAAGAGATGCTGGTTTAGGTTTAAACTTTGCAGGTGTTAACTATTATGATGGTCAGGGATTTATGGTTGCTAAAGATTCAGGTTTAAAGAGTCTGGCGGATCTTGATGGTGCAACTATAGCTGTTCAGGCAGGTACAACAACTGAGCTTAACTTATCAGACTACTTCAGAAAAAATGGGTGGACTTTAGAACTAATAACATTTGAAAACAATGATCAGGCAACTGCGGCTTTAGAAGCTGGAAGAGCGGATGCTGTTACTAGTGACCAGTCACAACTTTACGCTTTAAGAACAAAGTTTAAAAATCCGGAAAACTTTGTAATGCTTTCCGAAGTAATATCCAAAGAGCCATTAGGTCCTGTTGTTAGACAAGGGGATGATCAGTGGTTTGATATTGTGAAGTGGGCATTAATGGTAATGATAAATGCTGAAGAGTATGGTGTTACATCTGCAAATGTTGATGAAATGAAGGCATCAAGTACAAATCCTAACGTAAAAAGAATGTTAAGTGTAGAAGGTAAATTGTATGAAGGTTTTGGTTTAGAAGCTGATTGGGCATACAATATTATTAAACAGGTAGGAAACTACGGAGAAAGTTTTGATAGAACTTTAGGAGCTGGTTCACCATTAAAAATAGAGAGAGGTTATAATGCTCTTTGGACAGATGGTGGTTTACAATATGGTATTCCATTAAGATAACTCCTATCATATCACCCCATGGATAGGGGGTGATTTCATTTTAAATTTTTAAACAGGAGTTCTACTTATATGAAGAAAATTAACATTAAGAGTATATCTCTACAAACAGGAATAATTGCTGCTCTATTGTTATTATTTATTTTCTTTGGGAATAGTTACGTAGAAAATATTAACAAAAGAAATATTGGTATTGGTTTTGGCTTTCTGGATGATACTGCCGGGTTTTCCATTAGTCAGACTTTAATAGATTACGATGAATCGGATACTTTCGGAAGAACATTTGTTATAGGTCTGCTAAATACAATTTTAGCCTCTGTAATAAGTATTTTACTGGCTACTATACTTGGGTTTATAGTAGGACTCTTAAGAATGTCCTCTAATAAACTTTTAAGCAGTCTGGCAAAGGGCTATGTAGAGTTATTAAGAAATATACCACCTTTATTACATGTACTATTTTGGTATCAGGTTGTATTTCTTAATGTTTTACCATCATTTAAAGAGTCCTTTAACTTTAATAACTGGATTTATGTCAATGTAAGAGGTATTACAGTACCAGCTCTTGTACCAAGAGATAATGCCTCCACTTTTAATATTTTGGTGTTTATCTGTATTATTGCCCTTTTTTTTATCTCCAAGGTAAAGAAAGATCAGGTTTTACGGGGTGTACATAAATCTTTATGGCCATTTAATCTGGTAGCTATCCTGTTACCAATTGCAGTTGCATTGATTACAGGACCCTACGATATTGTTATTCCGGTATTGTCAAAGTTTAAGTTTTCTGCAGGTATGACTATAAGACCAGAGCTTTTCTCTGTTGTTGTTGCCTTAAGTACTTATACATCGACATATATATCCGAGATTGTAAGAAGTTCAATAGCCTCGGTTCCAAAAGGTCAATTGGAAGCTGCCCAGAGTTTAGGATTTTCTGTATGGTATCGTTTAAGATTAATTATTGTGCCACAAGCTATGAGAACTATGATACCACCTGTAACAAATCAGTATCTTAATATTATAAAGAATACTTCTTTGGGAATGGCTGTTGCTTATCCGGATCTTACTGCTGTTTTTGCAGGAACAACTTTGAATCAAACAGGAAGAGCTTTAGAAGTAATGTCCCTTGTGATGATAACATATTTAGCAATAAGCCTTTTTACATCATTAATAATGAACTGGTATAACAGTTCAATAATTAATAAAAAAGGTGAAATGATAAGTAAGGAGGAAATCCCCTTTGAATGATAAATTAAAACAAATAGTAAAAGATATCAGGAAGGATTATTTTAATTCTCCTATTAATGCTGTTCTTAGTCTGCTCACACTTTTTATAATTATAAAAATTGGTGTTTGGCTGGTTAATTGGGCTATAATAAATGCTGTATGGACCGGAGAGAGTAGGGAAGTAGCTAATAAAAATGGTGCTACCTGGGCATTTATAGTAAAAAAAATACGATTTTTCATTTTTGGATTCTTTCCTAAGGAGCAGGTGTGGAGAATTGTAACCGCATTTATACTAATAGGGTTATCCTTTATACCGTATTTTATAAAACAAATAAAGCATAAAATATTTGTATTTTTCGGTCATATGATTTTATGGCCTATTATTATAGGTTTCTTCCTTTCAGGTTTTGGAATACTTGAGAAAGTCTCCACTAATGACTGGGGAGGGCTAACTCTAACTTTAGTTCTCTCTTTATTAGGTTTACTTTACTCATTTCCTATAGGAATTCTCCTAGCCCTAGGTAGACGAAGTGAGACTCCGGTTATTAAGGGGTTGTCAATTGCTTACATAGAGTTCTTTAGAGGAATACCTTTAATAACGATTCTGTTTATGTCTTCTGTTGTTATTCCATTCTTTTTACCAGCAGGAATGGCAATTGATAAAATTGTAAGGGTTGTTATAGGAATGACTTTTTTTCAGTCTGCTTATCTGGCGGAAGTTATTCGGGGTGGTTTGCAGGCTATACCAAAAGGGCAGTATGAAGCAGCAGAATCCCTTGGTTTTAAATATAGTTTACAAACATATTTAATTATTTTGCCACAGGTATTAAAGATAACTATTTCCAATTTGGGAGGTATTTCAATCTCTTTTATAAAAGATACTACCCTTGTTTTAATTATAGGAATGTTTGACTTACTTGGTGTGGTTAACCCATTGGCAAGTGATAGTAATTGGCTGGGAATGGCTCCGGAAGGTTTAATTTTTTCCGGTTTAATATACTGGTTTATCTGCTTTTTTACATCAAAACTTACTGATAAGGCAGAAGACAAACTTAATAGATTACCTGAAACAGGGGGGATAAAATGACAGCAAGTAAAGAAGCTGATAAATCAATAATAACTATAAAAAGTCTAAATAAATGGTACGGAGATTTCCATGTTCTTAAAGATGTAGATTTAACTGTTGAGTCTGGAGAAAGAATTGTTGTCTGTGGTCCTTCAGGTTCCGGAAAGTCTACACTTATCAGATGTATTAACCACCTGGAGAAACATCAGGGGGGAAGTATAAATGTAATGGGCCATGAGTTAACTGAAGATCTAAAAGATATAGCAGCAATTAGGCAGGAAGTGGGTATGTGTTTCCAGAGCTTTAATCTTTTCCCCCACTTATCTATTTTGGATAACCTGACCCTGGCACCAATTTGGGTTAGAAAGATGTCAAAAAAAGATGCGGAGAAAATTGCCTGGAAATATTTAAAAAGAGTAAATATTGCTGAACATGCTCATAAATTTCCCTCTCAACTTTCTGGTGGTCAGCAACAGAGAGCTGCTATAGCTCGTAGTTTATGTATGCAACCCAAAATAATGTTGTTCGATGAGCCAACATCTGCACTTGATCCTGAGATGGTTAATGAAGTACTGGATGTTATGGTTTCCCTTGCTGAAGAGGGTATGACCATGATTGTTGTAACCCATGAAATGGGATTTGCCCGTAGAGTTGCAGATCATGTAATTTTTATGGATCAGGGTAAGATAGTAGAAAGACAGGTACCTGAGAAATTTTTTACATCTCCTGAAAACGAAAGAACTATTGAATTTTTAAAGCAGATACATGCTATCTCATAATTTTTTTATTTAATCTCTTTATTTTTTTGGCCGTGGTAAATTATTTTATCACGGCTTTCCTTTTTTTAGGGAATAAGACCGTTTCGTATAAATCTTTTTCAACTTTTATGGGATGAAACATTACACTGTCCTAAATATGATTGACTCATATTATATAATTTCTTAATATTCTTGTAATTAAATTTGAATAAAAATGGGAAAATCAGATAATTGAGTAAAGTAAAAATTGTAATTGCATTTATATTTTTAATTAATATTTATGCTTTTTCTGAAGAATTCAATTCTATAATTATTGAAGATATTAATTACAGGATAAGTGGAAGCACAAGGGAGAGTGTTGTAAGACACTATTTAAATATTGACTTGGGCCATGAATTCTTCTCTGTTAATGATCTGGAAATTTATATAAATGAAAAAACTCAGCAGTTATTAAATCGAAGAACTATAACAGAGGCTGAAATATCATATAACATTATTGAGGTTGTTGATCAAAAAGCATTTATTAGTTTATTGATTGAGATAAAAGATTCCTGGAATTATATTCTTCTTCCATATCCACAATTTGATTCTAATACAGGTCTAAGTCTTGGGCTTAGAGGAAAGAATTACAATTTTTTAGGAGGTATGGAGACTCTTGATCTCAGTTTTGACTATCTTAATCTGCTAGACGGAGGTACTGAGTACACACTTGGTGGAGGATTCAAGATTCCATTCTATCTTTGGGACTTTCAGTGGATGTATAGTTTCGATAATGATCTGATTCTTTCTCCTGAATCACCTGTTAAAGATAAAACATCCATGGGACTTTCCCTGGCTATACCCTTTGGCGGTTTGGATTTTCTGGTTTCCTTTAATCAGGATTACTTCTTAAATCCGTCTGGTGCTGATGATATTGATGGATACTACCTGATAACAGGTGGAAGCGTGGGATCCAATATAAGGATTTGGGAATTTAATTACTCTCCGGCAATAATAACAAGCTATCCATATAAATTTTCAGGAGATCTTAGTAAAGGTCGGAAGGGATATAAACTGGGAATTAAACACAGTTTAACTTATGGTAAAATAGACTGGATAGGAAACATTCGTAATGGTTTTTATGCAACTATATATCAGGATATTCAGTATAATTTTACCAGAGAACTTTGGGTTAACTCACAGAATTTTAATATTCAGTATCATAAATATCTAGGATGGGGTGGTTTTTCTATTCGTGTAATCGGGTTCTATAATATAAATAGTGCTGGAGAGAATGGGTTAATAGGTGCTGATATTAGAGGTATTAAAAATGATAGACTTTCCGGGGATTCAGCCATTGTAGTTAACACTGAACTGCCAATAACTTTTCCTCTCGGTTTTTTTAATAAGTGGGTTAATGCTCAGTTTTCACCTTTCTTTGATGTCGCTATTGTGAATTCAAAGGCCTGGTTTGGTTCCGGGTTTGAGGGTTTTGGATATTTAAATGCCTCCAGATCCGTATATTTAAGATTGTCTCTTGGTATAGATCTGGAAGCGGCATTTAGAGGGGATAACATTATAGAAAAAAGTGTTTCTGACGGTTCTGATCTGTGGGAATTCAAAGCAGTTGTTGGTCACCATTACTAGATTATTTTAAAAACTCTTCTATCTTTTTTGCTTTTTTTACTTCTCCGGAAAATTTCACCTCACCGTTTACCACTAAGGCTGGTGTGGACATAACACCAAATTCTGAAATTTTATCAAAATCAGATACTTTTTCCAGATCAATCTCTATTCCAAGATTTTTGGCAGCTTTCTTTGTCTCTTCGGTGAGAGTGTAACATTTCTTACAACCACTACCTAATATTTGAACTTTTAACATATAATCTCCTTTTGCTAAAATAGTAAATTTATTAATAACCCAATAAATGTAAATGCTATTAAAAAGTATAGGAACAGGTAGGTTAATAACCGTGGTTTAAGGACTTGTTTTAGCATTAGAAATTCCGGGAAGCTGGCACCTACTGTTGAAAGCATAAAGGTTAGTGCGGTTCCTACAGGAAGTCCTTTGCCTAAAAGAGTTTCTATTATTGGTATCATCCCTGAAGCATTGCTATATAAGGGAATTCCTAAAAGTGCAGCAGCAGGTACATTCCACCAAGTTTTACCTCCCAAATGCTCAATAATCCAGCTTTCAGGCACAAAGCCATGGAGTCCGGCCCCTATCCCTACACCAATTAGCACCCATTTAAATACTCTGGTAAAAATTTCCAGAGCTTCACTTTTTGCAAATTCATGTCTATCTTTTAATTGTATCTTTTTCTTATCACTATTTAAATTTATTGTGCTATTTTCACCTTTTGATATTTTTTCAGCCATTGGCTGTAGCATCTGATCAGCATTAATAAAATCGAAGAAAATACCCCCAATAATCCCTACACTTAATCCGGCTATAAGATATGTTAATGTAAATCTTACTCCCAGTAGTGAACCCAGTAAAACTATTGCGACTTCATTTAAAAGTGGAGATGTAATTAAAAAAGAGAGGGTAACTCCTGTTGGTATTCCTGCAGCAGTAAAACCAAGGAACATCGGTATGCTTGAGCAGGAGCAAAAAGGGGTTATTGCACCAAATAAAGAGCCTGCTGTATAACCGAACCATCTGGATTTTCCCTGAAGTTTATGCCTAACCAGCTCAAGATTCATTGATGCTCTTATTAGGGCTATTAAATATATCATAACAATTAGAAGTACAAATATTTTACTTGTATCTTCAATAAAAAAATGTAGTGCATCGGTAAATTTATTTTCCGGATTTAATTTTAGCAGTGTATAGCAGATAAAATCTGCAAGATAAGTAAAAATCTTAAACATTGTTTTCCTTCTCCAAACATTTAAATGGCAGTAATAAACATGGTGTCTCAAGGGTATAAAATACATTAAGACCTTTTTTTTCTCTGCTAACCAGACCAGCATTAAAAAGAACAGCTAAGTGTTTGGAAATAGTTGAAGTATCAGAATCGATTAATCTGTCGATTTCACAAACACACATAGTCCCCTCTTTTAGTATATCCAGTATGTATAGCCTTGTGGGGTGAGCCATTGCCTTTAAAATTGCAACTCTGCTCTCATACTTTTTTAGTAATGAAGTGTCCAGTTTTTCTATTTGCATATTTGGTAATATAGCCAAATAGTGTAAATAAGTCAATCTTTTTAATATTTGACTATGATTTAGCTGTAAACTAAAATTAAAGCGAGGGTAACAGTTTGTTTATAGATTATTCAGAGATATATAAACTCGGTATAGAGAGTATAGATAATCAGCACGAAAAGTGGATAGATTTGTACAACGAATTTAACGATGCTTTTTTTAACGAGAATTCCCCAATAAAAAGTGATAAAGTTAAAGAGACTATTAAGGGAATGTATGACTATGCAACCTATCATTTTAAGTATGAAGAGGATTTTATGTATAGAATAGGATATAAGAAGTTAGCTGATCACAGACGTTTGCATCGGGATATGGATACTATGATATATGATTGTCTCAGAAAAATAACAGATGGAGTTGATATTACAGAAGAGAGAATTCTTTACATACTTCGGCAATGGATTATAAATCATATTCTTAAAGAGGATAGGGAGATAAAAGAGTATATGTTAAGTAATAATATCCAAGAGAATTGATTTTATAACTTAATAAGATGCATCAGATGTTATATCACAGTAATGAGCAGATTCTGGATAAATTTTCAATTTTTATGATAAGTGTTGTATCACTATAATTTAGGCTGTAGAGATCTTCCAAAAATTTAAGCTCATCATTAATAATACTGATTTTCTGATCCCAATCCTTCTCTTGTTTTTGAATGTAGATTGATAAAAATGACTCACTCTCATTATAAATAATGTTAAGATCTGAAGTAATATTTGACATTATTGTAGTTAATATATATTTGATTAAAAAATAATATAGATAATTTTTTGACTTAGTTGAGAGATCTGGAACTCTGTTTCCAGACCATAAAATGTTAACCCCATATCTGTATTTTAGGGATGTAATTAGCTCATCAATCCCTGCCATAAGACTAATATTCTCTATTTCATCGGGTATCAGATCAAAGGAGATCTCTCTAATAATATCAATGCTATCTTTAAGGGTATTTTTTACAAAAACAATGTTAGGCTCTTCCTGGCAGGAACTTTTTTCAATTGACATCATGCCAGCACACAGATTCTGCACTATCCTGTCATAAATAGCATTCCTAACCTCCTTTCTGACTAACTGACTCTCCTGTATCTGTCTTGTTTTTATCTCGTCTAAAATTAATTTGTACTCTTTGTTATACTCTATCTGCTTCTCTTTATATTTTTTTATCAGCCTTCCCTTATTATTTTGTTCAGAGTTTTTTACATTTGTTAGATATGCTCTTGTATAAATATGAATAGAGTCCTTAAAAAGGATACCAACAATTGCAAGAAAAACAAGAATGTATACCATGGAAATAATCATTGTAAAAAAAGCGTTGTTTCCATCCCCGGAATGAATACCTGAATAAAGCTGTAACAGAGAGAAATATATAACCAGTAAAGCAACTTTTACATAAAAGAATCTTTGCAGGAATCCATACTGAAGGGATAACAGACCAAAAAGAAGATAAAATCCAACTGCAAAAAAGTCTCCTGGACTATTTACAATTGCATAGGAAGCTACAACCAATAATACAAATGCCTGGAGATATGTTCCTTTTTTGTAGAAAATGGATATTAGTGATATAATTGTTAAAACTAAACCTATTAATACACTGGAAACTGGTGTAGAGGATTGGGTATGCAAGATATATGATCTAAATAGATTTGTTATAGATATTATAAATCCGCCGGCTGTTAACAGGTATCCTATCCGGGTTTTGGTATAATTTACTCTTTTATCAGTAGTTCTCAACTCTTTTCCTATTTAAAATTTACTCTTTTACAATGTTGTAAAGCCCTGTTGTATTGCATATCTGGTAAGATCTTGTAAATTTGATAAATTTAATTTTGTCATTATATTACTTCTATGGGTTTCAACTGTCTTAACACTAATATACAGTTTCTCTGCCACAGTTTTATTATTATTTCCCTCGGATAATAGTTGTAAAACTTCCAATTCTCTTGGGGACAGGGTCTGATTTACCTCAGATTCTCTATTTTCATGAGAATAGTTAAGATCTTTACTAAAGAAATTTTTACCTTCGTATATTTTTAGTAGTCCTTCCTCCAGTTCCTGGAATGCACAATCCTTTAGTATATATCCTTCTGCACCGGCATTTACCATCTCGTTTACATAACTCATACTTTTGTGCATCGATAAGGCACAAATCTTTATTGCAGGATTTATACGCTTAATTTCATTACATGTTACAATGCCATTCATTTCCGGCATGGAAATATCCAGAATTATTATATCAGGAGCAGCAGTTTTAATCATGTCAATAATCTCTTTTCCATTAGAAGCCTCCCCAATAATCTGGAACTCCTTATTACTTGAAAGTAAGGATATTAACCCCTGTCTGAAAATATAATGGTCATCTGCCAGCATTAGTTTCATTTTTTTACCCCTGATAGTATGTAATGTTAATTCTAAAACCTGATTTGTTAAAGCTAAAAAAACTAAATAAATACAAACTCAGGATTTTCCTGATGCAAAGAAATTATTTCCAGTGTTACTTTGTATACAAAAAAATGGAGGTAAATGTGTGTTGCGAAAAAGTGCTTTATAAACTGCTGTTTGTTATTTTTTCTATCTTGTTTACAAGCTGTTCCATTGGAAAACTGATGGACAACTCAAATAGCGGTTCATTGACTATCCAATATTCCGAATTGGAACGTACACTAATTCCGGATTTAAAAATGGATATTGTAAATTATAAAATTTATGGAACAGGTTTGGAAGGATTAACACCTGTGGAAATTGTCTCATCAGATAGTTCTCTGATAATTGATAATCTCTATGCTTGTGAGTGGGTATTTATAGTGGAAGCAGTTAATGAAAATAATCAGATTGTAGGGTCAGGTTCCGGTAGTATTTTGATAGAAAAAGATAAAAGGGGAACTCTTGATATAGATGTAGAACCTTTATCCGGAAGTGGTATTTTGAATATTGATTTAGGCTGGATTAAAGATGACATTACAAATCCAAATGTGACAGTTACTTTGTGGGATAAGGATAATCAGGGCGTTTATCTTCCTGTTACTTACAAGGTTGATGGTTTGGGAATAGAGTCCATTGGTAATATTGTTGCTGATGGTTTTTATACAATGGTTATCCAATTAAAGAGTGATGAGAATCTTTTAATCGGACTGACAGAGAAAGTTTTAATTATTAAAGATCAGACAACATTTGGATCTTATACGTTTAATAATATAAAGGAGAGTATATGAAAAAAAAATTAATAAGTAAGTTGATAATAGCTGCAGTATTTGCAGGACTTTTATCAGGATGCGGGAATTCAATTACTTCAGAAAGTTCTTTCGGAAGTCTAATGTTAAACATAGAAAATAGTCAGAGGTCTTTAACTCCTTCTATATCCAGGGAAGTTACAAAATTTACAGTCAAAGGCTCTGGTCCAGAGGGGATTTCTCCTATTGAACTTGATTTAACTGAACAAACAGCTCTTATTGAGAATATTTATCCTGGAGAGTGGAGTTTTACTGTTGAAGCATTAAACACAGATGGAATAATTTTAGGTTCAGGGAGCAATACTGTTACAGTTACAAATGGTGAAACTACTCAGTTAACAATAGATGTTACTGAACTTTCTGGTAATGGAACTCTAAACCTAGCTGTTTCCTGGGTTGATGGAGAGATAAAACTTCCATCTATATCTGCTATATTAACAGATAGTTCAGGAGTTGAGTCTGGGGTTGTCTTTACAATTGGAGATGATTTAATAAGTGCTTCCTTTTCTGGAGATTATCCGGTTGGAAACTATAAAGTAACAATCCTGGTAAAAGATGGTGAAGCTCTAGTTATGTCAAGAACTGAAGAGGTTTTAATATATAAAGACCAGATAACAAGTGGAGATATGCTATTTGACAGTATAAATAAATTTGTAGGTGAACTTTCAATTACAATAAGTACAAAGTTAAGAAAGAGTCTGGATCTGGCTATTTTAGGAATACCTGCTGACGGAATAATATATAAAACAACTACTCTAAGTGTTGTAAATAATACACCGGCAACAACTCCTGAGTATGAGTGGTTTATTAATGGATTATCCTACGGAACAGGAACCAGTATCGATGTAGATCCATCTGGAGATTTGGGTTATTGCTATGTAAGTGTAATTGGGCGAGATAGTTTATCTATAAGTTCCGGAAGTGTTTCAGAACTGGTTGATATTGAAGCATATAAAGTTGGTGACATTGGTCCTTCAGGTGGTTATATTATATATGATGATGAAGCAGACGGAGTTGATAATATTATAGGGTTCAGATACCTTGAGGCCGCAGCTGCTGATATAGGAAAAAGAAGTTGGGGATCATGGGATCCTACTCTGGTTGTAAATGCTCAGGGAATAGATGTAGGTACAGGAATTCAGAATACATTGGATATTATTGCTGAAGATCCTGCATTAAATAAGGCTGCAGATGCCTGTGCTGATTATGTTGTTACTAAGAATGGTGTTAATTACGATGACTGGTTTCTTCCATCCATTAATGAATTAACATTGATGTATTCTGAACTACACACAAAAGGTCTGGGGGGCTTTTTGAATGCACAATATTATTCATCAACTCGTGGTGGTAGTACAGCTGCAACACTAATGTTTAAAACTGGAGTTCAATGGAATTACAACACTAGTATATCAAACTATGTTAGAGCTGTAAGAGCATTTTAAAATAACCTAAAGGGGGATATTAATTGAAATTTTTGTCCCCCTATTATTTTCAAATTTTATATTTCCACCAATACTTATAATTCTATCTTCAATAGCCGGAAGTCCAAATTTTGTCCCTTCATTGATAGACGACCTATTAAATCCAATACCATTATCACTTAGTTCTATTTTAATACTATTACGATAATAGATTCCGAGTACAACCTTAGATGCCTGAGCGTGTTTGATGATATTGTGTAGAAGTTCTTTAATAATTCTAAAAATTATATGGGTATTAAAGTCAGAAATTATATTCTTATCAATTTTCCAGTTTATTCTGTATTTTATGCCGGTGAGAAGAGCTGATTCCTGAAAAAGCAGCAGTATACTCTTTTTTAAACTCTTGTTGGTTAGTTCCATTGAATTTATATTAAATATTGCTTCATCTATATTCTTACACGATTCGACTATTAACTTACTTGCCATTTCAAGCTCTTTGCTTAACTGACAATCTTTAAGAATTTCTAAATAACTCTTTAAATTGTCAGAAATATTGGATTTTAACTCTTCAGCCAATAAATTTTTCTCTTTTTTTACTGCAATAATAAGTTCCGTTGATTTATAATTTGTTAATTGCTGAAGTAATCTTTTCTCTTCAAGGAGATATTGGGCCTCTTTCTCCTTTGATGATATACTGGATTCTTCAATTGAGATGATTTTTCTGAATTGAGTTAATTTGTTTTGAAGAATTTTTGTTCCAAAGATCCATAAAAGTATTAATGCAATTGAAAAATATAAAACATCCTGAGCTATATCTGCTCTGTTTTCAGGATATATTAAGAAATGGAAGGTGAAGTTTCCGTAGAGAACAAATAGTATAAAAGAGAATCTCTTTAGGAAATTTTTTCTAAAAAAACCGTAATAGTTTAAAACAAAGTAAAAAACTATATATGTAGATACTAACTCTGTATATGTGGGAAAAGTTACATAGTTTAGTATTATTGAAACAATAAGTACGGTATATTGTACAAATTTTATCACTCCATTACTAAAAAATAGTGATAAATAGGATGATAGGGATAAAATAAGTAAAACTATGTTTCTTGGGGTAAGTTCCAGTAAAAATCTACTATGGTGGTAATTTTCAATACAATTATTTATGGGAGACAAGATAAAAAGTAGAGGAATAATTATTGATATTTTTCTTATCACACTTTTTTCTCTTAAATCTTCTTCTAGGTTTTTATCCATATTTGTGGCCCCAATGTAAGTCTGTTTTCCAATATAATGAATCCTTCAAGATGATCAATTTTCTCTTTTAAAGATTTGACAGTTGTTAATGCATAGTGTAACGGGTCCGTAAAGAACATTAGATAGTAATACTCATTAGTTAACCCCATAGATATTTTTATCTGCTCTGATAAATTTTTATAGCTGATAAGTGTGTTTTTAATAACTCTAAAGAATAAATACTTAATATAATCCGGAGCTTCCTGTAAATCTTTGAGACTATAAATGATCTCTACACAGTTTTGATTCATGAAGTCTGTTTCAAGGTTTTTTATTGCTGTACTAAAATTGGTTATTACATCTCTTGAAGCCAGCTCACTAATGGTTGTTCTTAACCAATTAATATCCTTTGTAATTGAATTTTTTACATTATCTAAACTCTCTGACTTATTACTATTTAGTTCCATTAAAAGCTTTATGGAGGATAATTTTTGTCCCAGATTATCATGTAATGATTCAGCAAGCAGGTTTTTTTCACTCTCTTCAATTGTTATTAATGTAGCAGTTTGCTCTTTAACCAGCCTGTTTAAAGCATTTTTTTCTTCTTTAATTAAAAGATTTATTTTTTCATAGTGGGATAGTGTAGATTTATGAAGATTAAAGTTTCGCTGGAAATGACGTATCTGTTTATTAAAAAGTAACCAGGATAAAAATGAGAAAGCGGTAAAATTGAGTGTAATTTGTATAATTCTTGTTAAATCTTCATGATTAAAATCCTCTAAAACATACTTTATACCATAGTTTAGATACATCATTGTTATTAAAAGAGGAATTATGATCTTTTTTGGAAGAAAACCGGGACTAATATAGAGATAGAAGAGATAAAATATTATATAAGTCATAAATATTTCAGATATTCCCGGAATAGTCAGGAAATTAATTAATAGTTGAATGTATAAAAGCAACAGTTGAATATTTAATCCTTTTTTCCCATATATAAATAAGGTTAACAGGAAGAGAACTAGCATAATTAAGAATTGAAACCCACGAAGATTCCCTTGAATAAATTGATTTAGACTGGAAAAATTTGTACCTAAATTTATCAGACTTTCTAGAAATACTACAAAATATGCTGTGCTAAAAACAATTGCAATACTGTTTTTAACTTTTTCAGTTTTATCCATTAAGCCATTATACCACTTTTTTGAATATCCTAAAGTCTGTTTATTGCATCAGTTGCCAGTTTTGCTGTTGAAAATGCTGCTTGAAGATTGTAACCTCCGGTATTTCCGTCAATATCCATAATTTCACCTGCAAAAAAGAGATTTGGAACAATTTTAGACTCCATTGTTTTTCGATCAATTTCAGTCAGATCAACTCCTCCGGCTGTAACCATAGCTCCATTAAATCCGGTAATTCCTGAGATCGTAAATGGAAAGTTAA